>NZ_JALMEZ010000001.1:0-751973 GCF_023242495.1 Pseudomonas sp. MWU13-2862 | reverse complement strand
CCATCTTCATCTGTTAGCCAGGGCCTGAAGGCCATGGAGAGATTGTTTGCCCCCAAAAAGCATGGGCGTAACGATGCGTGCCCCTGCGGAAGTGGACTCAAGTACAAAAAGTGCTGTCTGTGAGGGCATCTGAATCGATGCTTGGTTGCCAGCAGCGCCGGATGCTTGGATGAAGGCCGGCCTCATAAAAACTCAAATGGGCTCTAGAGGCTGTTAAAGGTCTTGAGGTCAGGTCAGGCAAAAGCAGCTGAGGAAGCGGAGTTTAGGGGTTGTAAGGGAGCATCCGAGCCCGTTTTCAATGCAGCATGGGCGAGCTCGGATGCATCTCGTATATAGCCTAAGGCTAAGCATAAGCTTTCAATAGGCGGCTCGTTCGCTATGGAAACCTATCAAGGATCAAATTCAGCAGTTATGATCCTGCAGCACCCACCTGTGAAAATCTTACCTCTAAGCTATATAGGGAGTCTTGCAGGCCCAGCTCTTTGTAAAGCTTTTCGGCCTGGTCATAATGCTCTTGGGCATCTGAGTGCTCTCCCAGCGCCTTATGGACAAGCGCGGAGCTGGCCAGTAGATTAGCTCGAATTTTTGGGTATACGTTGTTTTCTAGTTTGAGGGCGAGTTTGAAGTTGGATTTTGCGGAGAGTAGGTCTCCTTCGTCCTTGTCAACTAGGCCGATATTTAAAAGCGATGCTACTTGCGACCTTTTGTCTTCTTCTTGGATTGATAGTTTGTAGGCCTTAACGTTGTACTCGCGCGATTTTTCCAGGTTCTTGAGTCCCTGGTAGATGTTGGCGATATTTCCGTAGTGCCGTAACAGGCTTCTTGAGTCGCCCATCATCTCCGCCAAGTCAACGGCCTGGTCAAGGAACTCCAGTGCCTGGTGGAACAAGCTTTCGTCGCCTGAGATTTCAGCCATGTGCTTCAAGCGAATGGCGATGTTTGTCAGTAAATTTGACTTGATCGAGCGCAGTTCTTTCTTTTCGCTATCGTCCTTTGAGGTTTTCAGCGTGTCGTCAAGCAATGACTTGGCTTGACTAAAGTACTGGTCGGATAGTTCCAGGTTTTCTAGATTTAGATAGCAGCTGCCCAGACCGTTAAGGTGCTTTATTCGACCTATTTTGTGATCAATGCTGTCGGATATTACCAATGCTTTTTCAAACGCGTCTATGGATTCAGAGAAGCGCCCGTTGTTTTTATAAAGGAATCCCAGGTTCCCAAGTACTGCCTCTCGTTCTTTGAGAGTGATATCTTCTTTTTCGAGGCACGCTTTAAAGACCTTCTCAGCCTCCGGTAGTTTGCCTCTAAGCATAAGCCCTATCGCATAGAGGTTGGCTTCTTTTACGCTTTCGGGATCCAGGCTTGCAGCATGAGAATAATAAATATCTGCTTGGTCGGAGCCCAGTAGTGTATAGAGGTTGGCTATATCAATGAAATCCTGTGCCGCCATCTTTCTGCTGGTGTTGGCCAAGCTGTCTAGCAATTCCTTGGCTTGGTTTAGTTCGTTCTTTTCGATTAGGAGAATGACTTGGGCTTTAAGCGTCTCTCCTGTTTGAAAGGATCGCCCTAGGAGCTCTTCCAGCTTTTTGTCAACAATCGAGTCGTCGAAATGTGATAGCCAGTTGCTTATGGCCGTCGCTTTTTCAATTATGCGCCTAGGGATTTCGGAGAAGTTTTTTATCACGACGTCACGCATCTGCCTAAGGTCATCAACCCCGGTTGACAGAGCTTTTGTTTTGCGTATGACTTGGTTGAAATCCAGCACGTTTTTAGTGGTGAATTTAATGCCTGGGCACTCGGCATCTACTTTGTATCTGGTTTGCTTTTGTTTCAGTGAAAAAAAGAACAGTTCACCTATTTTTGTACGATGCTCATTCTCGATCAAGCCGTTGATCGTTGAGTTGATTTTCTTCGAGTCGACTCGTGAGCTTACTTGAACCCCAATTCGATTGGATTCGTCCAGTAAATCAATGGACTTGGCGTTCGTGGTCGTGTGGTTGGTATTGGCTAGATTCCACTTGTGCGAGACATTCAATATGCTAGCGACAAAATCTTCACTTACTATATTGGTGTCAACAAATCCAGAGGCGGTGTTCGTCTCAATAAAGAATTTAAGTACAGCAAAGTGAGTAGCGATCTCATCAAGCAAAGCTTTCCGTTCCAGCATTTTTCTATCCTTGAGTAGTGGTTTCACTGGGTGTGCCAAGAACAGAGATCCTACAATCATGCGATGTCATAACGCCACCCGCTTTCCAACGTCACTCGCCTTCTCAGTTCATAGCAGTGCAGATGCTCGTTTTGGAGGTACACGGCGTCCACCAGGCCCAGGGCCCCAAGCTAAGGCTGCGCTGCTGTGCGGTGGTTGTGGTGATGTCGGATTGGTAGGGGGTGGAGAATCAGTGACGCGCGCTCAACTTTGTATCGCTTGCGGGGCTTACGGAGTAGGGGGAGTTGATACGTGGAGGGGGGAGAGATAGACGGTTCAGTTCTGAAGTAGTACAGCCGGATCTAGTATGCGTACTAGCAAAGCACCCAATGGGGATAGGGGGCTTGCTGGGAATAGTATGTTTTCTGAGGGCGTCCGCTGGAGTTGCGGAACGACTCGGACATCAGCCGCCAGGTCGGGATCGAGACGATGGTCTTGTCGAAGTTCTGCACCTTGACCGTGTGCAGGGTGATGTACACCACATCGCCGTCGGCGCCGACCTGGGGCATCTCGATCCAGTCGCCGACCCGCAGCATGTCATTGCTGGTCAATTGCACACTGGCGACGAAGGACAGCAGGGTGTCCTTGTAGACCAACAGGATCACCGCCGACATGGCGCCCAGGCCCGAGAGCAGCAACAGCGGCGAACGGTCGATCAGCGTGGCGACGATCACAATGGCGCCAAACACGAACAGGACCATCTTTGCCAACTGCACATAACCCTTGATCGAGCGCGTGCGGGCGTGTTCGGTGCGTGCGTAGATATCCAGCAGGGCATTGAGCAGGGCGCTCATGGCCAGCACCTGGAACAGGAAGGTAAAGGCCAGCGCGACATTGCCGAAGAAGATCAGGCCGTTCTTGCTCAACTCCGGCACCAGGTGCAGGCCGAACTGGATCACCAGTGAAGGCGTGGTTTGCGCCAGGCGATGGAAGACCTTGTTCTGCAGCAGATCGTTGACCCAGTGCAGCGCCGGCTGGCGCCCGAGCAGCCGGGCGGCATGCAGGATCACATAACGCGCGACCCGGCCGAGCACCAGCGCCACGATCAGCAGCAGCGCCAGGCCCAGCCCGGCTTGCAGCAGGGGATGTTGATCGAGGGCGCTGAAAAAGTCCTGGGCGCGCAGCCAGAGCTGTTTGATATCCATGGATGATGACGAATCTTCTGAAGGAAATGACCGGGGGATTAGATCATTTAACATCGGGAAGATGACCGTTGAAGACAAATCCTCTCACAAAAAAATCGCGGGTGAACGGACCTCCGTATCAGCTCATCCAGTTCCCCCCGTCGACGTTGTAGGTTTGCGCAACGACATAATCGCTCTCCGCCGATGCCAGGAAGATTGCCATCCCCGTCAGGTCTTCGGCGGTGCCCATCCGGCCATAGGGGACTTGCGCCCCCACCTGTTTCTTCTTTTCTCCCGGGGGGAGGTGTTCATGCCGGGCGAACAGGGCATCGACGCCGTCCCAATGCTCGCCGTCGACCACCCCGGGGGCGATCGCATTGACGTTGATCCTGTGCTTGATGAGGTCCAGCCCGGCTGACTGGGTCAGGCTGATCACGGCCGCCTTGGTCGCGCAGTACACCGCGACCAGGGCTTCGCCGCGACGCCCGGCCTGGCTGGCCATGTTGATGATCTTGCCGCCATGACCCTGGCTGATCATCTGCTTCGCGGCGGCTTGAAGGGTAAACAGCGTACCGGCCACGTTGATGGAGAACAGGCGCTCGTAGCTTTCACGAGTGATCTCGCTGATCGGTGCCAAATCAAACAACGCGGCGTTATTGACGAGGATGTCGAGTTTGCCGGCCTGGGTAATCACCGTGGCAATGGCGTCGTCGATAGAGGCCTGATCGGTGACGTCCATTTTCACCGCATAAGCCTTTGGGCCCAGTTCGGCGGCGGTCGCCTGTGCGCGTTCAAGATTGATATCGGCGATCGCCACGCTGGCGCCTTCGCGGATGTAGGCCACGGCGAATGAGCGGCCTATGCCTCGGGCCGAACCCGTCACCAGCGCGCTTTTTCCTTCAAGTCGTTTCATCAGATGGGCTTCCTGTTCGCGAAAATGAGCGGCTGTCGGCCGAAGGGCTGCGACAGCCGGTGGTGCGGATTATTTTTTCGGGTAACCCGCGCGCTGCATGTCCTTGGCCGTGGCTATCTGCGCAGCGCTCAGGGCCTGCTCCACCGACATCTGGCCGGTGAGCGCGGCGGAAAACAGCTTGCCCACCGAGGTGCCAATGGCCTGGAACTCGGGAATCGTCACGTACTGGATGCCGACATAGGGCACGGGCTTGGCCGAGGGGCGGGCGGGGTCGGCGTTCTGCATCATTTGCAGGGTGATTTTGGCAAAGGGTGCTGCCTTCAGGTAGGCATCGTTGTAGGTGGACAGACGGGTGCCCGGCGGCACATTGGTGATGCCGTCCTTGTCGGCGACCAACTGTATGTAGTCTTTCGATGTGGCCCAGGTGATGAACGCCTTGGCGGCCTCTTTGTGCCGGGACGTCGTGGGTATCGCCAATGACCAGGCATACAGCCAGGACGAACCCTTGTCTGTGACCTCGACCGGTGCCGGGGCGAAGCCCACCGTGTCGGCGACCCGGCTTTGGGTCTTGTCCGTGGTAAAGGAACCGGCGACGCTTGCATCGACCCAGATAGCGCATTTGCCGCTGTTGAACAGGGCCAGGGTTTCGTTGAAACCATTGCTTGAAACGCCTGGCGGGCCGTAATTCTTGAGGGTGTTGACGTAGAAGTTGGCCGCGGCGGTCCACTCGGGCCCGGTCAGTTCGGGTTGCCATTGCTCATCGAACCAGCGCGCTCCGAAGGTGTTGGCCAGGGTGCTCAGCAGCGCCATGTTCTCGCCCCAACCGGCTTTGCCACGCAGGCACATGCCGTATTGCTCTTTATCGGGGTGGTGCAGTTTGGCGGCAAACTCGCCGAGCTGGGTCCAGGTCGGATGCTCGGGCATGGTCAGCCCGGCCTGCTTGAGCAGGTCCGTGCGGTAATAGGTGACTGTGCTTTCACCGTAGAAGGGCAGGGCATAGAGGGTGTCGTTGAGCGACAGGCCCTGGCGCACCGACGGGAAGATATCGGCGACATCGTAGGCCGCCGGCAGATCCTTCATCGGTTCCAGCCAATGCTTGGCGGCCCACAGCGGCGTTTCGTAGGTGCCGATGGTCAAGACGTCAAACTGTCCGCCTTGTGTTGCAATGTCGGTGGTCAGCCGTTGGCGCAGGACGTTCTCTTCCAGCACGACCCAATTCAGCCTGACGTCGGGATGCTGTTCTTCGAAAACCTTGGAGAGCCGCTGCATGCGGATCATATCGCTGTTGTTCACCGTCGCGATGGTGAGGGTTTCGGCGGCTTGGGCGGCACAGGCCAAAGACAAACCAGCGGACAGAATGAGCGCGTGATGCCGGGTCTTCATGATGCTCTCCACTCCACGCCGGTGGCGCGGAATTATTATTGTTGTTGTAAACCGTGGCTGGTCAAAAATGTCTCGGACCGCAGCGGGTGACGGCTGGATTACACCAGCTCGCGAAAGGCGCAACAAACGCGTTGAGGACGAGAAACCGATACTTTTTTAATCGCGCCGCCTGGTCCCTGTAAAGATCAAAAAAGTACCAGTCATGGGTAATACCTTGGGTAGCGAACACCCTTTGATCCGGCTATGTTGCTGTTCAGAACTATAAAAAAGGGGCAAGCCATGCCTGATCGCCGCGCCGCGCTATTCGAGCAGCCCCCGGCCGAGCTGGAGGTCATCCTGCCTCAGCCGGAGCACAGCTTTCGCTGGTATGAGCACGACTATCCCTACGCGCTTGCGCGCTGGAATCATCATCCCGAATACGAAATCCATCTGATCCGCCAGGGGAGCGGCAAACTGGTGGCGGGCGACTACATCGGTGCGTTTGCCGCCGGCCACGTGGCGATGATGGGGCCGGACCTGCCCCATGACTGGATGGGTGACCTGGCGCCGGGGGAGCATCTGCAGGGGCGAGATGTGGTTTTGCAGTTCGACGGTGCGGCGCTGCTGGCCCTGCGCGAAGTCATGCCCGAGCTTGGCGATTTGCAGGTGCTGTTCGAGCGCGCCCGGCGGGGCCTGGAGTTCACTGGCGAAACGGCCCTTGAAGCGGCACGGCTGCTGGAAGCCATCGGTCCTGCCCAGGGTTTGCCGCGTTTGCTGATGTTCCTGCAGTTGTTGAACACCCTGGCGAGTGCTCCGGTGACAGAGGCGTGCTGTCTGGCCAGCACCTGCTATATGCCTGCGCTGGATGCGAAAAGCTCCGAACGCATCCATAAAGCCTTCGATTACCTGCTTCGGGAGCTGACGGGAGATGTCCGGCTGTCAGTGATCGCCGGGCAGTTGGGGATGAGCGAACCGGGGTTCTCGCGATTTTTCAAACGTATTACCGGGCATGGCTTTATCGACCTTATGCGCAAGCTGCGGGTCCAGCGCGCCTGCCGTTTGTTGCTGCAAACCCAGATGTCGGTGGCGGACATCTGTTTCGAGGTGGGCTACTGCAACCTCTCCAATTTCAATCGGCACTTTCGTGTGGAGATGAACCAGACCCCGACCGACTATCGTCGTGCCAACCCATTCAGCGCACAAAAACAGCGCTGTTTGTCGCGCTTTTCACAAAGAAACTCGGCCTCGGCGCTCGAAACCGTTACCCTATGCCGCTGATATTTTGTATTTCTTCGAGGTAGCACCCGTGTTTTCCGAATTCGCCCTGCACGAACGCCTGCTCAAAGCCGTGGCCGAGCTTAAATTTGTCGAGCCTACGCCCGTGCAGGCCGCGGCCATTCCACTGGCGTTGCAGGGGCGTGACCTGCGGGTGACGGCGCAAACGGGTAGCGGCAAGACCGCCGCGTTCGTCCTGCCGATCCTCAATCGCCTGATCGGCCCGGCCAAGGTTCGCGTCAGCATCAAGACCCTGATCCTGCTGCCAACCCGCGAGCTGGCCCAGCAGACCATCAAGGAAGTCGAGCGTTTCGCCCAGTTCACCTTCATCAAGTCCGGCCTGATCACCGGTGGTGAAGATTTCAAGGTCCAGGCCGCCATGCTGCGCAAGGTGCCGGATATCCTGATCGGCACCCCGGGGCGGATGATCGAGCAACTGAACGCCGGCAACCTGGACTTGAAAGAAGTCGAAGTGCTGGTGCTCGACGAAGCCGACCGCATGCTCGACATGGGTTTTGCCGAAGACGTGCAGCGCCTGGTGGACGAATGCACCAACCGCCAGCAGACCATGCTGTTCTCCGCCACCACCGGCGGTTCCGGCCTGCGCGACATGATCGCCAAGGTTTTGAACAACCCTGAGCACCTGCAGCTCAATGCGGTCAGCCAGCTGAACGACACCACGCGCCAGCAGATCATCACCGCCGACCACAACCAGCATAAAGAGCAGATCCTCAACTGGTTGCTGGCCAACGAGACCTATCAGAAAGCCATTGTCTTCACCAATACCCGGGCCATGGCCGACCGTATCTACGGCCGCCTGGTGGCCCAGGAATACAAGGCTTTCGTCCTGCACGGCGAGAAGGACCAGAAGGACCGCAAGCTGGCCATCGACCGCCTGAAGCAGGGCGGGGTGAAGATCCTCGTGGCCACCGACGTCGCCGCTCGCGGCCTGGACGTGGACGGCCTGGACATGGTGATCAACTTCGATATGCCGCGCAGCGGCGACGAATACGTGCACCGTATCGGTCGGACCGGGCGTGCCGGTAACGACGGCCTGGCGATCTCGCTGATCTGCCATGGCGACTGGAACCTGATGTCGAGCATCGAACGCTACCTCAAGCAGAGCTTCGAGCGCCGCACCATCAAGGAAGTCAAGGGCACCTATGGCGGGCCGAAGAAGGTCAAGGCTTCGGGCAAGGCTGTCGGCGTGAAGAAGAAAAAGACCGACGCCAAGGGCGACAAGAAGAAGTCGGCCGCCAAGGCACCGACCAAACGCAAGATCGCCAACCGGCCGAAGACCGATGCCCTGTCGTTGGTCAGCAAGGACGGCATGGCGCCGCTCAAGCGCCGCAAGCCGGAAGCCCCGGCTGCCGAATAACCCGCTATCGGTTGCGTGAAAACGCAGTGAAGCGGTTGCTCTCCCACCAATGCCCCGACTTGTCGGGGCATTGGCGTTTTTGTGGGGCGATGCTTGCGCAGCTGCCCTTCAAATAGTGAAGGGCGGTAGTGGCACTTTGCTAAAAAACGGCAGTCAGATGGGAACTTCAACAACGACGCTCTGGTATTATTTCGCGTTCACGTTGGCAGGATGATGGAGCCCTGGAAGGCTCCGTATAGGGAATATGCTCATGAACTACCTCGAACGCTCCATGTCTGCCTTGCGCTCCATCGGCATCACTTTCCCGGAGCAGAATGCTCCCGTGCTGGCACTGCTGGACAAGGTATCGGTGTATGACGCCACCCGCGTCACCGCCATCGCCGCCACGCTGCAACAGTCCACGGTGTTCAATGCCGTGGTCCGCGACAAGTTGCAGAGCATGGACGTCAGCACCCGTTATGCCGATATCGCCGCCAGCTTCGATTCGATCCAGGCCGATGCCCGGCAGATGATGGAATGGATGGCCGACGGCAAGCTGCAATTCTCCGAGCGCATCCAGCTGGGCTGGATGAATATGCGCCGCGGTTCGATCCCGGATCGCTTCGAGAGCATTCGCAAGAACTACCTGGATGTGGCGAAGTCGGCCAATGAGCAGATACAGCTGGAAAGCCTGATTCTCGAAGCCTATCAGGACTATCGCCTGGCGATGAAAACGGCCGAGATAGATGCCTGCGAAGTGCAGAAAATCGCCCAGGCGAAGATGGATAGCGGGCGCCAGGGCCTGACCGAGGCCGGCGCGGCCCTGGAGGGTGCCGAGCTGGAGGCGAGCGAACGGGCCAAGCTCGAACTGGCACGGGATGTCGCCTTGCGCGACCTGCAGGACGAGGACAAACGTTACCAGATCATCACCGATATCGCCGATCAGTTGAAGACCGCCTACAACGCTGCCGAGTTGGTGTTCGCGCGCCTGAGCCAGTACCACAGCGTGAAGGAGCGGCTGTACCAGCGTGCCGTGAGCTTTTTCGCCACCAACGAAATCGTCCTGACCGGTCTGGCGGCGGGCTTTACTTCGTCCGGCGGGCTGGCCGAAGTGACCAACACCCTGAATGCGATGAACCAGGGGATCAACTCCAGCCTGGAGATCCAGGCCAAGGTCGGCGGCGAGCAGTTGAATGCAGCGTTGAAGGCCGGCTATGGCTCGACCCTGAAGGCCAGTTCGGTCAAGGCCCTGGCCGATGCCGTGGTGGATTTCCAGGCCAGCAGCCTGAGCCTGATCCAGGAGTTGCGCAAGGAGTCTTCCGCGGCGGCGGCGGAAATCGAGTCGATCACCGAGGACAGCAAGCGTCGCTTCAGCGCGCTCCTGCAAAAGGGGATCTGAAGTGAGCAACGTTGTCTCCCTCACCGAGCAGATGGGGGCCATGGCGCTGATCGACGAGATGCGTTTCAGCCAGGCCGAACTGCAGAAACAGCTGGACCTGCCCAAGCATCGCTTGCGGGTGGCCGAGCAGATCCGTGAGTTTTACCGGGCCAAGGGCATCGAGGTGGAGGATGCCCTGGTCGAAGAAGGTGTCCGCAACTTTTTTGCCAACCGCTTGACCTATCAGACCTCCGCACCGATCAGCCCGTTGGCCAGATTGTTGGCGTGGGCCTATATCACTCGTGGGCGCTGGCTGGTGCCTGCCGTGGGGATCCTGGGGGTGGGACTGTGGTTGCTGCTGATGGGCCCGACTTTTGGTCGGGCGTCAGTGAGCGCCGCCCAGGGTAAAGTGGATGAGGCTCGGGAACTGGTGGCAAGCCATGCCGGGCAGCGTGAGCAGCTGGAAAAGCGTGTCTCTACGCTGAGAGGCGACACGCTGGTAGCGAATTTGCCCTCGGCCCGGCAGATATTCGAACAGACCGGGCCGGTGCTGGAGAGAGCGCGCGCAGTCGAGCGGATCACACTGCCGGCCCAGGTCACGGAACAGAGCTACAAAGAGGACTCCAAGCTGGCCTATGCGGCGGTCAAGCGCCTGAAGAAAGACAGCGCCGACATGAAGGCACTGACCAGTCAGCTGGATGCGCTGAGCGCGCAAACGGACGCGATCAGGCCCTCGCTGACGCAATTGCAGGACGCGCAGGAGCAGGTGCGCAAGATGGGCTTGAGCAAAGCCGATGCCGAGCAGTTCCAGCCGTTGTTCGCCAAAGTCGATCAGGCCGCCAAGGGTATGGATACAACCGCGGCCGAACAGGGGTTGAAGGAGATCGAGCAATTGCGGGCAGTGGCGGCGGCGCCCCTGACCCTGGAAGTGGTCAGCCGTGCCGGCGAGAAGTCGATGGTTGAGCGCAATTTCGATCCGACCGGGGGCAAGTCCTGGTACCTGTTGGCTGAAGCGCTTGATGCCTCGGGCAATGTCATTCCGTTGCCCATCACCAGTGTCGAGACCGGAGAGCGGCGTTATGCCTCGATCTTTGGCGTGCGGGTCAATCAGGCCACCTACCAGGCGGCCAAGAACGACAAGCTGGCGGATGGCCTGGTCGATGATCGTCTGATGGGGAAAAAGGCGGCCAACTCGCTGTCCTTTGCGTTCGTCAAAGGGCCGGTCAAAACCAAACCTGATTACATCCTGGAGTGGTAATGAACGCGAGCCGTATAGAAGCTTCCCTGCGTGACAACTCACGGAACCAGGAGGCACAGCTGCGTCAACTGCAGCTCGAGCTGTCCTCCGCCCACGATCAGGAGTTGCGCCTGCAGCAGGGGCTCGGCAACGCCTTTGCGCATATCGCCAATTACCAGCTGTCCGGCGGTGCGCCGCTGTCTGCCGAGGTCCAGCGCTTGCTCGACCAGCGCGAGCAGGCGGAGGCAACCCTGCGCCAGGAACTGACGGAGGTGGAGGCGGGCATTGCCGGGCAGTTGCAAGTGATCTCGGGCTTGGCCGAGGCGCTTGAAACCCAGGTGGCTGACCTTGATCAGCAAGTCGAGCAAGACCTCCGGGTCCAGCAGCAGGCCGCCTTGGTCAGCGAGGCCGACGAGCAGTCCTACAAGGAACTGCGGGATGAGTGTCGGCTCAAGCTCCAGGCATTCCAGGCCGACTCGCTGTATGTCTACCTGCGCGACCGCGGATTCGGTACCGAGGGTTATGTGGGGCGGTTTGTCGGGCGAGGGTTGGATCGCTGGATTGCGCGACTGTGCAATTTCACCCAGAACAGTGCCGCCGAGCGCATGCTGCTGGCCATGCAGCGGGCCAATGAAGCGGTTGGCAAGGAACGTCAGGCGAATCGGGCGGCCCGGGAGGCCGAGCGCGCGCGACTGCACCAAAGTGCCCTGTCCAGCAGCGACCTGCCGGTGTTGCAGGAGCGTCAGCGACAAGCGCAGCAGGCGCTGGAAGCAGGCAAGGCGCAGGCCAATGGGATCCATCGGCGCCTGGCACCGTATGTCAGCAAGCGTGACGAGGATTTCGCCAAGGCGTCCGAGCTGTTGTCCCGGCAACTGGCCGAATTGAATGACCTGACCCTGGAGCAACTGGCTGGACAGACCCGGGGTTCACAGGATGATGAACTGGTGCGCAGGGTGCGTGATCTGCGTGCCGAGTTGGAGGTGGTGCGGTTGCGCGTGCCGTCTCTGGAGCAGCAATGCCGGGACGCCGAGGCCGGCTACGAGTTGGCCAAGCAACTGGAGCGTGCGCTGCAGTCCGGGGGACTTATCAGTGCCCGTTACGACTATCGGAATGTGGATCTTGGCAGGTTGCTCGTCGGGTTCATGCAGGGCGCAATGTCGCTCTCCCAGGTGGTGAGCGAGGTGGACAATAACCGCGAGTTCATCAGGGTTGCCCCCAGTCCGAGCAGCAATCGGAGTCGCAGTTCCCACAGCAGCTCAGGCGGTTTCTTCGCCGGCGGCTCTTCGGGCGGTTCCAGTTCCGGCAGTTCGTCCGGCTCTTCCAGTTCCGGGGGCGGAGGCGGTTTTTCCACCAGCGACAGCCTCTAGTCTATCCTATGCAAGGCATCTCACTCTCACACGTGAAGGGCTAATCAGGATGACGACTTACAACTGGGAACTGATCGAACGTCTGCTCCATGAAGTGCAGAACAGCGCCGGCCATAGCTTTGCCCCACGGGTCTACGCCGCGGAGCATGCCTGCGCCCAGGCGGCGCAGGGGCAGGTGCCGGACAATCTCGATGACCTGAAGGCACAAGCGGCCGACTACGAGCGGCTGCTGCTCAAGCACGACTATATCGAGAGCCGCCCGGAGGACGAGGGCGGTAATGGCGAGAACTTTATCCTTACGCCGCGTGGCTCTGCCCTGTTGAGCCTGCTCGATAGCAGCATTCCCGGCAACGATCACCCTTTGCAGGTACTCGACGAGCAGGTTGATGCGCTGGACCCGGCCACCTTCGATCAGTTGGCCGCCAAGGTGCAGATCGCCTGAGCCCCGGGCCAACAGACGACGGTTTTTGCTCAACCGCCCTGAGCGGTTTTCAGGCATTTGAGCTGCGAGAAGTCCTGGCGCATTTCGTCGATCTTCTTCAGTAGCCGCGTCCGTTGGTCGGCGTTGCTCTCGGCCATCAGCGCCACCAGCAGGCTGCGGGTGGCCTGCTCCGCACGCTCGTGGGCCTGGCGGTACTCGGTGGTCCACAGGCTGTCCTGATCTTGCAGCAGCTGTTCGATCCGTTGCGGGAAGTCCGCGCGCTGGCGCTGTTCGACCGCCTCGCTCAATTGCATCTGCCAGTTCATCCGGTTGGCCACCCATAGCCGGTTCTGTTCGCCGAGGCTGGTGGACCAGGCGGTGATGCGCTGTTGCTGGCTCAGGCTCAATGGCCCCAGCCAGCCCTTGAGGCGCTTGCTCATGCGCTCGGCGCGGTCGCGGATCTGTTCGTCGACGGGCGGGGTCACGTACTCCGCTCGATGTTCACGCTGATCCTTGGCAAAAGCCTGGCTCATCTCGCTGACCTGTTGATCGCTCAGGCCCCGCAGCAACTCGACCGCCGAGGGCGTGACGGTGCGCGTGACCTGGGCAATCGCCTGGCGGGCCTCGGCGGTGCGGGCCTGCACGTTGGCATCGGTGACCTGACGGGTTTCGACCATCTGCTGCACGTGCTCGAGCCAGTCCAGGTAGTCCGGCAGTTGCGTGGTGCAATGCCAGTGCAGGTGCTCCTTGAGGCGTTCGCGGAACCAGTCTTTCTGCCCGCGGTTCATGTCCACGTAGTCGCCGAGGGTCCAGGGAATGATCACATCGAGGTTGCGATAGGCCAGGCTTGCCCGCGAGCAGGCACCGATGGCCAGGCTCAGGAACAGCAACCAGAAGAGGGAGGTCAGCCGGTACGACATGGACGAATCCTGATGGGGACACCTTTCCATGGAACGCTTCTGCGGCCAGTGGTTCAACCGCTCAATGGTTTCCATCGATGACTATGGCGGCTGATACGGGCGCAAGGGGACTTGTGCACGGGTGATCGGCGCGGTATCTGCAATGGGGGCGGGAGTGTTGCTTCAGCCCTGCGCCTTGAGGTTCAAAGCGCAGAGTGGCTTGGGTGTTGCGCGGGGGGAATTACTTTTTGCCGAGGGTGATCTGTTTCGACGGGCCGAAAGTCTGGCCGCTGACGCCTTTGGCAATTTGCTGGATCTCGCCGCCGGATTTCAGGAAAGCCGCAATTTGCTCGTTGATCGAATCGCTGGTTTCAACGGCTGGAGCGGGCTTTGCTTTGCTGTTCGATGCTTTTACGCGCATGGCGGCCATTAACCTGTGTAGATATTAACTGGATCGATCATTCTACCTGAAAGGCTTGACAATTGCTTGATAAATATCCAAGGCAAAGGTAGTGGGGTATTCGCCAAGACGTGGTGGGGGCCTTGTTATTATTGGCTAAGCTACTGTTTTGACTCGTAACCCGGCCTCGATATTTTCCACCCAAGGGTGGATTTTCAAGGGGGAGTGCAGCCAGCGTTCTGACGAACGGGCCTGTTTCTGTCGGCAACCCCTTGAAAATCAAGCCTTGCAGCGGGCTTTTCAGCCGGGGGCAAGCGCCGTGAAACAGCGTCGTCAAACTCGGGTAGAATGCCAGCCACGCAATGAGGGTATTGGAAATGGCTTTAGTCGGGCGTTATAACAGCTTGCAAGTGGTTAAACACACTAATTTCGGTTTGTATCTGGACGGCGGCGCGGACGGCGAGATTCTTCTGCCCAACCGTTATATCCCCAAGGATATTCCCAGTGAAGATGAAGACTGGCTGAATGTTTTCATTTATCTGGACAGTGCTGACAAGTTGATTGCCACCACGGAAAAACCCAAAGTTCAGGTCGGTGAGTTCGCCAGTCTCAAAGTCAAGGAAGTTAACAGTATTGGTGTGTTCCTCGATTGGGGATTGCCCAAGGATCTGCTGTTGCCGTATTCCGAAGAGAAGCGCCAGTTGAGCGCCGGCGACTATTGCGTGGTGCATGTCTACCTCGACAAGCATACCCGTCGTATCACCGCCACGGCCCGCCTGGATCGCTACCTGGACAAGACTCCGGCCAGCTACACGCCCGGCCAGGAAGTCGACCTGCTGGTGGCCGAAGCCACCGACATGGGCTTCAAGGCGATCATCAACAACAAGCATTGGGGGCTGATTCACAAGAACGAAGTGTTCAAGTTCCTGCGGGCCGGCAAAGAGGAAAAGGGCTTTATCAAGGAGATCCGCGCCGACGGCAAGATCAGCCTGAGCCTGCAACCCGTCGGCGAAGAAGCTTCCGGTAGCCTGAACAGCAAGATCCTCGCCAAGTTGCGTGAAAACAACGGTGTGCTGGCGGTCAGCGACAAGAGCGATCCGACCGTGATCAGCGGTTTGTTCGGGGTCAGCAAAGGCAACTTCAAGAAAGCCATTGGCGCGCTCTACAAGCAAGGGCAGATTGTGATCCATGCCGATCGCATCGAATTGAGCTGAGTGTGGATGTTGCCCGGGCTGACGTCATCGCCGGCAAGCCAGCTCCCACAATAATCGCGTTTCAGCGTGATTCTGTAGGCGCCGGCTTGCTGGCGATGGACTGCGTAGCTGTCCTGTGTCGCAATCCTGCAAGGCTCAGCGTCGCACCAGGGCCGCCCCGGGCGCTGCGGCCGCCACCGGCCGCAACACCACCAGTCCCGCCAGTACCAGGCCGCTGCCCGCCACGATCAAGGCCGGTTGCAGGCCACCGCTGAAGTGGCTGCTCAAGGCCGCGAGCAACGGCCCGCAGAGCTGGCCGATGGCGAAACAGGCGGTCAGCCACCCGGCATTGCGATGGGTGGCGTGCGGCGCCAGTTCCCGCGAGCGCTGCATGACCAACTGCATGCAGGCCAGGAACGGCGTACCGCAGAGAATCACCCCCAGCACCAGCCCCAGGCCGCTCGATAACAGGCAGGCGAAGACCCCGGCGGCCTGCAGCCAGAGCGTCACCATCAACCAGCGACGGGTACTGTCGGGTTTGGCGCGCCGCAGGCTCACGAGCACCACGCCAAGGGCCGCGACCAAGCCGAAGCCGGGCCAGAACAGATCGGCCTGCCATTGCCCGTGGAAGCGCGCACTGGCCATCTGCGAAAGAAAGGTCGCCGGAATGATGTAGCCCAGGCCGTACAAGGCATAGACCAGGCCCAGATGACCGATGGATTGCTGTTCTGTGTCCACGATCACGGGTGCGGCTGTGGTTGTGGCCACGGGTGTGGCGCTCGGCAGCGGCAGGAAGGGCAGGATCAACAGCAACATCAGCAGGCCGACGCCGGCGTACACCAGCCACAGGGTCGACGAATTCTCTCCCAGCAGGTTCGAGCCCAGCGCCAGCAAGCCGGTGAGCACGATGCCCAGGCCGGGACCGGCAAACACCCAGGCACCCAGGCGTGGACGGCCGACGGCATGGGCCAGCGGCTGGCTCAGGCTGGTGATCATGACCACTACCCAGGCACTCGCCACCCCGGTGCCGAAGCGCAGCAGCCAGTGTGACCAGAACCCATGGGCCCAGTACGAGGCCAGGGTCAACAGCACGCATAACCACAGGCCGGCGAGCAGGCGCAGGCGGACATGGTGCGCGCGCCGGGCGAACATGGCGTCCACCGCGCCCAGCAGGTAGCCCAGGTAATTGGCGGCGGCGATCAGGCCGCCGGCGGTCAGGTCGATCTGGCCTTCGCTGATCAGGTGCGGCAGTTGCGGGGTCAGGGCAAAGCGGCCCACCCCCATGGCCATCATCAGGGCGATAAAGCAGGCGGTTAAACGAATCAGAGGTGACATGGCGTCATTTCCCGACAGAGGACTATGACCGTCAGGCTAGGATCGATTGACTTTCTTTAAAAATGAATAATAGTGAGTAACTTGTTCAGTTTTGGAGAGGGTCATGGAGTTCAGCCAATTGCGGATCTTCCACGCGGTCGCCGAGGAGGGTTCCATCACCCGCGCCGCCGAGCGCCTGCACCGGGTGCCGTCGAACCTGTCCACGCGGATCAGGCAGCTCGAGGAGCAACTGGGGGTCGAACTGTTCCTGCGTGAACGCCAGCGCCTGCAATTGTCTCCGGCCGGCAAGGTCCTGCTCGATTACTCGAACCGGCTGTTTTCGCTGCATGACGAGGCGCAGGCTGCCGTGCGTGGCGGGCAACCGGCGGGGGACTTCGTACTGGGCACCATGTACAGCACCGCGGCGATTTACCTGCCGTCGATGTTGGCGCGTTATCACCGCACCTATCCCGAAGTGAACCTGCAGGTGCAGTCCGCGCCCAGCGGCGAATTGCTCGAAGGGCTGGTCTCCGGGCGCCTGGATGCCGCCCTGGTGGATGGCCCGCTGCAGTTGGCGGGGCTCGACGGCCTTGCATTCTGCGATGAAACCCTGGTGCTGATCGCACCGGCCGATCACCCGCCGGTGCGCAGTGCCCTGGAAGTACAGGGGCAGCCGGTTTTCACCTTTCGCCGCGGCTGTGCCTACCGCCTGCGCCTGGAGGCCTGGTTCGGCCACTATCACGCGGCCATGGGCCGGGCCATCGAGATCGAGTCCTATCCCGGAATGCTCGCCTGTGTCACCGCCGGCTCCGGCGTGGCGATGATGTCCGAGTCGATGCTGGCCAGCCTGCCCGGGCGGGAAAGCGTGTCGGTGCATCGGCTGGTCGAGCCTTTTGCCAGCGCCACCACCTGGCTGATGTGGCGCAAAGGCATGGTCGGCGCCAACCTGGCGGCCTGGATCGAGCTGCAGAAAAGCGCCTTGCTGCCCCTGGCGGACAGTGCCGAAGGGCTCCGTGCGTCGGCTTGAAGCGTTTTGCCATGATTTAAATCAAAGATCCTGCTGCAAGGGACAGCATTGCGTAGGACTTAGGGCTATGATCTGTGTGAAGCGGCTACAGAATCCCGTCGCTCGCATTACCCTGAAGGGGGCTATATGAAAGACAAACTGCAAACCTGGCTCCATGACCTCGGTGTTGCCCTGGGTCTGATCGAACCGCCACTGCAGCCGGTACCTATTCGTACCGACGATGATCGCCGTCGCCGCCAGCCGCGTCGCTAAGCGCCCACGGGCCGGCAACAGGGTTCAGCGCTCTTCGCCGTGCCGTGTTGGCGAAGTTCAGTGCCTGGCGATTTTCTCCAGGAAATGACTCAAGTCGTTGACCGTGACCGCTTCCTTGAGCAAGCGGTCTTCCTCTTCGGTAAACGCCGTCAGATCAAACTCATCTTCAAGATGGAACATCAGGTCTTCAATGTCCTGGGTGTCGAATCCCAATCCCTGCAAACTCTGATCGTCAGCGAACGCCTGGTGGTCGTCGAGCCGTTGGCTGACGAAATCATGCACGCTCTTGCGAATATCGGCTCTTTTCATGCGCCCGGTCTCCCTGTCTGCCTTTGCGGAAAGGGCGGCGGGATTGTGCCTGGGAGAGGGAATCCGGCGGGTTCGGCGGGCCGGGTTTTTTCATAGATAAATCGACTGAGATCGCCAAGGGTGGTGATGCCTATCAGGTCGCGGTTCAGATCCAGCCGCACATCGAACAGGCACTCAAGGTTGTGGAACAACTCGACGAGATCAAGGGAACAGGTGTTGTCCGTGGCCTTTGACGGATCTTGCGACCATTTCAGCGACAGTTGTTCTTCAATGGAATGGCAGATTTGCTGATGAATCTCGAGTCTGTTCATAAGAGCCTCGAAGAAGGGTTTCTTATTGTTCGACCCTTTCCTGGGGCATTGCGATAGTGGCCAAACTACGACACCAGCGATCCTTGTACCTTCCGGTTAATCAAAAAGGTAGTCGCTATAGGCCAGTACAGCACAAGTTTTGCGCGGGACCTGACCGTTCATCTCCCTGAGCGTGCGCAGGGCGGTCAATGGGGGAAGGCGGCAGGCAAAAAAAACGGGTGCGACAACCGACGTCGCACCCGCTGAAGTAACCGCGGTATCAGATGGCGCTGGCGACGCTGGCCGGGCGCGGAGACAACAGGCTGACCACGACGAAGCTGATCAGGCCGATGGCCAGGCTGTAGTAGATCGGGGTATTGGCGTCCAGGCCGTCCTTGATCATGAACACCAGGGCGGTGATGAAGCCCAGGGCCATGCTGGTAATGGCGCCGCTGGTGGTGGCGGGCTTCCAGAAGATTGCGCCGATCAGCGGAATCAGCATGCCGCCCACCAGCAGGTTGTAGGCCAGGGTCAGGGCGCTGATCACGTCGCTGACCACCAGGGCGATACCCAGCACGACGATCCCGGTCAGGCAGGTGAACAGGCGGTTGATCCCCAGGCTCGACTGCTTGCCGCCGCGCAGTTTCGGCAGCAGGTCTTCGGTCAGCACGGTGGAGGCGGCCAGCAGGCCGGCACTGGCGGTGGACATCATGGCCGCCAGGGCCGCGGCGATCACCAGGCCACGAATGCCATCGGGCAGCGACTGTTTGACGATGGCGGCAAAGGCGTTGTTGACGTTGGCCAGGTCGGGAATCAGCACATGGGCGGCCATGCCGATCAGGGCACAGGCCAGGCCGTAGGCGATACAGTAGACCCCGGCGACGCTGCCGGCATACTTCGCGACTTTCTCGTCCTTGGCGGTGAACACCCGTTGCCAGATGTCCTGGCCGATCAGGATGCCGAAGAAGTAGATCAGGAAATAGGTGATGATGGTGTCCCAGCCGATGGTGGTGAAGCTGAAGCTGCTTGCCGGCAGCTTGCTCACCAGTTGGTCCCAGCCGCCGACGCGGTAGAGGCAGATCGGCAACAGGATGAACATCAGGCCCACGGTCTTGATGACGAACTGGACGATATCGGTCAGGGTCAGCGACCACATGCCGCCGATGGTCGAGTAGACCACCACCACGCCGCCGCCCAGTAGTACCGAGAGCCAGAACGGCAGGTTGAACAGCACTTGCAGCACGGTGCCGATGGCGAGGATCGAGGTCACGCCGATCATCAGCGCGTAGGCCAGCATGATCACCGCGCTGGCCTGGCGGGCCATGGGGTTGTAGCGCTTCTCCAGGACCTGGGTCACGGTGAAGATCTTCAGTTTAAGCAGCGGTTTGGCGAGGAACAGGTTCAGCGCGATGATGCCGAAACCCAGGGCCGCGCAGAGCCAGAAGCCGGAAATGCCGTGGACATAGCCCAGGCGTACGGTGCCGACGGTGGAGGCGCCACCCAGTACCGTGGCGGCCATGGTGCCCATATACAGCGTCGGGCCCAGGTTGCGTCCGGCCACCAGATAGTCTTCGTGGGTCTTGGCCTTGCGCATGCCGTAGTAACCAAGCACGAGCATGCCGGCGGCATAAATGAGTACAACCAATAAATCCAAAGCCATGACGGCGTGTCTCCGATTATCTTTTTTATGGTCGAGCAAAGTTCAAGGCACATGCTGTGGCGAGGGGCTCGCCACGGCACTATCAGGCCGCCTGGCGCATCCCAGGCTTCAATGTTTTGCCATCCCGGCTGCGCGCATCCTGCGGTCCATAAACCTCTGCCGTCTCCGGGAACAGGCTGAGCAGCGCCAGGTACATCAGCGACGCCAGCCCGAGGGTGATCGGCAGGCTGATGTCGATGCCGTCGGCCAGGTTGCCCAGCGGGCCGACGAACTGCCCCGGCAGGTTGACGAAGCACAGGCCCACCAGCGCGCTGGGGATCCAGGCGCCCAGGCCGCGCCAGTTCCAGCCGTGGCTGAACCAGTAGCGCCCGCCGGTTTCGCCGCGGGTGAAGACTTGCAGGTCATCCGGGCAGTAGTAACCACGACGTACCAGCAGGCCGATGATCATGATCACCATCCACGGGGTGGTGCAGGTGATGATCAGCACGGCGAAGGTCGACACGCTCTGCACCAGGTTCGCCGCGAAGCGTCCGATGAAGATAAAGGCAATCGACAGCACGCCGATCAGCAGGGTCGCCTTGACCCGCGACAGCAGTCGTGGGAACACGCTGGACATGTCCAGTCCGGTGCCATACAGCGAGGTGGTGCCGGTGGACATGCCACCGATCACCGCGATCAGGCACACCGGCAGGAAGAACCAGGTCGGCGAGACGGCCAGCAGGCCGCCGACATAGTTGTTCGCGGTGATGTAGTCCGGTGCCTTGATCGCCACGATGGTCGCGGTGGCCAGGCCAAACAGGAAGGGGATCAAGGTGGCGATCTGCGCGGCGATCACCGCCAGCATGATCCGGACTTTCGAGGTTTCGCGGGGGATATAACGCGACCAGTCGCCGAGAAACGCCCCGAAGGAAATCGGGTTGCTCATGGCCACCAGCGCGGCGCCGATAAAGGCCGCCCAGAAACCGGCCTGACCCATCGCCACGGTTCCGGCGAAGTGACTGTCGAAGGCCGGTGCAAAGGCAAAGATCCCCAGCAGGAACAACAGGCTTGCGGCCCATACGGCGATGCGGTTGACCCACAGCATGAAGCGGAAGCCGTAGATGCATACCGTCAGCACCAGGATCGCGAACAGGCCGTAGGCCAGGCCCAGGGTCAGGTCGGTTTCCGGCATGTCGACCAGCCGCTTGGCGCCGCCGATCAGGGCATCCCCCGAGCTCCATACCGAGAGCGAGAAGAACGCAATGGCGGTCAACAGCGACAGGAACGAGCCGACGATCCGTCCGTGGACACCGAAGTGCGCCCCGGAGGACACGGCGTTGTTGGTGCCATTGATCGGACCGAACAGGCCCATGGGCGCGAGGATCAGCGCGCCTAGTACAACGCCCAGGACGATCGCCCAGACACCGGCCTGGAAGGACAGGCCGAAGAGCACCGGGAAACTGCCGAGCACGGCGGTGGCAAAGGTATTCGCACCGCCGAAGATCAGGCGAAACAGGTCGCTGGGTCGGGCATCGCGTTCGTGGTCGGGGATCTGTTCGACCCCGTTGGTTTCAATGCTGCCAAGGCTTTTTTCATTGTTGTTTTTATTCATGATCGCTCCGATCACTGCGGTGCCCTCGTCTTCCGCGAGGGCTACCGGGGTTGGCTAAGGGGAGGGCATTCCCTGGGGTTTCGCTGACAAATGCTCGTGGCAGGCCAGCCATGGGCCTGATTCTCGTTGTTTGCGAAACACAATGGTTTCGCGCTCCTGGCTAAAGAGAAGCTCCCCTTGCATGCGCAGCTCGGTGGCCACGTCATGGATGAAAATCGCCACATCGCCCTGCAGGCTGACGAAAGCGTTGCTCGAGGTGCACGAAATCACCTCGAAGCCGTCCTCCGCCCGCCAGTTGTCCCACAGCGCCTGATAGGCATCGCGTGACAGCAAGGGCTGTTCGAGGGTGTAGAAAACGAAGCTGGCATCGGCGCTGAAGGCGCCGAAGTAGGCTTCGCGATCATTGGCGGCGAAGGCGGCCACCAGCTCGGCGGCGGCCTCGAGTACCTGGTCACGGTCGTTCATGGCGACTCCTCAGCGGTGGGCCACGCCGGGCAGTACGCAGAGCATCTCGTACAGCAGGTTGGCGCCGAGCAGCGAGGTGTTGCCGGTGGTGTCGTAGGGTGGCGAGACTTCCACCAGATCGCAGCCGACCAGGTCCAGGCCCTGGCAACCGCGGACGATCTCGATCGCCTGGATGGTGGTCAGGCCGCCGATTTCCGGGGTGCCGGTACCGGGTGCCCAGGCCGGGTCGATGCCGTCGATGTCGAAGCTCAGGTACACCGGGCCGCCGCCGACTTTTTCGCGCACTTCAGCCATCAGCGGAGCGAGGGATTTGTGCCAGCACTCTTCGGCCTGGACCACCCGGAAACCCTGCTTGCGGCTCCAGTTGAAGTCTTCGGCGGTGTAGCCCTGGGCGCGCAGGCCGATCTGCACCACCCGGTCACAGTCCAGCAGGCCTTCTTCCACGGCGCGGCGGAAGGTGGTGCCGTGGGCGATTTTCTCGCCGAACATGTGATCGTTGACATCGGCGTGGGCGTCGATGTGCACCAGGCCGACCTTGCCGTGCTTCTTGTGGATGGCGCGCAGGATCGGCAGGGTGATGGTGTGGTCGCCGCCCAGGGTCAGCGGGATGACCGGGTGTTCGAGGATGGCGTTGTAGGACTCTTCGATGATGCGTACGGCGTCCAGCAGGTTGAAGGTGTTGATCGCCACGTCACCGATGTCGGCCACCGACAACGAATCGAAGGGCGCGGCACCGGTGGCCATGTTGTAGGGGCGGATCATCACCGACTCGGCGCGGATTTCCCGCGGGCCGAAACGGGTCCCGGCGCGCAGCGAGGTGCCGATGTCCAGCGGGATGCCGATGAACGCGGCGTCGAGGCCGGCGGCCGATTGCAGGTGCGGGAGGCGCATCATGGTGGCGATACCGCCGAAGCGCGGCATTTCGTTACCGCCCAGTGGTTGGTGAAGAATCTTGTCCACGGGTAAGCCTCATCATTTATTTTGGTTATCAGGGGGCGATTCTGCGAAAGGCGCCGGGTGGGAAGAATCGCTGACGGCAAATAGTTAGTTCAGATTTTTCTAAACTAATGGGAAACTGGGCGGACAGAATTTTTTCCGGCAATGCAGACTTTCCCCAGGAACTCCCATGGCCAACGCTTTACCCGACCTCAAACTATTGCGCATCTTCGTCAGCGTGGTCCGGCACCAGGGCTTCGCCAACGCCCAGCAGGAGCTCAATCTATCGACCTCGGCGATCAGCACCTACATGAGCCAGCTGGAAGCGTCCCTGGGCCTGGTCCTGTGTCATCGCGGGCGCGGCGGCTTCAGCCTGACCAGCAAGGGCGAACTGTTCCACCAGGAAACCCTGCGCCTGCTCGGCGAGCTCGAAGGTTTCGAGCAATACGCCGCGGCCCTCAAGGGTGAGTTGCGCGGCACCTTGAACCTGGGGGTGATCGATTCCACGGTCAGCGAGCCGGCCTTGCCCCTGGCCGAGGCCATCGGCGCCTACAGCCAGGAGCACCCGGCCGTGCACCTGCACCTGTCGGTGATGAGTCCCTACGAATTGCAGCTCGGCGTGCAGGACAATCGTCTCGACCTGGCCATCGGCGCCTTTTCCACGCGCATGAGCGGGTTGGTCTACCAGCCGCTGTACCGTGAGCAGCACTGGTTGTATTGCAGCAACCGGCATCCGCTGTACAACGAACGACGTATCCCGGAACAGGTGATTACGCAGCAACGCATGGTCGGACGCGGTTACTGGAGCCAGGCCGAGCTGGCGCGCCATGGCTTCAAGCACAGCGCGGCGACGGTGGAAAGTATGGAGGCGCAATTGATCCTGGTGTTGTCCGGCGCCTATATCGGCTACCTGCCGGAGCACTACGCCCAGCCCTGGGCCGACAAGGGTGACCTGCGGGTATTGCTGCCGGCGACCTTCGGTTACCAGGCGCCGTTCTCCATGATCCTGCGTCGGGGCCGCAGTCGCGAGCCGTTGATCCAGACCTTCCGCGACCTGCTCAAAGCCCAGCTCAACCAGCCCTGATCGGTATAACTCAATGTCCAGAGCCCGTTGCGAACGTTGTTTGCGTCCCGAAAGCCACTGCCTGTGCGCACTGATCCCACAGCTGGACAGCCGCACCCGCGTGCTGCTGTTGCAGCATCCCAGCGAGGTCAACCATGCCTTGAACACCGCCCGGCTGGCGGCGCTGGGTTTGACCCATGCCGAGTTGCGGGTGGGTGAGGTGTTCGAGGATCTGCCCCAATTGCTGCAACAGCCCGGTTACCAGGCGAAATTGCTGTTCCCGGCAGAGGATGCACAGCCCTTGCAGGCGTATGCGGCCGCGCCGATGGATTTGCCGCTGTTGTTGGTGGTGCCCGACGGCACCTGGCGCAAGGCGCGCAAGATGCTCTACCTCAATCCATTGCTGGCGGCGTTGCCACGGGTGACGCTGGGGGCGGGGGCGGTGTCGCGCTACCGATTGCGCAAGGCGCCGGAGCCGGGCGCGTTGTCGACGCTGGAGGCGATTGTCCAGGCGCTGGAAACCCTGGAGGCACCGGTTTCGTTCGCGGCGTTGCTGCGGCCGTTCGAAGCACTGATCGAAGGGCAGATTCGGGCGATGGGTGAAGAGACTTTCCTGCGCAACCACGAAAAAAAACGCCCGGCAGTGCCGGGCGATTGAGTTCATGCCGTCAGCCGACTCAGTGATGACGTGGCTTGAGGATCGCCGGCTTTTCGTCCGGGGCGTTGCACAGCAGGTACAGCGCGGTCAGGGCTTCCGGGATCTGTACGATCATGTCGTCCATCAGGTTGGCATCGGCGGCGATATCGGCGAACTCGGGTTGTTCGTCGAACAGGCCGGAACCGACCATGATCGGCAGGAGCATTTCGCTGACTTCGTCTTCGGCGGTTTCGAACCAGGCCTCTTCACGCAGGAACACGCCTTCCATGAAGCCGATGCACCAGCCGCGCAGCTCGGAGTCGTCCGGGTCGTCGCCCAGGTCCAGGTCGCACGGCAGCTCGAATTCTTCATCGGACGCCAGTTGGCGGGCGATATGGGCCTTGAGCTGGATCAGCGTGGCTTCGATCTCTTCGCGCTGGGCGGCGTCGCTGTAGTGCGGCTCCTCGGCGAACAGGGCGTCGATCCATTCCCGATCGGGGACGATCTCGGCGCAGATCGACAAGGCGGTCAGGTAGCCGTGGGCGGCGACATAGTCCAGCGCCTCTTCGTGCAGCTCGTCGGCGTCGAGGAAGGCTTGCAGGCGGGTGAGTTGCTCAGCGAAGGACATTGAGGGGCTACCTTGGGAATAAACGATAAGCAATTCTAGGCGTTCTTGAGCCCTCAGGCCAGCAAGCACTGAATTCCCTTAACCGACCGGCACCGCCCATTGCCGTCGGACGCTCGGGTATACTGCCGCGTTTTGTGATGCGCTGCTGACCCTCGGGGCCGCTGGGAAATGCCTGCTTACGGTTTTTTTCGTGAAAACGGTGAATCTTCAGCCAGCCTTTGAACAAGCGTTTCGATGATTTTTGGAGTGGTTATGCTCGAACAGGCTCAACGCGTCCTCAAGGACATCTTCGGTTACGACAGCTTCCGTGGTCGCCAGGGTGCCATTATTGAGCGCGTGGCCAATGGTGGCGACGCCCTGGTGCTGATGCCCACCGGTGGCGGCAAGTCGCTGTGTTTCCAGGTTCCGGCGTTGCTGCGCGAGGGCCTGACGGTGGTGGTCTCGCCTTTGATCGCACTGATGGACGACCAGGTGGCGACCCTCGAGGAACTGGGCGTCGCTGCCGCGGCCTTGAACTCCACGCTGAGCGCCGAACAGCAACGTGACCTGGCGGAACGGATTCGTCGCGGCGAAGTGAAAATGCTCTACCTGGCCCCCGAGCGCCTGGTGCAGCCGCGCATGCTGTCGTTCCTGCAGAACCTCCAGATCGCCCTGTTCGCCATCGATGAAGCCCACTGCGTATCGCAATGGGGCCACGACTTCCGTCCCGAGTACCTGCAACTCGGCCAGTTGGCCGAGCTGTTCCCGGACGTACCGCGTATCGCCCTGACCGCTACCGCCGACAAGCGGACCCGCGAAGAAATCGTCAATCGCCTGCACCTGCAGAATGCCGAGCGCTTTCTCTCCAGCTTCGACCGGCCGAACATCTTCTACCGCATCGTGCCCAAGGAGCAGCCGCGCAAACAGCTGCTGGCGTTTCTTTCGCAGCGCCGCAGCGATGCCGGGATTGTCTATTGCCTCTCGCGCAAGAAGGTCGATGAAGTGGCCGCGATGCTTTGCGAGCAAGGCTATCCGGCGTTGCCTTACCACGCCGGGCTGGCCAGCGATGTGCGTGCCGCCAACCAGAAGCGCTTCCTCAACGAGGAAGGGCTGATCATGGTGGCGACCATCGCTTTCGGCATGGGCATCGACAAGTCCAACGTGCGCTTTGTCGCCCACCTGGATCTGCCCAAGTCCCTGGAAGCCTACTACCAGGAAACCGGTCGTGCCGGCCGCGACGGCCTGCCGGCGGATGCCTGGATGGCCTATGGCTTGCAGGATGTGGTGATGCTCAAGCAGATGCTGCAGAACTCCGAAGGTGACGAGCGGCACAAGCGCCTGGAACACCACAAGCTCGACGCCATGCTGGCCCTGTGTGAGGAAACCCGCTGCCGTCGCCAGACCCTGCTGGCCTATTTCGATGAAGACATGCCGCAACCCTGTGGGCATTGCGACAACTGCGTCGATGGCGTGCAGACCTGGGACGCCACCGAACCGGCGCGCCAGGCGCTGTCGGCGATTTTTCGTACCGGCCAGCGGTATGGCGTCGGACACCTGGTGGATGTGCTGCTGGGCAAGGAAAACGACAAGGTGCGCAGTTTCGGTCATCAGCACCTGACGGTGTTCGGTGTCGGCAAGGCGCTGGCCGAAGGCGAATGGCGCACCCTGTTCCGCCAGCTGGTGGCCCGCGGGCTGGCCGATATCGACCTGGAAGGCTACGGCGGCCTGCGTCTGAGCGATAGCTGCCGGCCCCTGCTCAAGGGCGAAGTGAGCCTGGAGCTGCGCCGCGACCTCAAGCCGCAGACCACGGCCAAAAGTGTCTCCGCCAGCCCCGCCAGCCAACTGGTACGCGGCGAGGAGCGCGAGCAATGGGAAGCCCTGCGTGCCCTGCGGCGCAAGCTGGCCCAGGAACATGGCGTGCCGCCCTATGTCATCTTCCCCGACTCCACCTTGCTGGAAATGCTCCGCAGCCAGCCGACTTCCCTGGCGGAAATGGCCAAGGTCAGCGGTATCGGCGCGCGCAAGCTGGAGCGTTATGGCGAGGCGTTCCTCGAAGTCCTCGGCGGCGAGGCAGAAACCCCGAAAACCGTGGCCGATATCCGCCACGAACTGATCAGCCTGGCCCGGGCCGGTATGACGCCGTTGCAGATCGCCGGCCAGTTGCAGTGTTCGGAAAAGAATGTCTATACCTTGCTGGCCGAGGCCGTCGGCCGCCAGCAACTGTCGCTGGAGCAGGCGCTGGACTTGCCGGAGGATCTGCTGGGGGAAATCCAGGACGCCTTCCTCGACGGCGAAGGCGAATTGCCTCCGGTGACCGCTATTGCCGAACTGTTTGCCGGCCGTGTGCCGGAAGGGGTGCTGTACTGCGTGCGGGCCGCCTTGCAGGCGGAATTTGAAATGTGAGGTCGGTATTGTCCCCGGTCACTGTCTTATTCACGACAAGTAACGATTCGGCGCCGAGCAAGCCTTGCCTCCGGGCATGGGTCATGCTTAGCTGACTAATAATTAGTTTTGTCTATTTTAAGTCTAACCCTGAGTGTTTTATGCCGTTGACCGATGAACACCGTTTTGGCATGCAGTTGGCGCACATGTCGCGAGGCTGGCGTGCGGAACTGGATCGCCGTCTGGCGGGCCTGGGCTTGTCCCAGGCGCGCTGGCTGGTCTTGCTGCACCTGGCGCGTTTTACCGAGGCCCCGACCCAGCGCGAGCTGGCCCAGAGTGTGGGGGTTGAAGGGCCGACCCTGGCCCGTCTGCTCGACAGCCTGGAAACCCAGGGGCTGGTCCAGCGCCAGGCCGTGCTGGAAGACCGGCGGGCGAAGAAAATCGTCCTGAGTCCCTCGGCACGGCCCCTGATTGAACAGATCGAGACCATCGCCACTGCGTTGCGCCATGAGCTGTTCGTCGGTGTCGACGATGAAGAACTGAGGATCTGCATGCGGGTCCATAGCCGGATCCTGGCGAACCTGGAAAAATCTTGAGGCATTCCCAGGCCGCCGGGCTTGGGAGTCCTCAGCGAGTTTGTAAAGCCTTCAACGAATTTTGATAGTCTTTGCGCCGCAGACTATAAGAGTTACTGGTTCTGTGTATTGTGTCGGTGTCCGGCCCGCGTGCGCGGGCCGTCACGCCAGTAAGGGATGCTCATGCTCGAGAGTTTGCAGTCCGCGTTGCGGTGCTCCATTGGAAAATCCACCCTGAACCGGGCTCGCCTGTTGGCCGTGCTGGCCGGCGGGTTGTTGTATTCGGCGCTGGCTCCGGCCATGGGGTTGGGGGATATCACCCTGCATTCGGCGCTCAATCAGCCGTTGAACGCGGAAATCGCCTTGATCGAGCCGGGCGACCTGGCCGACGGCGAACTGTCGGTCAGCCTGGCAACACCCGAGGAGTTCGCCCGGGCGGGCGTCGAGCGGGTGTTCTTCCTCAATGACCTGCGCTTTACCCCTGTGCTGCGGGGCAACAGCAGTGTTATCCAGGTGCAGACCAACAAGCCGGTCAGCGAACCTTTTCTGAATTTCCTGGTGCAGGTCAACCGACCCAACGGGCGCCTGCTGCGCGAATACACCGTGCTGCTCGATCCGCCGGGCAACCGGCCGGCCGGTTACAGCCTGCCTGCTCGCAGCGCAGCCCTTGAACAACCGGCTTCGGTGGCGAATATCCCACCGCCGCCTGCGCTGCAAGGCAAACACTACACCGTGGTCAAGGGTGACAACCCCTGGGTTATTGCCAAGCGACTGCGCGAAGCCGGCAGTCAGGCGTCGGTCAACGAATTGTCCCAGGGCATTCGTGCGCTGAACCCGGGCAGCGACCGTTTGCGGGTCGGCCAGAGCCTGTTGCTGCCGGACGTCGCAGTGGTTGCGGCCCCGGCGTCTTCCCCGGCCCCGACCTTGGCCGCTGCGGCTACGGCCACCGCGGCTGCCGCCACGCAGAATGCGCTTGCTGCCGTGACCGAGACAGCGCAAAACGCCGAGGAACTGGCCAAGGCCGCCCTGGAAAACCAGCAGTTGCAGAAGACCGTCGAGGATCTGCAGGTCAGGTTGAAAGCCCAGGACGAGATGATTGCCAGCAGCCAGAAACAGGCCGTTGAACTGCAGACACAACTCGCGGAACTCAAGACCAAGGCTGTTGCGCCGGCCCCCGCCGTGGTGGCCGCGCCAGTGGTAGCGCCGACACCGGCCGCCGAGACTGCCGATGGCCCGAACTGGCTGCTGTGGGGGGCGGTGCTGTTGCTGATCGCGCTGCTGGCCGTGGCCTTTATCCTGCGCCGCAACCGCCAGCAGGCTGAACAGGTGCCCGAGGCGGTACCTCCGGTGGCTCCGGTTCCGGAGCCGATGGTCAGCCGAGTGGTAACGCCGGCCCCGCCGACCAAGCCGGCAACGCCCGCGTCGACGCGGGTCGAGCCGGTGGTGGCGCCGGTGGCCGCAGTGGCCTCGCGTCAGTCCAGCGAAGTGCCTGATGCCCTTGAAGGCGTGAGTATCTACATCGCCTATGGTCGCTTCAGCGAAGCGGCGGGCATTCTGCGCGAGGCCATGCTCAAGGAGCCCGAGCGCACGGACTTGCACCTGCGCTTGCTCGATGTGCTGGCCCAGCAGGGCGACAGTGCGGCTTACGCAACGGAAGAGCGCAAGCTGCTGGAGGCCGGGTTCAGTGAGTCGGCCCTGCAGGAGTTGCGCGCCAAGTATCCGAAACTGCAAAGCGCTGCCGCCACGCCAGCCCAAGCTCCAGCCGCTGCGTCCCCGGTCGCCGTTCTGGCGGCGGCCGGCGCCGTGGCAGCGGTCGCGCCAGTACTGGCGGCACACTGGAAAGAGCCGGCTGAGGAGACGACTGCAACCGCCCCTGTAGCGGACAAGCCGCTGGAGGACGAATTCCAGCTCAACCTCGATGACCTGTCCATGGACGCCGACTGGGACCTGGTCAGCCCGTTCGACAATACGCCCCATCCCCGCAGCAAGACCGCCGAAGAGCCGGTTTTGCCTGTCGAGCTGGAGCCTGAGCCCGAGCCGATCTTCACCAAGAGCTTCAATGAGCTGCCGGAAGTGTTCGAGATGCCGGACGAGCAGTTCCTCAGCGATTTTTCCGAGCTTGAGTCAGAGCCTGTGCCCGCGCCTGTGGGCGAAGTGGAGTTGAGCCTGCCCGACGACGGGGACTCACTGGACGACGCGTTTCTCGATGGTTTCATGAGTGATTCCGAGCCCCTGGACATCGAGCCCCTGGAAGTCGACTTCGACAGCCTGGAGCGCGAGCAGGCTTCGGCCAGCAAGCTTGAGCAGGCGCAAACCTGCATCAATGTCGGCGACCTGGACCATGCCAGCCAACTGCTCCTCGAGCTGCTGCGCGAAGGCGATGAACCCCTGAAGCAGACGGCGCGCACCTTGCTCGCCAGTATTCGCTGATACGGCTCGCCCCTGCGAATATCAGAAGGTCTGTCCCAGATTCAGGTACAGCGCCTTCTGATTGTCGTCATTGAGGCCATAGCTGAAGTTCAACGGCCCCAGTGGCGTATCGAAGCCCAGGAACACGCTGGCGGCGTTGATGTAACCGGTGTCGAATTGATTGTCGTTGTTCCAGGCCCGCCCGCGTTCCAGGGAGGCGCCGAGGTACAGGGGGAAATCCAGCGGCAGGTAGGCCCGGGGTGTCAGCCGGCGGTAATAGACCGCGCGCATCAGGCTGATGTTCTGCCCGGCAATCGAATCCTGGCGGAACCCCGATAACTGCCGTGCGCCCCCCAGCAGGAAACTCGAAGTGACCACTTCGGCGTCGTCCAGGGTATGTCCGTAGCGCCCACCCAGGATCCAGGTATTCGGTCCCTGGCTCAGGGCCTTGTCCAGGGTGAACTCCCACTGCCGGTAGCGTTGGGTCGAACCCAGGCTCGGGTCGAACTCGCGCAGGGTCAGGTTGATGTTTTCCCCCGTGTGCGGGAAATAGACGTTGTCCAGCGAGTCGAAGGAGTATTTGAGCGCGTAGAAACCTTCGCTGAAACTCACCTGCGGCAGGCTGCGATCGCCGATCTTCACGTCGGCCTGGCCCCAGGCTTCGCCGATACCGAGACGGATCTCGCCGTTGTTGGCGATCTGGCGCCCGATGTTCAAGCCGAAGCCGTACCGTTCCAGGCGATATTCGGCAATTGGATCGTTATCCAGGGTCGCTTCCACATTCTGCGTTTGCAGGTTCACATAGGGCGCGACAAAGTAGCGCGAGCCGGTGTCCAGCGGTTGATAGAACTCGCTGTAGAGATCCTGCTGATCGCCGATCTGGGCCCGGGTCAGCCACTCGCCGCCGAGGCTGTTGATGCCGTTGACCCGATAACTGGCGCCGAGATTGAAGGCGCTGTCGCCGCGCATGTCATCCGACAGGTTCAAGCCCAGGCGCAGGTAGTCGGTGCCGCTGCGTTTGCCCCGGGCGCTGATGACCAGGGTGTGTTCCTGGCCCTTGCGCGCGACCCGGTATTGCACCTGCTCGAAGTAGTCCAGGCCGTAGAGAGTGCCCATGTCGATGCGCAGGCGCTCGAGGTCCAGCGGCTCGCCGAGGGGTTGGCGGATGTAATAGCGGATCACTGCGTCGCTGACCTTGGAGTCGTTCTCGATCCTGATCGTATTGATCACCGGGGTGCGCTGTTCGGGCGCACGGGCGGCGATCAGTTCGGCGTCGGGATTGGGCGGCGAACGCAAGCCGGCCAGGCGCGCGTCGAGAATGCGCGTGGCGCGATAACCGGCGTCGATGATGTCCTGGGCGCGGCCGAAGTCGGTGCTGCCGTAACTGGCCAGCGCCGGCTGGATCAGGATGTCATTGCGGTGCAGCGTGGCCAGCTGTTCTTCGGAGTTGCGCCGGGTCATCAGGGTGATCGACTGGTTGAGGACGTCGACCACGGTCGCCAGTTGTTTGCGTGAGCGCAGCGGGGTGCCGATATCCACCACGACGGCGATGTCGACGCCCATTTCGCGCACCACATCCAGCGGGATATTGTCGGTCATGCCGCCGTCCACCAGCAGGCGCCCGTCCAGCTCGACCGGGGCGAATACCGCCGGGATCGACATGCTGGCGCGGACCACCTGGGGCAGGTGGCCGCGGCGGAACACGACTTTTTCGCCACTGGCGATATCGGTGGCAACCGCGCGAAAGGGGATCGGCAGCTTGTCGAAGTCACGGGTGCCGCTGGCATGGGCGAGCGTGCTTTCCAGCAGCAAGGCCAGGTTCTGGCCCTGGATCACTCCCAGCGGCAGGCCCAGGCTGCCGTCGTCGCGGAAGCTGAGCTGCTGTTTGACCAGGAAGTCGCGGTCATCCTGTTTACGCCGAAACGGGATGTCTTCCCGTGGCGGGGCGTCGGACAGCGCCTGTTTCCAGTCGATGCCCAGGGCGAGCTTTTCCAGCTCGTCGATCTTGTAGCCCGAGGCATACAGCCCGCCGATCACCGCGCCCATGCTGGTGCCGGCGATGGCGTCGATCTTGATGCCCTGTTCTTCCAGGGCCTTGAGCACGCCGATATGGGCCAGGCCACGGGCGGCACCGCCGGACAGCACCAGGCCGATCTTCGGTCGCGGCGGTTCGGCGGCTTGCAGCGCCAGGGGCAGTAGACAGAGGAGCAGGCAGGACAACAGGCGGCGCATCATGATCTCGGGAGGGACGATAAAAAGGTCGTTATTATAGCGACGACCTTTCCTTCCACAGCCGGATGCAATCATGACCGCACGTAAACCGCATATCGTCATCACCTACTGCACCCAGTGCCAATGGCTGCTGCGTGCCGCCTGGCTGGCCCAGGAACTGCTCAGCACCTTCGCCGATGATCTCGGCCAGGTGGCCCTGGAGCCGGGGACCGGCGGAGTGTTCCGGATCACCTGCGACGAGGTGCAGATCTGGGAGCGCAAGGAAGACGACGGCTTTCCCGAAGCCAAGGTACTCAAGCAGCGGGTACGGGACCGGATCGATCCCGAGCGCTACCTCGGGCACAACGACCGGCCCCGATAGGCGCGGACTTACGACGGGCTCAGCTTCGACTTGATGAGCCCGACGATGACCATCAGCACCCCACCGCCCACGCCACCGCTGGCAATACTGCTGAGGATCGAGGTCAGGTCCAGTGCGCCGCTACCGCTGCCCACGCTGCCGTTGGTGAAGAGATCGAGCAACTGCCCGCCGAGACCGCCGCCGAGTATGCCGAGGATGGAATTGATGACCGGGCCCAGGTTGTATTTCTGCAGGACCGACCCGGCCACGTTACCGCCCACGGCGCCGCTGATGGCTTGAATCAAAAGACTGACGATGTCCATGGATGAAACCCTCCAACATGTTGATGGGGAGGGCCGCTCGAATCGAGTCGATTCAGGGGGGGAATCACTGCAGCTGTCGTCGAGAAACCCTGATCTCCGTGAACGACAGCAAACTGTTGCGGATGTCACCAGTATAGGCGGATTGGGTTTTCGTCAATGAACTGACGCGGCTTCCTGGTTTTCTCGCGGTGCCGCCGCCGCGCCCAGGCGGCTGGACACCACGATGGCGAGAATGATCAGGGCGCCGCCGATCAACATGCGCAAGGTCGGGTTTTCGCCGAACAGCAGCCAGGCCGCGGTGATCCCGTACACCGGCTCCAGGGCAAAGACCACCGCCGCGGTACGCGCCTTGATCACCGCGAGGCTGGCCACGAACAGGCTGTGGGCCACGGCTGTGCAGAACACCCCGAGCAGGCCGATCCAGACCCAGTCCAGCTTTGGTACTTGCGCAAGATCCGGGGCGGCCCAGGGCAGCAGGCAGGCGGCGACCGCCAGGTTCTGGCACAACGCTGCCTGTACGGCGGGAATCCGCCCGGAGCCGGCCCGGTTGGCCAGTGACAGCAATGAGAACAGCAGGCCGGACAGTACGGCCCAGAGCAAACCGCCGGTGGCCTGGCTGGCAAGGTTGAAGTCGGGCGTGACCAGCACCAGGCCGATACTGACCAGCACCACCAGGAGGATTTCATTGAAGCGGATGCGCTCGCGAAAGATCACGCCTTCCAGAATCACCGTGAAGGCCGGAAAGCTGGCGAAACCCAGGGTCGCCACGGCCACACCGGCGACTTTTACTGCAATGAAGAAGCTGACCCAGTGCCCGGCCAGCAGCAGGCCGCTGAGCAGCAGGCGCCGCCAGTCCTGTGCCTGCAACGGTTGCCAGTGATGATTGCGGGCCAGGCGGGCGAACAGGCTGAGGGCGAGCACGGCAAAGACCGCACGGCCGAAAACGATGATCGCCGGGGCGGCGCTCGCGAGTTTGCCGAACACGCCGGTCAGGCCAAACATCAATGCGCCGATATGCAGGGCGCCCAGGGCGGAACGGGGAGTCATGGTGGTCCTTGAAAACGCTGACAGACAGAGCCGCAGTCTAGAGGGCGGCCAGTGTGCCTGTCTGTCGCGTGCCTGCTGTCGTTTGTCTCAGGACTCGCGTCGCAACGCGCCGGGTGTGCGGCCGAACTCGCGGAGCACGGCGGCGGCAAAGGCACTTTGCGACTGGTAGCCGACGCGGCTGGCGATCTCGCCAATCGGCAGGGTCGACTCGCGCAGCAGTCCCAGGGCGATATGCAGGCGACGGCTGCGCACATAGTCCATGGGCGTCTGCCCGCATTCGGCGACAAAGCGCGTATGCAGGCGGGCGCTGGACAGGTCGGCAATACGCGCCAGGTCCGTCACCTGCAGCGGGTGGGCCAGATGGCGATCGATGTGCGCGTTGAGGGCGGCCAGGGGCAGGCGCTTGCCAGCGAATGGGCGGCTGCCGGGGCTGTTCAGGCTGGCAAGCAGCAGCACGGCGCCCTGTTGCGCGATCAACGGGTCGTCCACGGGACTGGCCGCCAGCCACTGCACCAGTTGGCCCTGGGCGGCGTCGAGGGTGCGTGGCCCGGCGGTGTCGAGCAGACGCCGGCTGGCCTCGGCATGGTCGCCCAGGGTGTTCAGCAACCAGCGTTCGTCGGGCACATCCAGTACCAGGCAGCGGCTGCCGTTGGGGCTGGCGCAGACGTGATGGGCATCGCAGGGAATCACCGCGACGCTTTGCTGCACCACCTGGCTGCCGTGCCCCTCGATCTCGAAGTCGAGCCGGCCGGACAGGCCAAACACCAGCTGCGCATGGGCATGGCTGTGGTTGATCAGGTCGGGGCTGTAGTGGCGCAGGGTCAGGATCGGTCCCATCGCGGTCTCCTTGGCATCGTCGCAGTCTACACCGCTTGCCGTTCGGGTGGTTGTCATCGGACTGCCATGTAGCTGTCATGGACTATTAACTGCCCCGGTGCAAGCTCAGGAAAAATCCGGAGAATGCCCATGACCCGTGCGGAGCTTGCCAAACCCAGCCGTAAGCAGCGTGTGCGAACCCTGTGGATTTCCGACGTGCACCTGGGGACCCGCGACTGCCAGGCCGAACACCTGTCGCAGTTTCTCAAGGGCTATCAGGCCGACCGTATCTACCTGGTGGGGGATATCATCGACGGCTGGAAGATGCGTGGCGGCATGTACTGGCCGCAAGCGCACACCAACGTGATCCGCCGGCTGCTGACCATGAGCAAGCGTGGCACCGAGGTGGTCTATGTCACCGGCAACCACGATGAGTTCCTGCGCCGTTACTCCAAACTGATCCTGGGCAATATCCAGCTGGTCGACGAAGCGGTGCACCAGACCGCCGACGGGCGCAAGCTGCTGGTGATCCATGGCGACCAGTTCGACGTGATCACCCGTTATCACCGCTGGCTGGCGTTTCTCGGCGATTCGGCCTACGAGCTCACCCTGACCCTCAATCGCTGGCTGAACCATTGGCGGGCCCGCTACGGTTATGGCTACTGGTCGTTGTCGGCCTACCTCAAGCACAAGGTCAAGACCGCGGTCAGCTTTATCAGCGACTTCGAAGAGGCGATCGCCCACGAATGCGTGAAGCGCGGGCTCGATGGGGTGGTGTGCGGGCATATCCACCATGCCGAGATCCGCAAGGTCGGCGAAGTGGACTACCTCAACTGCGGTGACTGGGTCGAGTCCTGCACCGCCCTGATCGAACACTGGGATGGCACCATCGAGCTGTATCGCCTGGCGGATGCCCAGGCGAAAGAGGCGCAGCTCAAGCTGGAGCTGGAAAAAGTCGCCGAGGCGGGTTAGCCCCTATCAGGCCGTCTGGTTCTGCGCCGTCGCGGCCTTGTAGATCGACTGCCGGGGTTGGGCGAATACGCGCTCCATCATCGGTTCGAAAAAGCTCAGGGGCAGGCTCTCGTAGTCCGGGTCGAAGGCCGCCGCGTCGTATTTGGCGCAGAACTCGATGGTCGCCAGATACTGCGGGTGCTCGCGAAACTGCTCGCGCAGATGGCGATCCATTCCCAGGTAATGGAAGAAGTAGTAGCCCTGGAAAATTCCGTGCTTTTCCACCATCCACAGGTTTTCCGCGCTGACGAAGGGCTTGAGGATCGCCGCGGCGATGTCCGGGTGGTTATAGGAACCCAGAGTGTCGCCAATATCGTGGAGCAGCGCGCAGATCACGTACTCCTCGTCCCGTCCGTCGCGCCAGGCCCGGCTGGCGGTTTGCAGCGAATGGGTCAGGCGATCCACCGGGAAACCGCCGAAATCACCCTCCAGCAGCTTCAGGTGAGTCAGGATCCGTGCCGGCAGTTGTCGTGCGTAGGCGCTGAAGTCGGCGGCAATCACCGCCCAATCCTCCTGGGTGCCGTCCTGCATATGGGTAAAGCGGGCTTGTCCGGTCATCGGCTGTCCTCTTGTGGTTTTTATCGCTGCCGGACTCAGTCTAGGGCTTGCCCGCGTCCTGGCAGTGGCTGCGCAGGACGCTTTGCTGGCCCCCCGGGCCTAAAACGGTACCTTGCCGAGGATCATGTCGCGAAACATGACGAAATCGCCGAGCAAACTGTAGAAGGGGTGTTCAAAGGTGGCCGGGCGGTTCTTCTCGAAGAAGAAATGGCCGACCCAGGCGAAGCCATAACCGGCCACGGGCACCGCCAGCAGCAACCCTCCCGAGGCGCGACCGATGGCCAACGCCAGGAAAAAGATCACCAGGCTGGTGCCGACGAAATGCAACCTGCGGCAGGTACTGTTGCCGTGTTCACTCAGGTAGTAGGGGTAGAACTCTGCGAAGCTGTTGAATTTTCTGATGTTTTCCACGGGGTACTCTCCGCGTTGGCGACCTCGCCCATGGAGGGTTCCACGGGGAGCTTATTTGAGTCTAGAGTGATTGGCAGCGGCGACCAGTGACAATAGACGCCACTTTAGTATCCTTAGGCCATTAGTCGTCCTATACGACTTATCATGCAAGAAAAGGCCATGAGCGAGAGAACGACTTCTGCAAGCTGGGCGATGGGGATTGTCAAGGCGCTGGAGATGGATGGCCTGGACTGTCGCGTCCTGTTCCGGCAGCTGGGGCTCGATTATGCGTCCCTGGACGACCCCGATGCGCGTTTTCCCCAGGATTCGATGACGCGCCTCTGGCAGCGCGCGGTGGAGCTTTCCGGCAACCCGGCGATTGGTTTGAACATGGGCCGGGTGGTACGCCCGGCGTCCTTTCATGTTGCCGGCTACGCGCTGATGTCCAGCCAGACCCTGGCCGAGGGTTTCCGGCGCCTGGTGCGTTATCAGCGGATCATCGCCGAAAGCGCCGACTTGAGCTTTCGCCTCTTGCCCGAGGGTTATGCATTGATCCTGACGGTGCACGGCGACCATCTGCCGCCCACCCGCCAGAGCGCCGAGGCGTCCCTGGCCTGCGCCCTGGCGCTGTGCGGCTGGCTGACCGGGCGCACCTTGCAGCCGCGCAAGGTGTTGCTGCAGGGGACGGAGCCGGAGGATATCGGTCCTTACAAGGAAGTGTTCCATGCGCCGCTGGTATTCAACGCACCTTACGATGCGCTGATCTTCGAGCAGGCCGACATGGAAGCGCCGTTGCCGACCGCCAATGAGGCCATGGCCTTGCTCCACGACCGGTTTGCCGGCGAATATCTGGCACGTTTCTCGGAAAGCCGGGTGACCCACAAGGCGCGCCAGGTGTTGTGTCGACTGCTGCCCCAGGGCGAGCCCAAGCGCGAAGTGGTGGCGCAGACCCTGCACCTGTCCCAGCGCACCCTGCAGCGCCGTTTGCAGGAGGAGGGCACCAGTTTCCAGGCGCTGCTCGACGACACCCGTCGTGAGTTGGCCGAACAATACCTGGCGCAGCCGCGCATGACCTTGCTGGAAATCGCCTATCTGCTGGGCTTCGCTGACCCGAGCAACTTTTTTCGCGCCTTCCGCCGTTGGTTCGAGGTCACGCCCGGCGAATACCGGGCGCGGATGTTGGGGGCGGTGGCCTCGATCAATGACGCCAGAATGCGGGGATACACAGAACGAACACCGTGATGATTTCCAGCCGGCCGAGCAGCATGCCCAGGGACAGGATCCACTTGGCAGCGTCCGGCAGGGTGGAGAAATTCCCCGATGGCCCGATTACCTCGCCCAGGCCCGGCCCGACGCCGGAGACGGTACTGGCGGCACCGGTAAGCGCGGTCATCCAGTCCAGGCCCAGTAGCGACAGGGCCAGGGCGATAGCACAAATGGTGATGGCGAAGAAGAACGAAAAGGTCAGGATCGAACGCACGATCTCTTCGTCGAGACGGTGACCGTTGTATTTCTGCTTGATCACCGCCCGGGGATGGATCAACTGGTTGAGGTTGGCCTTGAGCAGGATATAGGCGACCTGGAAGCGGAACACCTTGATCCCGCCGGCCGTCGAGCCCGAGCAGCCGCCAACGAAGCCCAGGTAGAAAAACAGCATCAACGAGAAGTTGCCCCACAGGCTGTAGTCGCCCAGGGCAAAGCCGGTGGTGGTGACCACCGAGGTCACGTTCAGTGCGACGTGGCGCAGGGCATCGAGCCAGTGCAGCTGGGTGGTCCACCAGTACCAGGTGCCGAGTACCAGCCAGGTCACCAGCAGCAGGCCGAGCAAGCCCTGCACCTGCTGGTCCTTGATCAGCGCCTTGCGGTGACCGCGCAGGGTCGCCACGTAGAGGGTGAATGGCAGGCTGCCGAGAATCATCACCAGCACGGCCACCCAGTGCACTGCCGGTTGGCTCCACTTGGCCAGGGACTGGTCCGAGGTGGAGAAACCGCCGGTGGAAATCGCCGACATGGCGTGGTTGATCGCATCGAACAGGCTCATGCCGGCCCACCAGAACGCCAGGCTGCCGAGGAGGGTGATGCCGATGTAGGCGGTGACGATCAGGCGCGCCACCATGTGCGAACGCGGCATGACCTTTTGCGAGCGGTCCGAGGATTCGGTCTGGAACAGGCGCATGCCACCGATGCGCAGCAGCGGCAGGATCGCCACTGCCATGCCGATAAAGCCGATCCCACCCAGCCAATGCAGCAGCGAGCGCCAGATCAGGATGCCCGGGGACATGCTGTCCAGGCCGCTGAGCACGGTCGAACCGGTGGCGGTGATCCCCGACATGCTTTCGAAAAAGGCGTCGGTGTAGCTGGTGTGCAGGGTCAGCACGAAGGGTAGCGCGGCGAAAATGCACACCACCACCCAGCTCGAGACGGTGAGCAGATACATATCCCGGGGGCGCAGTTGTACCTGTTCCGGGCGACCGCGGATCACCAGTGCCAGGCCGGCGAGGAAGGTGATCGTACTGGCCCAGAGAAAGGCCGGCAGGTCGCCAGTGTGCTCGAAAGCCACCAGCACCAGCATGGGGATGACCATGCTGACAGCCAGGGTGATCAGGAAGATGCCGATGATGAAACCAATGATGCGCAGGGTCGGCATCGCCATGAAATAGGCTCGGGAAAGGGGGACGGGCGCCATTTTACCTGTGACCCCGATCATGTAAACCGGCACGGCCGCCTGGGATCTGGCTAGAATAGCCCGATCATTTTCCAGAGGAGGTGGCCGATGGAGGCTCTCGACAATTTGCTCAACCGTGTATCCGCACCGCGCCTGCTCGATCCGGCACCGACCCAGGCCCAGCGCGATATCCTCTTCGCCGCCGCCATGCGTGCACCGGATCACGGGCAACTGCGGCCTTGGCGTTTCCTGACCGTTGAGGGAGCGGCCCGCGAGCAATTGGGTAGCCTGCTGGCTGAAGCCGTGCGCCTGCAAGAGGGTGATGCGAACCCGGCGGCCATCGACAAGGCCCACGCCATGCCTTTGCGCGCACCCTTGGTGATTGTGGTGGTGGCGCGTTTGCAGGAGCACTTCAAGGTCCCGAAGTCCGAGCAGTTGCTGGCCGCCGGTTGTGCGGCCCACGGCATCCTCCTGGCGGCCCATGCCCAGGGGATCGGCGCGGTGTGGCGCACCGGCGAGCTGTCCTATTCACGCCATGTGGCCAAGGGTTTGGGGCTTGGCGATGACGAGGAAGTGATCGCCTTCCTGTACCTGGGCACGCCGCAGAACGAACTGCGTCAGCCACCGAAGGTCGATCTGACTGAGTTTGTCGGAGCCTGGTCGGCTTGAAATGTTTTCTGAAGCTTCAGGCTGAGACAGCAGGCGTTCATAGGGCGTAAACTGGTTTGCATCTACGCCGGAGGCCCTTATGAGCGCCCAACTATCCCCCATAGTGTCGGAATTCGAGACTGAAGAGCAGGCAGCCAGCTACGACCGTTGGTTTCGTGCCAAGGTGCAGGCTTCCCTGGATGACCCTCGTCCTAACGTTCCACATGATGATGTGATGGCGGAAATGCGTGCCTTGATCGCTTCGAAGCGCAATCGGAACGATGCGGGTTGAGTGGCGGCCCGAAGCTCGGGCCGAACTCCGTGAGATCCTGAATTACATCGCTGATCGAAATATTGTGGCGGCCGAGAATTTAAACGACGCCATTGAGGCAGCGACCTCAGCTCTTCCTCGACACCCCTGCTTGTATCGGTTTGGTCGTGTGCCTGGCACTCGTGAAATCATCGTGCATCCAAACTATCTGGTGGTTTACCGCATTACAGATTTCATCGAGATAGTCGCCGTGCTGCACGCCCGGCAAGAGTATCCCTGATAGCCACTTAAACCAGTGCCCCAGGCTCCAAAGGCAGATCCAGTTTTGCGATAAACCCACCCTCGGGGTGATTCGCCAGCACCAGGCTGCCACCATGCCGTTCCGCCGCCCGCCGGGCAATGGCCAGTCCCAGTCCGTGGCCCGGGGCGGTTTGCCCGGGCGCTCGGTAGAAGGGTTCACCCAGTTGTGCCAGATGATCGGGCTCCACGCCGGGGCCATGGTCGCGCACGCTGATTTCGATGCGCTCACCCTGACGTTGCGCGGTCAGCTCGATGGCCTGGCCCTCGGGATTGAAACGCTGGGCGTTGCGCAGCAGGTTATCCACAGCCCGTTCGATCATGGTCGGCCAGCCCTTGAAGCTCAACGGTGGTTCGCCGTCGAAGTGCACCGGCTGTTCCGGGCAGCCCAGGTTGGCGTCCTTCTGCAAGGTGGTGAGCAGCGCCGTGAGGTCGACCTCTTCGGCACTGGCCTGGTCGGAGTCGACCCGGGCCAGGGTGAGAATCTCGCTGATCAGCGCTTCCAGCCGGTCGCATTCGCGGGTCAGGCGTGGCCAGAGTCGCTCGCGTTCCTCGGCACCGGCGCGTTCGGCCAGGGCCAGGGCAATACGCAGGCGTGCCAGTGGTGAGCGCAATTCGTGGGAGACATCCCGCAGCAATTGGCGCTGGCTGCTGATCAGGCTTTGCAGGCGCGCGCCCATCAGGTTGAAGTCCTTGGCCAGCACACCGAATTCGTCGCGCCGCCCCGCCAGTTTTGCCAGGCTGTTTTGCTGGTAGGTGGTCTGCCCCAGGTCATGCACGGCACCGCGCAGGCGGCTCAGGGGGCGGGTGATGGACAAGGTCACCAGTAAACTGAACAAGGTCAGCACCACCAGGGCAATGCCCAAGGCGCTGAGGGGGCGTAGCAGGCTTTCGCGGTGCCAGGCGTCCAGTTCCGGGTGGGGAATGCGGTAGATCAGCAGGTAGGTTTCGCCGCTTTTCGGGCTGGTGTACTCGACCGTCAGGCGCCGCCAGGGCAGCTTGCGGTCATCGTTGTTCTGGCGTGCTTCAAAGGCCGCGGCCCGACGTGGAAAGGTTCCGCGGACCAGCGGATCGCCGCCTTCGTTGAGCACTTGCACATCAATGTGATAGCGCTGCTTGCGCTGTTCCAGAATCGCCTGGGCGGCTTCTTCGCCCTGGCTTTCGTAGGTTTGCGTCCACTCTTCGGCCAGCGTGTTCAACCCCGGATGACGGCTGAGAATCCAGTTGTCCTGGTTGAGGATGTGCATGAGCAGAATCGATAGGCCCGCGACAAGGGCAATGGCCAGCCAGAAGCTGGCCAGGATGCGCCAGAACAGTGATCGCACAGCAAGTCCTCAACCAAACGGTACAAACGAAGAAAGCCCGACGGCGTTGGCCGTCGGGCTGGAGCATAAGCGGATTATTGCGCTTTTTGCGCTTGCTGCGCCTTCCAGGCTTTGAATTCGGTCCATTCGGCACGGCGCTCGGCCTGCTTTTTCTGCATTTCGTCGAAGGTCTTCTGCTGTTCAGGCGTCAGCAGGGCGCGGATCTGGCCTTGGGTCTTCTGGTGAGCGGCATCCAGTTCGCCTTTGAAGGCAGCCTTGTCGGCAGGCGAGAGTTTTTCCAGATACTTGATGGCGATTGCCTTGCGATCATGGCGTTGTTCACCCACCAGTTTGCGGATCTGCTGGCGCTGCTCCTTGGTCAGGTCCAGTTTTTGGAAGCCACCTTTGCCGTGATGCTGGTCGTGACCGTATGCCGGGCCGTCCATCGGGCCACCGTCTTGAGGCATGGCCATGGCCACGGTAGGGAGTGCAGCAGCGAACATCAGGGCGATAAGGGTCTTGCGCATGGTGTTTCTCCTTGTCTCGATTCCGGTCAGTCCGGATGAGTACAGATTAAGGAGTTCAAGGTCAGCGGCGGTCAGGGGAGGGTAAAGCTTGAGTAAAGAGGTTTTTGCCCCGGGTTGACACTTGCCTGACTGGCAATGCCGACCCTTGTGAGCTGGCTTGCCAGCGATGAGGTTGAATCCTGCATCGCTCTTGCGCCAGTCATCGCTGGCAAGCCAGCTCCCACAGGGGTTTACAGGCTGTAGTAGTAACCGCGGCTACGCAGGGCGACGATGCGTGGGCGGCCGTCCGGGTGCGGACCGATCTTCTTGCGCAGGTTGCTCACGTGCATGTCCAGGCTGCGATCGTACAAGGTCAACTTGCGGCCCAGGGCGATCTGCGCCAGTTCCTGTTTGTCCAGGGGCTCGCCGGGTTGCTGCAGCAGGGCTTCGAGCAAGCGGCTTTCGGAGACGGTAAGGGTGAAGTCCTGTTGGTCGATGGTGACCACGCCACGCACCGGGCTGAAGCACAGGTCACCCAGCTCCATCTGGCTCGGAGTCGCGGTCGGGTGGCTGCGGCGCAGTACGGCGCGCAGGCGCGCGGTCAGTTCCCGGGGATCGCAGGGTTTGGCCAGGTAGTCATCGGCGCCCAGCTCCAGGCCGAGGATACGGTCCAGGGGTTCGCCACGGGCCGAAAGCATTACGACCGGCAACTCCGGGTGATCGCTGCGCAATTGCTTGAGCAGTTCCAGGCCGCTGCCATCGGGCAGCATCACATCCAGCACCACGGCGGCCGGGGCGCTGTCTGCCAGGGCCTTGCGCGCGCTTTGGCCATCGTGGCAGGCGCGTACCTGGAAGCCTTCCTGGCTCAACCAACTGGTCAGGAGTTCACACAACTCCTGGTCATCGTCTATCAGTAACAGGTCGCTCATGACTCTCTCGATTACAGATCGCTATTGGCCGCTCAATTCAGCCATTGCCGACGTTGTCTACGTCCGCCACTGGCGAAGATACCGCAGAGCAGGGCCAGGAGTGCAACTCCCCCGCCGGTGACAAACCATTGCTGCTGATCGGTCAGCAGGCGCGGTCCGGCGCTGGCCTGGGCTTCCTTGAGTTGCAGCTTCAGGCGTTGGTTTTCCTGGCGCAGGCGGCTCAACTGGGCACTTTCGCGCTCGGCGTCGGCACTCTGCAATTGTTTGCTCAACTCTTCTCGTTGTCGCTCGCTTTCTTTCAAGCGTTGCTGCAAATCGGTGATCTGGCTACCGGCGCTCAAGGACAGGGGGGTGGAATTACTCGACCCCTGACTCTCTTCGGCGTGGGCGGCGGCCCCTATCGACAAGATGACCACTAGCAGCAACAACGGACCCTGGCGCATCGCAAACTCCTGATTCCAATCGGCATTGGGCAGGTTGTCGGCTGCTGAACGAGAATAATGAGCGATTGGGCCGCGATGAACCCTGAAGGTTCATCGCGAGGGGAGAAATTTATGGCAGGACTTGCTTGAACGGCTTGACCAGTACCTGGGCGTAGACCCCGCTGGCAACGAACGGATCGGCCTCGGCCCAGGCTTGCGCCGCGCTCAGGCTGTCGAATTCGGCGACGATCAGGCTGCCGCTGAAACCGGCGGCGCCCGGGTCGTTGCTGTCCACGGCCGGGTTCGGGCCGGCTAGGACCAGGCGCCCTTGCGCCTGGAGCTGATGCAGCCGTTCCAGATGCGCCGGGCGCACGGCCAGGCGTTTGTCCAGGGAGTTTTCGACGTCGGTGGCGATGATCGCGTAGAGCATGTCAGTCCTCGGTTTTCGGGATGGTCGGGTCGGTGTCGTGCAGGTGGCGGGACAGGTAGATGCCCTGGCCGACCAGGAACAGCAGGGTCATGCCCAGGCTGCCGAACACCTTGAAGTCGACCCAGTACTGCTGGAAGGTGAACGCCACGAACAGGTTGGCGCCGCCGCAGAACAGGAAAAACACGATCCAGGCCAGGTTCAGGCGGGTCCAGATCGGCTCGGGCAGGTTCAGGGCGTGGCCCATGATGCGCTTGATCAGCAGGCGGTCACCGATGAAGTGGCTGCCGGCAAAGGCCAGGGCGAACAGCCAGTTGACCACCGGGGCTTTCCACTTGAGGAAGGTTTCGCTGTGGAAGGCCAGGGTCAGGCTGCCGAATACCAGGCAGGCGATCAGGGTCAGCCACTGGCTTTTTTCCAGTTTGCGGTGGGTGATGAAGAGGGTGCCGTAGACCACCAGGGAACTGATGATCAGCATGGCCGTGGCGCTGTAGATACCGCCCACGGTCAGGCTGTGGCCGGCGATCTCCATGACCCGCGGTTCGATTTTGTAGACGATGAAGAACAGGAAGAGCGGGATGAAATCGATGAATTGTTTCACAGTGGCAGCCAGAAGCAGGATGTGACGGCATAATAACAAACATCATTGCCAGCGAAAGCGCCGCCTAGAGGTTATTCAATCCCCGTGGAAATCGATCTGCACTGCCATAGCACGGCCTCCGACGGTGCCCTCGCGCCCGCGATCCTGGTCGCCCGTGCGCACGAGAGAGGCGTGCGGGTCCTGGCCCTGACCGATCACGACACCCTCGAAGGCCTGGCCGAAGCCCGTGCGGCGGCGGATGGGCTGGGGATGCGGCTGGTCAACGGCGTCGAATTGTCCTGCACCTGGGGTGGCGCGACCATCCATGTGCTGGGCTATGGCTTCGACGTCGAGGCGCCGGCGCTGGTCGAGGCCATCGCCCGCTTGCACGAGGGCCGCTGGCTGCGTTCCGAGGAAATCAGCCGCAAGCTGGCGCTCAAGGGCATGCCCGGCGCGCTGGAAGGCGCGCGGGCGATCCAGCAGGAACTGGGCGATAGCGGCAATGCCCCGGCGCGTCCGCATTTCGCCGATTTCCTGGTGCGTGCCGGTTTCGTCAAGGACCGTGCCGAAGCCTTTCGCAAGTGGCTCGGCGCGGGCAAGCTGGGGGACGTCAAGCTGCACTGGCCGACCCTGGAAGACACCGTCGGCACCCTGCGGGAGTCCGGCGCCTGGGTCAGTCTGGCCCATCCCTGGCACTACGATTTCACCCGCAGCAAGCGCCGCAAGCTGATTGGCGACTATATTCAAGCAGGTGGCCACGCTATCGAAGTGGTCAATGGGCATCAACCCGCCGAGCAGGTAGGCAGTCTGGCGATCCTTGCCCGTGAGTTCGGGCTGCTGGTCAGTGCCGGCAGTGATTTCCATGGTCCTGGAGGCTGGTCCGAGATCGGTGAATACCGCCCGGTTCCTGAAGATCTGCCGCCACTCTGGTGTCGCTTCAAACATGAGCAACTTACTGCCGTCGTCTGAACAGGTAGAAAACGTGAGTCAATTTTTCCAGATTCATCCGGAAAACCCGCAGGCGCGCCTGATCAAACAGGCGGTGGAAATCATTCGCAAGGGCGGGGTGGTGATCTATCCCACCGACTCGTCCTATGCCATCGGTTGCCAGATCGGCGACAAGAATGCGGTCGAGCGGGTGCGCCGTTTGCGGCAGTTGGACGACAAGCACAACTTTGCGCTGATCTGCAGCGATCTGTCGCAGTTGGGGCTGTTCGCCAAGGTCGACACGGGCCTGTTTCGCCTGCTCAAGGCCCATACGCCGGGGCCCTACACCTTTATCCTGAATGCCACCCGGGAAGTCCCGCGGTTGTTGCTGCATCCGAAAAAACGCACCATCGGCCTGCGCATCCCCAGCCATCCGATTGCCCTGGCGCTGCTCGAAGAACTGGGCGAGCCGCTGATGAGCGTCAGTCTGATCATGCCCGGCGAGACCGATCCGATGATTGATCCCTACGAGATCCGCCAGTTGCTCGAACATCAGGTCGACCTGGTGATCGACGGCGGTTTCGGCGGGATCAAGGCCTCGACCGTGATCAACCTGGCGGACGGCGAGCCGGAAGTGATCCGCGTGGGCTGTGGCGACCCCGCGCCGTTCATGGTCGAGGCCTGAATGTCCGCCGTGGAAACCGTCGACAGCCAGGCCGATGCCCAGCAGGAACTGCCGTTCGCCCTGGTCTATGGCCAGGCGGTCACCGAGATGCCGCTGGACCTGTATATCCCGCCGGACGCCCTGGAAGTCTTTCTCGAAGCCTTCGAGGGCCCGCTGGACTTGCTGCTCTACCTGATCCGCAAGCAGAACATCGATATCCTCGACATCCCGGTGGCGGAAATCACCCGCCAGTACATGGGTTATGTCGAGTTGATGAAGTCGGTGCGCCTGGAGCTGGCCGCCGAGTACCTGGTGATGGCGGCGATGCTGGCCGAGATCAAATCGCGGATGCTGCTGCCGCGTTCGGCCGAAATCGAGGCGGAAGAGGACGACCCGCGGGCCGAACTGATCCGTCGCCTGCAGGAGTACGAGCGCTTCAAGAGCGCCGCCGAGGGCCTCGACACCTTGCCCCGGGTCGGCCGCGATGTGCTGGTGCCCAAGCTCGATGCCCCCGAGGCCCGGGCGCGCAAGCTGTTGCCGGACGTGAGCCTGGAAGAAGTGTTGATGTCCATGGCCGAGGTCCTGCGCCGTGGCGACCTGTTCGAAAGCCATCAGGTCAGTCGTGAGCAACTGTCGACCCGCGAGCGCATGAGCGATGTACTGGAACGCCTCAAGGGCGGCGGCTTCGTGCCCTTTGTCGAGCTGTTTACCGCCGAGGAAGGACGGCTGGGGGTGGTGGTGACCTTTATGGCGATTCTTGAGCTGGTCAAGGAATCCCTGGTCGAACTGGTGCAGAATGAACCCTTTACGGCGATCCATGTGCGGGCGCGCGCTGAATAACGAGCACAATCCATGAACCTGAGTGAACCCCGCGAGCTGGCCCCGCTGCTTGAAGCCTTTCTGTTGGCCTCGGGAAAGCCGCAATCCCTGGAACGGCTGTTCGAGCTGTTCGAGGAGGGCGAACGGCCCGAGCCGCCGGTCTTCAAGAAAGCCCTGACGATCCTCGCCAAGTCCTGCGAAGGGCGCGCCTTCGAGCTGCGGGAGGTGGCCTCCGGCTATCGTCTGCAGGTGCGCGAGAAATTCGCTCCCTGGGTCGGGCGGCTCTGGGAAGAACGTCCGCAGCGTTATTCCCGGGCGATGCTCGAAACTCTGGCGCTGATCGCCTATCGTCAACCGATCACCCGGGGTGAGATCGAGGATGTGCGTGGCGTGGCGGTCAACAGCCAGATCGTCAAGACCTTGCTGGAGCGTGAGTGGATTCGGGTCGTCGGTTACCGCGAGGTGCCGGGCAAGCCGGCAATGTTCGCCACCACCAAGGCGTTTCTCGATCACTTCAACCTGAAGAACCTTGACGACCTGCCGCCCCTGGCCGAACTGCGGGAGATGGAGCCCGAGCCGCTGTTCGATGTCGAGGATGCGCCGGTGCCCGCGAGCCTGCAGGCCCTGGCCGATGCCAGTCTCGATCCGGAGGGGGCCGAGGCGCCGAAGGAGGAAACCAGCTTCCATACCCTGTTGCTGGAGCTGGACTCCATGGAAGAGGGGATCAAGACCGACTTTGACGATTTGCTGCGTGACGGCGCAATGGTGCCGACGGGCGAGTTGCCGCTGCAGGAATCTGGGCTTGAAAGAGCTGAACCTGTTGAGCCCGCTGTGACAGTCGAAGCAGTCGAGGCCGACGAAGTGCTCGAAGAAGAGCCGGAAACAGTCGAAGAACCCGCAGTGCCAGAAGTACCGGAGCCGGATCTCGTCGGTGCCCAGCAGGCCCGGGAACAATTGCTCGCGGCGGTCGCGGCCCTGGACAAGGCCGCCGGCCGGCCGCAGCTGACCGATGAAGAAGCCGAAGCCCTGGCCCTGGCCGAGGCGATCGAACAGGAACGCCGCTTGCTCGATGATTGATTGCGAGAGTGCATAATGGCCAACATCGGCGTATGATTCGCGCCCCCGCGGCGATCCCTTCGCCCAGGCAACAGATTCAATTTCTTCAGGCCAAGGCCTGAATCGACACACCGGGAGGTGCCCAGATGAGTGATATCAAGCAGAAAGACGACCAGGAAATCGGCCCAGCAGGCGAAAAACTGCAGAAGGTCCTGGCCCGTATCGGCGTCGGCTCGCGCCGCGACGTGGAAGGCTGGATCAGCAAAGGCCGGATCAAGGTCAACGGCAAAGACGCCACCCTCGGCCAGCGCGTCGACATGCATGACGCCATCACCATCGATGGCAAGGTGATCAAGCGCGAAGAGGCGTCCGAATCGGTTCGCCGCGTGATCATGTACAACAAACCCGACGGCGAGATCTGCACCCGTGACGACCCGGAAGGCCGTCCGACCGTGTTCGACAAGCTGCCGCGTCCGAAAGAAGGCCGCTGGATCAATATCGGCCGCCTGGACATCAACACCACCGGTCTGCTGATGTTCACCACCGACGGTGAGCTGGCCAACCGCTTGATGCACCCGTCCTACGAAATGGACCGCGAGTACGCGGTCCGTGTCCGTGGTGAAGTGGACGAAGAGATGATTGCCCGGCTCAAGGCCGGCGTGATGCTCGAAGACGGCCCGGCGAAGTTCACCGATATCCAGGAAGCGCCTGGCGGTGAAGGTTTCAACCACTGGTACCACTGCGTGGTGATGGAAGGTCGTAACCGCGAAGTGCGTCGTCTGTGGGAATCCCAGGGTTTAGTGGTCAGCCGTCTGAAGCGTGTGCGTTTCGGTCCGGTGTTCCTCAACTCCGACCTGCCGATGGGCCGCTGGCGTGAAATGAGCCAGTACGAAGTGGACATCCTCAGTGCCGAGGTCGGCCTGACGCCGGTAGCGATGCCGCAGCTCAATGCCAAGAGCAAGGACAAGCTGGAGCGTATGCAGCGCAAATCCTCTCGTCCGGTGGGCAAGGGCGAGCGTGTGCGGACCCTGCGTCCGGCCGCCGGTGCACCTGCCGAGCGCAGTGAGCGCGAGCCGCGTATCGAAGGCGAGCGTCCAGCCCGCAAGCCGGCTCCTCGTCAGGATGGCGAGCGCGCACCACGTGCCCCGCGTCCGGCGGCCGGTCGTGGTGAGTCGACCCGTGGTACGCCAGTGGCGGATCGTCCGACGGACAGCAAGCGTCCGGCCAAGCCGGCACCCAAGACCAAGCGTCCAAGCCTGGTCCTGGACAAGGACGCGCCGTCGGGCAAGCGTCGTGGCGCCCCGGCCGGTTCCGGCCAGCGTCCGGGGTTCGGGCGTCGCAAGCCTGAGTAAAGCAGGCGCTTGAGCGCACCGCGAGACCCGAAACCCCATGACGAGCCAACGTCATGGGGTTTTGTTTTTTGGGGCAGGTCAAAACGCAAACTGCCCGTCAAACACCGGCTTGTCATCCAGCGCCAGCACGCCGCTGGCAAAGATCAGGTCCAGGTGATGGCTGCCCTTGGCGCCACCGCCCAACCCCAGGTGCAGGCCGCAATGGCGCTCCTCGAAACCCGAGTTGCGCGCATACAGGGCCTTGACCCCCTCATTCGTACCGATCCCCAGTTCCTCGACCCGACGGTTGGATGGATTGGCATTCAGGTACTTGTTGAAATCCGCCTCCAGCCCAGGCACTTCGGTGGCAATGCGGCGGATGGTCGAATCCTCGATCCACAGCGCCAACGGCGACTCCAGCACTCCGTACTTGCGGGCAAAGGGAATGGTGCCGAGAAAGGTCCCGACAAACTTCACGCAACCGTTAATGGTGTCGCTGTGGGTGGCGATCTCCCCCGGGGCCAGGTCGTGGTTGCCCACGCCATTGATATTGGTCCACTTGCGGATACTGCTCAGCGGCGCCTGCAGGTGCGAGCCGTGGCGGTCCTTGAAGCTCAGGGTGGTGGCCCGGGACATGCGGCGGATCAGGCTGTCGTTGAGTTCGGCAATGCGTTGCGGGCTGACACTGAAGGTGTCGTAGAAGTAATCGCCGTAATCCTTGAACAGCAGCGATTTGCGCCATTGCTCGGCCATGACCCCATGCAATGCGTGGAGGAACTCCGGGCCTTGCGGGCGAGGCGGGGAGAGCATCGAGGAGTCGTAGAAAAAGATATACAGGTCGCTGTCGCTGATGGCCTCGATCAGTCTCGGGGCCGGCTCAAGGTCCAGGCGCAACGCGCTGAAGCCGAACTGTTGGCGCTCGGCGTCCTGCTCGATGATGGCCGCGGTGATCTCGCTGTAATCCGGGGTATGGCCGAGTAGGACTTTCGGCTGGTCGAGCCCTTCCAGGGCCGGATGGCGGGCGAGGTAGTAGAGAAAGTGTTCGAGGGCGCGGGTCTTGTCCATGACGTCGTTCCTGGGGCAACAGAGGGTAGGTGCGGTAAACCGCACCCACCTGGAGGCCTTAGAAAGGCCACATCGCAGTGCCAAAGGGCACGACAGCATCGGCTTGCATCATTTCCACGGCCGCGTCGTGGGTCGGGGCTTCAAACCAATCGTCCAGTTGCAGTTCAGTGCTCACGTCCTGATCCGAGACTTGCATGGTGAATCTCCTTGGGAATGTTATTGCTGGACGGTCGAAAAGGCTTTTTGCTAGGAAAATTCCTATGCATAAAAACCGATTCTCCGGCTTGCCGACTGTAGGCTTCGGCAAGTGGCTGAAAACCTAGTGCAGTATCTCGCTAGGCGCAAAAAAATATTTTCAAATTTTTTTTGCAGGCTTGCAGAGCAAAAAACTTCTTCTGGAAAAACAGCGATTCACTCGCTAAAGCCCGCGCTAAACAGTCTGTATGTCAATTTTCGAACGGGGGCCGTATATGGCTTTGTTGGCAAGAAAACGTGACACTTTGTCAGGAAAACCTGACGATCTGGACAGTAAAAGCGCCTGAAAATCCGAGGTTCGGATTGGCGTAAGGAATAGTTGCCGAGGGGCTCTGTAGGATTTTTCTTTGTGGCGAAAAGGCCCCTTGTCCTCCCGCGCTGGGGGCGGTGAGATGCGCGGATGCCTGCCAGTGGTGGTCTGGCGGTGTACAATGCGCGGCGTTTTACCTGTGACTCAACTGCGTACCCGCGCATTTTTGTGGCTTTCGACGGCGGCCTTGCGATGCTCCGAAAGCCCGTGCACTCAAGGCTACCCGCCTTGTTCACTCCATCGCGTCATAAGCGTGATGGGTTCGATTTCGTCACAGATAAAAACAAACAGGTGACGCATGACCCCTGATACACCCCTTGCTTCGGGCGAGCTTAAACGCGGCCTGAAAAATCGTCATATCCAATTGATCGCCCTCGGTGGCGCCATCGGTACCGGCCTGTTCCTCGGTTCGGCCGGGGTGCTCAAGTCCGCCGGTCCGTCGATGATCCTCGGCTATGCCATCTGCGGTTTTATCGCCTTCATGATCATGCGCCAGTTGGGCGAGATGATCGTCGAGGAGCCGGTCGCCGGTTCGTTCAGCCACTTTGCCCACAAGTACTGGGGCGGTTTCGCCGGCTTTCTGTCGGGCTGGAATTGCTGGATCCTCTACATCCTGGTGGGCATGTCGGAGCTGACCGCCGTCGGCAAGTACATCCACTACTGGTGGCCCGATGTCCCGACCTGGGTCTCGGCAGCAGCCTTCTTCGTCCTGATCAACGCGATCAACCTGGCCAACGTCAAGGTTTTCGGCGAGGCGGAGTTCTGGTTCGCGATTATCAAGGTGGTGGCGATCGTCGGCATGATTGCCCTGGGCAGCTACCTGCTGGTCAGCGGCCACGGCGGTCCGCAGGCCTCGGTGAGCAACCTGTGGGAACACGGTGGGTTCTTCCCCAATGGCGTCAGCGGCCTGGTGATGGCCATGGCGATCATCATGTTTTCCTTCGGCGGCCTGGAAATGCTCGGTTTCACCGCCGCTGAAGCCGACCAGCCGAAAACCGTGATTCCCAAGGCCATCAACCAGGTCATCTACCGGATCCTGATTTTCTATATCGGTGCCCTGGTGATCCTGCTGTCGCTGACGCCCTGGGACAGCTTGCTGAGCACGCTGAACGCTTCCGGCGACTCCTATAGCGGCAGCCCGTTCGTCCAGGTGTTCTCGATGCTGGGTAGCAACACGGCGGCGCACATCCTCAATTTCGTGGTGCTGACGGCGGCGCTGTCGGTGTACAACAGCGGCACCTACTGCAACAGCCGCATGCTGCTGGGCATGGCCGAGCAGGGTGATGCGCCGAAGGCGCTGGCCAGGATCGACAAGCGCGGCGTGCCGGTGCGCTCGATCCTGGCCTCGGCGCTGGTGACCTTCATCGCGGTGGTGATGAACTACCTGATGCCGCAACAGGCCCTGGAATTGCTGATGTCCCTGGTGGTGGCGACCCTGGTGATCAACTGGGCGATGATCAGCTACTCGCACTTCAAGTTCCGCCAGCACATGAATAGCACCCAACAGAGTCCGCTGTTCAAGGCCCTGTGGTACCCCTATGGCAACTATGTGTGCCTGGCGTTCGTGGTGTTCATCCTTGGCGTCATGTTGATGATTCCGGGGATCCAGGTCTCGGTGTACGCGATTCCGGTCTGGGTGGCGTTCATGTGGGTCTGCTACGGCATCAAGAATCGGCGCAGTGCCCAACAGGCATTGCTGGCGGTGAAGTAGGCTTTTATCCGTTGCAAGCACAAACCCGGCGACCGCCGGGTTTGTCGTTTCTGCACGGTCGGGACACGGGCGAACCGGCTCGCCGTGGTACAGATCAGGTATCCTGAACGCCCTGATGTCGGACGCTTTTCAAATGCTGGTGATTTCCAACAATGTGCATCTGCCGGATGCCGAGATCGAATGGACGGCCATTCGTGCCCAGGGCGCGGGCGGGCAGAACGTCAACAAGGTCTCCAGCGCGGTGCACCTGCGTTTCGATATTCCGGCTTCGTCCCTGCCGCCGTTCTACAAGGAACGCCTGCTGGCCCTGCGCGACAGTCGCATCACCAGCGAAGGGGTGATCGTGATCAAGGCCCAGCAATACCGGACCCAGGAGCAGAACCGCGGCGATGCCCTGGAACGCCTGGTCGAACTGATCCTCACGGCCACCAAGGTGGAGAAGAAACGCCGCCCGACCAAGCCGACCCTCGGCTCGAAGAAACGTCGCCTGGAAGGCAAGTCCCAGCGTGGTGCGATCAAGGCCGGGCGCGGCAAGATCGATTTCTAGTCCTTCAGGTTTTTTCCCGCAACGCTCGCTGCTTCGGTGCCTGCCGGTAGAGATAAAGGCTCAGCAGCAACCCGGAAAACGACGCCAGGGCGGCGAACAGGAAGATCGAGGCAAAGCCCAGGCCCGCGGCAATGGCCCCGGCCAAGGGCCCGGTGATGCCCAGCGACAGGTCGATAAACAACGAGTAGGCACCCACCGCCGCGCCGCGACTGGAGGCCGGCACCAGGTTCACCGCCTCCACTCCCAGTGCCGGGAACACCAGCGAGAAACCGAACCCGCTCAATGCCGCCCCCGCCAGTGCCCAATGGGCATCCGGTGCCAGCCACAACAGCAGCAGCCCCAGGGTTTCCACCGACAGGCAGGCGATCGCCACGCGAAAGCCACCGAGGCGATTGATCAGGTTGCCGAACAGCAGCCGCGCACCGATAAAACTGGCACCGAACAGGCTCAGGCAGAGCACCGCGTTGGCCCAGTGCTGGGTGGCGTAATACAGGGTGATAAAGGTCGCGATGGTGCCGAAACCGATGGAGCCCAGGGCCAGGCCGGTGCCGTGGGGCAGTACGCGGCCCAGTACATGAAGGAAGGGCAGGCGCTCGCCGGCAACAATCGGTGCCGCCTGTTTCGGCCAGGCCAGCAGCAGCCCCAGCGTGGCCAGCAACAGGATGCTCACGCCCATGCTCCACAGGCCCAACTGACCGACCAGCCACACGCCCAGTGGTGCGCCGATGGCCAGTGCGCCATAGCTGGCGATGCCGTTCCAGGAAATCACCTTGGCGGTGTTCGCCGCACCGACCCGGCCGATCCCCCAGCCGATGGACCCGGAGCCCACCAGGCTTTCCGCGCTGCCCAGCACCAGGCGGCCGATAAACAGGCTGATCAGGCTCAGCAACGGCATCGCCTGGAGAACACTCGAGACCAGCATGAACACACCGCTCAGGCCGCAGCCGAGCAGGCCGATCATTACCGCGCGCTTGCTGCCCTGGTTATCGATGATCCGGCTGGCATAGGGACGACTCAACAAGGTCGCCAGGTACTGGACGCTGATCACCAGCCCGGCGATCACCGTGCCGAAGCCCAGGTCACTGTGGACATAGCCGGGCAGCACGGCCAGGGGAATGCCGATGTTCAGGTAACCGATAAAGGTAAACAGGACAATGGAAACGACTTGCAGCGTGACCGCCAGGGGGCGCTGGGTATCAGACATGGACAAGAACCACCGTTGCCGCGGAGAAAAAAGATAGGAGGCTTATGATAACGGTGCGAAGCGGGTTGCAGGGGAGTTAAATCGAAAAAAGCTTGGCGGGTGCCTGTATCCGGTTGCGTGAAAAACACCAGGGAACGGGCTTTTCACGCGACCGGTTGAGCAAGCGTTCAGTCTTCGCTGTCGGCCTTGAGGCTTTCTGCGGCCTCGTTGTTTACCGGCTGCTGGGCAGCGGCTTGTGGCGGGTTTTTCTGCTCAGTCTCGTGCAGGCTTGGGAAGGGGAAGTTGGGTATCTCATGCATCGTCGTCGCTCCTCGCAAGGTCTGTTTTTTAAATCGCTGGGTAGATCCGCGCTTTTAAAAAGCCTGGGCAGGATACAGCAGGGGAAATGACAGAAAGATTTTTTCGCCCCGGCTTCGACAGCCATTCGTCAGTTCTGTGGGAGCCGGCAAGCCGGCTCCCTCGGTTCAGGGAGTGACGATGATTTTCCCGATCATCTGTGGATGCAGGGCACAGAAATACTCGTAGGTGCCCGCAGTCTTGAACTCATAGGAAAAGCTGTCATTGGTGTCCAGCGCGCCCGAGCGGAACAGCTTGTGGGTTTCGGCCACCGTATGGGGGATCTGGTCGTCGTTGACCCAGGTCACCTTGGTACCGAGCGCAACGGTCAGGTCCTTGGGCCCGAACATGAATTCCTTGATATCGATCTTCACGTCTTGCGCCCACACCGGGATCGAGACCGTCAGGCAAATCAGCGCCAATCCGTGCAAAAGTCTTTTCATTCGAATGTTCTCCTAAATCAGTGTCGAATCAATCAGTGCCAATGGGTGATCGCCTTGTGTCGCGCGGACATCGGTAATCCCCAGGTAATTGCGTAACTGATCGGCGGCCACGGTCATCGGCCCCGGTGACGGTGCCGCCCCTGGTGCTGGTTGCGGGTAGGCCGTGCCGCGCGCGGTGTGAAAGGTGATATTGCCTTCGACCTTCTGGATCACCTGATGGATATGGCCGTTGAGCACGGTCACCGAACCGTATTTGCGCAGCAGGGCAATGGCCTGGTCGCCGTCCTCCGTGCCCCAGCCCCAGGGTTGGTAAATGGTCCACAGCGGAATATGGGTAAACACCACGATCGGCGTGCTCGTCGACACCGCCCGCAGGTCATCGGCCAGCCAGGCGATCTGCTCGGCGCCGAGGTTGGCTTCATGGCCGGCCTGGAAGTTGAAGACGTTGACCAGCGCGATGAAATGCACGCCGTGGTCGTCGAAGCTGTACCAGCCGTTGCCCTTGGTGCCCTTGCCGTACCGCTGCAGGTAGAGCTGGCCGCCGCCTTCGTCAAGGGTGTCGTGCTCGCCCGGCACATAGTGAACGGTGGCAGGCAGGGCCTTGAGCAATTGTGCGGCGGTGTCGAATTCCTCCGGCTTGCTGAGGTGGGTGATATCCCCGGTGTGGAGAATCAGCGCCGGCCGCTTGGGCAAGGCGATGATCTTGTCGATGGCCACTTGCAGGGTCTTCACCGGTTCGGGATTGGCCTCCTTGTTGAAACCGATATGCGAATCGCTGATTTGCACGAAGTGAAAGTTCGCGGCCAGCGCGGCCGGGTCGCTGGTCTGGCCATTCTGGTCTAGGGCAAAGGCCCGCGGGATGCCGCCGCTCAGGGCCCAGAGGACCCCGGCGCCGGCCCAGGCCGAGCATTTGAGCAGGGTCCGGCGGTCGGGGTCGAGCGGGCCGTCGGTACGTTTGTCGTGGGGTGTTGGGTGCAGGTCCATGGGAACGCCCTCGCTGGCGGTCTACAGTGATTGAGCTCACATCTGTAAAACCGGTAGGCGCGGGGCTTTATTCCAGGAAATAAAAAAATTCTTTCGGGAATAAAACAGGACCTTTCACCGTTATAGGAACAAAGGTATCGGAGCCACTATGAAGCGATTCGAGGCGCTGTTTGCGCCGCATCTGGATGCGGCCTATAACCTCGCGCGCTGGCTCACCGACAGTGAGAGCGCCGCGCAGGATGTGGTCCAGGAAAGTGCCTTCAGGGCCTTCAAGTTCCAGCACCGTTTTGTCGACGGCAATGCCAAGGCCTGGTTCCTGACCATTGTCCGCAACGAAAGCTACAACTGGCTCAAGGCCTCGATGGGATCGCGTTGGGTGACCCTTGATGAGGAGTGGTTGCAGGACGACCCGGCAATGGCCGATGTGTGCACACCCGAGTCACAGATCATCCGCGCCCAGGCGGCCGAGCAGGTCCGCCTGGCACTGCTGGCGTTGGCGCCGGCGTTTCGCGAAGTGATCGTCCTGAAGGAGTTGGAAGACATGCCCTACAAGGACATAGCGAAAATCGTCGATATCCCCTTGGGCACCGTCATGTCGCGGCTGGCCCGGGCCCGCGCGATGCTCAAGCGCGAACTGCTGAAGTTGCACCCTTATGAATGACCTCGACTGCAAGACCTGTGATGAATTGATCCATGGCTACCTCGACCATGAACTGGACGCGGCGACCACGGCGCGGGTGGCCGGGCACCTGGCGGGTTGTGCCGAGTGCGCACGTCGGTATGAGCAGGCCCGTCAATTGATCGACGACGTCAAAAATCGCGCCCCCTATTACCGCGCGCCCGAGGCCCTGAACCTGGGGCTGTTGGGAGCTGCCCCAGAGCGATCTTCGGCCATGGCGGGTTTCATGCAGGGGTTGCGGTCGCTATCGGGGCGCTGGTGGGCGCCGGCGTTTTCAACCCTGGCGTTGAGCCTGGCGGTCATGCTCTATGTGGTGACGCCGTCCGCCGAACAACCCTGGCTGGATGAGGCGGTGTCCAGTCATGTGCGTTCGCTGATGGCCGAGCATTTGAACGATGTGGTGTCGTCCGACCGGCATACGGTGAAACCCTGGTTTACCGGCAAGCTCGATTTCGCGCCGCCGGTCTTCGATTATGCGGCGCAGGGTTACCCGTTGTTGGGCGGGCGATTGGATTATCTGCAACACCAGACCGCCGCAGCATTGGCGTATCGGCATGCCAAGCACACCATCAACCTGTTTATCCTGCCGACGGCCGAAGCTGATCGGGCTCGGGAGAGCTTGTCTTTGCGGGGCTACAACGTGGTGTCGTGGCGGCGTGATCACCTGCGTTTCATCCTGGTCTCGGACCTGGAGAAGGGCGAGCTCGAGGGGTTCGGGCAGTTGATCGAGAAGGGTGGGTAAGTGTCTGATCTGATCGTGAGCACACAACAAAACCTGTAGGGCTTGCTGGCGATTCAGACGCTGCGGTGTCTCAGACAGACCGCGTTATCGTTCATCGCTAGCAAGCTCCTACAGGACCATGTCCAGCCAGCACGTGTCGTTGTGTCAGTCCTTGCAGACCGCGGCAATCGCCTGCGCCAGCGCATCCAGGCGCGTCGCGTCGATCCCCGCCACGTTGGCCCGGCCGGAGCTGACCATATACACGCTGTGCTCGTCGCGCAGGCGTTTGACCTGGGCTGGTGACAAACCGGTATAGGAGAACATGCCGCGCTGCACGCCAATATGCGCGAAGCGCTCGGCCAGGCCATGGGGCTGCAGGGCTTCCACCAGGCCGCTGCGCAGTTGCGCAATACGCAAACGCATGGCTTCCACTTCATCGGCCCACTGGCTCTTCAACTCTGGGGTGCCGAGAATGGTGGTGACCACCGCCGCGCCATGATCCGGTGGGTTCGACCACAGGTTACGGGCCACCGCCGCCAGTTGACTGCGCACATCCAGCAGTTTTTCAGCATCGCCGGTGCAGACGATCAGTGCGCCGGTGCGCTCGCGGTACAGGCCGAAATTCTTCGAGCAGGAACTGGTGATCAGCACTTCCGGCAATTCCCGGGCGAACAACCGCGCGGCCCAGGCATCCTGCTCCACGCCATCGCCAAAGCCCTGGTAGGCAAAGTCAATCAGCGGCAGCAGTTCGCGGCGACGGACGATGTCCAGCACCTTGTACCAGTCGTCGTGGGACAGGTCGAAACCGGTCGGATTGTGACAGCAGGCGTGCAGCAGCACCACGTCACCCTGCGGCACCTGTTCCAGGGCGGCGAGCATGCCTTCGACGTTCAGGCGGTTATCGCTGTCGACGTAAGGGTAGTGACTGATCTTCAAGCCGGCGGCGGCGAAGATGGTCTCGTGGATCGGCCAGGTCGGATCGCTGAGCCAGATGCCACGACCCGGGAGGCAGTGGGCGATAAAGTCGGCACTCAGGCGCAAGGCGCCGGTGCCACCCGGGGTCTGGGTCGCGCCGACACGTTGGGCGGCGATCAGCGGCGAGTCCGCACCCATCACCAGCTCGTTGAGCAGGCTGCCAAAGCGCAGGTCGCCGTGGCCACCGATATAGGACTTGGTCCGCTGCTCGTCCACCAGCCGCTGTTCAGCCAGCTTGACCGACCGCAGGATCGGGGTCAGGCCCTGGGCATCCTTGTAGACGCCGACGCCCAGGTCGAACTTGCGAGGATTGGGGTCCTGGGCATAAGCCTCCAGCAACCCGAGGATCGGGTCGCCGGGTACACGCGCGATGGCGTCGAAATGCATTATTTACGGCCCTCGGCGGCGTGGCTGACCTCGTCGGTGCGTGCCGCCATGATGAAATCGTTACGGTGCAGGCCCTTGATCGAATGGCTCCACCAGGTGACGGTGACTTTGCCCCACTCGGTCAGCAGACCCGGGTGATGGCCTTCGGCTTCGGAAATCTCGCCGACGGCATTGGTGAAGGCCAGGGCGAACTTGAAGTTCTTGAACAGGAAGACCTTCTCCAGCTGCATGATGCCGTCCCGCACTTCGATGTTCCAGTCCGGAATCTGTTTGATCAGCAGCGGCAGTTCTTCGTCGCTGACCTGGGGGGCATCGGCGCGGCAGGCTTCGCAGTGGGCTTGGTTCAAGGTGTTCATGATGGATTCCTGAAATCGTTTTTTTATTCAAGGACGCCGTTCGAATACGCTATTCGAAAACGTCGGTTCGAGAAAGACGCACGTAGCGCTCAATGTCGCGGATCAGGCGGCCTTGGGCGGGAATTTCGGGGCGTGCAGACCCAACTGCATGCCGCGCTCGACCATGCCCATGATGTCTTCGTGGGCCAGGTCGAACAAGCGCTTGAGGTTCGGCAGGACAAAGTACAGCGGTTGCAGGATGTCGATGCGATACGGCGTGCGCATGGCTTCCAGCGGATCGAAGAGCTGATGCTCGGGCTGGTTGGACAGGCTGTACACGGTCTCCTTCGGCGAGGAGAGAATGCCGCCGCCATAAATGCGCCGACCTTGCGGGGTGTCCACCAGGCCGAATTCGATGGTCATCCAGTACAGGCGCGCCAGGTACACCCGTTGCTCCTTGCTGGCTTGCAGGCCGAGCTTGCCGTAGGTGTGGGTGAATTCGGCGAACCAGGGGTTGGTCAGCAGCGGGCAGTGGCCAAAGATCTCGTGGAAAATGTCCGGCTCTTGCAGGTAGTCGAGCTCTTCTTCGGTGCGAATGAAAGTCGCCACCGGAAACTGCTTGTTGGCCAGCAGTTCGAAAAAAGTCTGGAACGGAATCAGCGCCGGCACCCGGGCGACTTGCCAGCCGGTGGTGGCGCCGAGGACCTGGTTGATTTCGCCGAGTTGCGGAATCCGGTCGTGGGGCAGGGCCAGTTTTTCGATGCCGTCCAGGTATTCCTGGCAGGCGCGGCCTTCGATCACTTTCAGTTGGCGAGTGATCAGGGTGTTCCACACGGCATGCTCGGCGGCCGGGTAGTCGATAAAACCTTGCGCATCGGGCTCGCGAGCCACGTAGTGCGTCTGCTTCATACCGCTCTCCTGCTGGGGGATTCGTTCTTGTTATGTGCTGCGATGGGCTTAGTGTTAACCCGTTGAGGGGGCGTGCGCATCCAGGGCAAAGCGCGAAGGGGTAGGATGCATGCCGATATTTCGTAAAGAAATCGTTACGAAATGGCGTTTTGCTGATGCGTAAGGCGTTTTGACGTGGCGATCAAGCGGGTTTTCGTCACATAATCTTTACGAATAACTGCGGCGTACTGAAAAAAGTGCCCGCTCCGCAGGGGCCCATGGGGCCCGGCTATCACCCTTTTCGAGCCTTTCCATGCGTATCAAAGTGCACTGCCAGAACCGCATCGGCATTCTTCGCGACATTCTCAATCTGCTGGTGGACTACGGCATCAACGTCGCCCGTGGCGAAGTCGGCGGTGATCAGGGCAATGCCATCTACCTGCACTGCCCGAATCTGATCAACCTGCAGTTCCAGGCCCTGCGGCCGAAGTTCGAAACCATCGCCGGGGTGTTTGGCGTCAAACGCGTCGGCCTGATGCCCAGCGAGCGTCGGCATATGGAGCTCAACGCCTTGCTCGGGGCCCTGGAGTTTCCGGTGCTGTCCATCGACATGGGCGGCTCGATTGTCGCGGCCAACCGCGCGGCGGCGCAGTTGCTCGGGGTCAGGGTTGACGAGGTGCCGGGCATCCCGCTGGCGCGTTATGCGCCGGATTTCGACCTGCCGGAGTTGGTGCGCGCCAACCAGTCGCGGATCAATGGCCTGCGGGTCAAGATCAAGGGTGACGTTTTCCTGGCGGATATCGCGCCGTTGCAGTCGGAACACGATGACAGCGAGGCGATGGCCGGCGCGGTGCTGACCTTGCATCGCGCCGATCAGGTCGGCGAGCGCATCTACAACGTGCGCAAGCAGGAGTTGCGCGGTTTCGACAGTATTTTCCAGAGCTCGAAAGTCATGGCCGCGGTGGTTCGCGAGGCCCGGCGCATGGCACCGCTGGATGCACCGCTGCTGATCGAAGGCGAGACCGGGACCGGCAAGGAATTGCTGGCGCGGGCCTGCCACCTGGCCAGCCCGCGGGGACAGGCGCCGTTGATGGCCCTCAACTGCGCCGGCTTGCCGGAGTCCATGGCTGAAACCGAGCTGTTCGGCTACGGTCCCGGCGCGTTCGAGGGCGCGCGGGCCGAGGGCAAGCTCGGGCTGCTGGAACTGACCGCCGGCGGCACCTTGTTCCTCGACGGGGTGGGGGAGATGAGTCCGCGCCTGCAGGTCAAGTTATTGCGCTTTCTCCAGGATGGCGGGTTCCGTCGGGTCGGCAGCGACGAAGAGGTTTACCTGGATGTGCGGGTGATCTGCGCGACCCAAGTCGACCTCTCGGAGCTGTGTTCGCGGGGTGAGTTTCGCCAGGACCTCTATCACCGTCTCAACGTGTTGTCCCTGCATATCCCGCCCCTGCGTGAGTGCCTGGACGGGCTGACCCCGTTGGTGGAGCATTTTCTCGACCAGGCCAGTCGGCAGATCGGTTGCCCCTTGCCGAAGCTGGCGCCGGCGGCGATGGATCGTCTTGCGCACTATCACTGGCCGGGCAATGTCCGGCAGTTGGAGAACGTGCTGTTCCAGGCGGTTTCCCTCTGCGAGGGCGGGGTGGTCAAGGCCGAGCATATCCGGTTGCCGGACTATGGCGTGCGCCAACCCCTGGGGGATTTTTCCCTGGAGGGCGGGTTGGACGAGATTGTCGGGCGGTTCGAGCGGGCGGTGCTGGAGCGCCTGTACTCGGAGCATCCGAGCAGTCGCTTGCTGGGCAAGCGGCTGGGGGTTTCCCATACCACCATTGCCAACAAGCTGAAGGAATATGAGGTCGTCAAGGGCGGGCAGTAACCAGGCCTCCCGCCCCTGGCTCGATCAGATGTGGAAGTAGCCCACGCACGAGTCGAACGGCAGGCGCTTGAGCTCGATCTTGTTCATGTCGAACACTTCGCGCAGGGCCTTGGTTTCACCCGGGAAGTTGCGATAGGCAACTTCGTCGAGTACCACGATGGCACCTTTGGGCATGTACGGCAGGAAGGTTTCCAGGGCGACCTTGGTCGGTTCGTAGAGGTCGGTATCGAGGATCAGCATGGCCACCACCAGGTCCGGACGGGACTTGACGAATTCCGGCACGGTCTTGCAGATATCGCCCTTGACCAGTTCGCAGCGCGGGATGCGGTTGACCGGACGCAGCAGGTCGTTGGCATCGATCATGTCCTGGATCAGCGACTGGTCGGTGTCGGAGAACATGTTCTCGTTGATGTCGGCCGGGTCTTCGTCCTTGTTGATGCTGGTGAAGCCTTCGAAGGTGTCGAAGCCGACGATCGAACGGTTGATCGCGTAGGGCTCGAGGATCATCGACAGGTGCATGTAGAGCATCAGCGAGTTGCCCTTGTACACGCCGCATTCGATGATCGCGCCCGGCACATCCATGACCTTCTTGAACAGCTCCATGCGCGACAGGGCTGCGGTCACGTTGATGCGGTTGGCGAACACGAACGGCGCGTCGGCCACGTATTCGGCATCGACCCGCTTGAGCACGCCGGCACGGGTTTCGTTGTATTGAGCCTCGGCAGGCGTAATGCGGCGCTTGGTCATTGATAGATTCCTTGGAAATTCGAGAAGTCGTGGGCGTGGAAGTAGTCTTTGAAGCCGGCCCCGACATCCGGGCAGGCGCTGTCGACGTTGGGGGCGCCGCGCTTGTGTTGCAGGTCGTCCAGGTGCATCAGGCGGAAGTCCACGCTGAAGCGGGTCTGTTCGGTGTAATTGGGTACGGTGCCATGCAAATGTGAACCGGAGAAGATCAGCATCTCACCGGTGTTGCCGGCAATGCGGACTTCCGACGACGTATCGATGTCGGCCAGGGGCACCGGGTGCACGCGCACTTCCTCGGTCAGGTTTTCCTTGGCCTTGTGCCGCTGGTTGTTGATCCAGTCGTTCAGGCTCCAGTCCTTCGAGGTGTTGAGCACCGGCTTTTCGAAGTAGCCGGCGTTGATCATCATGGTCTGGTTCGGGGCGATGGTGTAGACCGGCATCCAGGTGTTGATCTGGCAATCGACGCTGCCGTACCAGGTGTCGCGATGGGGCTTGTAGGCGTAGCTGACGCCGGCGTGCAGGTAGTTGTAGTTGGGCACGACGCGCAGGCGCGGTACATCGAAGATGTACTCGCGCGGGTCGATGCCGACTTCATGGATGAACGCCAGGATCAGGTCCTTGACGCGCTGGCTGTTGGTGAACTGGCCCTTGAGGCGGGTCACCCGGCTGACGAATTCCTCGACCGGCATCATCGTGTGCAGGGACTGGTGATCGGTCTCGCCGTCAAAGGCCAGGGTGATGCTTTCCTTGGCAAAACCACAGAGCTCCTTGGCGGTCGCCAACTGGGTGTCCAGGAAGATGGCGCCTGAATAGATCTCTTCCTTGAAGTCCGCTTTTTTCTGTAGTTGGTTGATGTACAGGTTCACGTCAGCCCTCCTGAATACTGTGGCTAATTCTGAATGTCGGCAGTCACGGGGCAAACTTGACGTTGGTTGCCGTCTACCGGGTTGGCTTGCAAGGTCTATTCCAGGGTGGTTTTCTGGCGCCCGCCGCACGAGGGGAAACGACCGATACTTGCCGCCAGCGGCATAACCGCGCCGTTTTTTCGTCTGCCCTCAAGACCTTGAAAGCCAGCCAAAGGTACTCAAGCCCCCGCCACGACGGCTTGTCCTGCGTCAAGAAAAAGTTGGTTCGGAAATTGCTTGCGCCTCTCGCAGTACAGCGGTGGCGGCAAACGTCCGTCAGGAAGAGGAAAGACTGTGGACAAGTACCTTTACGTGGCAATGACCGGTGCGGCCCAGAATGCCTTGGCGCAAAAGGCCCATGCCAACAATCTGGCGAACCTCTCGACCAACGGTTTTCAGCGCGACCTGGATCAGGCCCGTTCGATGCCGGTGTTCGGTGACACCTTTCCGTCGCGTGCCTACGCCATGACCGAACGCCCGGGCACGGATTTCGCCTCGGGCCCGATGGTCGAGACCGGTCGCGATCTCGACGTGGCGGTGGCCGGTGACGGCTGGGTGGCCGTGCAGACGCCTGACGGCGGCGAAGGTTACGTGCGCACCGCGAGCATGAATATTGACGCCCTCGGGGTGCTGCGTGCCGGCAACGGCATGCCGGTCATGGGCAATGGCGGGCCGATCGCCGTGCCACCCGAGTCGAAGATCGAAGTGGGCGAGGACGGCACCATCAGTATTCGCGCCATGGGTGAAGGGCCGCGGGTGGTGGCGGAAGTCGACCGCATCAAGCTGGTCAACCCGGATCTGAAGAACATGATCAAGGGGCCGGATGCCGTGGTGCATACCAAGGACGGCACGACCGCGCCGGTCGACGCCAACGTCAAGGTGGTCTCGGGCTTCCTGGTGGGCAGCAACGTCAATGCCGTGGAGGAAATGACCTCGGTGCTGGCCCTGTCCAAGCAGTTCGAATTGCACATCAAGATGATGAACACCGCCAAAGAAGATGACACGGCTATGGCTCGGGTCTTGCAGAACAGCTAATCACCAGAACGTAGCGCCGTAAAACAGGCGCGCGAAGGAGAACAGAATGCTTCCGGCTCTATGGGTTGCAAAAACAGGTTTGGCGGCACAAGACACCAACCTGACGACTATTTCCAACAACTTGGCCAACGTCTCGACCACCGGCTTCAAGCGTGATCGCGCCGAGTTCCAGGACCTGCTGTACCAGATCAAGCGTCAGCCGGGTGCCGAGTCGACCCAGGACAGCGAACTGCCGTCGGGCCTGCAACTGGGTACCGGTGTGCGGATCGTCGGCACCCAGAAGAACTTCGCCGCCGGTAGTCTGCAAACCACCGACCAGCCGCTGGACATGGCCGTCAACGGTCGCGGTTTCTTCCAGATCCTGCAACCGGACGGCACCACGGCCTACACCCGTGACGGTACCTTCCACCTGAGCAACACCGGGCAGATCGTCACCGCCAGCGGCTTCACCCTGCAGCCGGCGATCATCATCCCGAACAACGCCCAGACCTTCACCGTCGGCCAGGACGGCACGGTCTCGATCACCGTCGCCGGCAGCCCGACTTCGCAAGTGATCGGCAATATCCAGACCGCCGACTTCATCAATCCGGCCGGCCTGCAGGCCAAGGGCGGCAACCTGTTTCTGGAAACCGCCGCCAGCGGCGCGCCGCAGGTCGGCACCCCGGGTCTCAACGGTTTCGGTACCACAGAGCAGAGCACCCTGGAAACTTCCAACGTCAGCACCGTGGAAGAAATGGTCAACATGATCACCACCCAGCGTGCCTACGAGATGAACTCCAAGGTGATTTCCACCGCCGACCAGATGCTCCAGTACGTCGCACAGAACCTGTAATCAAGTCTATGAGGCGGCCTGAAGGGCGCCTGCAACACCGTGAGGTAATAGGGTCATGAATCGGTTGTTTTCCATGCTCGCGTTGAGCGCGATGGCGCTGTTGGCCGGCTGCATGAGCCCGCCACCCAAGCCCAATGACCCGTATTACGCGCCGGTGTTGCCGCGTACCCCGTTGCCCGCCGCGGCGAACAACGGTTCGATCTACCAGGCCGGCTTCGAGCAAAATCTGTATGGCGACCGCAAGGCTTTCCGGGTCGGTGACATTGTCACCATTACCCTTAACGAAGCCACCCAGGCGAGCAAAAATGCCAACTCCGACCTGTCGAAGAAAGATGCCAACAACTTTGGCCTGACCACGCTCTTCGGCTCGTCGGTGACCAGCGGCAACGCAAACCTGAATATCGGCTATGGCGGTACCAAGACCACCGACGGTTCCTCCAAGGCCGCGCAGAGCAACAGCCTGACCGGCTCGATCACCGTGACCGTGGCTGACGTGCTGCCCAACGGCATCATCGCCGTACGGGGCGAGAAGTGGTTGACCCTCAATACCGGCAATGAGCTGGTGCGCATCGCCGGGATGATCCGCGCGGATGATATCGCCACCGATAACACCGTTCCGTCCACTCGCGTGGCCGATGCGCGCATTACCTACTCGGGTACCGGCGCCTTTGCCGATACGAGCCAGCCGGGTTGGCTCGACCGCTTCTTCCTCAGCCCGCTCTGGCCTTTCTAGGTGCTACGACCATGTTCAATCTCAAGCATCTGATAGCGGCTGTGCTGCTGATGTCCACCGCTCTCGGTGCCCAGGCCGAGCGGTTGAAGGACATCGCCAGTATTTCCGGTGTGCGCTCCAACCAGCTGATTGGTTATGGCCTGGTGGTCGGTCTCAACGGTTCGGGTGACCAGACCACGCAGACACCGTTCACCCTGCAGACCTTCAACAACATGCTCTCGCAGTTCGGCATCAAGGTGCCGGCCAACGCCGGTACCGTGCAGTTGAAGAACGTCGCGGCGGTGTCGATCAGTGCCGACCTGCCGGCGTTCGCCAAGCCGGGGCAGGTGGTGGATATCACCGTCTCGTCCATCGGTAACGCCAAGAGCCTGCGCGGCGGCACCCTGTTGATGACGCCACTCAAGGGTATCGACGGCAACGTCTACGCCATCGCCCAGGGCAACCTGGTGGTGGGCGGTTTCGATGCTTCTGGCGCGGACGGTTCGAAGATCACCGTCAACGTTCCGTCGGCCGGGCGGATCCCCGGCGGGGCTTCGGTGGAGCGCGCGGTACCGAGTGGTTTCAACCAGGGCAACAGCCTGACCCTGAACCTCAACCGTTCCGACTTCACCACCGCCAAGCGGATCGTCGACAAGGTCAACGACCTGCTCGGCCCGGGTGTGGCCCAGGCCATCGACGGCGGCTCGATTCGCGTCACCGCGCCGCTGGATCCGAGCCAGCGGGTCGACTACCTGTCGATGCTGGAAAACCTCGAGGTCGACCCGGGCCAGGCGGTGGCGAAAGTCATCATCAACTCGCGTACCGGTACCATCGTGATCGGCCAGAACGTCAAGGTGTCGCCGGCCGCGGTGACCCACGGCAGCCTGACCGTGACCATTACCGAAGACCCGATCGTCAGCCAGCCGGGGCCGCTGTCCAATGGCACCACGGCGGTGGTACCGCGTTCGCGGGTCAACGCCCAGCAGGAAGCCAAGCCGATGTTCAAGTTTGGCCCGGGGACCACCCTGGACGAGATCGTCCGTGCGGTGAACCAGGTGGGTGCGGCGCCAGGCGACTTGATGGCGATCCTCGAAGCCTTGAAACAGGCCGGCGCCTTGCAAGCCGACCTGATCGTGATTTGAGGCCGTCGCTATGGTGGATATGCGCAAGAGCGGGTTGGCAAGCACCGGCGACTCCGGTGCCTACAGCGACCTGAACCGAATGAACAGCCTGAAGGTCGGCAACCGCGACAGCGATGCCAACATTCGCAAGGTGGCGCAGGAGTTCGAGTCGCTGTTCGTTGGCGAAATGCTCAAGTCCGCGCGCGCGGCCACTGATGTAATGGCCCAGGACAATCCGCTCAATACCCCGGCGACCAAGCAATACCAGGAAATGTACGACCATCAGTTGGCCGTGACCATGTCGCGCCAGGGTGGCGGTATCGGCCTGGCCGATGTGCTGGTGCGCCAGATGAGCAAGAACAAACCGACGCATCCCTCCCAGGGCGGGCTCAAGGTCGGGCCGCCAGCCGGTACGGTTGCGGGCGAAACGCCGGTGTCGACACCGATCAATGCTGGCACCACCACGGCCGCGACCGCGGCTTCGCCGTTCGCGCGCTCGAATGGCCAGCGGCCGTTGTGGGCCTCGCGGGTCGCCAGCCCGATCCACAACAGCGACGGCAGCCTGCACAACGACATGGCCAAGCTCAACGAGCGTCGCCTGGCGTTGCCGAGCAAGTTGACTGATCGCCTGGTCGCCGGGCTGGTGCCGTCGGCCGACGGCAGCCTGGCCACGGTCAACGCCCAGGCTGTGCCGGCGCGCAACAGCGCCGCCAGCGATTCCGTGCTCCAGGGGCAGGCCATCCACGGCTTGAGCAATGTGCCGACCACGCGCATGCAGATCTATGGTCGCGCCGTGGCCCAGCCGCCCTTGGCGCCGGCCAAACAGGCGTTCAGTTCGCCCGACGAATTCGTCGCCACCATGCTGCCGATGGCGGAACAGGCGGCCAGGCGCATTGGTGTCGACCCGCGTTACCTGGTGGCCCAGGCAGCCCTGGAAACCGGTTGGGGCAAATCGGTCATGCGCCAGCAGGACGGCAGCAGCAGTCACAACCTGTTCGGCATCAAGGCCGGCAGCAGTTGGCAAGGGCCGCAGGCCCGCGCCATCACCAGTGAGTTCAAAAATGGCCAGATGGTCAAGGAGACGGCGGACTTCCGTTCCTATGCCTCCTACCAGGACAGCTTCCACGATCTGGTGACCATGCTGCAAAGTAATAATCGCTATCAAGATGTGCTGAAGTCGGCCGATAAACCTGAACAGTTTGTACGCGAGTTGCAAAAGGCCGGGTATGCCACCGACCCGGACTACGCCAGCAAGATTTCGCAAATAGCAAAACAGATGAAGAGCTACCAGAACTACGCTGCGGCGGGCGCTTCCACGAATTTATAAGGTCTGAATCATGAGCTTGCTCAATATTGGTATGACGGGGTTGAACGCGGCCTCGACGGCTTTGAACACCACCGGCAACAACATTTCCAACGTTGATACGGCCGGCTATTCACGTCAGTCAACCGTTCAGACCAGCTCTGCCTCGCAGCAATACGGCAACGTGTTCATCGGTACCGGCACGACCCTGGCGGATGTCCGTCGGGTCTACAGCGCCTACCTGGATGCGCAGTTGCAAACCTCGACCTCGCTCAACAGCGATTCGTCCTCGTACCTGGCCCAGGTCACGCCGACCGACTCCATGCTGTCGGATACCAACACCGGCATGACCGCTTCGTTGCAGAAGTTCTTCAGCTCGCTGCAAAGTGTGTCGACCACCCCGACGGACGATGCGTCCCGCCAGACGACGCTGACCAGCGCCCAGGCGTTGAGCGACAAACTCAACTCCCTCTCCCAGCAGCTGAGCGCCCAGAACACCGGGATCAACAGCAACCTGTCGGACATGGCCGGCCAGGTGAACAAGCTGGCGAGTACCATCGCCCAGTACAACGATCAGATTTCCAAAGTCACCACCGCCGCCGGTGCCCCGAACGACCTGCTGGACCAGCGCAGCGAGGCGGTGCGCCAGTTGTCCGAGCTGGTCGGGACCCAGGTGGTCCAGCGCGGTTCGAGTTATGACGTCTATATCGGCAGCGGTCAGCCGCTGGTGATGGGCAACAGCACCAACACCCTGTCCGCCGTGCCGAGCAAGGACGACCCGAGCCAGTCGGCCTTGCAGCTGGATCGCGGCACCAGCACCGTCGATATCACCTCCACCGTGACCGGTGGCGAGATCGGTGGTCTGCTGCGCTATCGCAGCGATGTGCTCGACCCGTCGATCAACGCGTTGGGGCGTATTGCCATGGTCGCGGCCGACCAGATGAACAAGCAGCAGGCCCAGGGCATCGACAAGAACGGCAACTTCGGTTCGCCGATCTTCAACGATATCAACAGCGCCACCCTGATCAGCCAGCGCAGCATCGCCAATGGGAACAACAGCGCCGGTTCCGGCAACCTGAACGTGACCATCGCCGACACCGGTGCGCTGACCACCAACGATTACCAGGTCACCTTCAGCAGCGCGACCAACTACAGCGTCACGCGCTCGGACGGCACCGCGATGGGGTCCTTCAGCACCACGACCACGCCACCCCCGGTCATCGACGGGATCACCCTGAGCCTCAATGGCGGCGGCGCGATGAGTGCCGGCGACACCTTCAAGGTGACCCCGACCCGCAGCGGTGCCAGTGATATCCAGACGGTGATGACCAACGCGCAGAACATTGCCGCGGCGGCGCCGCTGGCCGGTGTCACCAGTGCCAACAACGGCGGCACCTACACCCAGCCGACCCTGGTCGACCAGTTGGGCACGTCCAACGCGACCAACAACGCGCAGTTGCAGGATGCCATCAAGTACGGCACGCCGGCCAAGATCGTCTTCGGCGCACCGGGTACCGGTGCGACCGCGGGTACCCAGGGCTACACCCTGACCGATGCCCAGGGCAACGTGATGGGCACCGGTACCATAGTGCCGGGGCAGGCCAACACACTGAACCTGAAAATCAACATGGTCGACGCCAGCGGCAATCCGGTGTTGGACGGCGCAGGCGTGCAGAAGACCTTCACCGTTCAGACCACGGTCAGCGGTAATCCGAAGTCCGGTGAAAGCTTTACCATGTCGATGACTGGCGCCGGTTCTTCGGACAACCGCAACAGCACCGCCCTGGTCGCCCTGCAAAACAGCAAGACCGTGGGCACGAGCGCCACGAACGGCGGCAGCAGCATCTCCGACGCCTACGGCACCTTGGTCTCCACTGTCGGTACCAAGGCGTCCCAGGCCACCTCGGACAACACGGCGACGACGACCATCCTGACCAACGCCAAGGGCGCGCGCGACTCCCTGTCCGGCGTCAACCTGGACGAAGAGTCCGCCAACCTGGTCAAGTACCAGCAGTACTACACGGCCGCGTCGCAGATCATCAAAGCCGCCCAGGCCATCTTCAGCACGCTGCTCAGCAGCCTTTAAGGAGTCGTGATTCATGCGCATTTCCACCGCCCAGTATTACGAAACCACGGCTGCCAACTACCAGCGCGGTTACAACGACACGCTCAAGACCAGTGCCGAGGCCAGCAGCATGGTCAAGGTCAATACCGCCGCCGATGACCCGGTAGGGGCCGCGCGGCTGTTGCAACTGGGCCAGCAAAGCGCTGCGCTGACCCAGTACTCCAGCAATATCAGCTCGCTCAAAGGTTCTTACAGCCAGTCGGAAACGGCCTTGACCGCGATTCAGAGCGCCATGCAATCGGCTCGCGAAATCGGGCTGTCGGCCATCAGCGGCACCAACACCGATGCCGATCGCAAGGCCTATGCCCAACAGTTGGGACAGATCCAGCAAACGGTCCTCGGGCTGATGAACAGCCAGGATGCCAACGGCAACTACCTGTTCGGCGGTTCGAAGACCAGCGCTCCGCCCTATACCGCCAACTCCGACGGCACCTACAGCTACAACGGTGATCAGTCGCAGTTGAACCTGGCCATTGGCGACAATAGTTCGGTGGCCAGCAATGTGACGGGCTGGGACGCGTTCCAGCAGTCCATCAACACTGCCCGCACCCAGGTCACCATGACCTCGCCGGCCGTGGACGACGGTCGCGTCACCCTGTCCAACGGCCAGGTCAGCAATAGCGCGACCTACAACGCTCAGTTTGCCGGCGGTCAGCCGTATACCGTCAGTTTCCTCAGCAGTACCCAGATCAAGATCACCGATGCCAGCGGCGCTGACGTCACTTCCGAAGCCAGCCAGAACGGCGTGATCAGCAACAGCAACGGCGCGAACCAGACGGTTACCTTCCGAGGCGTGGACCTGGGGCTGAACCTCAACCTGAAGTCCGGTGATGTGCCGGATACCGTGATTGCCGGGCATAGCTTCACCCTGGCGGCGCAGCCGGATACCTTCAATACCTCGCGCAGCGCCGGCAACCCTTCGACCGCGGTGGTGACCGGGGCGACGACGACCAACCAGGCGGCCTACGACAGCACCTTCCCTGCCAGTGGGGCGATCCTCAAGTTCACCAGCGCCACGGCCTATGACCTGTATGCATCGCCGATCACGGCCAGCAGCCGGCCGGTGTCCTCGGGGACCATGGCCGGTTCCACGGCGACGGCCGCGGGGGTCAGCCTGACCTTGGGCGGTACGCCGGCGGCCGGTGATCAGTTTGTCGTCCAGCCGAACAATCACCAGACCCAGAATATCCTCGATACCTTGAACCAGATGATAGGTACGTTGAACACCCCGGCCGATGGCAATCCGGTTGCCCAGCAGAAGCTGCTGGCAAGCATGAACGCCGGGGTCAGCAACGTCACCAGCGCCATGGACCAGGCGGGCAGTGCGGTCACCGCCATCGGTACCCGCGGCCAGGTCCTGGATGCCCAGGACGCCACCAACCAGAGCCTGGTGCTGGCCAACACCACCAGCCAGGGGGCGATTCGCGACGCCGACCCGGCGGCGGTCATGACCCAGCTGACCCTGCAGCAGACCATGTTGCAGGCGGCGCAGTTGGCCTTCAGCAAAATCAGTCAATTGGGCCTGTTCAACAAGATCTGATTCGACCCGGGCGCGGGAGCCATCGTGGCTCTCGCGCCTCCATCAACCGCCTTTTTCAGCGGTTCCAGTGGCTCGTCCGATCGGGTGAGTCGCGCCGCTTGCGAGCCCCGTCGTGAACCCAGTCCCACTCGTCAGTCTCGTCATTCCCGCCGTCAATCCACGCTTTTTTGGCAAAGCCCTGCACAGTGCCTTGGGCCAGAGCTACGGCAATCTCGAAATCATCGTGTGCGATGACAGCCAGGATGACGAAATTGGCCGCCTGGTCGAGACCATGAGTGAAGAGGCAGGCCGGCCGGTACGTTATGTCCGTAACGCGCTCAAGCTCGGGCATGTGGCTAATTTGCTCGCGGGTCTTGAGTTGGCCCAGGGCGAATTCATCAAGTTTCTCTATGATGACGACCAACTGTTTGGCGCCTGTATCGAGCGCCAGGCGCAGGTCTTGGTCGAGCAGGCCGACGTCAACCTGGTGCTGGCGCAACGCATGTTCTGGGACGCCGACGATCTGCAACTGCCGATTCGTCTTGAGAACGCTACGTTGGCGCCCACTTGTTCGGTCTTCAAGGGCGAAGACCTGCTGGCGATTTTCGAGACCTTTCCGGTCAATATCCTGGGTGGTTTCAGCAATGCGCTGTTGCGTCGCGCGGATGTGCTGGAGTGGTTGCCCGCCTTGACCCAGCCGGGGCATTGTTTTGTCGCTTCGCTGGAGTTCGCGCTGTATATCTGCCTGTTGCGTCGCGGCAATATGGTGATGCTGAACCACGTCCTGAGTGTCGAGCGTCGTTACCCGGAGCGGCCCAACCGGCAGCAGGCGATGCTTGATGCGGTGCTCTCCGAGCGTGAGTGGCTGCTGCAAATGCTCAAGGCGCGCAGCGGCGAGTCGGCCCCGGCCCATGGCTGGGTCCGTTTGTTGCCGTTGACCCGTGCCAATGAGTCGCCACGGGTCTGGGGTGAACTGGCGTTGCTGCGGACCCTGGGCACCAAGCAGACCACCGAGATCTGGCGCGTCGGGGTTACCAGCGACAGTTTTTCCGAAATGTATGCCCAGTGGCTGGCGTGTCGGACCCTGACGGAGCCCGAGCGCAAACTGCTGCCCGATGCACTGCTCGAGTGGGCGTGGCAGCCGAAGATCGTGGCGGTGGTGATTGATCGGGAGGGCGGTCTCTCCGGCCTGGACAGCACCCTGCAGAGTCTGTCCGGGCAGCTCTATCCCGCGGAGTTGACACTGGTACTGTCTGACGCCTGTAGCGAAGCCGTGCTGTTGGACCGGGTGTTTACCTTGCCTTTGCAAGAGGACTGGCAGCAGCAACTCAATGAGCTGTTGGCCCAGATTGACGGTGGTGACTGGTTTTATCTGTTGCGTGCCGGGGATCGCCTGGTGGAGCCCGCGCTGCTGGTGCTGGCTGATCGCATCGTACAGGCCGGCGAGGAATGCTGTTTCTATAGTGACGAGAGCTGTTTGCGCGACGGCGAGCCGGCGGAGCCGGTTTTCAAGTCCGACTTCAACCTGGACCTGATGCGCAGCTATCCGTATGTGGGGCGTGTCCTGGCCTTCAAGCGCGAGCCTTTCCTGGCGCTCGGTGGCTTCGACTCGCGACATGGCGAACTGGCGCCTCACGACCTGCTCTGGCGGCTGGTCGAGCAAGTCGGTACCCAGGTCGTCGGGCATATCGCCGAGGTACTGGTGGAGTCCGTGTTGTCGCTTTCCCAGTGGATGTCGCTGCCCGAGTTGCTCGAACTGAACGCACCGCTGCTCGAGGCGCATCTGTGGCGTCTTGGCGTGGACCATGAGTTGCGTGACAGAGGGCAGGCGCTGTTCAACCGTGTGGATTATCTGCACGCGGATCGACCGCTGGTCTCGATCATTATCGTCTGCAAGGATCAGTTGGCGGCGGTACAGCGTTGTGTCGAAACCTTATTGGAAAAAACCCTTTACCGCCAATACGAGCTGCTGCTGGTGGACAATGGCAGTGAAAGTCCCGAGGCGCTGGCCTGGCTGAACGCCATGGCCAGTATGGGCAGCGATCGTTTGCGCGTATTGACCTTTGCCCGCCAGAGCCAGGCTGCCGTTATCAACGCCGTTGCCGGGCAAGCCCGGGGCGACTATCTGTTGCTGTTCAACCCCTACCTGATGGTGACTGACGGCCTCTGGCTCGACGAGATGCTCAACCATGCGCAGCGCCCGGAAGTCGGCGTAGTGGGCCCCAAACTGTTCAATGCCGACGGACGCGTGGTACATGCCGGCCTGGTGCTGGGATTGCATGGGCCCGCGGGTCTGCCTTTTCATGGCGAGTCCCTGCAGTCCGCGGGCTATATGCACCGTTTGCAGATCGCCCACGATCTGAGTGCGGTCGGTGCCGATTGCCTGATGGTGCGCAAGACCGTGTTCGACAGCGTGCAGGGGCTGGATGAAGCGCAGTTTGTGCAGACGCTCGGTGAAGTCGATTTGTGTCTGAAGATTGGCCGCAGCGGTTATCTGGTGGTCTGGACCCCGCATGCGCAACTGGCCCTGGGGGCCCGCCCGAGCGTGGTTCTCGAGGCGGACCAGCAAGCCCTGCGCGAGGCTGAGCAGGAGGCGTTCTATCTGCGTTGGCTGCCCGTGATCGCTCGGGATCCGGCCTACAATCCCAACCTGAGCCTGCGCACCCTGGGCGGCAGCAGTTTTGGCCTCGAACCGGGTCTGCTTTCCGGCTGGAGCCCGTTTTCAGTCCGCAACCTGCCGAAGGTCCTGGCGCTTCCGGTCAACGCCTCGGCCATCGGCCATTACCGGGTGACGCAGCCACTGATCGAATTGCAGGCCGCGGGGCGGGCGGTGGGGCGGGTCATGTATGAAATGCCGTCGATTATCGAAGTGGAGCGTCAGTCTCCTGACGTTATCGTGCTGCAGGGGCGTTATACCGAAGGGCCGATCAATGAGTGCGTGCCGCTGAAGACTTACTCGAATGCCCGGCGCGTCTACGAGCTGGATGACTATGTGATCCAGCCGACCAAGAAAAACGCCCATGTGCGCAACATGCCGACCCGTGACGAGATGGAGGCGCTGGTTCGTCGCGGCATCGGCCTGTGTGATCGGGTCGTGGTGTCGACCGAGCCGCTGGCCGATGCCCTGTCGTCCATGCACAGCGATATCCGGGTCGTTCCCAATATGCTCGCGACCCACCTGTGGACGGGCTTGAAGGGACAGCGCCGGACCTCGAAAAAGCCCCGTGTCGGTTGGGGCGGCGGTACCAGTCACTCCGGCGATCTGGCGGTGATCGCCGAGGTTGTGCGCGAGCTGGCGACGGAGGTCGACTGGGTCTTTTTCGGCATGTGCCCGGACGATTTGCGCCCTTACATGCATGAGTTCCATGGGGTGATCGGGCTGGAGGTGTACCCGGCGAAGCTGGCCAGCCTGAACCTGGACCTGGCCCTGGCGCCGTTGGAGTTCCATATCTTCAACGACTGCAAGAGCAACCTGCGGCTGTTGGAGTACGGCGCCTGCGGCTATCCGGTGATCTGCACCGATACCAAGGCCTATACCGGCTACCTGCCGTGCACCAAGGTCAAGAGCAACTCCACCGATGAGTGGCTGCAGGCGATTCGCATGCACCTGTCCGATCCCGATGCCAGCTACCGCATGGGGGATGAACTGCGTGAGATCGTCCTGCGCGACTACATGTTGCGTGGCGACAACCTGCGTTACTGGGAGAACGGCTGGCTGGCCGATTGATCCCGCTGTGGAGCTGGCGCGTTTCCTGCAAGTCCCCCTGCATATCGCCATAAATCGTGCATTTGGCGGCGCGGCCCACGGGCCGCGTGCCGCTGGCGCGATTTGACCCGGCAGTCTGGGAAGTCCCACAGCGCCTGAGCAGGCCCTGTGTCGAACAAGAGGGGACGTTGATGAAGGCAGTTATTCTGGCGGGTGGCCTGGGCACGCGGATCAGCGAGGAATCGCACCTCAAGCCCAAGCCGATGATCGAGATCGGCGGCAAGCCAATTCTCTGGCACATCATGAAGCAGTACTCGGCCCACGGTATCCACGACTTCGTGATCTGCCTTGGGTACAAGGGCTACGCCATCAAGGACTTCTTCGCCAACTACTTCCTGCACACCTCCGACGTCACCTTCGACATGAGCAACAATCGCATGGACGTTCACCAGAACTACAGCGAGCCATGGCGCGTGACCCTGATCGACACCGGCGAAGACACCATGACCGGCGGCCGCCTGCGTCGTGCCGGGCGTTACCTGGAGAACGAAGAGGCCTTCTGCTTCACCTACGGCGACGGCGTCTCGGACCTGAACATCGGCGCGCTGGTGGACTTCCACCTTTCCAGCGGCAAGTTGGCGACGGTCACTGCCGTACAGCCGCCAGGCCGCTATGGCGCGCTGGAGCGCGACGGTGACATGGTCCGTGGCTTTATCGAAAAGCCCCGTGGCGATGGCGGTTGGATCAATGGCGGTTTCTTCGTCCTGTCGCCCAAGGTGCTGTCGCTGCTCAGTGACGACAGTACCGTCTGGGAAGCCGAACCCTTGGCGGAACTGGCCACCCTGGGGCAACTGAACGCCTTCCAGCACGACGGCTTCTGGCATCCGATGGACACCCTGCGGGACAAGAATCACCTGGAGCAACTGTGGCAGAGCGGGGAGGCCCCATGGAAGCAGTGGGACTGAGCCGGGCATTCTGGAGTGGTAAGCGGGTCCTGCTGACCGGCCATACCGGGTTCAAGGGCAGTTGGTTGGCACTGTGGCTCGAGAGCCTGGGTGCCCAGGTCAGCGGCTTCGCCCTCGATCCCAGTACCGACCCCAGCCTGTTCGAACTGGCCCGGGTTGGCGAGAGTCTCAACGACCAGCGCGGCGACCTGCGCGACCTCGGCGCCTTGCTTGAACTGATCGCCGAGACCGAACCGGAAATTGTCCTGCACCTGGCGGCCCAGCCGCTGGTGCGCGAAGCCTATCGCGATCCGCTCGGCACCTATTCGAGCAATGTCATGGGTACCCTCAACCTGTTGGAAGCGATTCGCCAGGTCGGTGGGGTACGGGCCTGTGTGCTGGTCACCACCGACAAGGTCTACGCCAACCAGGAGTGGGCCTGGCCCTATCGCGAGAACGAAGCCCTCGGCGGCCATGATCCCTACAGCAGCAGCAAGGCCTGTTGCGAACTGTTGGCGCAGTCCTATGTGGCCTCCTTTTTCCCGGCCGAACGCTACGAGGCCCATGGCCTGGCGGTGGCGACCGCGCGGGCCGGCAACGTCCTGGGCGGCGGCGACTTCTCCCCGGAACGGCTGATTCCCGACGTGCTCCGGGCCTGGTCGGCGGACGAGCCGGTGACCCTGCGCTATCCACAGGCGGTACGGCCCTGGCAGCATGCGCTGGAGCCGCTGGCCGGTTACCTGCAACTGGCCGCCGCGCTGTATGAGCGTGGGCCGGAAGCGGCCGGGGCGTGGAACTTCGGGCCTGGCGAGGACGACATGTGCAGTGTCGGCGACGTCGTCGCTCGACTCGCCGGGCGCTGGCCCCAGGCGCCGGGCCTGCGGGTCGAGCCCAGCGAGCTGCACGAGGCCGGTCTGTTGCGCCTGGACAGCAGTCGCGCCCGGCAGTTGCTCGGCTGGCAACCGCGCTGGCCCTTGCAGCAATGCCTGGAACACACCCTCGATTGGCACCTGGCCTGGAAAAACGCCGAGGACATGCGCAGCGTGACCCTGGCGCAATTGAATCTGTACCGGGGTGAGCTTTGAGTGAATTCCTGATTCATGCCTTGCCCCTCAAGGGGCTGTTCAGCGTACAGCACAAGCATCACGCCGATCAGCGCGGGCATTTTTCCCGGTTGTTCTGCGAAGGCAGCCTGAGTGCGTTCGGCGAGCCGTTTCATATCCGCCAGATCAACCACTCCTGCACCCGCGAGCGTGGCAGCGTACGCGGCCTGCATTATCAGAATGCCCAGGCCCCGGAGGCCAAACTGATCACCTGCCTGCGTGGCGAAGTCTGGGATGTGGCGGTGGACCTGCGTGCGGATTCGCCGACCTTCCTGCATTGGCACGCCGAGTACCTGCGTGCCGGCGACGGTCGCGGCCTGTTGATTCCCGCCGGCTTCGCCCACGGTTTCCAGACCCTCAGCGACGATGCTGAACTGCTTTACCTGCACAGCGCCGACTACACGCCCGCGTCCGAGGGCGGTCTGTCAGTGCTCGACCCGCGCCTGGCAATCGCCTGGCCCGAGGCTGTCAAAAATCTGTCGGCCAGGGACAGCAGTCACCCCCTGATCGATGCGTCTTTCCCTGGAGTGCGTTTATGAACTGCCGAGGTTGCGGTACCCCGCTGGTCTTGCCGTTGATCGATCTGGGGACTTCGCCACCGTCCAATGCCTACCTGCGGGCTGACCAGTTGGAGCAGGCCGAGCCGTGGCTGCCGTTGAAAGTCGCGGTGTGCCAGGGCTGCTGGCTGGTGCAGACCGAGGACTACACCCGTGCCGATACGCTGTTCGACGCCGACTACGCCTATTTCAGTTCGTTTTCCAGTACCTGGCTGGAGCATGCCGAGCGTTATGTGACCGAGATGGTCGAGCGCTTCGAACTGACCGCGGATAGCCGCGTGGTGGAGGTGGCCGCCAACGATGGCTACCTGCTGCAGTATGTCGCCGGGCGCGGTATCCGCTGCCTGGGTGTCGAGCCGACCCGCAGCACCGCCCAGGCGGCGCGGGACAAAGGCCTGGAGATCCGCGAGCTGTTCTTCGGGCGCGATACCGCGTTGCAGTTGCGCGAGGAGGGCTGGGCGGCTGACCTGATGGCGGCCAACAACGTGCTGGCCCATGTGCCGGACATCAATGATTTTCTCCAGGGCTTCGCGACGCTGCTCAAGCCCACGGGAGTGGCCACCTTCGAGTTCCCGCACCTGCTGGCCCTGATTGCCGGGAAGCAGTTCGATACCTTGTATCACGAGCACTATTCCTACCTGTCGCTGACCGCGGTGCAGGCCTTGTGCGTGCGCAATGGCCTGGAAATCTTCGACGTCGGCGGCTTGCCGACCCATGGCGGTTCACTGCGGGTCTTCGTGCAGCGCGCCGACGGTGCGCGTCGCCCGGTGCAGACGGTGGTCCGCCAGGTGCTGGACGCCGAGCTGGCCGCGGGGGTAAAAACCCCGGCGTTCTACGCCACCCTGGCGCCGGCCGCCGAGCGCATCAAGCACGAGCTGTTGCGTTTCCTGTTGCAGGCCAAGGCCGAAGGCAAGCGTGTGGTCGGTTATGGCGCGGCGGCCAAGGGCAACACCTTGCTCAACTATGCCGGGGTCCGTCCGGACCTGCTGGCCTGGGTCGCCGATGCCAACCCGCACAAGCAGGGCAAGTTTCTCCCTGGCAGTCGTATTCCCGTGGTCTCGCCTGAGCGTATCGAGGCGGAAAAGCCCGACTACGTGCTGGTGTTGCCGTGGAACCTGTTGCAGGAAGTGAGTCAGCAGCAGGCCGTGGTGCGTGAATGGGGCGGGCGTTTTGTCGTCGCCGTACCCGAGTTGACGATCCTGTGAGCGGCCTGAAAGTGCTGGTGACCGGTGCGACCGGCTTTGTCGGTCGCCATCTGGTCTCGGCCTTGCTGGCGCGCGGGCATTCGGTGCGGGCCGTGGCTCGCGATCCCGAGGCCGCGCGCAAGTTGCCGTGGATCGACGATGTGGAGTTTATCGCCGCCGACGTGCATGCCGTGGACCTTGATGTTGCCATGCTGACCCAGGGCGTCGATGCCCTGGCCCATTTGGCCTGGCCGGGGTTGCCGAACTACCAGGCGCTGTTTCACTTCGAACACAATCTGTTCGCCGATTACCGTTTTATCAAGCAGGCGGTCGAAGCGGGTGTGCCCCAGGTCCTGGTGACCGGCACCTGCTTCGAATATGGCTTGCAGAGTGGGCCGTTGAGCGAAGCGACGCCGGCGCAGCCGAGCAATCCCTACGGTCTGGCGAAGAACACCCTGCGCCTGTTCCTGGAGACGTTGCGTCAGCAGATGCCGTTCAACCTGCAGTGGGCGCGCCTGTTCTATTTGCACGGCGAGGGGCAGAACCCCAATAGCCTGCTGGCCAGCCTGGACCGTGCCATCGCGGCCGGTGACAGTCACTTCAACATGTCGGCCGGCGAGCAACTGCGTGATTACCTGGCCATTGAAGTGGCCGCCGATTACCTGGCCCGGTTGCTGGAACAGCGGGATTTTTCCGGCGTGGTCAATTGCGCCAGCGGCCGCCCGATTGCGGTCCGGACCCTGGTCGAGCAGCGTCTGCGCGAGCGCGGATCGTCCATCGCGCTGAACCTGGGTCACTACGGTTATGCCAGTCACGAGCCCATGGCGTTCTGGGCCGTGGCCGAGCGACTGCAACAGCTACTGGGAGTCGAACATGGCGCATGAGTTGTATCGGGCAGGTGATCTGCCGGTCCTGCAAAACCGCACCTTTGCCGACGCGGCCTCGGCCAGGGCTTCGGCCCGCGCCGATATCGTGCTGGTACAGGACGAAGTCAGCGGCTTGATCTTCAACCAGGCCTTCGATGCCGACAAGTTGAGCTACGACAGCGACTATCAGAACGAGCAGGCCCATTCCGGCCAGTTCCAGCGGCACTTGAGCGACGTGGAAGGCATCATTGCCCGGCACTTCAAGGGCCGGAGCCTGATCGAGGTCGGTTGCGGCAAGGGTTATTTCCTCGAGCTGCTGCGCGGCCTCGGCTACGCCATCACCGGTATCGACCCGGCCTACGAAGGCAGCAACCCCGAAGTGATCAAGGCACCGTTCACCCGTGGCCTCGGCCTGGCCGCCGATGCCCTGGTGTTGCGCCACGTGCTGGAGCATATCGCCGACCCGGTGGCGTTCCTGGCGGCGATGGCCGAGGCCAACCAGGGCGGGCAGATCTATATCGAGGTGCCGTGCTTTGACTGGATCGTCGAGCACCGGGCCTGGTTCGACCTGTTCTACGAACACGTCAACTACTTCCGTCTCGATGACCTGCGCCGCTTGTTCGGCACCGTGCACGAGGCCGGCCATCTGTTCGGCGGGCAGTACCTGTATATCGTCGCCGACCTCGGCAGCCTGCGCCTGACGCCGACCGAGCCGGTTCCGCGCCAACAGCTGCCGAATGACTTCACCGCCAGCCTGGCCAAGGCGATCCGCATCATCCGCGAGGCGCCCGAGCAAGGCTCGTGTATCTGGGGCGCGTCCTCCAAGGGGGTGATCTATTCGCTGTTCCTGCAGCGGGCGGGAGTGGCGGTGGACCAGGTGGTGGATATCAACCCGGCCAAGCAGGGGCGTTATCTGCCCCTCAGCGGTGTGCGCGTGTCGTCGCCGGAGGAAGCCCTGGATGCCTTGCCCATTGGCGCCAACCTGTTTGTGATGAACTCCAATTACCTCGAAGAAATCAAGCGCATGACGGGCGGACGTTACGTCTACCACGCCGTCGACAGCGCCTCCTTTCAATGAACTTTTGCCGAGACTGAATGATGACCAAGACCGTTATGCAAGCCTTCGAAGCCGAATGCCAAGCCGAAATCGCCGCCCAGGGCCAGGACGAAAAACTCCAGGGCCTGGCCCGCGACTTCTTCAACGAGTCGGCCAAGCACAAGTACAGCTACCACTTCTCCTGGATGGGCCGGCCGATCATTCAACTGCCCCAGGACATGATGGCGATGCAGGAGATCATCTGGCAGGTCAAGCCGGACCTGGTGATCGAGTGTGGTATCGCCCATGGTGGTTCGATCATCTACTACGCCTCGCTGCTTGAGCTGCAAGGCCACGGCGAAGTGCTGGGCATCGACCTTGATATCCGCCGGCACAACCGCGAGGCCATCGAGAGCCATCCGATGAGCAAGCGCATCCGCATGATCGAGGGTTCGAGCATCGAGCAGTCGACCGCCGAGCAGGTCCGTGCGGCTGCCGCGGGCAAGAAGGTCATCCTGGTCCTGGATTCCAACCATACCCACGATCACGTACTGGAAGAGCTGCGCCTTTACGCGCCGCTGGTTTCCGTCGGCAGCTACTGCGTGGTGATGGATACGGTGGTCGAGGACATGCCGCCGGAGTTTTTCCCTGATCGTCCATGGGGCCCGGGTGACAACCCGAAGACCGCGGTCTGGGCGTACCTGCAAGAGAACAGCGATTTCGAGATCGATAAGCAGCTGGAGAACAAGCTGCTGGTCACCGTCGCGCCTGACGGCTACCTGCGCCGGGTTCGCTAAATAGCCACATCATCCTGAGTTCATTGGTCGATTCGCAGTTTTGGGGAAAGGTTATGCAAGGCAAGTACGTTTCTGAACAGGCATCGCGTCAGGGGAATGTGCAGCTCCTGGGTGATTTGTTGACGGTGGTGCTGGTTACCCACAACCGGCCGGCGTTCCTGCGTCGGGCGGTGAAGTTCTATAGCGCGTTGCCTTGCAAACTGCTGGTGCTGGACTCTTCCCCCGTGGCCTACGCCGAAGTCGCGCAGGGGCATGACTCGATCGAGTACCTGCACGTGCCGCAGTACGACTACTGGAAATTGCAGAACAAGTTCGCCCATGGCGTGATGAGCGTGACCACGCCGTACATGGTGTTTGCCGCCGACGACGACTTTATCGTTCACGGGGCGTTGGCCGAGGCGGTTGCGTTCCTGGAGAACAATGCCGACTACGGCATGTGCCATGGTTACTGCATGATGTACCTGTCGTTGGCGGGCAGCGTCAGCTACTACCGTCGCGACAAGAAGGTCTGTGAGGACTACGCCTCCGAGCGGGCCCAGGATCGCGTGGTGGACTATATGTACCAATACCTGCCGCCGTTCTACGCCGTCCATCGTACCGCCCTGATGCGCGACTGGCATTCGGCCTTGCCTGAAGGCACCAGTTTCCAGTGGCAGGAAATCGGCCATGTCTACTACATGCTCGCCCGGGCCAAGGCGCGGATCCTGCCGATTCCCTATGTGGTCCGTGAGGTCAACTATGGCGATTCGGAACACAGCACCGAGGTCTACCACTCGCTGACCTACACCGATGCCAAGTCGGTGGCCGAACGCGAGGCCTTTGCCGAGTTCCTGGCCTCCCTGCCTACCGCGATCGAAGGGCTTGATCCGGCACAGGGCAAAGCCTTCGCCCTGGAAAGTTTCGAAGCCATGACCGACAGCTTGCGCACCGGGCGGGCACTGACCATGGAAGGGCTGTTCGAGTCCACCTGGATCAGCATCAAGGACGCACCCGTGCGGCGCTTCGGGCCCAAGCAGTACGTGGAAATGCCTTACTACAACCAGGCATTTTTCGATCAGTTGACCCAGTTCGAATTCCTGCTCCATGCGATGCCGGCCGGTCGTGTGCAACTGATGGGACTGGAGGGTGTATGGACCCGTCAGGACGCCCTGATGCGCGCGCACAACAACGACACCCCGGAAAGCGTGGCGGACCGCCTGTGGCAGGCCCAGGAGTGCAACCTGTTCAACCGGCGGGTGGTCAAGCGCCTGGCCCGGCAACTGGAGATTCTCGGCGAAGAGGACGAGGCACGGGATATGTTCGCCTGGGCCGAGCGCCTGGACGCCGTTTCCACTGAAGACAATCGCTCGACCTTCGAGGCGATGCTCTCGGGACGCCTGCTCGATTGGCTGCAGGTTCGCGAGCCGTCTGCCGGCGAACTTGAGGCGATCGGCGATTACCAGGTCGAGCAGGGCAGCGGTCCGGTCTTCGGCCTGCTGGTACTGGACCTGAACAACGACATCGGTAAGTTGCAGGTCACCCTCGACAGCCTGCTGGAAGGGCACAGCAAGGCCTTCCGCATCGTCGTCTTCACCACGGGCGAGCCGCAGGCGGCGACTACCCTGCAGAACACCTTGCACTTTATCCGGGTGACACCGGGCAACCTGGTCGACAAGTTGAACCAGACCACTCGCCAGTTGCCCTGCGACTGGCTGTTGCTGGCCGAGGCGGGTGACGAGTTCACTGCCAGCGGTTTGTTGCGCGCCGGTCTCGAACTGCGCGTGGCCGAGGGCTGCCGTGCGGTGGCCACCGATGAAATCCAGCGCGACGCCAATGGCGCGCTGATCGATGTGTTCCGTCCGAGCTTCAACCTCGACCTGCTACAAAGCGTACCGGCGCTGATGGCCAGGCACTGGTTGATTCGCCGTGAAGTCTTGCTGGAGGTTGGCGGCTACAAGGCCGACTTCAGCAAAGCCCTGGAATTCGATCTGTTGCTGCGTCTGATCGAGCAGGGCGGCATGGCCGGACTGGCCCATCTGGACGAGCCATTGCTGATTTCCAGCGTACCGGCACTTGAAGAGAACGCCCATGAGCGCCTCGCGTTGCTGCGCCACCTGGGCACGCGGGGCTACAAGGCCCAGGTCACTTCGCAGAATCCGGGCAGCTACTTTGTCGATTATCGGCATACCGAACGCCCGCTGGTGTCGATCATTCTCCATGGCCAGGCCGACTTCGCCGAACTGGAGCGCTGCCTGAGCGCAGTGCTGCAAAAAACCCGCTACCTGAAATACGAAGTGCTGGTGGCGGATCACCCGAGCTACAGCGAAGCCCTCACGACCTGGCTCCGAGAACAGCCTCAGGCCGGTAAAGTGAGTGTGTTGCAAGCCGACTGGTCGAGCACCTCGGCATTCTGCAACGCGGCGGCAGATCAGGCCCTGGGTGAGTACCTGGTGCTGCTCGCGCAAGACAGCGAAGTGGTCAACCCCAACTGGATCGAGTCGCTGCTCAACCAGGCCTTGCGCCCGGAAGTCGGCGTGGTCGGCGCCAAGCTCTACAGCCGTGATACCAAGGTCTCCCAGGCCGGGCTGATTCTCGGCTTGAACGGTGGTGTCGGTTCGCCTTTTGTCGGTGAAAAGACGGATGCCAGGGGCTATATGCAGCGGCTGGCGGTGGAGCAGAACTATTCGGCGGTCTCGGCGACGTGCCTGATGGTGCGCAAGGCGTTCTTCGAGGCGGTCGGTGGCCTGGACGAAGGCGACTTCGCCGAGGCCTTCGCCGATGTCGATCTGTGTCTCAAGATCGGCCAGGTCGGCGGCCTGGTGTCGTGGACGCCGCAAGTGCAAGTGTTCCACCCGGGTCTTCTGCCCGAGGCGCCAGAGGCTCTGGCGGCCCTGCTCGAGAAGTGGGCGGTGAACTTCCAGCGCGACCCGGCCTACAACCCGCACCTGTCCCTGACAGGAAAAGGTTTCAGTCTGGGCAGTGCCAGTCCAGTGGGATGGGCGCAGTTGCTCGTTTAAGCCTGGCAGACAGTTAAAGGGACTCACGGTATGTTCAACGGCAAATCGATTTTCATCTCCGGCGGCACCGGCTCGTTCGGCCGCAACTTCATCCGTCGTCTGCTGGAGCAGTACCAGCCGCGGCGGGTGGTGGTGTTCTCGCGCGACGAGCTCAAGCAGTACGAGATGCAGCAGACGTTCAACGCGCCGTGCATGCGCTATTTTCTCGGTGATGTCCGGGATGCCGAGCGCTTGCGCCTGGCCATGCGCGGGATCGATTTTGTCGTGCATGCCGCGGCCCTGAAACAGGTGCCGGCGGCCGAGTACAACCCCACCGAGTGCATTCGCACCAACGTCAACGGGGCGGAAAACATCATTGCCGCGGCCATCGATAATGGCGTGCAGAAGGTTGTCGCCCTGTCCACCGACAAGGCGGCCAGCCCGATCAACCTCTATGGGGCCACCAAGCTGCTGTCGGACAAGTTGTTCGTCGCCGCCAACAATATCGCCGGCGAGCAGGCGACCCGCTTTGCCGTGGTGCGCTACGGCAACGTGGCCGGCTCTCGGGGTTCGGTGGTGCCGTTTTTCAACAAGCTGATTGCCGAGGGGGCCCGGGAACTGCCGATCACCGACGAGCGCATGACCCGCTTCTGGATCACCCTCGACCATGGTGTGCAGTTCGTGCTCGACAGCTTCGCGCGCATGCACGGTGGTGAAGTGTTCGTACCGAAGATCCCGTCGATCCGCATCGTCGACCTGGCGTCCGGCATGGCCGCGCATCTGCCGCACAAACACGTGGGCATTCGGCCGGGCGAGAAGCTGCATGAGTTGATGGTGCCGCTGGACGACGCGCGCATGACCCTGGAATTCGCCGACCACTACACCATCCAGCCGTCGATTCGTTTCACCAGCGTCGATGTCGATTTCGCGGTTGACGGTCTGGGGGAGCGCGGCAAGGCGGTGGATGAGGACTTCGAATACCGCTCCGATACCAACCCTGACTTCCTGGACGTGATGCAGATTGCCGATCTGCACGCCGGGCTGCCGGTATGACGCCTTATCAGATTCCTTATGGTTGCCAGAGCATCGAACAGGCCGATATCGATGCGGTGGTCGAGGTGCTCAAGTCGCCCTGGTTGACCCAGGGACCGACCATCCCGCGCTTCGAGGCGGCGTTGGCCGAACATTGCCAGGCCGATTTTGCCGTGGCGGTGTGCAATGCCACGGCGGCCTTGCATATCGCCTGCCTGGCGGCGGACCTGGGGCCGGGGGATCGCTTGTGGACCAGCCCGAATACCTTTGTCGCCTCGGCCAACTGCGCTCGCTACTGCGGCGCCGAGGTGGACTTCGTCGACATCGACCCCCTGACCTTGAATCTCGATGCCGGCCTGCTGGCGCGCAAACTTGAGGTTGCCGAGGCCGGCGGGCGGTTGCCCAAGGTGGTGGTGGCCGTGGCCTTTGCCGGCCAGAGTTGCGATATGCGCGCCATCGCCGCATTGTCCGAGCGCTATGGCTTCACGCTGATCGAGGATGCGTCCCATGCGGTCGGCGCATCCTACCTCGGGCGACCGGTGGGTTGCGGTGCCTTTGCCGCGATGACCATCTTCAGTTTCCATCCGGTGAAGATCATCACCTCGGCCGAAGGCGGCATGGTCCTGACCAATAGCCCCGAACTGGCCGAGCGCCTGCGTCGTCTGCGCAGCCATGGGATCACCGGTGATCCGGCGCAGATGAACGTTCCCGCGCAAGGGCTGTGGTACTACCAGCAACTGGAGCTGGGCTTCAATTACCGGATGACTGACCTGCACGCCGCGCTGGGGCTGTCGCAAACGGCCCGGCTCGACAGCTTTGTCGCCCGTCGTCGTGAACTGGCCGGCCGCTATGACCTTTTGCTGGCCGACCTGCCGCTGCAACTGCCGGTGGCCCAGGCGGGTGCCGAGTCCGCCTGGCACCTGTACGTGGTGCGCTTGCAGCTTGAACAGATGAGGGTCAGCCAGCGCGAAGTCTTCGACGCCTTGCGCGCAGCCGGCATCGGCGTGAACCTGCATTACATTCCCGTGCACCTGCAACCCTACTACCGCGAGCAGGGCTTCAAGGACGGTGACTTCCCCGAAGCCGAGCGTTACTTCGGCGAAGCCCTCAGCCTGCCGTTGTTCCCGCTGCTCACCGAGGAGCAGCAGGACTATGTGGTCGAACAATTACGAAATCTTGTCGGTTAAACGACGCTCAATGGCCCGAGGATAAACACCCGACATGCGTGAGTTCAGCGAACAGGAAGTGTTCTGGCGTGGCGAGTTCGGCGATCAATACGTGGGCCGCAACCAGGGGCCGGCGCTGGTCGCCGCCAACCTGGCGCTGTTCGCCAAGGCCCTGGCGCGCACCGGCCGGCTCTCCAGCCTGCTGGAACTGGGCACCAACACCGGCAACAACCTGCTGGCCTTGCACCAGCTCCTGCCCGCGTGTGCCCTGCAGGGCGTGGAGATCAACGCCAAGGCCTGCGAGCAGGCGCGCGAGCTGGGCATCGCCGAGATCTGGCACGGTTCGTTGTTCGACTACCCGCGCGAGCGGACCTTCGACCTGACCCTGAGCAAGGGCGTGCTGATCCACCTGGCGCCTGAGCTGCTGGCCACGGCCTATGAGCAGCTATACACCCTGAGCGGACGCTATATCCTGATTGCCGAGTACTACAACCCGGTGCCGGTGGAAGTGTCCTATCGTGGTAACAGCGGCAAGTTGTTCAAGCGTGACTTTGCCGGGGAAATGCTCGATCGTTATCCGGACCTGCAACTGCTGGACTACGGCTTCAGTTACCACCGCGATCCGCAGTTTCCGACCGACGATATCAACTGGTTCCTGCTGGAAAAACGTCCTTGAGTGCGATTGCAATCATTCCGGCGCGTGGTGGCAGCAAGCGCATCCCGCGCAAGAATCTCAAGCTGTTCCATGGCGAGCCGATGATTGCCCGCTCTATTCGCCTGGCGCTCGATTCGGGGTTGTTCGAGCGGGTGATCGTCAGTACCGATGACGAGGAAATCGCTGCCCTGGCCCGGGCCCGGGGGGCGCAGGTGCCGTTTATGCGTCCGGCGGCCCTGGCCGATGATTTCACCGGTACTGCCGCTGTGATCGCCCATGCGGTGGAGGCCTTGCAGCAGGCCGGATACCTGTTTGAGCATGCCTGCTGTATCTACGCCACGGCGCCGTTGTTGCAGGCGCGTTTTTTGCGCCAGGGGCTGGAGCTGCTCGAAGCCCATGCTGAAAAGTCCTTTGCGTTTTCGGTTTGCGAATTCGGTTTTCCGGTACAGCGCGCTTTGACGCTCGGCGCGGACGGCGCGCTGACGCCGCTGTATCCCGAGCATCGACAGACCCGTTCCCAGGATCTGCCCCGCGCCTTCCAGGATGCCGGGCAGTTCTACTGGGGGCGCAGCGCGGCCTGGCTGCGAGGCGACGCGCTGTTTTCGGAAAAAAGCCTGCCGGTCATCCTGCCGCGCCATCTGGTCCAGGACATCGACACCGACGAGGACTGGCGGCGCGCCGAGTACCTTTACAGCGCGTTGCTGGCTGGTGGAGAGCTGGAGCCATGAGAGTGTTGATCCGTGCCGATGCCTCGCCGGCCATTGGCAGCGGGCATGTAGCGCGCTGCCTGAGCCTCGCGCAGGTGCTGCGCAGTGGTGGTGCCGAGGTGCTGTTCGCCTGTCGGGCCTTGCCCGGCCATTCGTTGGCACGCATCGCCGAGCAGGGCTTTCAGGCCCTGGCGTTGCCGGCCGAGTACGCAGGCGAGGAGCCCGGTGCGGACATCGAGGCCCCGTTGCCGTGGCAGGCGGATATCGCCGCGCTGGGTGCCTGCCTGGTCACCGAGCCGGTCTTCGACTGGATTATCGTCGATCACTATGGCCTCGATCACGCCTGGCAAACCGCCGCTCGCCAGTGGGCGCGGCAGATTGCGGCGATCGACGACCTGAACAATCGCCAGCATGCCGTGGATCTGCTCTTCGACCAGAATTTCACCGCCGGCGACCCCGAGTACGCCCACCGCTGCTTGCGGCCCTGCCGTGAGCTCTTCGGCCCCCGTTACGCGCTGATTCGTGATGAGTTCCGCCAGGGGGCTGTGCCGATCGTCTTGCAGCCCCGGCGGGTAATGGTGAATTTTGGCGGCCTGGATGCGGCCGGCGAAACCTGGAAGGCCATGCAGGCCCTGGCGGACTTCAACGAGTTGGAAGTGGATTTTATCGCCGGCACCGCCAACCCGATGCTGGCTTCGATCCAGGCCATGGCGGTTGATCGTCCGCAGTGGCGGGTGCAGACTTTTGTCAGCGATTTCGCCGCGCTGATGGCCCGGGCCGATCTGTTTATCGGGGCCGGTGGCGGTACCAGTTGGGAACGTGCGGTCCTCGGCCTGCCGACCCTGTGCATTGCCGTGGCGGAGAATCAGCGGGCGAATGCCGAGCGGCTGGCGGCCGCCGGGGTGCATGTCTACCTGGGCAGCAGCGACGAGGTGACGGTCGACAGCCTGCGCCAGGCCATCGGTTTTGTCCTGGGCAATGTCAGTCTGCGGCGCAGCCTGGCCGCACAGTCGCGGCGTCTGGTGGATGGGCTGGGGGCGCGACGGTTTGCCGTGGCCTTGGCCGGCTCCAGTCTGGCCTTGCGCCGGGCCACGGTCGCGGATTCGCAGTTGTTGTTCGACGGCCGTAATGCCGAGTCGGTACGCCGTGCCTCGTTGAGTCCCGAGCCCATCGGCTGGCAGGCGCATCAGGCCTGGCTGGCCGCGAGCCTGCTCAACCCCGGACGCCTGCTATTGATCGCCGAGGCCGCGGATGGCCCGGTGGGCGTGCTGCGCTACGATCTGGCGGGCAGTCGCGCGGAAGTCTCGCTGTATCTGTTCCAGGGGCGCGCCGGCCTCGGTTGGGGCCGGGCGCTGCTGGCTCGTGGCGAAGCCGTCTTGGGCGAGCACTGGCCGCAGGTGACGGTGATCGACGCCCAGGTACTGCCGGATAATCCGGCTTCCATCGAATTGTTCCGTCACGGCGGCTATGTCCAGTCGGCCTGCCGTTTCGAGCGCGTGGTAAAGGATGAGCACCATGACTAGTTTCAAGATCGGCCAGCGGGTGATAGGCGCGGACGCGCCACCCTTCATCATTGCCGAGATGAGCGGCAACCATAACCAGTCGCTGGAGGTGGCGCTGCGCATTGTCGAAGCGGCGGCCAAGGCCGGTGCCCATGCGCTCAAGCTGCAAACCTATACCGCCGAGACCATGACCCTGGACCTGGACGAAGGCGAGTTCTTTATCCAGGACCCGGCCAGCCTATGGGCTGGCTCGTCGCTCTATGCCTTGTATGAAAAGGCCCATACGCCCTGGGAGTGGCACGCGCCGATCTTCGCCCGTGCCCGGGAGCTGGGCATGCTGGCGTTTTCCACGCCTTTCGATGAAACGGCGGTGGACTTTCTCGAAAGCCTCGACGTGCCGGCCTACAAGATCGCCAGCTTCGAAAACACCGATCTGCCGTTGATCCGGCGTGTGGCCGCGACCGGCAAGCCGCTGATCATTTCCACCGGCATGGCCAGTGTCGCCGAGCTGGATGAGAGCGTGCGCGCCGCCCGGGCTGCCGGTTGCAAGGACCTGGTACTGCTCAAATGCACCAGCACCTACCCGGCCAGCCCGGAAAACAGCCATGTGCGAACCATTCCTCACCTGCGCGAATTGTTCGGCTGCCAGGTCGGCTTGTCCGATCACTCCATGGGCGTGGGGGTGGCGGTAGCCGCGGTGGCCCTGGGGGCAACGGTGGTGGAGAAACATTTCACCCTGGATCGCGCTGATGGCGGGGTGGACTCGAGCTTTTCCCTGGAGCCAGCGGAACTGGCCAGCCTGGTCATCGAGACCGAACGCGCCTGGCAGGCCCTGGGCCAGGTGCACTACGGCGTTACCGAGGCGGAACGCAAGTCCCTGGTGTATCGCCGCTCGCTGTATATCACCCGCGATATGGCCGCGGGTGAAACCTTCAGCGCCGACAACCTGCGGGCGATCCGCCCCGGTCTGGGACTGGCACCCCGGCATCTCGACGCCGTGCTCGGGCGCACGGCCCGACAGGCCCTCAAGCGTGGGACGCCGCTGTCCTGGTCGCTGGTCGAATAGTGTTTTGTCGCGCTGATTCGGCAAAATAGCGTGACCTGCGAGTCATAACGCGCATCTTCACTGTATTGTATCGACCTGGAAGATGGCGCCCGGCTCATAAAGGGTCCGGTGATAGCCTTTTACTCTTCCGGCAGTCGCTCCCCCGTGGGCGGCGTCAAATCTCTGTTTGTCGGCAGCCCTTGGTCCTGGTGAACGAGGGTTTTCAGCTGTTTATTATTGGGAAGCCGTAATGATTGGCATAAAGAGCATTGCGAGCTACGTGCCTGTAGCCGGCGTGGACAATTACGCACAAGGTGCAAAATTCGAGAAGGATGAAGCCTTCATCCTCGGCAAGATCGGTTCGGCCTTCCTGCCACGCAAGGATGACGGTCAGGAAACCTCGGACCTGTGTGTCGAAGCCGTGAATGCGCTGTTCGCCCGCAATCCCGAGCTCAAGCGCGAATCCATCGACGCGCTGATCGTGGTCACCCAGAACGGCGATGAGGAAGGCCTGCCGCATACCGCCGCCATCGTCCAGGACAAACTCGGCCTGCCCACCAACGTGGCGGCGTTCGATATTTCCCTGGGTTGCTCCGGTTATGTCTATGGCATCTACGCGATCAAGGGTTTCATGGAAGCGGCGGGTCTGAAGAACGGCCTGTTGGTCACCGCCGACCCGTATTCGAAGATCGTCGATCCGGAAGATCGCAACACCACCATGCTTTTCGGCGATGCGGCGACGGCCACCTGGATGGGTGAAGACGCGCCCTGGCAGTTGGGCAAGGCCAAGTTCGGCACCGACGGGTCCGGCGCGCCGCATCTGAAGGTCAGCAATGGCGTGTTTTTCATGAACGGCCGCCAGGTCTTCAACTTCGCCTTGCTCAAGGTTCCGGCGCACCTGCACGAGTTGCTGGAAGAGTCCGGCCTGCAGGCGGACGATATCGATGCGTTCTGCATTCACCAGGGCAGCGCGGCGATCGTGGATGCCGTGGCGCGGCGTTTCGAGGGCGAACCGGAGAAGTTCATCAAGGACATGGTTGAGACCGGTAACACGGTGTCGTCGAGTATTCCGTTGTTGCTGGAGAAACATGTCCTGGACTCGACCTGGAAGCGCGTGGCCCTCAGTGGCTTTGGCGTGGGCTTGTCGTGGGGATCGGCGATTATTCATCGGCCTTGATGCCAAGGGTCGCAAAATGGCGCTCCAGGTGAGATAACCTTGAGCGCCATTTTTTTGCGCGGATGTTGAGGGCGGCGGCATGAGCGAAAGTTTCGAGCAGAATCTGCAGGTCATCGGCGACCGTTGGCCGGGTTTGCTGGCGCGGCTATTGGCCGAGGACAGCGAGTCGTTGCCGGTCGAACTGCTGGAAGGGCTGGGCTCGACCCTGAGCGTGGGTGGCATCCAGCTCACCAGTCGGCATGATCGCGTCGCCGAGGCCCGCCTGCAGGCCGCCAGTCTGCCGCCGGACAGCGACTTGCTGCACCTTTACGGCACCGGCTTGGGCGATCTGCAACAGATCCTGCTGGAGCGCCCGACCCTGAAACGCCTGTGTGTCCATGTCCTCAATGGCGCGTTGTTCAAGTTGGTGCTGGGGCTGTTGGATCAGCAATCCTGGCTGACCGATCCTCGGGTCGATCTGAGCTACGCCGCCGACCATCCCGAGATTCTCTTGCCGTTTTTTGCCCTGCCGGCCGAACTGGTGCTGGCCGATGATTGCAATGCGCGGATGCGTGATCGTCTGGTCGGCGAGGTACACCTGACCTTCAATAATCGCGAGTTCGATCCGCAGTCCGCGGTTATCGTCCAGCGTCTGCTGGACACCCGCGAGGTGTTTGGCGCGGACCGCGATGTCACCGAGCTGTTTGCGACGCGTCCGGGCCAGCATATCTATGTGATCGGCACCGGGCCGACGCTGGAGCAGCAGTTCGCCAAGCTGCGCGCGATCAGCGAGCAGCCGGACCGGCCGTTGTTCATCAGTGTCGACACTGCCTATCGGCCTTTGCGTGAGCAGGGGATCCGGCCGGATATCGTGGTCAGCATCGACCAGCGCATCGGTTTCCGGCATTTGCCCGTCGAAGCGTCCGACGGTATTCCCCTGGTCTATATGCCGATGAGCGATCCCCTGGTGCTGCACGCCTGGAAAGGCCCGCGTTACGGCAGCTATTCCATCAGTCCGATCTATGCCTCGGTACGTGAGCGGTGCCGGCGCGGCCTGTTGTTCGTCGGCGGCAGCGTGCTGCACCCGGCGGTCGACCTGGCGGTGAAGATGGGCGCGGCGCGCATCACCCTGTTCGGCGCCGACTTCGCCTTCCCGATGAACAAGACCCATGCGGGCTGGAAGGATGGCGATCTCGGCCCGGGTGTCGACCTGGCGCAGCACTGGGTACTGGACGGCCAGGGGCAACGGGTCAGGACGCAGTTGAACTTCCGTCGTTACCTGGTGGAGTTGGAGCGCTATATCGCCCGTCACCCGCAGGTGGCATTCCTCAACAGCAGCAGGGCTGGGGCGCAGATCGTCGGTACCGGGTTCGACCAGGAGTTTGTCCAATGAGCCGGCTGGCGCAGTGTGTCGAGGATGCCCGCGAATGCGCCGGGCTGTTTCGTCTGGGTCGTGATGTGGAGGCGGCCTTGAACATGGTCGAGGTGTTCGACGCCGCGCAGTTGGCGTTGGCGAGCGCGCCTGGGGAGGTTCGGCAGCAGTGGGCGCAACTGCTGACCCGAATGCTGGTTTGCCAGGAATCCCAGGACTGGTTGGGGCTGGCCGACTGGATGGAGTACGAACTGGTGGGGCTGCTGGAATCGACGGCAATTCCCTGACGTCATTTTTCCTCTTGGAGCAGGGCGCCAAGCCCTTGTTTTCAAAGGGGTGGCAGGGTGATGGCAAAATTTTTGAAAAAAGCCCTCAAGCAACTTGCAATCCCGACGATAACTATTACGAAGGTTCTCTAGGCCATACCCGGCGCTTGCCAGGGCCGGAAGCCGCAGTACCCAACCAACGAGGATTTCGTCATGTCTCTGAGTGTAAACACTAACGTCACTTCCCTGTCTGTTCAGAAGAACCTGAATAACGCGGCGAACGCTCTCTCCACCGCCATGCAGCGCCTGTCTTCCGGCCTGAAAATCAACAGCGCCGCGGACGATGCTGCCGGCCTGCAGATCTCTACTCGTATGAGCAGCCAGATCCGTGGTCAGACCGTTGCGATCAAGAACGCCAACGACGGTATCTCCCTGGCACAGACCGCCGACGGCGCGATGGCAACCGACACCGACATTCTGCAGCGTATGCGTGAACTGGCTGTTCAAGCCCGTAACGGTACCAACAGCACCGCTGACCAGACCGCAACCAACTCCGAATTCGCCCAGATGTCGGACGAATTGACTCGTATCTCCGCGAGCACCCAGATCAACGGCAAGTTCCTGCTGAACGGTTCTGCTGGCGTCGTGACCCTGCAAGTGGGTTCCAACACCGGTTCGGCCAACCAGATCAGCCTGACCCTGAGCTCCAAGTTCGACGCCGTCAGCCTGTCCGTGGATAGCGGTACTCTGGTTCTGACCGGTGCCACCAGCGCCGCAGCCGCCTCCAACATCGACAACGCGATCACCGCGATCGACGCTGCAATCGCCGCCATCGGTGCTACCCGTGCCAACCTCGGTGCTTCGCAGAACCGTCTGACCAGCACCATCTCCGTCCTGCAGAACGTGACTCAGAACGTGACCGCTGCACAGGGTCGCGTACAAGACACCGACTTCGCCGCTGAAACCGCAGAACTGACCAAGCAGCAAACCCTGCAACAGGCTTCTACCTCGGTTCTGGCTCAGGCCAACCAACTGCCTTCCGCTGTACTGAAGTTGCTTCAGTAATTTCGGAATAAGTTTTGGCGGGGGGGTGTGCTGGTCACGCTCTCTCGCTTTTTCACGTTGAGAGGTGATGGAAATGGACATGAGTGTAAAGCTTAGTCTGTCTTACCCCGCTGTTACGCCGGCCAGTTCCACTCCTGTTGCCGACAAGCCGGTACCGGCTACGGCGGCGCCTCAGGCGGATCCGGTAACACCCGTTTCAGCCACCAGCAAGGATTCGGGCTCTTCCGACAGGCTCAAGCAGGCTGTGCAGGATATCGAGAAGTTCGTTCAATCAATCAAGCGCAACCTGGAATTTTCCATCGACGAGCACTCCGGGCAAGTCGTGGTCAAGGTGATCGCCAGCGACAGCGGCGAGGTGGTTCGACAGATCCCATCCGAGGAAGCGTTGAAACTGGCTGACAGTCTGAGTTCAGCGAGTAATGTGCTGTTTGATGCGAAAGCCTGACAGCTGGCATGAATCGTGTGTGCAGTTGCCTTTGGCGCTGGTAAGGGTCAAAAGACTGGCTGCAAATTGAAGGGAGATAAACATGGCAAGTCCAATTGTACCAACTACGGGCCTGGGTTCCGGCCTGAATATCGGCTCGATCGTGACCGCGTTGGTCAATGCCGATTCAAGTGCCGCAACGCAGCAGATCAGCTCGTCGCAAACAACCAACACGCTGAAGCTTTCCGGCGTGGGTTCGCTGAAGAGTGCGTTGACGACCTTCCAGACCGCACTGGCCGCCCTCAACAGCTCGACTACTCCGCAGTTCGCCGGCTTCTCGGCAACCTCCGGATCACCGTCCGTATTGACGGCCACCACTGACAATACCGCGGTAGCCGGTAACTACAGTATTACGGTGAATAACCTCGCCACGAGTTCGAAGGTTTCCAGTGCTTCTTTTTCCGGCGGTGCAACCAGTGCCATTCCGAGTGGTACCCTGACCATCAGTCAGAATGGCACTAATTACAATGTCACCATCCCGGCCAATGCAACGCTGCAGAGCACCCGTGACGCGATCAACTCCACGCTGGCGGGCAACGGTATTTCCGCCAACATCGTGACCGACAGTAGCGGTGCGGCGCGTCTTGTGTTCGGCTCCAACACCACTGGCGCGGGTTCCGACTTGTCGGTCAGTGGTATTGCCGGCCTGACAATCGACGGTACCCAGGCAATGGCCAATCCCCCGACAGCTTCAAGCTCGGGCGCGGTCAATGGTCTGGCCAAGGATGCAAGTATCACCATTGATGGCCTGACGGTTACCAGCAAGACCAATACCGTCACCGGTGCCGTCAGTGGTCTGACACTGAACCTGCTCTCGGGGACTGGAGGTGCGGGTTCTACTTCGGTGGTCACCGTGGGCACCAACACCAGCGGTCTGCAGACCTCGATCCAGACGTTCGTGAGCGCCTACAACAGCTTGATGACGACCATCGGTACTCTCAGTACCCCGACGACCGACTCCAGTGGTAATAGCAAGCCAGCGGCGTTTACCGGTGACTCCATGCCTCGGGCACTGATTGCCAGTATCCGTGGCGTGCTCACCACGCCCGGGCCGGGTAATAAGTTGGCGGTGCTCTCGCAACTGGGGGTGGGGACCGATCCGCAGACGGGGCAATTGAATTTCAACTCCACCACGTTCAACCGGGCGATGACCACCGATGGTTTGAGTGGCCAGGTGCAGACGCTGTTTACCGGTACCACCGCCAACGCGGGGGCGGACGGTGTGTTGGCGCGGATGACCGCGGCGATCGCCCCCTACGTCCAGACCGGCGGTTTGCTCGATCAGCGCAGCACCAGCTTGAACACCCAGGCCAGCGCCCTGGCGAGTCAGCAAGCGGCACTGGATCTGCATGTCACCAACCTGACTGCGACCCTGACGGCCAAGTACAACGCCATGGACGCGTTGGTCGGGCAGTTGAAGGCACAGGGGGACAGCATCACGTCGTTCTTCGCTTCGTTGACCGCGCAGAAGTCGGGCTAACCTCCGATAGCTCGCCAAAAAGCCCGGCCGCGTTTAGCGCGTGCCGGGTTTTTGCCTTCTGGGTCTAAAGTTTTGTGACTCAAAGGCGATACACTTCTTATACGAACCCTTGAGTGTTAATGAGGTAGAACATGAATCCGATGCTAGCCCTTCGGCAATACCAGAAGGTAGGAGCCCAGGCTCAGACCTCCGAGGCCAGTCCTCACCGCCTGGTGCAGATGTTGATGGAAGGTGGCCTGGATCGTATCGCCCAGGCCAAAGGTGCCATCGAGCGTAAGGACATCCCCGCCAAGGGAGTCGCCATCGGCAAGGCCATCGATATTGTCGGTGGTTTGCGCGAGGGCCTGGATCTGGAAAAGTCAGCCGATTCGCTGACCGATCTGGACAATCTTTACGCCTATATGATGACGCGCCTGCTGCAAGCCAATGTAAACTCGGACATCGGGATGCTCGACGAAGTCGCCGGCCTGCTGACAACGGTCAAGGAAGGTTGGGACGCTATCGCACCACCGGGTCCGCAGTTCTAAGGAGCGCATCATGAGTCTCGTACTGCAGCGTATCGAAGAAACCCGCGAGGCCCTGGTAAGGGCTTTGGCCGAGCGTGACTGGGAGGCCATCACCCAGTTGGACCTGGCCTGCCGCGCTTGCATGGAAGATGTGCTGGTCGAGACGGGGTTGGACGAGGATGCGCTGCGCGTCAAGCTTGAGAAGTTGTTGCACGTCTATCGTCAGTTGCTGGAAGCTGCGATGACCGAACGTCAGTCAATAGTCGATGAGATGTCGAAGATCCAGCAAGCAAGGAGCGCCGCAAAGGTTTACCATCTGTTCGGTTAATGTTGGGTTAATCGAACCGTATTGCGCCATAAATTTGACTATGTACGCTTTTTTGACTTAACTAGTGCTGTTTCCAGATTTCAGTCGTCCTTGGAGGCCCTGTCCGGCCTCGGATGTCTAGCTTGCCCCACCCATACCGGGCATCGAGTTGACTAGGGAAGTTGCTATTGCATGTGGCGTGAAACCAAAATTCTGCTGATCGATGACGATAGCGTTCGCCGCCGCGACCTGGCGGTGATCTTAAATTTTCTCGGCGAAGAAAATATTTCCTGCACCAGCGATGACTGGCAGCAGATGGTCGGCCCCTTGTCGTCCAGTCGTGAGGTATTGTGCGTCCTGATCGGGACGGTCAATGCCGTGAGCGGACTGACAGGCTTGCTTAGGACACTGTCAACCTGGGATGAGTTCCTTCCGGTGTTGCTTCTCGGCGAAATTTCTTCTGCCGACCTGCCCGAAGACCAGCGTCGCCGGGTCCTGTCCAGCCTGGAAATGCCACCCAGCTACAGCAAGTTGCTCGACTCCCTGCACCGCGCCCAGGTCTATCGCGAGATGTATGACCAGGCCCGTGAGCGCGGCCGGCAGCGCGAGCCCAACCTGTTCCGCAGCCTGGTCGGCACCAGTCGTGCCATCCAGCATGTGCGCCAGATGATGCAGCAAGTGGCCGACACCGACGCCAGCGTGCTGATCCTTGGCGAGTCCGGCACCGGCAAGGAAGTGGTGGCGCGCAACCTGCACTATCACTCCAAGCGCCGCGACGCGCCTTTCGTGCCGGTCAACTGCGGGGCGATCCCGGCCGAGTTGCTGGAAAGCGAACTGTTCGGTCACGAGAAGGGCGCCTTTACCGGGGCCATCACCACCCGTGCCGGGCGTTTCGAGCTGGCCAACGGCGGTACCCTGTTCCTCGACGAGATCGGTGACATGCCGCTGCCGATGCAGGTCAAGCTGTTGCGCGTGCTGCAGGAGCGGACCTTCGAGCGCGTGGGCAGCAACAAGACCCAGAGCATCGATGTGCGCATCATCGCGGCCACCCACAAGAACCTCGAAAGCATGATCGAGGTCGGCAGCTTTCGCGAAGATCTCTACTACCGCCTGAACGTGTTCCCCATCGAGATGGCGCCGCTGCGTGAGCGGGTCGAAGACATTCCGTTGCTGATGAACGAATTGATCTCGCGCATGGAACACGAAAAGCGCGGTTCCATTCGCTTCAATTCGGCGGCGATCATGTCGCTGTGCCGTCACGCCTGGCCGGGCAACGTCCGCGAGCTGGCCAACCTGGTGGAGCGCATGGCGATCATGCATCCGTATGGGGTGATCGGCGTCGCCGAGCTGCCGAAGAAATTCCGCTACGTCGATGACGAAGACGAGCAACTGGTGGACAGCCTGCGCAGCGACCTCGAAGAGCGGGTCGCGATCAACGGCCATACCCCGGACTTCACCACCTCGGCGATGCTGCCGCCCGAAGGCCTGGATCTCAAGGACTACCTCGGTGGCCTCGAGCAGGGCCTGATCCAGCAAGCGCTGGACGACGCCAATGGCATCGTGGCGCGCGCCGCCGAGCGCCTGCGTATCCGTCGCACCACCCTGGTGGAGAAGATGCGCAAGTACGGGATGAGCCGTCGCGAGGGTGATGAACAGGCGGATGATTGACGCCTGTTTTTCAAGCTGCTGAAAAATGGCTGGTTTTTTTTTCGGCACGGGTATTGCTAAGCCTCTTGTAACGTTCCGTTTAAATGACGGTCAGCCAAGCGAGAGAGCACCATGCCCCAAGCCGCCCCGATGTCACCTGTCCCTGAAGCCTCGGGATCTTCGTCGTCCGTCGAGCAGGCCGGTCGGTTGGGTCTGGAGCAGGCTTTCTCGCTGTTCAATCAGATGTCGACGCAACTCAACGATTCCTACAGCCTGCTTGAGGCCCGGGTCACCGAGCTCAAGGGCGAGCTGGCCGTGGTCAGCGCCCAGCGCATGGCCGAACTGGCGGAAAAAGAGCGCTTGGCCAATCGTTTGCAGAACCTGCTCGACCTGTTGCCGGGCGGGGTCATCGTCATCGATTCCCTGGGGATCGTCAGCGAAGCCAATCCGGCGGCCCGGGAGTTGCTCGGCCTGCCTCTGGTCGGCGAGCTCTGGCGTCAGGTGATCGCTCGTTGCTTTGCTCCACGTGAAGACGACGGTCATGAGATCTCCCTCAAGGACGGCCGGCGTCTGTCGATCTCCACCCGCTCGCTGGATGCCGAGCCGGGTCAGTTGGTGCTGCTCAATGACCTGACTGAAACCCGTCGCCTGCAGGATCAATTAGCCCGGCACGAGCGCCTGTCCTCGCTCGGGCGCATGGTTGCGTCCCTCGCGCACCAGATCCGTACGCCGCTCTCGGCGGCCTTGCTCTATGCCAGCCATCTCGCCGAGCAGGCCTTGCCGGTCGAGACCCAGCAACGCTTTGCCGGGCGCTTGAAGGAGCGCCTGCATGAGTTGGAGCACCAGGTCCGCGATATGCTGGTGTTCGCCCGTGGCGAGCTGCCGCTGACCGATCGGCTGACGCCCAATGGCTTGATGCAGGCGCTGCAGGCAGCGGCGCAGACCCATGTCCAGGGCGCCGCGGTGCGCTGGCAGTGCGACAGTCATGTCGGTGAGTTGCTGTGCAATCGCGACACCCTGGTGGGCGCGCTGCTGAACCTGATCGAAAACGCCCAGCAGGCCACCACCGGCCAGGTGCGCCTGAAGGTGCACCTGTACGCCCGTGGCGCGACCTTGCGCCTGTGCGTCAGTGACAATGGCTCGGGTATCGACCCGACCGTGCTGCTGCGCCTGGGCGAACCCTTCTTTACCACCAAGACCACCGGCACCGGCCTCGGCCTGGCGGTGGTCAAGGCCGTTGCCCGGGCGCATCAGGGCGACATGCAATTACAATCGCGGCTGGGGCGTGGCACCTGTGCGATGGTCTGCCTGCCGCTGATTCCTGGCGCCATGGAGGAGGCTCAACAATGAGACCGCTGCTCAAGGTCCTGCTGGTCGAGGATGATCATGCCTTGCGTGAGGCGCTGGCCGATACCTTGCTGCTGGCCGGGCATCGGTTCCACGCGGTCGGTTCAGCCGAGGAAGCGCTGGAGGCGGTGGCCGCGGAGTCGTTCGGCCTGGTGATCAGTGACGTCAATATGCCGGGCATGGACGGACATCAGTTGCTCGGCCTGCTGCGCGCGCGCCAGCCGCAATTGCCGGTATTGCTGATGACCGCCCACGGGGCGGTGGAGCGGGCGGTGGATGCGATGCGCCAGGGCGCGGCCGATTATCTGGTCAAACCGTTCGAGCCCAAGGCCCTGCTCGATCTGGTGGCTCGGCATGCCCTGGGGCAGCCGGGCGCGTCAGACAGCGAGGGGCCGATCGCCTCGGAGCCGGCCAGTGCGCAGTTGCTCGAGCTGGCGGCGCGGGTGGCGCGCAGCGATTCGACGGTGCTGATTTCTGGCGAGTCCGGCACCGGCAAGGAGGTGCTGGCGCGGTATATCCACCAGCAATCACCCCGTGCCAGCCAGCCGTTTATCGCCATCAACTGCGCGGCGATTCCCGACAATATGCTTGAGGCCACCCTGTTCGGCCACGAAAAAGGCTCGTTCACGGGGGCCATCGCGGCCCAGGCCGGCAAGTTCGAGCAGGCCGATGGCGGGACCATCCTGCTCGATGAGATTTCCGAAATGCCCCTGGGTCTCCAGGCCAAGCTGCTGCGTGTGCTCCAGGAGCGCGAGGTCGAGCGGGTCGGTGCACGCAAACCGATCACCCTGGATATCCGCGTGGTGGCCACCACCAACCGCGACCTGGCGGGAGAAGTGGCGGCGGGACGCTTCCGTGAGGACCTTTACTATCGCCTGTCGGTTTTTCCGCTGGCCTGGCGTCCGTTGCGCGAGCGTACCGCCGATATTCTGCCGTTGGCCGAACGTCTACTTGCCAAGCACAGCGCCAAAATGAAACATGCCTCTGTTCGACTGTCGCCCCAGGCGCAGGCTTGTCTGATCGGCTATCCGTGGCCGGGCAATGTGCGCGAACTGGACAATGCGATCCAGCGGGCGCTGATCCTGCAGCAGGGTGGGCTGATCCAGGCCGAGGATTTCTGCCTGGCCGGCCCGGTCGGCGCGGCGCCGCTGCCAGGGCTTGTGCTGACCAACCGGTCGTCTGTCGGCGAACCGGTGCTGGTCGAGGCGGTAGCGGGGGAGCAGGCAGGTGGCCTGGGCGACGACCTGCGTCGACGTGAGTTCCAGATGATCATCGACACCCTGCGCGCCGAGCGCGGGCGGCGCAAGGAGGCTGCCGAGCGACTGGGTATCAGCCCGCGTACGCTGCGCTACAAACTGGCGCAGATGCGCGATGCCGGAATGGATGTCGAGGCCTATCTGTTTGCCAGCTAGGCCGATTCGGGCTTGTGTGTCGTGTATCGGATTTTGTTCGAGAACGACAAGGAGCTGGCACCCTTGTTGCTAACCCTTCACTAACAGCTGCACAAGTGTCAAAAAATTGCAGGCCGCCGGAGAGAGACGTTCATGAGCCAGGGTGTTGAATTTAATCGATTGATGCTGGACATGCGCTCCATGCAAATGGATGCCATGGCTCAACCCAAATCGGCTGTGGCCGCGCCGGAAGTCAGTGGCAGCAGCTTTTCCGATTTGCTCGGCAATGCCATCAACAAGGTCAACGACGTGCAGCAAGCCTCTGGCCAGCTGTCCACGGCGTTCGAAATCGGCAAGAGTGGTGTCGACCTGACGGACGTCATGATCGCCTCGCAGAAAGCCAGTGTCTCGTTCCAGGCCTTGACCCAGGTGCGCAACAAGCTGGTCCAGGCGTATCAAGACATCATGCAGATGCCGGTCTAAGGGTTAGGGACGTAAATAGTCATGGCAGAAGTTCTCGCCGATAACGTACCGGCCAAGTCCGGCCCCGCAGACGGTAAACCGCCGCTGTTCGGGTTGTCCTTTCTGGAAAATCTTTCCGAAATGACCATGCTCCGTCAGGTTGGCCTGATGGTCGGCCTGGCGGCGAGCGTGGCGATCGGCTTTGCCGTGGTGTTGTGGTCCCAACAGCCTGACTACCGGCCGCTGTATGGCAGCCTGGCCGGTATGGATGCCAAGCAGGTCATGGAAACCCTGGCGGCGGCAGATATTCCCTACACCGTCGAGCCGAACTCCGGCGCGCTGCTGGTCAAGGCCGATGACGTGTCCCGCGCCCGCCTCAAGCTGGCCGCCGCCGGCGTGACGCCGAGCGACGGCAACATCGGTTTCGAAATTCTCGACAAGGACCAGGGCCTGGGCACCAGCCAGTTCATGGAGGCGACCCGTTATCGGCGCGGCCTGGAAGGCGAACTGGCGCGGACCATTTCCAGCCTGAACAATATCAAGGCTGCCCGTGTGCACCTGGCGATCCCGAAAAGCTCGGTGTTCGTTCGCGATGAGCGCAAGCCCAGCGCTTCGGTATTGGTCGAGATGTATTCCGGTCGTACCCTGGAGCCCGGGCAGGTGCTCGCCATTATCAACCTGGTGGCCACCAGTGTTCCGGAACTCAGCAAGTCGCAGGTCACCGTCGTCGACCAGAAAGGCAACCTGCTCTCCGACCAGGCGCAAAACTCTGAATTGAGCATGGCCGGCAAGCAGTTCGATTACAGCCGGCGCATGGAAAGCATGCTCACCCAGCGGGTGCACAACATCCTGCAACCGGTGCTGGGCAACGATCGCTACAAGGCCGAAGTCTCCGCCGACGTGGACTTCAGCGCGGTCGAGTCGACCTCCGAACAATTCAACCCTGACCAGCCGGCGCTGCGCAGCGAACAGTCGACCACCGAACAGCGCACCGCCAGCAGCGGCCCACAAGGCGTGCCGGGTGCCCTGAGCAACCAACCGCCAGGCCCGGCCACCGCGCCGCAGACCACCGGCGGCGCAGCGGCTTCTTCCGGCGCCATCGCCGCTGGCCAGCCGCTGCTCGATGCCAACGGCCAGCAGATCATGGACCCGGCCACCGGCCAACCGATGCTGGCGCCGTATCCGGCGGACAAGCGTCAACAATCGACCAAGAACTTCGAACTGGATCGCTCCATCAGCCACACCAAGCAACAGCAAGGTCGCGTGACCCGTCTGTCGGTGGCGGTGGTGGTCGACGACCAGGTCAAGATCAACCCGACCAATGGCGAGACCACCCGTTCGCCGTGGAGCGCCGACGAACTGGCGCGCTTCACCCGCCTGGTCCAGGATGCCGTCGGTTTCGAGGCCAGCCGCGGCGACAGCGTCAGCGTGATCAACGTGCCGTTCTCCGCCGAGCGCGGGGAAGTGATCGCCGATATTCCGTTCTACTCGCAACCCTGGTTCTGGGATGTGGTCAAGCAGGTACTGGGCGTATTGTTCATCCTGGTACTGGTATTCGGTGTGCTGCGTCCGGTACTCAACAACATCACCAATGGCGGCAAGGGCAAGCAGTTGGCCGGTTTTGGCGGCGACGTCGAACTCGGTGGCATGGGCGGCCTGGATGGCGAACTGGCCAACGACCGCGTCAGCCTGGGCGGTCCGCAGAGCATCCTGCTGCCGAGCCCGAGTGAAGGTTATGACGCACAGCTGAACGCCATCAAGAGTCTGGTAGCCGAAGATCCGGGCCGTGTGGCACAGGTCGTCAAAGAGTGGATTAACGCCGATGAGTAATAACGCCGCCGTCAACCAGAAGCTGACCCGGGTCGACAAAGCCGCGATCCTGCTGCTGTCGCTGGGCTCCACGGATGCTGCACAAGTGTTGCGCCACATGGGCCCCAAGGAAGTCCAGCGGGTCGGCGTGGCGATGGCGCAGATGCGCAACGTGCACCGCGAGCAGGTCGAGCAGGTCATGAGTGAGTTCGTCGAGATCGTCGGCGACCAGACCAGCCTGGGCGTCGGCTCCGACGACTACGTGCGCAAGATGCTGACCCAGGCCTTGGGTGAAGACAAGGCCAACGGCCTGATCGACCGGATCCTGCTGGGCGGCAACACCAGCGGCCTGGACAGCCTCAAGTGGATGGAACCGCGGGCGGTGGCGGATGTGATCCGTTACGAGCACCCGCAGATCCAGGCGATCGTCGTGGCGTACCTCGACCCCGATCAGGCCGGCGAAGTGCTGAACAACTTCGACCACAAGGTGCGTCTGGACATCATCCTGCGGGTCTCGTCGCTGAACACGGTGCAGCCGGCGGCCCTCAAGGAACTCAACCAGATTCTCGAGAAGCAGTTCTCCGGCAACTCCAACGCGGCCCGTACCACCCTGGGCGGTATCAAGCGTGCCGCGGACATCATGAACTTCCTCGACAGCTCGATCGAAGGCCAGTTGATGGACTCGATCCGCGAAGTCGACGAGGACCTGTCGACCCAGATCGAAGACCTCATGTTCGTCTTCAACAACCTCTCCGACGTCGACGACCGCGGTATCCAGGCGCTGCTGCGCGAAGTGTCTTCGGACGTGCTGGTGCTGGCGCTCAAGGGCTCCGACGAAGGCGTCAAGGAAAAGATCTTCAAGAACATGTCCAAGCGTGCGGCGGAACTGCTGCGCGACGACCTCGAAGCCAAGGGTCCGGTTCGCGTCAGCGACGTGGAGACCGCGCAGAAGGAAATCCTTACCATCGCCCGCCGTATGGCCGAAGCCGGAGAGATCGTGCTCGGTGGCAAGGGCGGCGAAGAGATGATCTAAGGATCAAGCCATGACTGATCCAACCGATCTGATCCGCGCCCGGGACGTGGGCGGTTTCGACCTCTGGTCGCTGCCCAGTTTCGACCCGCATGTCGAGGAGCCGGAACCCGAGCCGGTGGAAGAACCGCCGGCCGAGATGGAAGAAGTGCCGCTGGAGGAGGTCCAGCCGCTGACCCTTGAGGAACTCGAAAGCATTCGCCAGGAAGCCTACAACGAAGGCTTTGCCGTGGGCGAGCGCGAAGGTTTCCACAGCACCCAGCTCAAGGTCCGCCAGGAAGCCGAAGTCGCCCTCAGTGCCAAGCTCAAGTCCCTGGAAGCGCTGATGGGCAATCTGTTCGCGCCCATCGCCGAGCAGGACCGGCAGATCGAGCAGGGCCTGGTGGGTCTGGTCGAGCATATGGTCCGCGAGGTCATCCAGCGTGAGCTGAAGACCGATTCCAGCCAGATCGAGCATGTCCTGCGCGAAGCCCTCAAGCTGTTGCCGCTGGGTGCCGAGAATGTCCGCTTGCACATCAATCCCCAGGACTTCGACCAGGTCAAGGCCTTGCGCGAGCGCCACGAAGCCACCTGGCGCATCGTCGAGGACGAGGCCCTGCTGGCCGGCGGCTGCCGGGTCGAAACCGAGCACAGTCGGATCGATGCGACCATTGAAACCCGTATCAGCAAGGCCATCGCACAGTTGTTCGATCAGCTCCACGAGCAATCCCTGCACCCGGCGGTGCCGGACATGGCCCTGGAGCTGGAGGAAGCGCTGACGACGGCTCCCGAAGCGGACCTGTCCGATGCGTCTTGAACGCACCAGCTTCGCCAAGCGCTTGAGCGGTTACGCTGAAGCCATCGACCTGCCTGGGCAGCCGATTCTCGAAGGACGCCTGTTGCGCATGGTCGGCCTGACTCTCGAAGCCGAGGGCTTGCGTGCTGCCATGGGCGCGCGCTGCATGGTCATCAACGACGACAGTTATCACCCGGTGCAGGTCGAGGCCGAGGTGATGGGGTTTTCCGGTGGCAAGGTCTTCCTGATGCCGGTGGGCAGCGTGGCCGGCATTGCGCCGGGTGCCAGGGTAGTGCCGCTGGCCGACACCGGGCGCCTGCCCATGGGCATGAGCATGCTCGGGCGGGTGCTGGACGGCGCCGGCCGTGCCCTCGACGGCAAGGGCGGGATGAAGGCCGAGGACTGGGTGCCGATGGACGGTCCGACCATCAACCCGCTCAACCGCGACCCCATCAGCCAGCCGCTGGACGTGGGCATTCGCTGCATCAATGGTTTGTTGACCGTGGGCCGCGGCCAGCGCCTCGGACTCTTCGCCGGTACCGGCGTGGGCAAGAGCGTGCTGCTGGGCATGATGACCCGCTTCACCGAGGCCGACATCATCGTCGTCGGCCTGATCGGCGAACGGGGTCGCGAGGTGAAGGAATTCATCGAGCACATCCTCGGCGAGGAAGGCCTCAAACGCTCGGTGGTGGTGGCTTCGCCGGCAGATGACGCGCCGCTGATGCGTTTGCGCGCGGCCATGTACTGCACGCGGATTGCCGAGTATTTCCGCGACAAGGGCAAGAATGTCCTGTTGCTCATGGATTCCCTGACCCGTTTCGCCCAGGCCCAGCGGGAAATCGCCCTGGCCATCGGCGAACCACCGGCGACCAAGGGCTATCCGCCGTCAGTGTTCGCCAAGCTGCCCAAGCTGGTGGAGCGGGCCGGTAACGCCGAGGCCGGCGGTGGCTCGATCACCGCGTTCTACACCGTGCTGTCCGAAGGCGATGACCAGCAGGACCCGATTGCCGACTCGGCGCGGGGCGTGCTCGACGGCCATATCGTCCTGTCCCGGCGCCTGGCCGAGGAAGGCCATTACCCGGCGATCGATATCGAAGCGTCCATCAGCCGGGTCATGCCGGCGGTGGTCAGCCCTGAACACATGAGCCGCGCCCAGCACTTCAAGCAGCTCTGGTCGCGTTACCAGCAGAGTCGCGACTTGATCAGCGTCGGTGCCTATGTCGCCGGCGGCGATCGCGAGACCGACACGGCGATTGCCCTGCAGCCGGCGATGGTCCAGTACCTGCGCCAGGGTCTGAACGCCAATATCAGCCTGGGCGAAAGCGAAGCGCACCTGGCGTCGGTGTTCGCTCCCGTGGCCGGCGGTTAATCGATTATGGCCCTGAGCCGTGCCGCGCGCCTGGCCCCGGTGGTCGATATGGCCGAAAGTACCGAGCGTACCGCGGTCCAGCGTCTCGGCTATTTCCAGGGGCAGGTGCGGGTCGCGCAAAACAAGCTGGAGGATCTCGAGCGTTTTCGTCTCGAATACCAGGAGCAGTGGATCCAGCGTGGCAGCCTTGGGGTCTCCGGTCAGTGGCTGCTGGGCTACCAGCAGTTCCTCACCCAGTTGGATACCGCGGTCGGCCAGCAGCGCCAGAGCCTGGCCTGGCACCAGAACAATCTCGACAAGGCGCGCGAGGCCTGGCAGCAGGCCTACGCCCGGGTCGAAGGCTTGCGCAAGCTGGTGCAACGTTATGTCGACGAGGCGCGCCATCTGGAAGACAAGCGTGAACAGAAGTTGCTGGATGAGCTGTCCCAGCGTTTGCCCCGGCAGAGTCCGTATTGATCTGCAGGATTTTTGACGCTCACGGTTGCCCTACCCTCGGTGGGGTGCTAAACCTTGTACACGTCGCCACTGACAAGGAAGCAGGATCATGGCTGTAGTCGCAGAAGTATCGCCCGATGGCGCAAAATTGACGATCTCGATCAAGGGGCGTTTCGATTTTGGCCGGCATCAGGAATTTCGTGAGTCTTACGAGGGACTTGCCAAGAAACCGTCGTCCATTGTGGTCGATCTGAAAGAGGCGACCTATCTGGACAGCTCCGCGCTGGGCATGTTGCTCTTGTTGCGCGATCACGCCGGTGGTGATCATTCCGATGTACGGGTGATCAACAGCAACTCGGACGTGCGCAAGATCCTCGCCATCTCCAATTTCGACAAACTCTTCGATATCGGCTGACCTTGCATGCAGTCGGGAGCGGAGTCGCTGACGGTACTGATCGCCGAGGATGGTGCGGCCGATCGTTTATTGCTCTCGAGCATCGTCAGGCGTCAGGGCCACGGAGTGCTGACCGCCAGCAATGGCGCCGAGGCGGTGGCCCTGTTCGAGGCGCAGCGGCCGCAATTGGTGCTGATGGACGCGATGATGCCGGTGATGGACGGTTTCGAAGCGGCGCGGCGGATCAAGTTGCTGGCCGGCGAGTCGCTGGTGCCGATCATCTTCCTCACCTCCATGACCGAAGTCGATGGGCTGGTGCGTTGCCTGGAAGCTGGCGGCGACGACTTTCTGGAAAAACCCTACAACCAGGTGATCCTCGGGGCCAAGATCAAGGCCATGGACCGTCTCCGGCGCCTTCAGGACACCGTTCTGCAACAGCGCGACCTGATTGCCCGGCACCATGACTACCTGCTCAACGAACAGCGGGTGGCCAAGGCGGTGTTCGACAAGGTGGCTCACGCCGGCTGTCTGAACGCGCCAAATATCCGCTATATGCAATCGCCTTATGCGCTGTTCAACGGTGACCTGTTGCTGGCGGCCTATACCCCGGCCGGTGACATGCATGTGCTGCTCGGCGACTTCACCGGCCATGGCCTGCCGGCGGCGGTCGGGGCGATGCCGCTGGCGGAAGTCTTCTACGGCATGACCGCCAAGGGCTATGGCCTGGCGGAAACCCTGCGGGAGATGAATGCCAAGCTCAAGCGCATCCTGCCGGTGGATATGTTCTGCTGCGCGACCTTTCTCTGCCTGAGCTCACAGCGCCAGGTGGTGGAGGTGTGGAATGGCGGCATGCCGGACGGCTACCTGCATCGGGTCGCCACGGGAGAGCGCCAGCCGCTGGTGGCGCGGAACCTGCCGTTGGGGGTGCTGGGGGCCGAGTCGTTCGACCACCGCACCGACGTCTACCCCATGGCCCAGGGCGATCGGGTATTTCTGCTCTCCGACGGGGTGATCGATACCTGCAACAGCGACGAGCAGTTGTTCGGCGTCGAGCGCCTGCAGGAAGTCTTCGCCGCCAATCGGGAGCCGGATCGCCTGTTCGAGGATATCCAGGACGCCTTGCATCGCTTTCGCGGCGAGGCCCGCGATGATGTGAGCATGGTCCAGGTCAGTTTGCCGGCACCGACGCAGCAGTTGCCGAACGCCATGATCTACTCCGACAGCGGCGAGTCCTGCCCGCTGGACTGGTCGGTGAGCTTCGAATTTCGCGCGGCCACCCTCAAACGCTTCAATCCGTTGCCGTACATGCTGCAACTGCTGATGGAGGTGCATGGCCTGCGCACCCAGAGCGGGGCGCTCTACAGCGTTCTCGCCGAGCTCTACTCCAACGCCCTGGAACATGGTGTCCTCGGCCTGGATTCGAGCCTCAAGCGCGATGTGCAGGGATTTGCGCAATACTATGAGCAACGCAATCGGCGACTGCTCGAACTGGAGGAGGGCTTCGTCCGTGTACGCCTGCAGGTGATCCCGCAGGGCGAGGGCGGTCGGTTGAGCATACAGGTCGATGACAGCGGTAAGGGTTTTGACGTGACCCGTGTGATGGAGCGTCCCGTGGGGGCCGAACGGCTGTCGGGGCGTGGTGTGGGGCTGGTGCGCCAGCTCGGCCGCAATGCCTGCTGGTCGGACGGCGGGCGCAGCGCCCACGTGGAGTTTTCGTGGGAGGCTCAGGCATAATTCGCGTGTGTGGAGCAGGGAGCGATCAAGTGAACAACGATATGGAACATCTGGACCGCGATGCACTCAGTGCATTGCAGGACATCATGGAGGATGAGTATCCGCTGTTGCTGGATACCTTTCTCGAAGATTCGAGCAAACGCCTGGGGCAATTGCACCAGGCGAGCAATGCTGTGGATCTCGGCGCGGCGGCCCACAGTTTCAAGGGCAGCAGCAGCAACATGGGCGCGTTGCGCCTGGCCGAACTTTGCCGGCAGCTGGAGCAGTTGGCCGCGCAATCTCCGCGGGTCGGTGTCGAAGAGCTGATCAACCAGATCGACCGTGAATATGAAGTGGTGCGGCGTTTTTACGAAAGCGAGCGCGAGCGCTTTCCGGTCCGGCCCTAGCCCCGTTAAGGGGAGCATCCGAGTCGGTCGGGCAAAGATGGCCCGAACCTTGCTGTTGCTTCCTGCACTGTACTTACGATCCTTGTGCAGCGGAGACCGTATCCATGTCACTCGTCCCTAATTCGCTCCTCCAGGCCAACGCTGCCGTCAAGCCGCAGGCGGACCCTGTTATTCCTGCGCCGAGCGTTGTCGCACCGCCCAAGGACAATGCTTTCAGCTTTGCGCAGGTCTACCAGAACACCCAGAGCAATCCGGTGAAGGTCGCCTTCAATCCGCTCAAGTCGATGGCGGAGAAGGCCCCCGTGGCGCCGGCCAAGCCGGACGCACCGGCCAGCAAGGCCGACAACCCGAATGCCTCCGCGCAGTCATCGGTTGCCGGTAGCGGCAAATCCTTGCCTGCCGACAAAACGACCAAGGTGGATGGCAAGACAGCGTCCGCCGATGACAAGGGCGCCTCTGACAAGACCGCGGCCGACGGCACGACGGCCTCGACCGATACGGCCAAGTCCGACGACAAGACCGCTTCCAGCGACGGTACCGACACCACGGCGACCGATACCCCGGTCGCCGTAGCGACGCCGGACCCGGCCGTTGATCCGGCTCTGCTCCAGGCGGCCGCTACCGCGGCGACCCCGGCTCCTGCGGCTCCCGTCGATCCGGCTGTGGTCCAGGCGCCGTTGGCGGCAGCGGTCACCGCCGCGGCGACCCCGGCTGCCAAGGCAACGCCGACCACGGGGGGGGATTTCGATCCGGCCGCCGACCCGCTGGACAACCTGCCGGCAGTGCGTCTGGCCATGGAGCAGGGGGGGCACGTCTCCAGCGGTAGCCAGGCCTCGACAAAATCCTCCGACAGCGCCAACACCAATGCCACCGACTCGACGCTGGCACAGAACCAGGCCAATAACGTCGTCACCCTGGTGGATCAGAAAACCGATTCGGGCAGCGGCGACCAGGGTGGCGACAAATCCTTCAAGACCCTGATCGATGACGGTCTCAAGGATATCAAGAGCGCCTCCAGCGATACCCGGGTCGACGACTTCGCCAATCGCCTGGCGGCGCTGACCCAGGCGGCCACGCCCAAGACCGCGAATGCACTGCCGGCCAACCAGCCGTTGGCGATGCACCAGAGCGGTTGGAGCGAAGAAGTGGTCAATCGGGTCATGTACCTCTCCAGCGCCAACCTCAAGTCGGCGGAGATCCAGTTGCAGCCCGCCGAGCTGGGGCGCCTGGATATCAAGGTGAACATGTCCGCCGACCAGCCGACGCAGATCAGCTTCATCAGCGCCCACGCCGGGGTGCGCGATGCCCTTGAAGGCAACATGCCGCGCCTGCGGGACATGCTGCAACAGCAAGGTCTGGGTCAGGCCGACGTCACGGTTTCCGACCAGGCCCGTGGCTGGGCCGGCCAGGGCCAGGGCGCGCAGCAGCAACAGCAGCAGGCGCACAGAGGTAGCGGCAGTGGCGGTAGCCTCAGTGGCGACAGCGAGGATGACCTGTCGGTTGCCGCAGTCAGCGAAGCGGCCGCTGCCGCCAGCACCAGTGTGGTGGTCGGCTCCAGCGCGGTCGACTATTACGCCTGATCCCGGGGCTTTCGGTGTGCATCCATTTTTCGGCTGCACACGGTACTGTAGGCGCATGGCTTGCCAGCGAAGCTTTTGGCGGTCTCAAGGGGCTCATCGCGGCGCTGCGGCGTCCCGACAAGCCCTGCTCCTACAGGTTCCGCTGTATTTCGAAGACAGTACTTCCCTCATGCCCGATCTGGCATAACACTTGCTCCAGCCTTGCCGTGCGACTATGAAAAATCGAATAGTGACGGATTATTGGCATGGCGAAGAGCGAAGCAGCGGTAAAAGAACCCGGCAGTAAAAGCAAACTCAAGCTGATCATCGTCATTGTGCTGGGTGTGCTGCTGGCCATCGGCCTGTCGGTGGGTGCGACCTGGTATTTCATGCACAGTGCCCAGAGCAAACCGGCACCGGCAGTGGCCGAAGCCGCCCCCAGCGGCAAGCAGCCGGCGATCTACGAGCCCATGGCCCCGGCCTTTGTCACCAACTTCAAGGACGCCAGCGGCCGCCAGCGCTACATGCAGGTGAGCATCACCTTGCTGGCGCGTAACCAGGCCGACCTGGATGCCCTCAAGGTGCACATGCCGGTGATCCGCAACAACCTGGTGATGCTGTTCTCCGGTCAGACCTACGAAACCCTCGCGACCCCGGTCGGCCAGGAACTGCTGCGCCAGAAAGCCACTGCCAGCGTGCAGGAAGTGGCGCAGAAGGAAGTCGGCAAAGTGGTGGTCGAACAGCTGCTCTTCACTAACTACGTATTGCAGTAGGATCACGACATGGCCGTGCAGGATCTGCTGTCCCAGGATGAGATCGACGCCCTCTTGCATGGCGTCGATGACGGTCTGGTACAGACCGAAACCGCTGCCGAGCCCGGCAGTGTCAAAAGTTACGACCTGACCAGCCAGGATCGCATCGTCCGCGGACGCATGCCGACCCTGGAAATGATCAACGAACGTTTCGCCCGCTACACCCGCATCAGCATGTTCAACATGCTGCGCCGTTCCGCCGACGTGGCGGTCGGCGGCGTCCAGGTGATGAAGTTCGGCGAATACGTGCACTCGCTCTATGTCCCCACCAGCCTCAACCTGGTGAAGATCAAGCCGTTGCGCGGCACCGCCCTGTTCATCCTCGACGCCAAGCTGGTGTTCAAGCTGGTGGACAACTTTTTCGGTGGCGACGGTCGCCACGCCAAGATCGAAGGCCGTGAATTCACCCCCACTGAACTGCGGGTGGTACGCATGGTGCTGGAGCAGGCATTCATCGACCTCAAGGAAGCCTGGCAGGCGATCATGGAAGTCAATTTCGAGTACATCAACTCGGAAGTGAACCCGGCCATGGCCAACATCGTCGGTCCCAGCGAAGCGGTGGTGGTCTCGACCTTCCATATCGAGCTCGACGGTGGCGGCGGCGACCTGCACGTGACCATGCCGTACTCGATGATCGAGCCGGTGCGGGAAATGCTCGACGCCGGTTTCCAATCGGACCTGGACGACCAGGACGAGCGCTGGGTCAAGGCCCTGCGCGAAGACGTGCTCGATGTGGCCGTGCCGCTCAGCGCTACGGTCGCCCGTCGCCAGTTGCGCCTGCGGGACATCCTGCACATGCAGCCGGGTGATGTGATTCCGGTGGAACTGCCGGAAGAGATGGTGATGCGCGCCAATGGCGTGCCGTCGTTCAAGGTCAAGCTCGGTTCCCACAAGGGCAACCTGGCACTGCAAGTGATTGAGGCGATCGGGCGCCGCTAGGGCGTCGATCAGGAATGCGCTGTGTTAACTGAATTTCTGCTTGCCGAGGACAACTGATGGCTAATGATAACGATATGACTTCCGCCGACGACCAGGCCCTGGCCGACGAATGGGCGGCTGCCCTGGAAGAAACCGGCGATGCCGGCCAGTCCGATATCGATGCCTTGCTGGCGGCTGACTCCGGCAATTCGTCGGGCGGCAGCCGCCTGCCCATGGAAGAGTTCGGCAGTGTGCCGAAGAACAACGACCCGGTGACCCTGGACGGTCCGAACCTGGAAGTGATCCTCGATATTCCGGTGTCGATTTCCATGGAAGTCGGCAGCACCGATATCAATATCCGCAACCTGCTGCAATTGAACCAGGGTTCGGTGATCGAACTCGATCGCCTGGCCGGCGAGCCGTTGGACGTGCTGGTCAATGGCACGCTGATCGCCCACGGTGAAGTGGTGGTGGTCAACGAAAAGTTCGGTATCCGTCTGACCGACGTGATCAGCCCGAGCGAACGCATCAAGAAGTTGCGCTGAATGAACAGGCTTCTCGGCATCCTGCTGCTGTCGCCGCTCAGTGCCTGGGCGGCCGAACCGCTGGCCACGGCGACAGCGGCCACGCCGAGTACGCCCGGCAGCATGGCCGGGCAACTGACGCAACTGGTGCTCGGCTTGCTGCTGGTGCTGGGGATCATCTTTGTCCTCGCCTGGCTGCTGCGCCGTATGCAACAGGTCGGGCCGGGGGCGAAGGGGCGGCAGGTCATCGAACTGATCGGCTCGCGTGCCCTCGGGCCGCGTGACCGTCTGGTGCTGGTGCAGGTCGGCAACGAGCAGATCCTGCTCGGGCTGTCGCCGGGCACCATCACCCCGCTGCATGTGCTCAAGGAACCGGTCCAGGTGCCGAGCAGCGAGCAGGCCACGCCTGAATTCGCTCAGCGCCTGATGGAATTGCTGGGTAAGGATAAGAAGTGATGGGTGCTTTGCGGTTTGTCTTGACGTTGGCCTTGCTGCTGGCGGCGCCTCTGGCGCTGGCGGCCGATCCATTGTCGATCCCGGCGATCACCCTCGGCACCGGGGCCAACGGCCAGCAGGAATACTCGGTCAACCTGCAAATCCTGCTGATCATGACGGCGCTGAGTTTTATCCCGGCGTTCCTCATGCTGATGACCAGTTTCACCCGGATCATCATTGTCTTCTCGATCCTGCGCCAGGCCCTGGGCCTGCAGTCGACGCCGTCGAACCAGATCCTCACCGGCATGGCGCTGTTCCTGACCATGTTCATCATGGCGCCGGTCTACGACAAGGTGAACCATGATGCCCTGCAGCCCTACCTGGCCGACAAGATGACGGCCCAGGATGCGGTGCTCAAGGCCGAAGTGCCGATCAAGGAGTTCATGCTGGCGCAGATCCGCACCAGTGACCTGGAGCTGTTCATGCGCCTGTCCAAGCGCACCGACATCGCCACGCCCGACCAGGCGCCGCTGACCATTATCGTGCCGGCCTTCATCACCTCGGAATTGAAGACCGCGTTCCAGATCGGCTTCATGATCTTCATTCCCTTCCTGATCATCGACCTGGTGGTGGCCAGTGTGCTGATGGCCATGGGGATGATGATGCTGTCGCCACTGATTATTTCCCTGCCGTTCAAGATCATGTTGTTCGTGCTGGTGGATGGCTGGGCATTGATCATCGGTACCCTGGCCAGCAGTTTTGGCGGTGTCTAGAGCGAGTGATGTGTAATGACTCCTGAAGTCGCAGTCGACATATTCCGTGATGCCCTCTGGCTGACCACCCTGATGGTCGCCGTGCTGGTGATCCCGAGCCTGGTGGTGGGCTTGATTGTGGCGATATTCCAGGCCGCCACCCAGATCAACGAACAGACCCTGAGCTTCCTGCCGCGCATGTTGGTGATGCTGGTCACCCTGATTGTCGCCGGGCCCTGGCTGGTGCAGAAGTTCATGGAGTACATCCTGTCGCTGTACGGCAGCATTCCGCAGGTCATCGGCTGATATGTCGCTGCTCGCGCTGACCGACACGCAGATCAGCAGCTGGGTCGCGAGCTTCATGCTGCCGGCGTTTCGGGTCGGCGCGGTGATCATGACCATGCCGGTCTTCGGGACCACCCTGTTGCCGCGCCGGATCCGCATGTATTTCATCCTGGCAATCACGGTGGTCATCGCCCCCGGCCTGCCGCCGATGCCCGAGGTGCATCCGCTGGACCTGAGCGGGTTGCTGCTGATCGCCGAGCAGATCATCTTCGGTGCCTTGCTCGGTTTTTCCCTGCAATTGTTTTTCCAGGCCTTCGTGGTGGCCGGACAGATCATCGCGATCCAGATGGGCATGGGCTTCGCGTCCATGGTCGACCCGGTCAACGGTGTCTCGGCGGCGGTGATCGGACAGTTCTTCACCATGCTGGTGACGCTGATGTTCCTGGCCATGAACGGTCATCTGGTGGTCATCGAAGTGCTGACCGAGAGTTTCACCACCTTTCCGGTGGGCAGCGGGCTGTCGACCACGGATTTGTGGGAAATCTCCGGCAAGCTCGGCTGGGTGCTCGGGGCGGCGTTGGTACTGGTGCTGCCGGCGATCACCGCGTTGCTGGTGGTGAACATCGCGTTCGGCATCATGACCCGTGCCGCGCCGCAGCTGAACATCTTCTCCATTGGTTTTCCGCTGATCCTGGTGCTGGGGATGATCATTCTCTGGGTCAGCCTGGGCGATATTCTCAACCAGTATCAACCGCTAGCCGATGAGGCCCTGCAGTTTTTACGTGGACTGGCACGGGTGCGCTGAACCATGGCAGAGAGCGAGAGCGGCCAGGACAAGACAGAAGACCCCACGGACAAAAAGAAAAAAGATGCCCGGGAGAAGGGTGAGGTTGCCCGCTCCAAGGAACTCAATACCTTTGCCGTGATGATGGCCGGTGCCGGCGCGCTGCTGGTGTTCGGCGGCGCCCTGGCCCAGGATCTGGCCGAGTTGATGCGCATGAATTTCACCCTGAGCCGGGAAGTGGTGCTCGACCAGCGCTACATGGGGATTTTTCTCCTGCGCTCCGGGGAAATGGCTATCTGGGCCGTGCAGCCGATCCTGCTGACCGCCCTGGCCGCCGCCCTGATCGGGCCGATCGCCCTTGGCGGGTGGTTGTTCTCGCCTGGTACATTGGCACCGAAGTTCAGTCGGATGAACCCCTTCCCGGGGATCAAGCGGATGTTCTCGGCCAAGTCGGTGATGGAGCTGCTCAAGGCGGTCGGCAAGTTCACCATCATTCTGTTCGTCGGGCTGTCGGTGTTGTCCTCGGATATCGACGACCTGGTACGGATCGCCCATGAACCGCTGGAGTCGGCGGTCATCCACAGCCTGCAACTGGTGGGCTGGAGTACCTTGTGGATGTCCCTGGGGCTGTTGATCATTGCCGCGGTGGATGTCCCGGTGCAGCTCTATACCGCCCACCAGCGCCTGTTGATGACCAAGCAGGAAATACGTGACGAACACAAGGACCAGGAGGGGCGGCCGGAGGTCAAGCAGCGGATTCGCCAGTTGCAGCGCGAAATGTCCCAGCGGCGGATGATGGCGGCGATTCCCGAAGCGGATGTGGTGATCACCAACCCGACCCACTATGCCGTGGCGCTCAAATACGACGCGGAGAAGGGTGGGGCGCCGGTGTTGCTGGCCAAGGGCAGTGACTTCCTGGCCTTGAAGATCCGCGAGATCGCCGTCGAACACGACGTCCTGCTGCTTGAGTCGCCGGCCCTGGCGCGTTCGATCTACTACTCCACCGAGTTGGATCAGGAGATTCCGGCGGGCCTGTACCTGGCGGTGGCACAAGTGCTGGCGTACGTCTTCCAGATCCGCCAGTACCGTGCCGGCAAGGGCAAGCGCCCGGACCCGCTCAAGGGCGACCTGCCGATTCCGCCGGATTTACGCCGCGATTCCTGAACAGGCCCGACAAACACCGAGCCTCCGGGCCGCCTGGCCTATGTTCCGAGGTAGCGGGAGACGACGTTCCTCGGGGTATCACCCGTAACTACGATGCCTTTGTCCGGCTGGACGATCACTGACTCCCATACACCGCGTGAGCCTGGAAAAAATCGTCTGACGTATCCTGATCCATTGCCAAAGGTGGTGTCGAGATTACCATTGGCCAGATAGCGTGCGATAAGGCCGCTCTCCCTTGACAGCAAACCTGCATAACCCACGACAACTATTTCATCGGGTGTACCGCCTATATCAAACCAGCCCATGCCGTCTGTAATGCCAAAGTCGCTCACCAGGGGCGCGCCATTATTAAATGCCGGATCCAGGCGACCATTGGCGGTGAATGCCGCGAGCAATCCCCTGAGCCCGGCTCCCCATATATCGCCGGGATCCATGTCTGACACACCGGCGGCGAATATACGCCCGTCATCATGTAGGGACAGGCTTATGGCGGCTGAAGGGTAACCTACGCCGAATGAAGTCCTGCCGCCGTGCCCGAAGTCGAGGTCTGGAGAACCATCGACATTGAAGCGTGCCAAGTTGGCACCTTCGCTATCCACTCCAGCGATGGTGATTTTTCGATCGGCCGACACAGCAACCGCGTTGATGACGGTATTAGGATTAAGATGACCGGTCTGGTTAAAGCTATGGTCGATCTCTCCGTTTTTTTCTAGCCTCAGCAGAAGCGCGTTTTGTCCGATGATAATTTTTTCATCGGGGTCCACAACGATATTTGACCTGGGGTGGCTCAGCAGCGTTCTGCGGTTTCTCAGGGTGGAAAGGTGGTCCTGGGGGAGGTTGGGTGGCGCGTCGGTGAGACGAGGGAGAATAACGCTGCCCTTATTGCCAAAACTTTCGTCAGGCGCCCCATTTTCCAGGAAGCGTGCCAGTGCAATTCGGGACTCTCCTGCGAATGAACGGTGATGGCCGGCCAAGAGTATTTTGCCATCCTTGAGTATCTGAGCCCCGGTGGCGGTGGCCTCGCTTCCTGTTTTGAATACGCCGAGGAGGCTGCCGGTGCCATCTGGGCCAAAAGACGGATCAAGGCGTCCCAGATTGGTGAGTTGCGCCAGTTGAAAACTCAGTTGGTTGTTTTCCAGATGCGTCCCTACAAAGAGTATTTCTCCGCGGGGGCGCAGACCCGCGATGCTCATGAGCAGAGTGCCCGCCCTGAAGTCAGAGAACGAGCCTAGAAATCCAAATTCACTATCTATGCTTCCAGGAGCAGTTAAGTTTTGAGTGGGTCCTTTCATGAGGATGTCTCTCTTTGTTTGGATGAATCTGCATCCGTTGAGTTTGGAGGGGTAGGGGCAAGCTAACCCCCGCGATGGTGGATATTCGATGTGTGCTTGCCATTCCGTGTTGCATAACGATGATAGGGGCGGGAAAGATTTCTCGTGAACTGTCAGAACTGACAGTTTTTTATGTTGAGTTGTACTAAGAGTGTGGTTTATTGGATTGTTTTTAACTAAAGCGGCAATAGGGCGGGGATGAGGCTATCAGAGTGGTTTTTTTGGCTGCACGTCTTCTGCGTTGCGCACCCTGCGCCAGCTCTTGTCTCGGCGGCACGACCAGTGGCAGTACTTTTTGCATAAAACTGTCAATTCTGACAGTAGACCGCGTTCGTTTGCCTGGCGCCTCATAGGCTCCATGGAGGTTTCATTCTTCTCAGGGATGGCCATCATGGGAGCGAACGATCATGAGCAACGAGCAATATAAGCGGCTGGAAGGGATGGGGTTGCTATTTGTATCGGGCAGGTTGGAGGACAAACCTGAAATCGGTGCGATCGGCTATTCGATCACTTTCAGGTTGTTACTGGATTTTGAACGTTTCAAAGAAGCAGCCAACACCCATATTCCGGGTTACCTCGATGCTCCTATCAACGCCATCCGTCCCGAGTTGGCCGGTCTGGCCTATCACTATTCGTACAATTACTTTTCCGGCAATGCGGGAAGTATTCGTTCATTCGAGCAACTCTGCGGGGTATTCAGCAATCCGAATGACTATATGAGTGATTGGTCCGCCAATGGGCTTTCGAGGCGTTACGGCAAGCCGGTTTTCGAGTTTTTCGACGATGATGTCTTTATCACGGTCCAGCAGGACTTCCGCTGGAGCGACCGCAAGCGCCGGATCGTCATTGCTGATTTGCCCATCATCGAATTTCAGTGGGCACTCAATTTGATGCTGGGGCATGACCTGCTTTCGCGTGCCCCGACGGCGATTGTCGTTCTGGGGTATTTCCATGAAGACCAGGTCAAGGTCGAGGATGCCCGGTTGAATCGCGGGATCCTGTACGTGAAAGGGAGTGATCTGCAGTTTGGCAAGTTGACCGCGAACGACATCCGGGTCGCCCAGTAGAACCCCTGGTTCGAGGCGGCTCGTTACCTTGGACTGCAAAAGTTGGAAGGCTTCTTGCAGTGGCAGGCCTATGACGCTCCCGGCGTCAAAAGTTTGCTTCAAGGTGACGAGGAATACCGGTGGATCGCTCTCAACTTCTCAACTCGGCGCGCAGCAACCTGAGCAGCCTCGGCCGCGGCAACCTCGGTGTGCCGGTGCTGCTGTTGATCATGCTGGCGATGATGATGTTGCCGGTGCCGGCGTTTCTGCTGGACGTGTTCTTCACCTTCAACATTGCCCTGTCGATTGTCGTCCTGCTGGTCTGCGTCTACGCCCTGCGACCGCTGGATTTCGCGGTATTCCCGACCATCCTGCTGATCGCCACGCTGCTGCGCCTGGCGCTGAACGTGGCGTCGACCCGGGTGGTCATGCTCCACGGCCAGGAAGGTCATGCCTCCGCCGGTAAGGTGATCCAGGCCTTCGGCGAGGTGGTGATCGGCGGCAACTACGTGGTCGGTATCGTGGTCTTCGCGATCTTGATGATCATCAACTTCGTCGTGGTCACCAAGGGCGCCGGACGGATTTCCGAGGTGAGCGCGCGCTTCACCCTCGATGCGATGCCCGGCAAGCAGATGGCGATCGACGCCGACCTCAACGCCGGCCTGATCGATCAGCCACAGGCCAAGCTGCGCCGCCTGGAAGTCGCCCAGGAAGCCGAGTTCTACGGTTCCATGGACGGTGCCAGCAAGTTCGTCCGCGGTGACGCCGTCGCCGGCCTGCTGATTCTGTTCATCAACCTGATCGGCGGCATGGCGGTCGGGATCTTCCAGCACCATATGAGTTTTGCCGACGCCGGCAAGGTCTACGCCCTGCTGACCATCGGTGACGGTTTGGTGGCGCAATTGCCATCACTGTTGTTATCCACAGCGGCGGCGATCATGGTGACCCGGGCTTCCGGCTCGGAAGACATGGGCAAGCAGATCAGCCGGCAGATGTTCGCCTCCCCCAAGGCCCTCGGTGTCGCCGCCGGCCTGATGGCGGTGATGGGCCTGGTGCCGGGCATGCCGCACTTTTCCTTTATCAGCCTGGCGGCCGTCGCCGGTGGCATCGCCTATCTGGTCTGGAAAAAACAGAACGTCGCCAAGGTCCAGGCCCTGGCCGAAGTCCAGCGCCAGCAGGAGCTGCTGCCGTCGCCGGCGCGAACCCAGGAAACCAAGGAGCTGGGTTGGGATGACGTGAGCCCCATCGACATGATCGGCCTGGAAGTCGGTTATCGCCTTATTCCGCTGGTGGACCGTAACCAGGGCGGGCAGTTGCTGGCGCGGATCAAGGGGGTGCGCAAGAAGCTCTCCCAGGACCTGGGCTTCCTGATGCCCACGGTGCATATTCGTGACAACCTCGACCTGGCACCCAGCGCCTACCGCCTGACCCTGATGGGCGTGACCCTGGCCGAAGCCGAGATCTACCCGGATCGCGAACTGGCGATCAACCCGGGGCAGGTCTACGGTCCCCTCAACGGGATCACCGCCAAAGACCCGGCCTTCGGCCTGGAGGCGGTCTGGATCGAGGTCAGCCAGCGGTCCCAGGCGCAGTCCCTGGGGTATACCGTGGTCGACGCCAGTACCGTGGTGGCGACGCACCTCAACCAGATTCTCTACAAGCACTCCAGCGAACTGATCGGCCACGAGGAAGTCCAGCAACTCATGCAGTTGCTGGCCAAGGGCTCGCCGAAACTGGCCGAAGAGCTGGTGCCGGGGATCATTTCCCTGTCGCATCTGCTCAAGGTGCTGCAAGCCCTGCTCGCCGAACACGTGCCGGTCCGGGATATCCGCAGCATTGCCGAAGCGATCGCCAACAATGCCAGCAAGAGTCAAGATACTGCCGCTATGGTTGCCGCGGTTCGCGTCGGATTGTCCCGCGCAATCGTCCAAAGCATTGTGGGGCTTGAGTCCGAGCTGCCTGTGATCACCTTGGAACCAAGGTTGGAACAGATATTGCTCAATAGTCTGCAGAAGGCCGGACAAGGCTCGGAAGAAGGCGTTCTTCTGGAGCCGAGCATGGCTGAGAAACTCCAGCGTTCGTTGATCGACGCCGCCCAGCGCCAGGAAATGCAAGGGCAGCCGGTGATCCTGCTGGTAGCTGGACCGGTTCGCGCGATGCTTTCGCGGTTTGGACGACTGGCGGTGCCAAGTCTGCATGTCTTGGCCTACCAGGAAATTCCGGACAACAAGCAAGTGACCATCGTTGCGACAGTAGGGCCCAACGGCTGAGGTAGTGGGTTATGCAAGTTAAGCGTTTTTTCGCCGCCGATATGCGTCAGGCCATGAAGCTCGTTCGTGATGAGCTGGGCTCCGACGCGGCCATTATCGGCAACCGCCGGATTGCGGGCGGTGTCGAGCTGACGGCTGCCCTGGACTACAAGCTCTCGGCGCTGTCGCCGCGGGTGCCGAACATGGAACTCGAAGACGAGCTGCGCAAGACTCAGTCGCGTATCGTTACCGCCCAGGCCGAGCTGAGCCTGCGCAGCGACGGCGATACCGACGCCACGACCAATCGCCAACTGTTCGCCGGCCTGCCGCTGACCGCCGCCGAGCCGCTGATCGAACCGACTTTCGAAGAGCCGCGGCGCCCGGCGCCAGCGCCTGTCGCACACGCCCCGGCGGTGGACCAGCGAGTGTTCGACTCGATGCGTTCGGAGCTCAACGGCCTGCGCGAGCTGCTGGAAGTCCAGCTCGGCTCCCTGGCCTGGAACCAGTTGCAAGGTCGTCAGCCGCAGCAGGCCAACCTCTGGCGTCGCCTGCAGCGTATCGGCCTGTCCGGGCCGCTGTCGCGGGACCTGCTGGAGCTGGTGAACGGGATCGAGGAGCCGCGCCAGGCCTGGCGCATGCTGCTGGCGCACCTGGCGCGGATGATCGTCACGCCCGAGATCGAGCCACTGGAAGAAGGCGGTGTGATCGCCATGGTCGGCCCGGCCGGCATGGGCAAGACCACCACCCTGGCCAAGCTGGCGGCGCGTTATGTGCTCAAGTACGGCGCGCAGAACATCGCGCTGGTGAGCATGGACAGCTTCCGTATCGGTGCCCAGGAGCAACTCAAGACCCTGGGGCGGATCCTCAACGTCTCGGTGACCCATGTCGACCCGGGCCAGTCCCTGGCCCAGGCCCTCGACCCGCTGCTGCGCAAGCGCGTGGTGCTGATCGACACCGCCGGCCTGCAGGCCAGCGATCCGGCGTTGCGCATGCAACTGGAAAGCCTGGCCGGACGCGGGATCAAGGCGAAGAATTATCTGGTCCTGGCCACCACCAGCCAGAAACAGGTGCTGACCGCCGCCTACCACAGCTACAAGCGCTGCGGGCTGGCCGGTTGCATCCTGACTAAACTTGATGAAACGGCGAGCCTCGGCGAAGTGCTGAGCCTGGCCATCAGTCACGAATTACCAGTGGCCTACCTGACCGACGGGCCACGCATTCCGGATGATCTACACCTGCCGCGCCGGCATCAATTGGTGTCCAGGGCGGTCAGTGTGCAAATGCAGGAAGAACCCAGCGAGGAAGCCATGGCCGATATGTTCGCTGATATCTACCACAGCCCGTCAAAACGGGTGGGTTGAGATGAGTATTCAGACGTTGCAAATTACCTACATCGATGGTCTGCCACGCATTGTTCCGACAAGTGAACGCGCAGCCAGTTATGTGGCCTTCCGTCTAAGCAAGACAAGGTAAGAAGAGAACATGGGCAGCATGCATCCCGTACAGGTGATCGCGGTGACCGGCGGCAAAGGTGGCGTCGGGAAGACCAACGTGTCAGTGAATTTATCCCTGGCCCTGGCTGAGCTTGGCCGGCGCGTCATGCTGCTGGATGCGGATCTGGGGCTGGCGAATGTCGACGTCCTGCTGGGCCTGACACCCAAACGTACCCTGGCCGACGTGGTCGAAGGCCGCTGTGAGCTGCGCGATGTGCTGTTGCAAGGCCCGGGCGGGATTCGTATCGTGCCGGCGGCCTCGGGGACCCAGAGCATGGTGCACCTGAGCCCGGCGCAGCATGCCGGCCTGATCCAGGCATTCAGCGATATCGGCGACAACCTCGACGTGCTGGTGATCGACACCGCCGCGGGCATTGGTGAGTCGGTGGTCAGCTTCGTCCGCGCGGCCCAGGAAGTGCTGCTGGTGGTCTGCGACGAGCCGACGTCGATCACCGATGCCTACGCCTTGATCAAGTTGCTCAACCGCGACTACGGCATGAACCGCTTCCGCGTGCTGGCCAACATGGCCCAGAGCCCGCAGGAAGGCCGCAACCTGTTCGCCAAGTTGACCAAGGTCACGGATCGTTTCCTGGACGTGGCCTTACAATACGTCGGCGCCGTTCCCTATGACGAGTGTGTGCGCAAGGCCGTGCAAAAGCAGCGTGCGGTCTACGAGGCATTCCCTCGTTCGAAATGTGCCTTGGCGTTCAAGGCTATCGCTCAGAAGGTCGACACCTGGCCGCTTCCCGCCAATCCACGGGGGCACCTGGAGTTTTTCGTCGAGCGTCTGGTGCATCAAACGAGTGCGGGACCGGTGCTATGACTGCCAGTGGCTATCGCATGTATTCCAAGTCGTCGCGTGACAGCCAATATGAATTGATTGAACGTTACGCACCGTTGGTCAAACGTATCGCCTACCACCTGCTGGCGCGGTTGCCGGCCAGTGTCCAGGTCGAGGATCTGATCCAGGCCGGGATGATCGGGCTGCTGGAAGTCTCGACCAAGTACGACGCGAGCAAGGGGGCCAGTTTCGAGACCTATGCCGGCATTCGTATCCGCGGCGCGATGCTCGATGAAGTGCGCAAGGGCGACTGGGCACCACGTTCGGTACACCGCAATACCCGTATGGTCAGTGACGCAATTCGCGCAATTGAAGCAAAAACCGGCCGTGACGCTAAAGATCACGAGGTTGCAGCCGAACTCCAATTGAGTCTCGACGATTATTACGGGATTTTGAACGATACCTTGGGCAGCCGCCTGTTCAGTTTCGACGACCTGTTGCAGGACGGCGACCATGAAGGGCTGCACGAGGACGGCGCAAGTGCTCATCTCGAGCCGTCGCGCGACCTGGAGGATGAACGCTTCCAGGCAGCGCTGGCGGATGCGATTGCCAATTTGCCGGAGCGTGAGCGACTGGTCTTGGCGCTGTACTACGACGAGGAGCTGAACCTCAAGGAAATTGGTGAGGTGCTGGGGGTCAGCGAGTCGCGAGTCAGCCAGTTACACAGCCAGTGCGCGGCCCGTTTGCGGGGGCGTTTGGGGGAGTGGCGAGCGCGCTGAGGGCAGTGTGGGAACACTGCGAACGAGACCGGCAGGGCGTTTGACGCCTTGCGGGTGACTCGGCCGGATGGCGTTTCCATGCAGTCGTTGAGTGCTGTGCCGAATTGATTGAACAGCGCGTCCAGGTGCTGTACGCGTTTAAGACTGCTTGGAGGTCGAATTGGACAAGAACATGAAAATCCTCATCGTTGATGATTTTTCAACGATGCGGCGGATCATCAAGAACCTGTTGCGTGACCTCGGGTTCACCAACACGGTTGAGGCGGACGACGGTACTACCGCGATTCCCGTCCTCAACAGCGGTAGCATCGACTTTCTGGTCACCGACTGGAACATGCCCGGCATGACCGGTATCGATCTGCTGCGCCACGTGCGCGCCGATGAAAAGCTCAAGCACCTGCCGGTGCTGATGGTGACCGCTGAAGCCAAGCGCGAGCAGATCATCGAAGCTGCCCAGGCCGGTGTAAACGGCTATGTGGTCAAACCATTCACGGCCCAGGCGTTGAAAGAGAAGATCGAGAAGATCTTCGAACGCATCGGTTGATGAAGTCCACCACGGGGGCGCTATGGAGCACAACGAATCTTCACTGGGTGATTTTGAACTAACCCTGAAAAAACATGCCCGCGAGCTGGTCGACAGCCTTGAAAAAGGCCGGTTTGGCGACGCGGTGCAAATGATCCATGAGCTGAATCAGACCCGTGACCGTGGCCTGTACCTGGAAGTCGGCAAGCTCACCCGCGAATTGCACAGCGCCATTGTCAACTTCCAGATCGACCCGCATATGCCGCAGGCCGAGGAAGTGTCGCAGATCACCGACGCCACCGAGCGCCTGTCCTATGTGGTCAGGCTGACCGAAGCGGCGGCCAATCGCACCATGGACCTGGTGGAGAGTGCGACCCCGAGGATCACTGGCCTGAACGTCGAGGCCAAGGCCCTGGGCGCCGACTGGGGCCGTTTCATGCGGCGCGAAGTCGGTGCCCAGGAGTTTCGCGAGCTGGCGCGGCGGGTCGAGACGTTCCTGTCCCGCAGCGAGCAGGAAACCCGCGCTGTTTCGAGCGAACTGAACGATATTCTGCTGGCCCAGGATTACCAGGACCTTACCGGCCAGGTGATCAAGCGCGTGACCCAGATGGTCACCGAAGTGGAAAGCAATCTGCTCAAATTGGTGCTGATGGCCAGTCAGGTCGACCGCTTTGCCGGTATCGAACATGACCGCGATGCGCTTCTTGCCGAAAAAGACCCACAAAAACAGATGGCCCAGGGTGAAGGTCCGCAGATTCATGCCGATAAACGTGAAGACGTTATGTCCGGTCAGGACGATGTCGACGATTTGCTTTCCAGTCTTGGATTCTAGGAGCACCCAAACACATGAGCTTCGGCGCCGATGAAGAGATCCTTCAGGATTTTCTGGTTGAGGCCGGCGAGATTCTGGAGCAACTGTCCGAACAACTGGTCGAGCTGGAAAGCCGGCCAGATGATGCGGATCTGCTCAATGCAATCTTTCGCGGTTTTCACACTGTAAAAGGGGGCGCCGGCTTCCTCCAGCTCAACGAGCTGGTGGAGTGCTGTCACATCGCCGAGAACGTGTTCGACATCCTGCGCAAGGGGGAGCGACGCGTCGACTCGGAGCTGATGGACGTGGTCCTGGAAGCGCTGGATGCGGTGAACGGCATGTTCAGCGAAGTCCGTGAACGTGGCCCGATCACTGCGGCCACCCCGGAGCTGCTGGCGGCCTTGGCGCGCCTGGCGGAACCGGCGGGTGCCGAGGAAGTGGCCGCGCCAGTGGCCGAAGTGGCGGAGCCGGAACCGGTCGCTGAAAGCGAATCCGGCGACATCACCGATAACGAATTCGAAATGCTGCTCGACTCCCTGAACAGCGTCAAGGCCGAAGCCGAGGCGCCCAAAGCGGTGGCTGCGGTACAAGGCGAGGCCGGTGGCGATGAGATCACCGACGCCGAGTTCGAATCCCTGCTCGACCAGTTGCACGGCAAGGGCCAGTTCGCGCCGGATGCCGTGGCGGCGCCCACTCCGCCGGCAGCACCGGCGGCGGCCAGCGGTGGGGCTGAAAAAAGTAGCGATATCACCGACGACGAATTCGAAGCCTTGCTCGACCAGTTGCATGGCAAGGGTTCGTTCAAGGTCGAGGCGCTCGATACCACTCCGGCTGCGGCTCAGGCGGCCGAGAAAACCGGCGCTGCAAGCGGCGACCTGATCACCGACCAGGAATTCGAATCGCTGCTCGACGAGCTGCATGGCAAGGGCAAGTTCACCGAAGTGGCCGCGACCACGGCGGTGGCCACGCCGGCCGCGACCAAACCGGCTGCCGCCGCACCTGCACCGGTTGCCAAGGCGCCAGCGCCGGTCGCAGCGACGCCAGCACCGGCCAAGGCCGCACCGGCACCTGCCGCCGCCGCGCCGGCTCCGGCCCGTGCCCCGGCGCCTGCCGCTGCGGCCGGCGACAAGCCGGCCGCCAGCGAAGCGGAAACCACCGTGCGGGTCGATACCGCGCGCCTGGACGAGATCATGAACATGGTCGGCGAACTGGTGCTGGTGCGTAACCGCCTGGTGCGCCTGGGCTTGAACAGCGGCGATGAAGCCATGTCCAAGGCCGTGTCCAACCTCGACGTGGTGACCGCCGACCTGCAGACCGCGGTGATGAAAACCCGCATGCAGCCGATCAAGAAAGTCTTCGGCCGCTTCCCGCGCCTGGTTCGCGACCTGGCCCGGCAGTTGAAGAAAGAGATCAACCTGGAACTGGTGGGCGAAGAGACCGACCTCGACAAGAACCTGGTGGAGGCCCTGGCCGACCCGCTGGTCCACTTGGTGCGCAACTCGGTCGACCACGGTATCGAAGAACCGGCCGACCGCGAAGCCATGGGCAAGTCCCGCAGCGGTCGGGTCATCCTCTCCGCCGAGCAGGAAGGCGACCACATCCTGCTGTCGATCTCCGATGACGGCAAGGGCATGGACGCCGACGTGCTGCGCAGTATCGCGGTGAAGAAGGGCCTGATGGACAAGGATGCGGCCGATCGCCTGAGCGAGACCGACTGCTTCAACCTGATCTTCGCCCCGGGCTTCTCGACCAAGACCGAGATTTCCGACGTGTCAGGGCGTGGCGTGGGCATGGACGTGGTGAAAACCAAGATCGCCCAGCTCAACGGTACCATCAACATCTACTCGACCAAGGGCAAGGGTTCGAAGATCGTCATCAAGGTCCCGTTGACCCTGGCGATCATGCCGACCCTGATGGTCATGCTCGGCAACCAGGCTTTTGCCTTCCCGCTGGTCAACGTCAACGAGATCTTCCACCTCGACCTGTCGCGCACCAATGTGGTCGACGGCCAGGAAGTGGTGATCGTCCGCGACAAGGCCCTGCCGCTGTTCTACCTCAAGCGCTGGCTGGTCAGTTCGGCCGCTCATGAGGAGCAGCGCGAAGGCCATGTGGTGATCCTTTCGGTGGGCACCCAGCGGATCGGCTTTGTCGTCGATCAGTTGGTCGGCCAGGAAGAAGTGGTCATCAAACCGCTGGGCAAGATGCTGCAAGGGACCCCGGGCATGTCGGGCGCCACCATTACCGGTGACGGTCGCATTGCCCTGATTCTCGACGTGCCGAGCATGCTCAAGCGTTACGCCGCACGGCGTATTTGATTCTGGCCCGGCGGCTGGGCTTAAGCCCGCCGCCGTGCCTAACGGAGTGTTTATGGTAGTCAAGGTCCTGGTGGTGGATGATTCGGGGTTTTTCCGCCGCCGCGTCTCGGAAATTCTTTCGGCGGATCCAAGCATTCAGGTCGTCGGTACGGCGACCAACGGTAAAGAAGCCATCGATCAGGCCCTGGCCCTCAAGCCGGACGTGATTACCATGGACTACGAGATGCCGATGATGGACGGCATCACGGCGGTGCGGCATATCATGCAGCGCTGCCCGACGCCGGTGCTGATGTTCTCGTCCCTCACCCACGAAGGCGCCCGGGTCACCCTCGATGCGCTGGACGCCGGGGCCGTGGACTTCCTGCCGAAGAATTTCGAAGATATCTCGCGCAACCCGGAGAAGGTCAAGCAGCTGCTGTGCGAGAAGGTTCACAGCATCTCGCGCAGTAACCGCCGCTTCAGCAGTGTGCCTGCTGCCGCGCCGTCTCCGGCCCCTACGCCGACACCGGCGTCCAGCAGCTACGGCAGCCCGGCTCCGGCACCCGTGCGCACCACCCCGGTGGCCAGTCGCGCTCCGGCGCCCGCACACGCCGCGGTCTCGACCTCCGGCGCGCCGAAGCGCAAGGCCTACAAGCTGGTTGCCATCGGTACCTCCACCGGTGGTCCGGTAGCCCTGCAGCGGGTCCTGACCCAGTTGCCGGCCAGCTTCCCGGCGCCCATCGTGTTGATCCAGCATATGCCGGCGGCCTTCACCAAGGCTTTTGCCGAACGTCTGGACAAGCTTTGCCAGATCAGCGTCAAGGAAGCCGAGGATGGCGACATCCTGCGTCCCGGGCTGGCCCTGCTCGCTCCGGGCGGCAAGCAGATGATGATCGACGGGCGTGGCGCGGTGAAAATCCTGCCAGGCGATGAGCGTCTGAACTACAAGCCTTGTGTGGATATCACCTTCGGTTCCGCGGCCAAGTCCTACGGTGACAAAGTTCTGGCGGTGGTCCTCACCGGCATGGGTGCCGATGGTCGTGAAGGCGCGCGCCTGCTCAAGCAGGGCGGCAGTGCCATCTGGGCCCAGGACGAAGCCAGTTGCGTGATCTACGGCATGCCCATGGCCATCGTCAAGGCTGAGCTGGCCGATGCGGTGTACAGCCTCGATGAAATCGGCAAGCACCTGGTCGAGGCTTGTCTCTGATGGATGTGTTGAGCCTTATCGGGATGATTCTGGCGTTTGTCGCCATCATCGGCGGCAACTTCCTCGAAGGTGGTCACCTGGGGGCCCTGGCCAACGGTCCGGCCGCCTTGATCGTGCTGGGCGGGACCATCGGCGCGGCCTTGCTGCAATCGCCGATGAGCGCGTTCAAGCGCGCCATGCAGATTCTCATCTGGATCCTCTTTCCACCGCGTATCGATCTGCCTGCCGGCGTCGAGCGCGTGGTCAACTGGAGTCTGACGGCGCGCAAGGAAGGCCTGTTGGGCCTGGAAAGCATCGCCGAGGCCGAGCCCGACACCTACTCGCGCAAGGGCCTGCAACTGCTGGTCGACGGTGCCGAGCCGGAAGCCATCCGCAGCATCCTCGAAGTGGACTTCTACACCCAGGAAAGCCGTGATATCGAGGCCGCCAAGGTCTTCGAAAGCATGGGCGGCTATGCGCCGACCATCGGTATCATCGGTGCGGTGATGGGCTTGATTCACGTGATGGGCAACCTCGGCGACCCCTCGCAACTGGGTAGCGGGATTGCCGTGGCCTTTGTCGCGACCATCTACGGCGTGGCCAGTGCCAACCTGATACTGCTGCCGGTGGCCAGCAAGCTCAAGTCGATTGCCTTTCGCCAGTCGCGTTATCGGGAAATGCTCCTCGAGGGCATCCTGTCGATTGCCGAGGGCGAGAACCCGCGCTCCATTGAATTGAAGCTGCAAGGCTTCATGGAGTGATGGAGTAGACATGGCCAGACGTCGCCAACACGAAGAGCATGTGAATCACGAGCGCTGGTTGGTTTCCTACGCTGACTTCATCACGCTGCTGTTCGCCTTTTTCGTGGTCATGTACTCGATTTCCTCGATCAACGAAGGCAAGTACAAGGTGATCTCCCAGGCGCTGGTCGGGGTCTTCAACGACGCCGACCGCAGCCTCAAGCCGATTCCCATCGGTGACGAGCGCCCGGTCACGGTCAAGCCGGCCGACCCGCTGATCAAGGATGTCGATCAGACCGATGCCGCCATCGGCCAGGGGGCCAAGGACCCGCTCAAGAGCATCGCCGACGATATCAGCGCGGCGTTCGGCGACCTGATCAGTTCCAACCAGATGACCGTGCGCGGCAACGAACTGTGGGTCGAGATCGAACTCAACTCCAGCCTGCTGTTCGGCAGCGGCGATGCAATGCCCAGTGACATGGCGTTCAACATCATCGAGAAGGTGGCGAAGATCCTCAAACCCTTCGACAACCCGATCCACGTCGAAGGCTTTACCGACGACCAGCCGATCCGTACCGCGCAATATCCCACCAACTGGGAGCTGTCCTCGGCCCGTTCGGCGAGTATCGTGCGGATGATGGCCATGGACGGGGTCAACCCCGGCCGGCTGGCATCGGTGGGGTATGGCGAGTTCCAGCCGGTGGCCAACAATGCCACCGCCGAAGGCCGGGCGCGCAACCGGCGGGTGGTGCTGGTGGTGTCGCGTAATCTCGACGTACGCCGCAGCCTGACCGGTACCGGCACGGCCAATGCAACACCGGACGCGGCCTTGAAGCGTGCTGGCACACAAACTGCACCGCCAGCGATAAAGCAAGCGGTACGCGAGAAGGCCGTCAAATCTCCGGCACCTGCTCTATAACTTGGCGCTATTTCTCGGCCGGCTTGACGCCGGGCGGGAGGAATACACTGAATGAGAGTCTGGGCAGTAGCCAATCAAAAGGGTGGCGTCGGTAAGACCACTTCCTCCATCGCTTTAGCCGGATTGCTGGCCGAGGCGGGCAAGCGCGTGGTCGTGGTCGACCTCGACCCCCACGGCTCGATGACCAGCTATTTCGGTTATGACCCCGATACCCTGGAACACAGCACCTTCGACCTGTTCCAGCACCGGGGCACGGTTCCTGTGGGCTTGCCCGGGCAATTGCTGCTGTCCACCAGCGACGAGCGGATTTCCCTATTGCCCTCCAGCACCGCCCTGGCGACCCTTGAGCGCTTGTCGCCGGGCCAGAGCGGCCTGGGCCTGGTGATCGCCAAGAGTCTGGCGCAGCTGTGGCAGGACTTCGATTACGCGGTGATCGACAGCCCGCCGCTGCTGGGTGTATTGATGGTCAACGCCTTGGCGGCGAGCCAGCAACTGGTGGTGCCGGTACAGACCGAACATCTGGCGGTCAAGGGACTGGAACGGATGGTCAACACCCTGGCGATGATCAACCGTTCACGCAAGCAGGCCTTGCCCTACACCATCGTACCGACCTTGTTCGATCGCCGGACCCAGGCGTCCATGGGGACTCTGCGGGTCCTGCGCGACAAGTTCCCGGAGACCATCTGGGAAGGCTACATTCCGGTCGACACGCGCCTGCGCGATGCCAGCCGGGCGGGTGTCACACCGTCGCAGTTCGACGGCAAGAGCCGGGGCGTGCTGGCCTATCGGGCCTTGCTCAAGCACTTGCTGACCCAACAACTCATTCCGCAGGTGGCCTGACGTGTCCCAGTCCTCAAGTCATCTGCCTGTCCAGCCGATACCCTTTACAGGTTACTGTAACGGGACATCTCCATGGGCATGCACATGATCCGTCCTGTCGAAATCACCACACGGCCGCAAGTGGCGCTGCAATCCTATCTGGATGCACTGCTGCAGGAGGCGACCGAAGAGTTGCCGGTGGAAATCGCCGTCGAGGTGCCGGTCGCGGTACCGCTGCTGGTAGAGACGAGCGTGGCCAGCGAGCTGGACGAGTTCCAGGCCGCCGTGCTCGAAGAGCAGGCCCGCGATGCCCTGGCCGCGCAAGCCGTGGTTGCCGCACCCGTGGTGACGGCGCCTGCGCCAGTGCCAGTGGTGTTGGAAGCGCCAGTGGCGATACCGCAGGTTGTGCCGGTCGCGCCCGTGGTGGTGGAGCCGGTGGTCGAGGTGCATCTGCCGCCCGCGGCGAATATCCCGCCGCCACCGATGCAGGGCGACGAGCGTCCCCATTGGGCGGCCGAGCCTTTCGAATGCCTGCTGTTCGACGTCGCCGGGCTGACCCTGGCGGTGCCGCTGGTCTGCCTGGGGTCGATCTATTCGCTGGCGGGGCACGAGCTGACGCCATTGTTCGGACAGCCGGAATGGTTCCTCGGGATCCTGCCGAGCCAGGCCGGCAACCTGAAAGTGCTGGATACCGCGCGCTGGGTGATGCCGGACCGTTATCGCGACGATTTCCGTCAGGGGCTGCAATATGTGATCTCGGTCCAGGGCTACGAATGGGGGCTGGCGGTGCATCAGGTCAGCCGTTCTCTGCGCCTGGACCCCAACGAAATCAAATGGCGTACCCATCGTGGACAGCGGCCGTGGCTGGCCGGCACGGTCATCGAACACATGTGTGCGTTGCTCGACGTCTCCGAACTGGCTGAACTGATCGCCAGCGGTGCGGTGAAACATCTGCAAACGAACAAGCCGGCCGGTAAACCAGCCAGCAAACCAACGAACAAATAACGGCGTCCTAGCGGTCCCCCCGCGAGGCTTGCCAGAGCACACACCGTATCAACGGTCATTGAGGGTCAGGGGTATGAATAAGTCGTCGTCCGCACAGAGTTCCGAAGATCCGATCCTGCAATGGGTAACCTTCAAGCTGGATAACGAGTCCTATGGGATCAACGTGATGCGCGTCCAGGAAGTCCTGCGCTACACCGAGATCGCCCCGGTACCGGGTGCACCGAGCTACGTGCTGGGGATCATCAACCTGCGCGGCAACGTGGTCACCGTGATCGACACCCGCCAGCGTTTTGGCCTGATGCCGACCGAAGTGAACGACAACACCCGTATCGTGATCATCGAGGCCGACAAGCAAGTGGTCGGCATCATGGTCGACAGCGTGGCCGAAGTGGTCTATCTGCGTCAGTCGGAAGTCGAAACCGCGCCGAACGTGGGTAACGACGAATCGGCCAAGTTCATCCAGGGCGTGTGCAACAAGAACAACGAACTGCTGATTCTGGTTGAGCTGGACAAAATGATGAGCGAAGAAGAATGGTCCGAGCTGGAGAGCATCTGATTGATTCTTGAGGTCGCCGTTATTCTCCTGGCCCTGTTGTGGGCCGGGACCGTAGGGATGTTTGTGGTCTATGCCCGCAACCAGCGTCTGATTGCCGGGCAGCAGGCCGAGGGCGATGCGTTGCGGGACCAGCGCATCAAGGAGCTGGCGCGGCGCGTGGATAACTTCCAGAACGGCACCGTGCGCATGGGCGAGGACCTGCACGAGCTGCGGGCCGTCGTCGCGCCGCTACCGGAAAAGCTTGCCCAACTGGAGCAGCGTGATCCGTCGAGCCTGTCCTTCGCCCAGGCGGCACGGCTGGTGGGGATGGGGGCCAGCGTTGATGAATTGACGCAGTCCTGCGGCCTGACCCAGGCCGAGGCGGAACTGATGAGCAAGTTGCATCGGGGTTGAAGCCTTCGTCGTTGGCCTGACCCTGGCGCCCTTGGATGGGCGCCACAAGGTTCAGTGACGGGTCGCGATCCAGATCAGCAAGCCGGCCTGGAACATCGCAAAGGCCACCAGGCAGGTGATGGTGAAGCGCAGGCCGGTGTCTTCACGCTTGAATTTGCTCACGCGTTCTTCCTGCTGGCGCAGCTTCACTTCCTGTTCCAGCAGGTTCTGTTCGGCGGTCTGCAGCATCTGCGCCGCTTCGAGTATTTCGACGAATTGCAGTTTTTCGGTGTTCCACGCCGTGCGCAGGTCGCCGACCCGCACGTCCTTGTAGCTGCCCTTGAGGTGCAGGGGGGCATCCGCGTATTCGACTTCGTAACCCTGGACTTTCAGGAAGTGATCGCGGCGCAGGCGGGTGTCTTCGTTCAGGGCGTCCTTGTTTTGCAGGGTGGCGCCATCGACCACGTAATGTGAGCCCTTCTTCTGGGCCCAGATCGCCGCCTGGGCGGCCAGGAAACGTCCGATACCGCGATTCATCGGCTCGACCTGCAAGCCGCTTTCCGGTCCGAAATGCACGCGCTTGGTGCTGTGGTCGACCCACACGTCCAGGTGGTTCTGTTCCTTGCGCACCCGTTGTCCCGGCAGCTGGATCTCCAGGCGCAGCAGGCTGCGTTCCTTGCTATGGCGCTCGGCGTAGCCGAACTGGACAAACCGCAGGGGGCGGGCGCCGGTGCTGCGCTCGGTGGGCAGGGGCGCCAGGCGCAGCAGCTTGAAATGCTCGGCCTGGACGTCCGCCCACGGCAGCTCCACGGGCGGGGCCTCGGCGGCTTCGGCGGTGTTTTCGGTTGAGGCTTGGGGTTCAGTCATTCGGCAAGATCCTGTCCGTATCCAGCTTGCCGGTCACAATATCGGTACCGGCAATGACTTATCGGCCGTTTTTGGCAGGACTGGAGCAGAAAGTGCCCTTGGGCCTGGCACCGGTCCTGTAGCGGTCTTGAGGGCCTCTTCGCGGGCAAGCCCAGCTCCTACAGTCCAGTGTCGAACACAAATTTTACACACGACACTGAACTGTAGGAGCTGGGCTTGCCCGCGAAGCTTTTGACGCCCTCAAGCCGGGCCTCAGTGATGCGGCAGCCCGTCGATAAAGGCCAGGATCCGGCTGCCCAGTTCGGCGGCCAGAGGCAGTTGCGGGTCCTTGTAGGAGGCCAGCTGGCTCTTGATATCTTCGGGGACGATACGCAGCACATGGTTCATGCCGTCAATCAGCGCCAGCTGCGCGTCCGGCTTGGCGGCCTTGAGCGCCTCGGCATCGCCGACGCCGACCTGGATGTCGTTGCGGCCCTGGACGATCAGTGCGGGCATCTTCAGGCGGGCGAAAGCCGCCGCCGGGTCCTGGCGAAACAGGCTGATCAGGTAGGGCTGGACGCTGGGACGGAAAATCGGCATCAGCGGCGCGGGAATATCGTTGTCCAGGTGCCCGGCCTTGAGGCTGTCGAGCAGAGCGTTGGCCCGCAACATCAATGCCGGCGGCAGGTTATTGGCCAGTTGCTGGCGGACCACGCTGTCGACCGGGCGGCCGCTGCCGGCGACGCTGATCAGCGCCGCGACGTCCAGCTTGGGCGCCGCCAGGGTGGCGATCAATGCGCCCTCGCTGTGGCCGAGCAGGATCAGTGGCCCGAAACGCGGGTCGGCCTTGAGCTTCTCGCCCCAGGCCACTACATCCGCCGTATATCCCTCGATACTCAGGGTTCGCTCGTCGGGTGCGGCCGCCAGGCTGGCGGCCACGCCACGCTTGTCGAAGCGCACACTGGCAATATTGTGACTGGCCAGTACCCCGGCCAGGCGCTTGAGGCTGTCGGTGCGACCGCCATCGGGATTGTTGCCATCGCGATCGGTGGGGCCTGAGCCGGACACGATCAACACCACGGGTACCGGTGCGTCGGAGCGCGGCAGCAGCAACGAGCCGAACAGCTCGCCGCTGCCGGTGTCCAGGGTGATCGGTTGTTGTAGCAGCACGGAGGCTTGGGCAAAACCGCTGAACAGGGTCAGGGCCATCAGAATCAATCGCAGCATTATCACGCCATTATCTACAGAGTGTCGGTTCGACTCGTCATCGAGGATAAGGTTCGAGGATGAACTACGGGGATAGCCCGCGTATACTGCCACGCTTGATCTAGACTCGATTCGCGGAGCGCCCTGCATGTCCGGCAATACTTACGGCAAGCTGTTCACTGTCACCACCGCAGGCGAAAGCCATGGCCCGGCGTTGGTCGCCATTGTCGACGGCTGCCCTCCGGGCCTGGAGTTGTCCCTGGACGACCTGCAGCGCGACCTCGACCGCCGCAAGCCGGGCACCAGCCGCCACACCACCCAGCGCCAGGAAGCCGACGAAGTGGAGATCCTCTCCGGGGTTTTCGAAGGCCGTACCACCGGCTGCGCCATCGGCCTGCTGATCCGCAACACCGACCAGAAGTCCAAGGACTACTCGGCGATCAAGGACCTGTTCCGCCCGGCCCACGCCGACTACACCTATCACCATAAATACGGTGAGCGCGATTATCGCGGCGGCGGCCGCAGTTCCGCCCGGGAAACCGCCATGCGCGTGGCGGCCGGTGCCATCGCGAAGAAGTTCCTGGCCAGCCAGGGCATCGTTATCCGTGGCTACATGAGCCAGTTGGGCCCTATCGAAATCCCGTTCAAGACCTGGGACTCAGTGGAGCAGAATGCCTTTTTCTGTCCCGATCCGGACAAGGTGCCTGAGCTTGAGGCCTATATGGACCAGTTGCGGCGCGACCAGGATTCGGTCGGTGCGAAGATCACCGTGGTTGCCGAAGGCGTGATGCCGGGCCTCGGCGAGCCGATCTTCGACCGCCTGGATGCGGAACTGGCCCATGGGCTGATGAGCATCAACGCGGTCAAGGGGGTCGAGATCGGTGCCGGTTTTGCCTGCGTGGCCCAGCGCGGCACCGAACATCGCGACGAACTGACCCCGGAAGGTTTCCTCAGCAACAACGCCGGCGGCATCCTTGGCGGGATTTCCTCCGGCCAGCCGATTGTCGCGCACCTGGCCCTCAAACCGACCTCGAGCATCACTACGCCGGGACGCTCCATCGATATCCATGGCAACCCGGTGGACGTGATCACCAAGGGCCGTCATGACCCTTGCGTGGGCATCCGTGCCACCCCGATCGCCGAAGCGATGATGGCGATCGTACTGATGGACCACCTGCTGCGTCACCGCGGGCAGAACGCGGACGTGCGGGTCGGCACACCGGTACTGGGCCAGTTGTAATGCCGGGGGCGCCGCTCCCTTACTGGCGGTTGTCCAGTTTCTACCTGTTCTACTTCGCCTTGCTGGGAGCGACGGCGCCGTTCCTGGCGCTGTACTTCCACCATCTGGGGTTTGCCCCGGCGCGGATTGGCGAGCTGGTGGCGATTCCCATGCTGATGCGTTGCGTGGCGCCGAATATCTGGGGCTGGTTGGGTGACTACACGGGCCGGCGCCTGGCGATCGTGCGCTTCGGCGCGGTCTGCACCTTGCTGGCGTTTTCGCTGATCTTCTTCGACAAGAGCTACGCCTGGCTGGCGCTGGTCATGGCCCTGCATGCGTTTTTCTGGCACGCGGTGCTGCCACAGTTCGAAGTCATCACCCTGGCCCATCTGAAGGTCCAGGGCCAGGCGGCACGTTACAGCCAGATCCGCTTGTGGGGTTCCATCGGTTTCATCCTCACGGTGGTGGCACTCGGACGCCTGTTCGAGGCCCTGAGCCTGGATATCTACCCGGTGGCCATTGTGGTGATCATGACCGGTATCGTCCTGAGCAGCGCCTGGGTGCCCAATGCCCAGCCGCCGAGCCAGGGGCCGCGAATACCCGGCGAAGGTTTTCTGCGACAGTTGCGCCGCCCCGGGGTACTGGCGTTCTATGCCTGTGTCGCGCTGATGCAGATGAGCCATGGTCCTTACTACACCTTCCTGACCCTGCACCTGGAAAGCCTCGGCTACACGCGTGGGCTGATCGGCATGCTCTGGGCACTGGGGGTGGTGGCGGAAGTGCTGATGTTCCTGGCCATGAGCCGGATCCTTGCGCGCTTTTCGGTCCGTCGGGTGCTGCTGGCCAGTTTCCTCCTGGCCGCCGTGCGCTGGTTGCTGCTGGGCGCGTTGGCCGATCACCTGGCGGTGCTGTTGTTCGCCCAGGTGCTGCACGCGGCGACCTTTGCCAGCTTTCACGCCTCTGCCATTCATTTCGTGCAACGTAGCTTCGGCGCGCGCCAGCAAGGCCAGGGGCAGGCGTTGTACGCTGCACTGGCCGGTACGGGCGGGGCTTTGGGCGCGCTGTACGCCGGTTATAGCTGGAACAGCCTGGGGCCGACCTGGACCTTCAGCATCGCCAGCCTCGCGGCCCTGGCCGCGGCCATTATCATTGCCACACGCATGGAAGAGGAGCGGCCATGAACCTGACCCGTGAACAATTGAGCCTGGAGATCATCGAGGCCGGGCGCTTTCTGTATGGTCGCGGCTGGTCGCCGGCCACCAGCAGCAACTATTCGACCCGCCTGTCGGCCAGCCAGGCGCTGCTGACGGTGTCTGGCAAGCACAAGGGGCAGTTGGGCCCGGACGATGTGCTCGCCACCGACCTGGCGGGCAACAGCCTGGAGCCGGGCAAGAAGCCCTCGGCCGAAACCCTGTTGCACACCCAGCTCTATACCTGGCGCGGGGAGATCGGCGCGGTGTTGCACACCCATTCGGTGAATGCCACGGTGTTGTCGCGGATGACGCCCGGCGAGTTCATCGAGTTCGAAGACTATGAGCTGCAAAAGGCTTTCTCCGGGGTCACGACCCATGAGTCCCGGGTGCGGGTGCCGATCTTCGATAATGACCAGGATATTGCGCGGCTGGCAGCCAAGGTGCAGCCTTGGCTCGAGGCGCATCCCGATTGCGTCGGTTATCTGATTCGCGGGCACGGTCTCTACACCTGGGGGGCGCGCATGAGCGACGCCCTGCGCCAGATCGAAGCGTTCGAGTTTCTCTTTGAATGTGAGTTGAAAGTCCGTTCGCTGCGGTCTTCCTGAATATCGGTTTTTGCACGAACTGTTGATTATCTGATTATCCGGCGCGTCGGACCGGCCTCCAGAGCAGGTCGACGCAGAGCCCAGTCGAGGAATAGAGTCCCATGAGCAGCCTGTCCGTTTATCACGTTTCAAGCCCGGACCTCCCGAACAAGGTCCTGACCCACGTCGACGACATCGCTTCGACCCTGGCCGAGCAAGGGGTGCGTTTCGACCGTTGGCAAGCTGCCGCGCCGATTCAGCCCGGTGCCAGCCAGGAAGAGGTGATCGCCGCCTACCAGGTGCAGATCGACCGTCTGATGACCGAGCGCGGCTACATCACCGTCGACGTCGTCAGCCTGAACAGTGATCACCCGCAGAAGGCTGAGTTGCGCGCCAAGTTCCTCGACGAGCACCGGCATGCCGAAGACGAAGTGCGTTTCTTCGTTGCCGGTCGCGGTCTGTTCTCCCTGCACATCGGCGAGTATGTCTACGCCGTGCTCTGTGAAAAGAACGACCTGATTTCGGTACCGGCCGGTACGCCGCACTGGTTCGATATGGGCGAACACCCACATTTCGTCGCCATTCGCCTGTTCAACAACCCCGAAGGCTGGGTCGCCCAGTTCACCGGCGAGGACATCGCCAACCGTTTCCCGCGTCTCGAAGACTGAGTCCGCCATTCCACCCAGAAGGATCCGACATGCCGATCAAAGCCATCCTCACGGATATCGAAGGCACCACCAGTGCGGTGAGCTTTGTCTTCGACGTGCTGTTTCCCTACGCGGCCGGGCATTTGCCGGATTTTGTCCGGCAACACGCCGAGCGCCCGGAGGTGGCGGTGCAACTGGGGGCGGTGCGGCTGGACAGCGGTGAGCCGGCGGCGGATGTCGAGCGGGTGATCGAGATTCTCCTCGACTGGCTTGCCGAGGACCGCAAGGCCACGCCGCTCAAGGCCTTGCAAGGCATGGTCTGGCAGCAGGGTTATGAAGCCGGTCAGCTCAAGGGGCATGTGTACCCGGATGCGGTCCGGGCGCTGCAGGACTGGCACGGGCAGGGCTTGGCGCTGTATGTGTATTCCTCGGGCTCGATCCAGGCACAGAAGCTGATCTTCGGCTGTTCCGAGGCCGGTGACCTGTCGCCCTTGTTCAGCGGTTATTTTGATACCACCTCGGGACCCAAGCGCGAAGTCCAGTCTTATCGACATATCAGCGAAGCCATCGGTTGCCCGGCAAGCCAGATCCTGTTCCTCTCGGATATCGTCGAAGAACTCGATGCCGCCCGCCAGGCTGGCATGCTGACCTGCGGCCTGGCGCGCGACGGTGGAGAACTGCCCGGCCACCCGAACGTGAGCAGTTTTGCCGAGATTGATCTGGCGACACTTTAGGTTAAACAGAGCATGGACGGTCGTCTTGATTAAAACTTGAGTCGGCCTTGTGTGTTTTAAGTTGTAGGAAATTGCCTGTTGAAATGTCGGGCATCCCTGTTTGTGTTTGTGGTTGCTTGTTAAATCCCCTTTCTGTGTAACTCTCTGTTTTTTGATGGGTGTTTGTCTGTGGCTAAGAAGCATTGGTCACGGCAGGGAGATCTATTGAAACCAGAGGGAGAAACAATCATGAACGTTCCCGAAATGCTGGGTGCCGATGTCGTGCGCAGAGTTTCTTGCAGGGTGGTCGATATTGCCGATTCGCGAGGGCGGAATAAACAGGATTTTATTCAATCCTCCAAGGCACCGTCCCACGTTGTCGTCCTGCCCGCGCTGGACAAGCCCCGCCGGTGCCGGTTGTCAAAGAGCAAAACCTTGAGCGAAAAGGAACTGGAAGTGTTGCGCTGGGCGCGGGCGGGCAAAACCGTCTGGGAAATCAGCGTTATTCGCGATGTTTCCGAAGCCACGGTCAAGTTTCATCTGCGCAATATCTATCACAAACTGGGTGTGAGCAATCGGGCGCATGCCGTGGGAGAGGCGGTTAATCGTGGCTTGGTGTGAGAGGGTGCAGGCAAGTTGCATGGCACCCGTGGAAGGGCTGCCGGGAGAGTCCGACAGGCTTCAACGGGGTGCTTGTGGTTTTCTGCTTACTGATAGGTCGGCAGTGCGAAGCGGTTCTGGCTTTGCAACAGTGCGATCGACGGTAGTTCACCGGGCTCGCTGGCGAGGTCGCGGCGAATGGCGCTGATCACCCAGGTGAGTTGTTCCGCGGTGTGTAATTGCGCGTAGGAAACCGAGCGCCGGACTTGCTTGCCGTCGCTGGCCTGCAGGGTCAGCAGAATGCCGCCATCCGGACGCGCTTGGGTCGTGACCTTGTAGTTGGAAAATACCGAAGCAAACTTTTCCTGGATCAGGCTCATGTCTATGGACTCCTTTAGCTCATGTAGGGCATGGAGTCATAGGTGCAGTGATTGTGCCAGCATGGAATTTTAAAAAATCACTTATAAAACAATAAGTTATGGTTTTGTTGGTTTTGCGCGGTCGTGCATTTTGCAAGAAAGGCCATCGTGCATCCTGCATTTTGCCGATGTCTGGGCGCTCGGCGCGGGCCTGGTGTCGGGCTGTTCCGTTGCGTTTATTGATTGTCTCTATGGACGCGCTTGAAAAATAGGGCATGACAGCGAGCCGGGGGCTCGGGAAACTGGAGTCCTTTACAGCCCTGTCCAAGCAACGCCAAGGAGCGCTCCATGTCCGACCAGGCCCGACAAATGACCGAAGACCAAGCCGCCGAGTTCGCCGAACAGGTGTTCGATGTGGCGCGCAAAGGCGATGCACCGATGCTTGCGGCCCTGTTGAGCAAAGGCCTGCCGCCGAACCTGCGTAACCACAAGGGCGACACTTTGCTGATGTTGGCCAGTTACCACGGGCATGCCGATGCGGTGCGTGTGTTGCTGGAGCACAAGGCTGATCCGCAGATACAAAACGATAACGGCCAGAGCCCGATTGCCGGCGCGGCGTTCAAGGGCGACCTGGAGATGGTCAGGTTGCTGATCGAAGGCGGGGCCCAGGTCGAGGGGACGTCGAAGGACGGTCGCACGGCGCTGATGATGGCGGCGATGTTCAATCGCACCACGATTGTCGATTACCTGCTCAGCCAGGGCGCCGATCCCCGGGCCCAGGACGCCAACGGCGTCACCGCATTGGCCGCGGCACAGACCATGGGCGCCCAGGACACGGCGGCGCAGTTGCAGAAAATCCTCGGCTGACGCACTGCTGCAAATACCGCGCGGCGGCCATGCTCACTTTTTCGTTGGCTTGCTGCTGCCGGGTATGTGCAGGTAGGACATCACGCTTTCCGTGAGTTCGGTTGCCAGTTTCACGGCTTCCTTGTTGCGCGCCATCACCCCGGCTACCAAGCCTTCGATCAACGCCAGTACCGCGATGTTGGAACTGGTCAACACGGCGTGGTCGGCCGGGGCAAAGAGCACGTGCTGGGCGATGCCGGTCAGCGGCGAGGCCGGCGAGTCGGTGATGGCCAGCACCGTGGCGCCACGCTCGTGGGCAAACCGCGAGAGTTGCAACGTATCCAGGGAATAGCGCGGCAGCGAGATCGCCAGGAGGATGTCCTGGTCGGTAATGGCGGCCAGTCGATAAGCGGCGTTTTCGTTACCGCCCTCCATGCTGATGGCGGTCGCGTCGGCGCAGAAGGGCATCAGGGTCGAAGCCGCGAGGCCGGCCATGTAGACGCTGTTGCCAAACCCGAGGATGTAGATCTTGCGGGCCTGGGTCAGGCAGGTGACAAAGGCTTCGAAGGTCTCGGGGTGGTTGTTGGTGCCGGTGGTGCCGAGGTTACCAATGGCACTCTCGATCTGTTCATGCAGGCCGAAGGCGCCGCCGGGGCGGTGCGCCAGTTCGTTGCGCAGTTTGTCCACCGGCGACACCATCTGCTGCAAGGTCGCTACCAGCTCGGCTTTCATGCCGGTGTAGCCGCCCAGGTTCAGCGCCTTGGCCAGGCGGTTGACCGCGGCGGGCGAGGTGGCGGTGGCCTGCGCCATCTCCTCGATGGTCAGGGTCGCGGCTTTCAACGGATGGCGCAGGATGAAGTCGGCCACCTTGCGCAGCGAGGGCTGCAGGTCGGCAACGATTTCCGCCAGTTTGCGCATGACCGGTGCGGCATAGACCGTAGTGTTTTTCGAGGGGGTCGGCATATCCGGCTCAACAGGTTCTGGGGGTGGAAGGGCGGGTGCCAGTGTATCCGAAGCCGGCCGTCGACGTGCGGGGCCGGCAATGGTCGGGGCGTCAGGCGGCGGCTATTTCAAGCTGCCGCAGAGGAATTGCCGGAGACGTTCGGACTGGGGCCCCCGCAGCACTTCGCGCGGGTTGCCGCGTTCTTCGACCTGGCCTTTGTGGAGGAATACCAACTGGTTGGAGACCTCCCTGGCGAAGCCCATTTCATGGGTCACCACGACCATGGTGCGACCTTCCAGGGCCAGGTCCTGCATGACTTTGAGCACTTCACCGACCAGCTCCGGGTCGAGCGCCGAAGTGGGTTCGTCGAAGAGCATCACTTCCGGTTCCATGGCCAGGGCCCGGGCTATCGCCACACGCTGCTGCTCGCCGCCGGACATGTGCGCCGGATAGGCGTTCAGGCGGTGTCCCACGCCGACCTTGTTCAAGTAGTGTTCGGCCTTTTCCCGGGCCTCTTTCCTGGACACACCGAGGACCTGCACAGGGGCCTCCATGACATTTTCAACGGCGCTCATGTGCGACCACAGGTTGAAGTGCTGAAACACCATGGCCAGTCGCGAACGCATGCGTTGCAGTTGCTTCGGCTCGGCGGCCTTGAGCCCGCCCGAGGCGTTGGCCACCAGCTTGAGCTGTTCACCATTGAGCCGTATCTGACCGGCATTGGGTTGTTCAAGCAAATTGATGCAGCGCAGGAAAGTGCTTTTACCGGAGCCGCTGGAACCGATGAGGCTGATCACATCACCGGCTTTTGCCTCCAGCGACACGCCCTTGAGCACTTCGTGAGCACCGTAGCTTTTGTGCAGGTCCTGAATTTCAAGTTTGTTCATGCTGTTCACTCTGCTGAAGTCAGTCGCTGAGCAAGCGACCTTGGCGAATAGGGGTACGACCGGCGACTTTCGCCAGCCACAAGCCGGGTTGGGCGAAACGCAGACGTTCGCGGGCATAGAGAATGCCGTCGGTGCTGGCGGTCACCACGCTGTGCTGGTCGGTCACGGGGTCGATGACTTCGAACAGCGGGTCGCCGACCTTGACTCGCGCACCCAGCGGCTGCAGGAAACTGACCACGCCGGGGTGTGGCGCGTAGGCATATTGCGCTCCAGCGAACGGAGTGGCTTCACAGCAGAGGGCGGGCGCGGCCGGCCATTGACCGCTGATCAGGCCCTGTTCGGCCAGGTAGCCGAGGATCTGCTCGGCGCTGGCGATGCAGGGCTCGCGATCGGTGTCGGCCATACCTCGCAACTCAACGGTCGTGGCTATGCAGGCGAGGGGGATATTGGCCAGTGGGAAGCGTTTGGCCAGTTGCACCCAAGGGCTGGCACAGGCTTCGTCAAAGGCATTGCCGCCGGCATCCTCGGCCAGCAGGGCGGCTCCGGCGCCGAGGCGCGCGGCCAGGGAACATAGGCGCGACCAGTTTTGCGGCAGGGCGTAGAGCAGCATGATCGACTCGAAGTCGCAGTGCAGGTCGAGCACCACATCGGCATCACAGGCATGGCGCAACAACTGGCGACGCAAACCGTCAAGTTCCGAGGTGGCCGGGGGCAGGTGCTCGATGACCGTGAGCATGGCGCGACGAATCAGTCCGACGTTGGCCACGGCGTCCGCGCCCAGTTGGCCTTCCAACTGCCGGGCCACGGCGTCGGTCAGTTGCGGGAAGTCGCGATTGAAGTTGCTGCCGCTGGAGAACTCGAAGCGACCCTGATGGGTGGCCTGGAACATCTGCCCGATGCCGATGGGGTTCGCCATGGGTACCAGTTCGATCACACCGATCAAGCGCCCCTGGTCTTCCAGTTCACGCAGGCGGCGCTTGAGCTCGACGGCGACGCGCATGCCGGGCAGTTCGTCGGCGTGCAGGGAGGCCTGGATGTAGGCCTTGCGCGAGCCGCTGCCGAAGCGAAACAGTGACAGCTGGCGCTCGGTGCCCGTGGCGCTCCAGGGCAGGACGTAGTTGATCTGCTGCATGGGGGTTCCTTAGTGCTTGCGTGGCGCCAGATACGCCAGCCAATGGCGCTCGGCCAACTTGAACAGACGCACGAGGGCGAAGGTCATGGCCAGGTAGATCAGGCCAGCGGTGATAAAGGCTTCGAAGGGCAAATAGAAGCGCGCGCTGACGGTGCGCGCCGCGCCGGTGATATCGACGAGGGTGACGATCGACGCCAGGCTGGTGGTTTGCAGCATCATCAGCACTTCGTTGCTGTACTGCGGCAGCGCGCGGCGCAAGGCCGAGGGCAGGAGAATGCGTCGGTACAGGGTCATGCGCGACATGCCCATGGCCCGGGCGGCCTCGACTTCGCCGCCGGGTGTCGACTTCAGGCTGCCGGCGAGCAACTCTGCGCTGTAGGCACTGGTGTTGATTGCAAAGGCCAGGCAGGCGCAAAAGGTCGCGCTCGACAGATAGGGCCAGAGCAGGCTCTGGCGGACTGCTTCGAACTGCGCCAGGCCGTAGTAGATGAGGAACAATTGCACCAGCATCGGCGTGCCGCGGATCACGTAGGTGTACAGCCAGGCCGGGAAGTTGAGCAGCGGCGAGCGGGAGACCCGCAGCAGCGCCAGGGGGATGGCCAGCATCAGGCCCAGGGCCAGGGAGATCAGCAGCAGCTTGAGGGTCAGCAAGGCCCCCCCGAGATACAGCGGCAGGTTTTGCCAGATCAGGTTGTAATCGAGAATCATCGGTGGCTCTCCACTTACAGCTCGACGGCTTTGATGCCGACCGAATAGTGTTTTTCCAGATAACGCAGCACCAGCAGCGACAGGCTGGTCAGCATCAGGTAAAGCGCCGCCACGGCGAGGAAGAAGGTGAAGGGTTCGTGGGTGGCATCGGCGGCGTTCTTGGCCTTGAACATCATGTCCTGCAGGCCGATCACCGAGATCAGCGCGGTGGACTTGGTCAGCACCAGCCAGTTGTTGGTGAAACCGGGAATGGCGAAGCGAATCATCTGTGGCAGCAGGATCCGCCGGAACACCTGCAGGCCACTCATGCCATAGGCCATCCCGGCCTCGCCCTGGCCGCCGGGAATGGCCATGAAGGCACCGCGAAAGGTTTCCGAGAGATAGGCGCCGAAAATGAAGCCCATGGTGCAGACACCGGCCATGAAGGGGTTGATGTCGATGTAGTGGGTGTAGCCGAGTGCAAGAGCCAGGCGATTCACCAGATCCTGACCGCCATAGAAAATCAGCAGAATCAGGACCAGGTCGGGGATGCCGCGGATAAGGGTGGTGTAACCCTCACCCAGCATCGCCAGCCATTTGAGCGGGGATAACCGAAAGGCGGCACCGATCAGACCCAGGACAATGGCCATGGCCATCGCACTCAGGGCCAGGTTGAGGGTCAGCCAGGCACCCTCGAGGATGCTCGATCCGTAACCGTGGAGCATGATGAAACTCCTCGCCCGAAGCGCCGTCGGGCGCGCGGGACAAGTGGGAGAAGGGCGCCCGCGGCAAGCCGGCGCCAAGGTCACGGGAAGGTTTACTCGCCGTAGATATCGAACGCGAAGTACTTGGCCTGTATCTGCTGGTACTTGCCATTGGCGCGGATCGCATCGATGGCCGCGTTCAGGCGCGCGGCGTTCGCGGTGTCACCCTTGCGCAGGGCGATACCGGCGCCCCGGCCGAAGTATTTCGGGTCGTTGATATCGGGGCCGACCAGCGCGAAGCCTTTACCCGCCGGGGTTTTGATAAAGCTCTCGTCGGTGTTGACGATGTCGGCGAGGGTGGCGTCCAGGCGACCCGACGCCAGGTCAAGAAAGGCCTCGTTCTGTGAGGAATAGCGCACGATCTCGACGCCGGCTTTCTCCAGTTGTTCGGTGGCGAAGCGGTCGTAGGTGGAGGAGCGCTGCACGCCGACTTTCTTGCCCTTGAGATCCACCAGCGGATCGTTGATCAGGCTGCCGGCCTTCATCGCGAACTTGCCTGGGGTGTGGTAGTACTTTTCGCTGAAGTCGACGGATTTCAGGCGGTCGTCGGTGATCGACATCGACGACAGCACCGCATCGATCTTGCGCACCTTGAGCGAGGGGATCATCCCGTCGAACTCCTGGATCACCCATTGGCACTTGACCTTCATTTCATCGCACAGGGCGTTGCCGATGTCGTAATCGAACCCCCCGAGGTTGCCTTCCGGGGTCTTGTAGGAGAAGGGCGGGTAGGCGGCTTCGATACCGATACGCAGACTGTCCTCGTCGGCATGGGCCAGGATGCTGAAGGCGCAGAGGGCCAGGGCACCTAGAAGTCCTGTCTTGTTCATATTGTTGACTCCCGTTGTTTGTGAAGTGTGGGCGAGGTGCCGTCCGGATTGGCGTGGCGGGTAGCTCCGCCTGATCTTGTAGCGGCTATAAATGACATGTTTTATTTCATAAATCAAATTTATGAAAATAAAAATGCCAAATGGTGCCATGGTGATACCGTTCGCCAGCCCGTCGACAGGGATTCAGGCGCGGATGGACCGGTTTCAGGGGGAATTGGTGTATTCTTCGCGGCCGTCATTTTCTCCTCTGCAGGACCTGTCCATGAAAACCGCCCTCGTCGAACTCATCAGCAAAATCAGCTCCGGCTGCATGAGCGAGGCCGAAATCCTGCAGATCGCCGATGAAGCAGCCCAGGCCTACGCCGACCAGGCTGGTTTCCTGGCGGCCAATCCGGACATCAACTACGACGACAGTTTTCCGATTCCCCTGGGCGAGTGGGTGGTGCTCGGTAGCCTGCCCGAGACCGTGCTGTTCCAGGCCGACACCTACATGGACCTGTTCGCCCGGATCGTCGAGTCCTTCGGCAAGGACGTGCCTTTCAATATCAAGCCCAAGCAGCTGGCCAAGGTCGAGGCCTTGACCGCCTTGAACCGTATCCAGGTCCAATTGAGCAGCATGAACCCGGAAATGGGCGGCTACGTACTGGTGAACTTCAGCCAGTTGCTCGACGACGAACTGCAGGCGGTGCTGGTCTACGGCAATGACCTGCCGCGAGTGCTGGCCCTGTGTGGAGAGGTCGGGATTGCCGCCGCGCCCTCCCTGGAAGCCCTGAGAGTCGCGCTGCACGTCTGAGTCGCCGCGGTTGAACGCGCAGCAATAAAGTGAACCCTGGCGGCGGCCGGCTATCCTATGGGGGCAGATCCTCATCTAGGAGCAAGACCATGGGTTCCACTTTCAACGGCCTGATCGGCCTGATCATCCTGGCGCTGGATATCTGGGCCATCCTCAATGTGCTGAAAAGCCCTGCCGAAACCGGGATGAAGATCCTCTGGATCCTGCTGATCATCCTGCTGCCGGTACTCGGCCTGATCATCTGGGCCATCGCCGGGCCGCGTGGCAATCTGCGCTAGTGGCGGTCAAATGCGCGCTTGAACAAGGTGCCACCCTGGCAGAGGGGGCACATTCTGGTTGCGTCTCGGAAATTGCCTACGATTTTGGTTGTAGGGGGCTGATGGTATTTACACGGATGAGGTCCTAGGGTTCGAGCAGGGTAAAAAGCTTGGAAGCTTTGCCCCCAGGTCTCTTCTCTGGCTTCAAGGGAGGACCTATCCCGAAACCCTACGCTAAAGGATTAGCCCATGCAGGAGATGAGTATGGAACAGGCCCAGCTTGAGAAAACCCATGTCGAGATTGCCAAGCTTATCGCCGAGCAACGCAAGCTCAATGCCGAGGCGGGGAAGATGACCCGTGAAACGTTCTGGTACCCGGTCGCGATTGCCATTGGCTTTGTCGGTACCGTGTCGACAGTCACCGCACTGCTGATCAAATATCTCGTTCCTTGACCGTGGAAGTCGGCGGCCTTTGTCCCGGGACGATTCGACCTGTCATAGTTCGCAACGTAAAATGCGCGCCTTTCCCGGATTATCGAGGCTATGGCCGCTGGTGCCCATTGCTTGTTCGATAGCCCGCCATGGGCGGGGAACCGTCCGTTGCCACTCGCCTTCACCGGAGCACTTCCCATGAGCAATACGCCTGAAACCCACTACCAGGAAACCCTCTACGAAGGCTACGGCCAGCGCTTTCGCATGGACAAGCTGCTGCACGAAGTGCGCACCGGGCACCAGCACCTGGTGATCTTCGAAAACGCCCGCATGGGCCGGGTCATGGCCCTGGACGGTGTCATCCAGACCACCGAGGCCGATGAGTTCATCTACCACGAAATGCTCACCCATGTGCCTATCCTCGCCCATGGCAGTGCCAAGCGCGTGCTGATCATTGGTGGTGGTGATGGTGGCATGCTGCGTGAAGTGGCCAAGCATCGCGGCGTCGAGCACATCACCATGGTCGAGATCGACGCCACCGTGGTCGAGATGTGCAAGCAGTTCCTGCCGGAGCACTCCAAGGGCGCGTTCGACGATGCGCGGCTGAACCTGGTGATCGACGACGGCATGCGTTTCGTCGCCACCACCGAAGAAAAGTTCGACGTCATCATTTCCGACTCCACCGACCCCATCGGTCCCGGTGAAGTGCTGTTTTCCGAAAATTTCTACCAGGCCTGCCGTCGCTGCCTGAACGAAGGCGGCATCCTGGTGACCCAGAACGGTACGCCGTTCATGCAGTTGGCCGAAGTGCAGACCACCGCGGGACGCCTGCGCAGCCTGTTCCCGGACTGGCACTTCTACCAGGCCGCGATACCGACCTACATCGGCGGTGCCATGACCTTCGCCTGGGGCGCGACCCACACCGCGTCGCGCAAGTTGTCTCTGGAAACCCTGCGCCAGCGCTTTGCTGGCAGCGGTATTGTCACGCGCTACTACAATCCCGAGATCCATCTCGGTGCGTTTGCCTTGCCGCAATACGTGTTGCAGGCCGTGAACAAACCGAGCAACGACTGATACCGCACTCGCTGGCTCGCGATGATCGTCAACCGGACCGTCGCGAGCCGACTCAAGCCAGCAGGTTCATATCCTGCCGAGCAGTACCAGGATCAGCAGTACGATCAAGACTGTCCCGATCACCCCCGATGGACCATAACCCCAGCTTCTGGAGTGTGGGAAAACGGGCAGGCCACCGACCAGCAGCAGGATCAGGATGACGATCAGAATAAGACTCATGGTGCTTTCCTTGTTCTGTTTTTCGAGACGCTATCGCGCACGTTCAGCTGTTGAATAACAGGCTGCTTGATAAGTCCGACTTGAGCGCCGAGAAGAAAATTCAGTTTTTTTCCGACCTTTCTCGCCCCCTCGTCTTATTGTTTTATTGATCGACCGTTCCCACCTTGGCGGTGTCGAACAATAAAGCTGCGCCTTCCCCCTCAGTCGTCACTTTGCCTGGAGCATTCAGCAATCTGATGGTGCATGGGCCTTCGAGCGTCCTTCGCTACACTGCCGCTCATCGTCCTCAGAACCCACAAGGCATCTGCTATGCACAATCGCATCATGATCACTGGCGCCGGCTCCGGTCTTGGCCGCGAAATCGCACTGCGCTGGGCCCGCGAAGGCTGGCGTCTGGCGCTGTCGGATGTCAGCGAGCCGGGCCTGCTGGAAACCCTCAGGCTGGTGCGCGAAGCTGGCGGCGATGGTTTCACCCAGCGTTGCGACGTGCGCGACTACAGCCAGTTGACGGCATTCGCCCAGGCGTGTGAGGTCAAATTCGGCGGCATCGATGTGATCGTCAACAATGCCGGTGTTGCCTCGGGCGGGTTCTTCAGCGAGTTGTCTCTCGAAGACTGGGATTGGCAGATCGCGATCAACCTGATGGGGGTGGTCAAGGGCTGCAAGGCGTTCCTGCCGCTGCTGGAACAGAGCAAGGGCAAGATCATCAATATCGCCTCCATGGCGGCGCTGATGCAGGGGCCGGCCATGAGCAACTACAACGTGGCCAAGGCTGGCGTAGTGGCGTTGTCGGAAAGCCTGTTGATCGAACTGGCGCAGCAGGAAGTCGGCGTGCACGTGGTCTGCCCGTCGTTTTTCCAGACCAATCTGCTGGACTCTTTCCGCGGGCCTACGCCGGCGATGAAGGCCCAGGTCGGCAAGCTGCTGGAAAGCTCGCCCATCAGCGCGAGCGACATCGCCGACTACATCTATACCCGGGTCGGCCTGGGCGAATTCATGATTCTGCCCCACGAGCAAGGGCGCATGGCTTGGGCCCTCAAACAGAAGAATCCGCAGTTGCTCTATGACGAAATGACCGTGATGGCCGACAAGATGCGGGCCAAGGCCAAACAAGTTCCGCATTGAGCTTGCCGGTGAATCGATGGCTGGTTAGGGTTGCCAGCAATGGGCAATCCTGACGAGCGTTTATTGTGATCAACTACCTGTGGTTCTTTCTCGCGGCACTGTTTGAAATCGCCGGATGTTATGCCTTCTGGATGTGGCTGCGCTTGGGCAAGAGCGCCTGGTGGGTCGCCCCGGCGCTGTTGAGCCTGACGCTGTTTGCGCTGCTGCTGACCAAGGTCGAGGCAACCTACGCCGGTCGGGCCTACGCGGCCTACGGCGGTATCTACATCATTGCTTCGATTGCCTGGTTGGGCCTGATCGAGCGTATCCGGCCCCTCGGTTCCGACTGGTTGGGCGCCGCGCTCTGTGTCCTCGGTGCAAGCATCATTCTGTTGGGACCGCGCTTTTCACCGTCCTGAATCCAACTCTCCTCGGTAAATTCTCCGACTCTGCCCGGTAAGTAATCTGATTCTGTAGGGCGAGTCGACCCTGTCGGTCAGGGCCGGCTGATTTGCCGTGCCTGCATTGAAGGCGCTCATCGGGCCGGGCAGTCTTGGGCGCTCATAAACCCTTGAGGATTGAGTGCCATGCTTGTACTGAGCCGCGTCGTCGGCGAGATGATTTCCATCGGCGATAACATCACCGTGAGAATTCTCGCCATTAACGGTAACCACGTTCGTTTCGGTGTCGAGGCACCGAAGAACGTCAATGTGCACCGTGCGGAAATCTACCGTCGGATCCTGACCCAACTGGGGGAGCCGGAGCCTGTCCGCGACTCCGTTGTCTGACGATCAGTCGAAAAACTCTTTCGGCACCGCGTGCCTGGGCAGCAACTGACATTGCTCGCTTTCGAGATCGAAGAGAATCACCGCCTGGCCCTTGCTCAATGCATGGCGTACCCGCAGCACGCGGGTTTCCTGGGGCGTGTCGTCACCGTTGTCGGTACCGTCGCGGCTGACGAAGTCTTCGATCAGGCGGGTGAGGGTGTCGGGTTCGAGTTGGTCGTAGGGAATCAGCATGGAATCGTCTCTGGCGGCTAAGGGGCCTGATGCTACTGTGCCAGGGCCTGTCGGGCTATAACGCCAAGGTGTAATGACAGGCCCCTCGCTCATTTCGTCCCGTTCTGACAGACATAGGCAACAAAAGAATGTTCTCTTCCTGACGGACTGCCAAGGGCAGATCGTTATTGATGAGGAACATCAAAATGAACAATGCAGTACACCCCATCAGGCCGGTTTCGTACGCGGCGTTTACCAGTGCCGGCCGCCGAGCGCTCCTGGGGGGGCTGTTGCTGGGCCTTGGCGGCTGTGTCTCGCCATTGCCGGATCTGGCGCCGCCTCCCGGGCAGATCACCCTGGTCCGCGAGGGCTTTACCCTGACTTATGACTGTGAAAACCGCACGGCACTCAGGTACGCGTATCAGTTGACCGCCGACAAGGGCAATGCCAAGCGGCCCAGGGGCTTTGAACTGGACCCTGATCTGCCCGCCGGCTGCCCGACGCAATTTTCCTCTCGAGGATACAGCGCGGTACCCGGCTGGGACCGGGGGCATCTGGTGCCCTCCAATCAAATGGACCACAGCGGCCTGGCGATTCGCCAGGCCCATTACATGAGCAATATCGTGCCCCAGGCCGCGCGCTTCAACCAGGGGATCTGGGTGCAAACGGAGGAGGTTTCGGAATGCTATCGCGACCTGGCGCCGGTACAGGTCTACGGCGGGGTGATCCACGATAACCCGGCGAATGACTTCTTCCTCGAGTCCCATGGTATCCGCACACCTGATGCCTTCTGGAAAACCATCTTGACCACCGATGCGGATGGCAAGACCCAGGCCATCAGTTGGTACATCCCCAACCAGGCGACGCTTGAGCCGCTGGACCGCTACATCCGCAGCATCGCGGAACTGGAGGCCTTGCTGGGGAGTGACACCGTCGGCATCGAAGCGAGCGACGAGGTCAAGGCGCAGAAACCCGCGCGTACCTGGCCCCGGCCACGCGACTGCGACCAGGGCTGAGCCCCGCTGAAATTTCCCCAGTCCAATCGTTATAAAAAATTCCGCGACCGTGCTCGCCGGCTGAGCCCCGGTGACGCGGCGTGTTGCGCGCAGAGGTGTTATCCGGCTATCCAAAGGATTTTTATTTTTGATTTAACTTGCTGATAAATAATAGATTTTTTGAGCTTTTCAAGCTTCGACAGACTGATAGCCTCGATGGAAATGGACGCGGCACTCGAGCATTGTCAGCCCCTGGCGCAATTTGCCGGAGCGCGAGTGGCCCAGGCCTTGGCGGATAACGGCCTGGGGCCTTTGTCTGCCCTGATCAGTCGCGGCGGCGGGCTTTTAAAAAAGGATATTTGAAATGTCAGCTATTCCCAGTTTTGTGCCGTCTGCCCTGGACGAGCAAAGCGAAAACGAAGATGTGATCAATGCCCATGCTCCGCCCTGGTTGTTGGCGGCCCGCCCCGAAGATATCGCGCGCCTGCGCGAGCACCTGCGGCGCAGTCTTTTTTTCAAGGAGGAACTGTCCGAGCGGTTCAAGGACCTGAAACCCGTCCGGGAGTTTTGCGCGCCGGTTCTGGAGCACGCGTTGCTGAGTCGATTCGGGCCGGGCCTGGATATCTACCGGGACCACGTGAAAATTGCCGATCGATGGCCGTCACTGCGCTATCCCATCGAGTCGTCTCAAGTCTTTCCGATGACCTATACCAGCCGCAGTTTGCTGGAGGCCGCGTTGCAGAACTTCGAGGCGGACGAACGCCTCCCTCCAAAATCCCATATAAGCCTGAGTGGCGACCCGAAGCGGGTGCCAAAAGTCAGCCTGGAGAATTTCGTCGAACTGGTGCGCCAGCTTGATCTGGGCCGGGTCTATCAGCATCACCTGTGCCAGGCTTTTCATCTCCAGGGAAGTGAGGGGGAGTCGGCGGATGACGACGAGTTTCGCATTGAGTCCGCCATCGTCCAGCAAAAGAAAGCCGATATGCTGGTGGATGCCTATATCGCCTACATGAAAAAAGACATCGATCAGATTGCCCATCAACAGATCTGCAAGTTGATCGAATGGAATATCGCCGTTGCCCCGGATGGCTCAAGGATGGTGGTCAATGGATTGAAAGTGCTGGGTGTTTCGTTACCGGGTATTTGTCTGTTCACGCTGCAGAATGTGCCAGCGAGCGAAACGGCCGCGATGAAGGATCGGGTACTGGTGCATATTCCCAATGATCCACTCACCCGCTTCAAACTCTATGCCTCGCTCGCGGCGTTCCACGCCGAACTGCGTAGCCGTCTTTGGCAGCCCTCGTATGAAGCGTTCTTCTGTGGTTTTGTCAGCCAGCGCGATCTGCCGAGGTTCCTGTCGCAGTTGAGGGTGCGCCTGACCCTTGAGACCCGGGATGCCTATGGAAACATCACGAAGTCCCTGAATCCGTCTGCCGATTTATCGTTGAAGCTGGAGTTGCTGAGCGGCGAGTTGTTTTTTCACCTCTATCGACAACAGATCCTGCGGCTTCAGGACGATGGGCGGGTCGTGGCGGTCCCGACCGAAGATGTTGACGAGGCTGCCCGCGAGGCCAGGAGGCAGTCGCTGTTGGGTCTGGGCATGACCTTGCTCAACCTGGCCGCCTTCGCCAACCCCTGGCTGGGTTTGCTGATGATGGGGGTGGCGGTCGGGCAACTGTTGGCGGAGACCTATGAGGGCTATGAGGATTGGCGGCGCGGTGAGCGTGACGAAGCGATCTCGCACATGATGTCGGTGGCCGAGGACATTGCGACGATGGTGGCCCTGGGTGTGGTCATGCACTGGGGGAGCAAGGCCCTCAAAGGTTTTTTTCAGCGGCCCTCGGACTTTTTTGACAGCCTGCTGCCGATCAAGTCGAGCGATGGTCGCTACCGGCTGTGGCAGGCCGACCTGCGCGCCTATCGCCATGATGTCCCCGAACTGGAGGAAAGGGGGCTGGACCCTGAAGGTTTTTACCTGGGGGACGACGCTGGCGATGGACACCGTTATCTGGATATCGCCGGCGAGCCTTACCGGGCCTACCGGGATAAGGCTTCCGGGGCCTGGCGTCTGTGCCATCCGAACCGTGGGTCGGCTTACGAACCCTGGCTTGAGCACAATGGCGCCGGGGCCTGGAGGCTGGCTCACGAATGGCCTTTGCAGTGGCACGATCCGGTTCACCTGCTGCGTCGCCTGGGGCCTGACGTGCGGTTTTTGAGTGATAAAAGCCTCGAGGAGATCCTGTCGATTCATCGACTCGACGAATCGCTATTGCGTCGCCTGCATATGAATAATGCCAAACTCCCTGCTTCCCTGATGGACTCGATACAGCGCTTCAGGTTGGACAATGAATTGAGCTGGCTGCTGGTGCCGTCCACCGCGCCGAGATCGGCCGCGGCACGTGTGCTCGACCTGAAGCTGCAGATTCTGCCCAGCCTCGAGAGCTGGCCCCGGAATCGCACGCTCATGTTGCTGGACGATGCAGGCAAGCCGCTCAAGGAGTACGGGGCGGATCTGACAACGCAACCGATGCGGCTCATGCTCCGCTCCAGGGACATCGAGGCGGATGGATTGGCGATGGTCCTGGACAAACTGACACTCCAGGAGCAGCGGATGCTGCTCGGTCCGGGGGCGGATCCCGACCAGACGTCGGCGCTTCTGGAAGGGCTGCTGCGCACCCATGTACGCGAACAGCGCCCCACGGTGTTCCAGCGCCTCTACCGTTTGTGCTGCGTGACCAATGTCGGCTTGCCGATGAGCCTCAGGCAAGGCTTTGCCGATTTACCGGACGGGGTCTTGCGTGAAATCCTGGGACAGACGGACGACGTACTGAAAGGGCGCTTGAGCCTTGGCGGGCGTCTGCCCTTGGAATTGATTGAAAAGGCCGGCGAAAGCAGGCGTGGGATTCGAGTCAATCACGCGCTGGACGGTGGTTTTCTCAAGAAAACGGGCGATCTGGATGGCGCCAGGTTGCAGCTGCCCCTCCTGAAAACGATGGTTGGGTGGCCGGCGGATGTGCGCTGGGAGATTCGTCAGGAGCGCTTCGACGGACGCCTGTTGTTCAAGATGGGCGATGACGACTTGCCCCGGCGCCGGGTTCTGGTCAGGACTGCACAGGGCTATCAAGCCTTTGATAATGAGGGCCTGAGCCTGGGGCCGCAGGTCAATGGGCCCCAGGCCCTGAGCTCGGCGGTGTTGAGCGGCTTGCGGGTGAGCGAGCGCGAGGCGATGGGGGTCAAGCTGGGCGAGGCCGACTTGCTGCACCAGTTGCTGATGTCCAAGATCCTGCTGCGTCCACGGGCTGAGCTCGAAGAGACACTCGGCCTGCCGCCACGCAAGCCAGGAACGCGTTCGCCGACATGGCGCGACAGCTATATGGGCGGTTGCCTGCGTGTCAGGCGTGGCATTGTCCATGGCTCGCGACGCGGGTTACGCCGGTTGACCCGGCTGTATCCAGACCTTTGCGAGGCGGAGGCGCGCAATCTCTATTTTTCTTTTGGCGATGATCCTCTTGAGGTCAGAGCTCGGCTCCAGGCGCTCGAAGAGGAGCTCCGGCAACTGCGCTCGACCCTGGCCGATTGGCGAGGAGGGCAGACGGTGAGGGCGCATGCCTGGTTGGGAGGCATGGCCGAGAGCCGTGAACAGGCGGCCGAGATCATCGAGCGTTGCTGGCGACGGCAGACACCGGCTACCTACAACGAAAATGGCGCGGCCATCGGTCACAGCCTGAGCCTGGCGGGCTTGCGCGTCGACAGCCTGCCAAGTTTGCCCACCGGTATCAGTTTTGATCATGTCACCGAGCTTTCGCTGAAGAACATGAGAATCAGTCGGATCCCAGAAGGTTTTCTCGAGCGTTTTCCCAACCTGCGCCTGCTGGAGTTGAATAACAATCGGCTGGAGTACCTGCCGAATGCGATTGCCGATATGAGCCGGCTCAGGGAGCTGTATCTGCAGGATAACCAGATCACCCTGACGCCGAACGCCGTCGGTGTGCTGTCGGGTTTGCACGATCTTGAAACCCTGAACCTGAACGGCAACTTCGATGTCAGCTTGCTGGATGTTGGCCAGATGCCGCGTTTACGCCGCCTGCATCTGCGCGGGACAGGTATCGACGGTTTGCCAGTGGGCCTGTTGACGCGGGTTCGCCTGTACGAGGCGGATCTGCGTGACAACCGGATTCAGGTTGTGCCGAACGCGATCTACACGGCACCTTCGCCGATCAATCGGCGGATCATTCTGCGTAACAACCCCTTGTCGGAGTATCACCAGAACCTGTTGGCCGCCTATCGGGCGCGCACCGGCATTACCTTCGGCATTCCCGATACCGAGTTGGCGTTGGATGACTACAGTGCGCGTCAGCGTTGGCTGGCCGATATCGAGGAGGGCGAGCGCCGCGACAACCTGCGCGACCTGTGGCATGACTTGCGGCAAGAGGAGGGCTCCGGGGAACTGTTCGCGTTGTTGGGACGCCTGGGCAGCAGCGCGGAATATCAGAAGACTCGCGCCGACTTGACGCGACGCGTCTGGGAGGTGCTGGCGGAAGCCGCCGAGAACACCACGTTGCGGCGTGAGCTGTTCGACCTGGCGGCCGATCCGTTGACCTGTGTGGACAGCGCCGCACGCAATTTCAGTCACCTGGAAGTCCGGATGTTGCTGGCCAGGGCCCGGTTTCTGGCGCTCAGGAGTAGTGAGCCGACGGAGTTGCTGAAGTTGGCGCGGGGCCTGTTTCGCCTGGAACGTATCGATGAGATTGCCCGGGAGCATGTCAAGGCGCTGTACGAGCAGCCCGAGCGGCCTTCAGCCGGTATGGTGGATGAGATCGAAGTGAATCTGGCCTATCGGGTCGGCCTGGGACGTTCGCTGTATTTGCCCGGGCAGCCGAAGGAGATGTTCTTCAGATCCATTGCCGGTGTCAGCGAAGAGCAGATCCTGGAAGCCCGCGGTCGCATACGGCAGGCTGAGGCGACAGCGGCCATGAAGACCTTTATTGCTTCGCGCGATTTCTGGATCGACTACCTGAGGAAGAAGTACCCACGGGATTTCGCCCTCTTCAACAGGCCGTTTCATGAGCAGGAGGAACAACTGCTGAACAACTCCCCGGAGATGCTCAGCGACAGGTATTCCCGAAGTTTGTCGATGTTGATGGAGAGCCGCCTCGCCGAGGAGCAACGTTTTCTCGAAGGGCTGACCCAGTACGAACTGGATGAGCATCCCGCCCCGCTCTGATGTCTGGTCGGGGCGCCGGTTCAGGCGTTCGTCCGAGGCTTGACCGTGCCGCGAATCAGGGCGCGCAAGGCGAAACGATTCGGATGACAGGCCTCGGCAATGCTGCGGGGCAGCGGCAACGGTTCGTTCTCCAGCCACGCCGCCAGCAGCTCACCCGAAAGCGGTGCGCTGATCAGGCCTCGGGAGCCGTGGCCGCTGTTGATATACAGGCCCTCGAGCCAGGGGCAGGGGACCTGTGGCACCTGCCGGGCATCCCGGGCCAGGATGCCGTAGGCCTCGGCGAACGCTTGCGGGTCCGCCAGCGGCCCGACGATCGGCAGGTAATCGGCGCTGGTGCAGCGAAAGGCGGCCCGGCCTTGCAGTTGTTCTGGAGCCAAGCCCGCGGCGTTCAAGCGCAGGGCCAGGTCGGGCGAGATGTCCTGTAGCAATGCCAGGTTGCCGATATGCTCCGCCGTGGTGGGAGTCAGGTCTTCGCTCTTGAAATCGAAGCTGGCTCCCAGGGTATGTTCACCCAGGCGTGCCGGCGCGACATAACCTTCGGCGCAGACCACGGTGTGCAAGGCGGCGCTGCCGGCGGTCTGCGCCAGGCGAGTGATCTGCCCGCGAATGCGCTTGAGTGGCAGCGTGGCGCTGGCGGCGAAGCGTTTCACTTCGGCGGCGCCGGCAAGGATCACCACCGGGGCGCCGCCCAGCAGGGTGTCGGCGGCCCACGCCTGCCATTGGCCGTCGACCTGGCGCAGTTCGACGGCGTCGCTATGGGCACGCACTTCAATGTTCGGGTGGTCGGCCTGCCACTGGCACAAGGCCGGCGGATGAACCCAGCCGCCTTCCGGAAAGAACAGTCCACCGTGTTCGAGGGCCACGCCAGCACGAGCCTGGGCCTGGGCTTGATCGAGGACCTGCAGCAACTCGGGGCTGAAGGCCTTGGCCAATTGGGCCTGGCGCTCGGCCTCTTTCTCATCGAAGGCCAGTTGCAAGACGCCGCAGTCGTCCCAGTCGAGGCCTTTGTGCAACTGCTCGAGCAAGCGCCGGGTATGCCCGAAACCGCTGAGGATCAGTTGCGACAGCGCGGTGCCATGGGCCGACAGCTTGAGGTAGAGGACGCCTTGCGGGTTGCCCGAGGCTTCCCGGGCCAGGGCATCGTGGCGCTCCAGCAGGCAGACCTGCCAGCCACGGGCGGCGAGGCTCGCCGCGCTGGCACAACCGGCCAGGCCGCCGCCGATCACCAGGGCCCGGCGTTCGCCGCCGGGCGGTCGTGGGCGGGAGAACCAGGGCTTGGCCGGCGGCGGTTCGGCGGTGTCTTCGGGCCAGCCGATAAATTCGCCCCGCAGGATTTCCCATTTATGGCCGATGCCCGGCGTGCGGCGCATCTTGAAGCCCGCGGCATTCAACGAGCGACGGACCCAGCCGGTGCTGGTGAAGGTGCTCAGGGTCGCGCCGGGGGCCGCCAGTCGCGCCAGTTCGGCGAACAGCTCGGGTGTCCACATCTCGGGATTTTTCGCCGGGGCAAAGCCATCGAGGAACCAGGCGTCGATCCGGGCATCCAGTTGCGGCAACTGTTCCAGGGCATCGCCGACCAGCAGTGTCAGGGTCACCCGGCCATTGTCCAGCAGCAGGCGCTGGAAGCCCTGGTGAATGGCGACATACTGCCCGAGCAATTGCGCGCTGAACGTCGCCAGTTCGGGCCAGAGGCTGAGGGCGCGTTGCAGGTCGGCGCGGCTCAGTGGGTACTTTTCCACGCTGACGAAATGCAGTCGGGCGCCCGCTACCGCACAGGTTTCGAACAACTGCCAGGCGCAGAGGAAATTCAGTCCGGTGCCGAAGCCGGTTTCGCCGATCACCAGCCGCTCGTTCGGCCCGAGGGCCTCGAAACGCTCTTTCAGACGATTTTGCTCGATAAAGACGTAGCGGGTTTCGTCCAGGCCCGACTGGTCGGAGAAATAGACGTCGTCGAAGACCCTAGAGTGCGGGCGACCTTGATCATCCCAGTCGATCTGGGCGTGGCTGGGAGGAGTGGGCGATACGCGGGTCATGGGGGCACTCGACGGCAACAAGGCGGCTATTCTAGCCCATTGCCGGGCGCTGGATTGATCCATGGCAAGGCCTGGGGATTTCCCGCCACACAGCGTGGTCCGATCCGTTAGTCTTGCTCTATCTTGGAAGGGAGTCGCCCATGTTTGAATCCGCCGAAATCGGTCACGCCATCGACAAAGAAACCTACGACGCCGAAGTCCCGGCCCTGCGTGAAGCCTTGCTGGAGGCGCAGTTCGAACTCCAGCAGCAAAAGCGCTTTCCGGTCATTGTGCTGATCAATGGCATTGAAGGGGCGGGCAAGGGCGAGACGGTCAAGTTGCTCAACGAATGGATGGACCCGCGTCTGATCGAGGTCCGCACCTTCGACCAGCAGACCGATGAAGAACTGGCCCGGCCACCGGCTTGGCGCTATTGGCGGCAGTTGCCGGCCAAGGGGCGCATGGGGGTGTTCTTCGGCAACTGGTACAGCCAGATGTTGCAGGGACGGGTGCACGGCCATTTCAAGGACGCGGTGCTGGACCAGGCGATCAATGGCGCCGAGCGCCTGGAGCGCATGCTCTGCGACGAAGGTGCGCTGATCTTCAAGTTCTGGTTCCACCTGTCCAAGAAACAGATGAAGGCCCGCCTCAAATCTCTCCAGGATGATCCCCTGCACAGCTGGCGCATCAGCCCGCTGGACTGGCAGCAGTCGGAGACTTACGACAAGTTCGTGCATTTCGGTGAGCGGGTGCTGCGCCGCACCAGCAACGACTACGCACCCTGGCATGTGATCGAAGGTGTCGATCCGCATTACCGCAGCCTGACCGTGGGCAAGATCCTGCTCGAAGGCTTGCAGACGGCGCTCAAGACCAAGGACGCCAAGCCGCGCCCGACCAATGCCGCACCGCTGCAGTCGGGGGTGGATGAACTCAGTCTGCTGGACAGCCTTGACCTGAGTCAGCACCTGGACAAGGACGACTATGAAGAACAACTGATTACCGAACAGGCGCGGCTGGCCGGTCTGCTGCGGGACAAGCGCATGCGTCGGCACGCGCTGGTGGCGGTGTTCGAAGGCAATGATGCGGCGGGCAAGGGCGGAGCGATCCGCCGGGTCGCCGCGGCGCTCGATCCACGACAGTACCGTATCGTCCCCATCGCCGCGCCGACCGAAGACGAACGTGCCCAGCCGTACCTCTGGCGGTTCTGGCGGCATATCCCGCCGCGTGGCAAGTTCACCGTGTTCGACCGTTCCTGGTATGGCCGTGTATTGGTAGAACGGATTGAAGGCTTCTGCAGCCAGGCCGACTGGATGCGTGCCTACAGTGAAATCAACGATTTCGAGGAGCAACTGAGCGAGGCCGGAGTGATCGTGGTGAAGTTCTGGCTGGCCATCGATAAACAAACCCAATTGGAGCGTTTCCAGGCTCGCGAAGAAATTCCGTTCAAGCGCTTCAAGATCACCGAAGACGATTGGCGCAACCGCGAGAAATGGGAGCTGTACCGCGATGCCATCGGCGATATGGTCGACCGTACCAGCACCGAAGTGTCGCCCTGGACGCTGGTGGAAGCCAATGACAAGCGCTGGGCCCGGGTCAAGGTGCTGCGCACGATCAACCGGGCCATCGAGGACGCCTTCGAAGCATATGGGAAGAAGGGTAAGTCGAAGTAGGACGATGGCCGCGCATACGCCGGATGAATGATTGTCGCGGTCGGGAATCGGGTGGGCTTATGCTCGCTCGATCCTTCCAACCGACAACAACAATCAACGAGGTGGGTCATGCGTGAAGTGGTGATCGTCGACAGCGTGCGGACTGGCCTGGCCAAGTCCTTTCGCGGCAAATTCAACCAGACCCGGCCGGATGACATGGCGGCCCATTGCGTCAACGCCTTGCTCAGCCGCAACGGCATCGACCCGGCCAGCGTCGAGGATTGCATCGTCGGCGCCGGCTCCAACGAGGGGGCCCAGGGCTACAACATCGGGCGTAATGTCGCGGTGTTGTCGAAGCTGGGCACCGGCACCGCCGGCATGACCCTCAATCGCTTCTGCTCCTCGGGGTTGCAGGCGATTGCCATTGCCGCCAACCAGATCGCATCCGGTTGCAGTGAGATCATCGTTGCCGGTGGCGTCGAGTCCATCAGCCTGACGATGAAAAGCGTCAACACCGACAACCTGATCAACCCGCTGCTCAAGGAGCAGGTGCCGGGGATCTATTTCCCCATGGGCCAGACCGCCGAGATCGTCGCCCGACGCTACGGTGTCAGTCGTGAGCAGCAGGATCTGTATGCGTTGCAAAGCCAGCAGCGCACGGCCGCCGCCCAGGCCGCCGGTTTGTTCGACGATGAAATCGTGCCCATGGCCGTAACCTATGCGGTTGAAGACAAGGCCAGCGGGCAGATCCAGCATCTGCAAGGCGTAGTGGAGCGTGATGACTGCAATCGCCCGGACACCACATTGCAAAGCCTGGCCGGTTTGAAGCCGGTGTTTGCCGAAGACGGTTCGGTGACCGCGGGCAACTCGTCACAACTGTCCGACGGCGCTTCGATGACCCTGGTGATGAGCCTGGAAAAAGCCCTGGAACTGGGGCTGACGCCGAAGGCCTTGTTCCGTGGTTTTGCCGTGGCCGGTTGTGAACCGGACGAAATGGGCATCGGCCCGGTGTTCTCGGTGCCGCGGCTGCTCAAGGCCAGGGGCCTGAGCGTGGCGGATATCGATCTGTGGGAGTTGAACGAAGCGTTCGCCTCGCAGTGCCTGTACAGCCGTGATCGGTTGGGCATCGACAACGACAGGTACAACGTCAACGGCGGTTCGATTTCCATCGGCCATCCCTTCGGCATGACCGGCTCGCGCCAGGTCGGGCACCTGGTGCGTGAGCTGCAGCGACGCAAGTTGCGTTATGGCATCGTCACCATGTGCGTGGGCGGTGGGATGGGGGCGACGGGGTTGTTCGAAGCGTTGCTCTGAACCTGGACCAGACCCTGTTGCTACAGGGTCTGGCTGGCCTGGATGGCATTGGCCCGCTGCATGCGTTTTACATACAGCTGGGTTTCGCGCTCGGCATCGGTGCGAGTAAAGAACGGCCCTTCCAGTGTGTTTTCCCGAGTGCTGAAAAAAAACAATCCGTTGATGGTCGTCACTCGGCCACTGCGAAAATGTATGGCCTCGGTGTTGTCTTGTGCGCGTTTGCCGAACATGGCGAAATCTCGCTGGTGAGCGTAGCTGTCAGAAATCTAGCATAAAACTTATGAGGATAGCTCACCTGATCCTCCGATCAATGGTCATGGCCAGTTTATTGACGGCGTTTCTGGCATGCTCAAGGTCGTATCGGGCTGTCTTCCCCGGCTGTGTTGCCGACCTGGCAAGGCCTAGAATGGCGACTTCCCCCACACGTCCGCAGGACTCTTCATGCATATCTCATCCGGTCGCTGGGGCTATGGCCTGTTCCTGGCGCTGTTGACCGCCGTGCTCTGGGGCATTTTGCCGATCAAGCTCAAGCAGGTATTGCAGGTGATGGACCCGGTGACCGTGACCTGGTGCCGCTTGATCGTGTCGGGGGGCTTTCTGTTCGTGTACCTGGCGGCGACCCGGCGGTTGCCGAGCCGGCATGTCCTCGGGCCACGAGGCGGCTGGCTGGTGCTGATGGCGGTGCTCGGCCTGGTGGGCAACTACGTGCTTTACCTCATGGGCTTGAACCGCCTCAGTCCGGGCACCGCGCAGTTGGTGGTGCAGATGGGGCCGATTTTCCTGCTGATCGCCAGCCTGTTCGTGTTCAAGGAGCGCTTCAGCCTGGGGCAGGGGCTCGGCTTGCTGGTGCTGCTGTTCGGCTTCGGGCTGTTTTTCAATCAGCGCCTGGAAGAGTTGCTGACCTCCCTGGGGACTTACACCGCCGGGGTATTGATGGTGTTGCTGGCGTCCACGGTCTGGACCTTCTATGCCTTGAGCCAGAAGCAATTGCTGACGGTATGGAATTCGTTGCAGGTGATGATGGTGATCTACCTGTTTTGTGCCTTGTTGCTCACGCCCTGGGTGCACCCGAGCGAAGTCCTGCAACTGAGTCCGTTGCAGGGCTGGTTGTTGCTCGGTTGTTGCCTCAATACGCTGGTGGCCTACGGTGCCTTTGCCGAGGCCCTGGCGCACTGGGAAGCCTCGCGGGTCAGTGCGACCCTGGCGATCACGCCGCTGGTGACCTTTGCCGCGGTGGCCCTGGCGGCCTGGCTGTGGCCCGGCTTCGTACAGCCCGAAGATATCAATGGCCTGGGGTATGGCGGCGCGTTGCTGGTGGTGCTGGGCTCGGCGCTGGTGGCGTTGGGGCCGTCGCTGATGGCCGGGCTCAAGGCCCGGCGGGTGCGTTTGATGGCAAATTAACGCTCGACGTCAGCCGTTCTTGCCGGATTCAAGCATGTTTTCCGGCCGGACCCAGGCGTCGAACTCGGCGTCGGTCAGGTAGCCGAGGGCCAGCGCCGCTTCACGCAAGGTGAGGTTTTCGCTGTAGGCCTTCTTGGCGATCTGGGCCGACTTGTCGTAGCCGATATGCGGATTCAGCGCCGTCACCAGCATCAGGCCACGCTCCAGGTGCGCGGCCATCTGCACCGGGTCGGGTTCCAGCCCGGCGATGCAATGCTGCTGGAAGTTGCTGCAACCATCGCCGAGCAGTCGGATCGACTGCAGCAGGTTATGGATGATCACCGGCTTGAACACATTCAACTGCAAGTGACCTTGGCTGGCGGCAAAGCCGATCGTCACGTCATTGCCCATGACCTGGCAGGCCAGCATCGATAGCGCCTCGCACTGGGTCGGGTTGACCTTGCCGGGCATGATCGAACTGCCCGGTTCGTTGGCCGGCAACTTCACCTCGGCAAATCCGGCACGCGGCCCGGAACCCAGCAGGCGCAGGTCGTTGGCGATTTTCATCAGGGCCACGGCGAGGGTTTTCAGGGCGCCGGAGAGGGTGGTCAGGGGCTCATGGCCGGCCAGGGCGGCGAATTTGTTCGGCGCGCTGATAAACGGCAAGCCGGACAACGCCGCGAGTTCGGCGGCAACCGCCTCGGCAAAACCATGGGGCGCATTCAGCCCGGTGCCGACGGCGGTGCCGCCCTGGGCGAGTTCGCAGACCGCCGGCAAGGCCGCGCGAATCGCCCGCTCGGCGTAGTTCAGTTGCGCGATATAGGCCGAGACCTCCTGGCCGAAGGTGATCGGCGTGGCATCCATCATATGGGTGCGCCCGGTCTTCACCAGCTTCATATGGCGTGCCGCCAGTTCCGCCAGCCCGCCGGACAGTTCGGCCATCGCCGGCAGCAACTGCTGGTACACCGCCTGGACGGCGGCGATGTGCATGGCGGTGGGAAAGCAGTCGTTGGAGCTCTGGGAGCGGTTGACGTGATCGTTGGGGTGTACTGGCGATTTGCCGCCACGGCCCTTGCCGGCCAGTTCATTGGCCCGCCCGGCAATCACTTCGTTGGCGTTCATATTGCTCTGGGTGCCGCTGCCGGTCTGCCAGACCGCCAGCGGGAACTGGTCGTCATGTTCGCCGGCGAGCACTTCGTCGGCGGCCTGCTCGATCAGCCGGGCGATATCGGCGGGCAGGTCGCCATTGCGGTTGTTGACCCGGGCCGCGGCCTTCTTGATCAACGCCAGGGCGTGCATGACCGCCAGGGGCATTTTTTCCGTGCCGATGGCGAAGTTGATCAGCGAACGCTGGGTCTGGGCGCCCCAGTAGGCCTCTTCCGGTACGTTTACCTGGCCAAGGCTGTCGGTTTCGATGCGACTCATTCGGTTTCACTCCTGATGGCGGGTTAGCGCAGTTTAGGTCCTGATCGAACGCGTGGGTTCCCTTCCAGGTTTTACTCTCTTCGCGACCATCGGACACCCGAGCATTGGCCACGGGGTTGAGTGACACACTTTGTTAGGCGCAGAATGGATGCCCTTGGGGTTTTACCTCGCCTGTTTAGAAAGGAAACTCGATGACCCGTCTTCGTGCCATCTGTACCGCGGTTGCTCTGGTATGCGCCAGCGGCCAGGTTTTCGCCGATACCGCCAGCCACAACGCCAGTGCCGAGGCTTTCCTGACGTTGGCCCACGCCGACAAGCTGGGCACCCCGGTCTACGCGCAAGTACAGCAAATGTTTGCCCAGCGCTTCGAGCAGACCCAGGCACCGGCCTCGAAAAAGCCGTTGCTCGACACCTACCAGGCCAAGGCCAACGCCGCCCTGGACCAGGCCATCGGCTGGAACAAGCTCAAGCCTGACATGCTCAAACTCTACACCGACAACTTCAGCGAATCCGAACTCAAGGACCTGGTCGCGTTCTACCAGTCGCCACTGGGCAAGAAAGTCCTGGAAAAAATGCCGCAACTGACCCAGCAATCGGCCCAGATGACCCAGGCCAAACTGGAAAGCGCAGTACCGGTGGTGAACAAGCTGCTGGAAGACATGACCAACGAGCTGACGCCCAAGGCGCCGGCACCCGCGGTCAAGAAAAAGCCGTAAGCGGAGCCTGGAATGAGCATGCAGCAACGTATCGAAACCGCACTGGGCGCCCTGCAACCCGAGCACCTGCAAGTCCTGGACGAGAGCCATATGCACAGCCGTGGGTTGCAGACCCACTTCAAGGCGGTGCTGGTCAGCGCACAGTTTGCCGGGTTGAACAGCGTCAAGCGCCACCAGAAGGTCTATGCCACCCTGGGTGACCTGATGAGTGAATTCCATGCGTTGGCCCTGCATACCTACACCCCTGAAGAATGGGTGAAAATCGGCGTGGCCCCGGCATCGCCGGTCTGCGCCGGCGGAGGGCATTGATGCTGGTTTTTTGACCGGTGTTTTTTTGCTAGAATCCGCAACGCGCCGCACTGTCGGCGCGTTTTTTTTGCATCCGGTTCGCCCTTTGCGAGGGCAGCCACCTGGAGAGAATCACCCATGACTCAACCCATAGTCGTGGCGGCACTTTATAAGTTCGTCACCCTGGAAGATTACGTTGCCCTGCGCGAGCCACTGCTGCAGGCGATGGTCGACAACGGTATCAAAGGCACCCTGCTGATCGCCGAAGAAGGCATCAACGGTACGGTTTCCGGTAGCCGCGAAGGCATCGACGGCCTGCTCGCCTGGCTCAAGCTGGATCCGCGGATGGTCGACATCGACCACAAGGAATCCTATTGCGACGACCAGCCGTTCTATCGGACCAAGGTCAAGCTGAAGAAGGAAATCGTCACCCTGGGGGTCGAGGGCGTGGACCCGAACAAGCAGGTCGGCACCTATGTCGATCCACAGAACTGGAATGCGTTGATCGCCGACCCGGAAGTGTTGCTGATCGACACCCGCAACGATTATGAAGTTTCGATCGGTACCTTCGAAGGCGCCATCGACCCGAAAACCACCAGTTTTCGCGAATTCCCCGACTACATCAAAGCCCATTTCGACCCGGCCAAACACAAGAAGGTCGCAATGTTCTGCACCGGCGGCATTCGCTGCGAGAAGGCCTCCAGCTACATGCTCAGCCAGGGGTTCGACGAGGTCTATCACCTCAAGGGCGGGATCCTCAAGTACCTCGAAGAGGTGCCCCAGGAGCAGAGCAAGTGGCAGGGCGACTGTTTTGTCTTCGACAATCGGGTGACCGTGCGCCATGACCTGAGCGAAGGCGACTACGATCAATGTCATGCCTGCCGTACGCCGATCAGCGTCGAGGAACGGGCCTCGGAGCATTACGTGGCCGGGATCAGTTGCCCGCATTGCTGGGACACCTTGAGCGAGAAAACCCGTCGTAGCGCCATTGACCGCCAGAAGCAGATCGAACTGGCCAAGGCGCGCAACCAGCCGCATCCGATCGGTTACAACTACCGTCAATCTTCCGAGGGCTGAACCATGTCCGCGCGCCTGCTCTATGTAATGGACCCGATGTGCTCCTGGTGCTGGGGGTTTGCCCCGGTGGCCGAGGCACTGGTCAAGCAGGCCCAGGCGGCGGGGGTCGAACTGCACCTGGTGATGGGCGGCCTGCGCACCGGTAGCGGCGCCGCGCTGGAGCCGACCACCCGGCGCTATATCATGGAGCACTGGCAGGCGGTTACCGAGACCACCGGCCAGCCGTTCAAGCTCGACGGCGCCTTGCCTGACGGTTTCATCTACGACACCGAGCCTGCCTGCCGCGCCGTGATCACCGCGCGTAGCCTGGCGCCGGACTGTGCGTGGACGCTGGTGGGGCTGATCCAGCGGGCCTTCTATGTCGAGGGCCGGGATGTCACCCAAGCCAGCGTGCTGGTGGAGTTGGCGGAGCAAGCCGGTTTGCCGCGCATCGAGTTTGCCGGCGCCTTCGACACGGCCGAGCAACACGCGGCCACCGCGGCCGATTTCACCTGGGTCCAGGACCTGGGGATTGCCGGTTTCCCGACCCTGCTGGCCGAACGTAATGGCCAGTTGGCGCTGCTGACCAATGGCTACCAGCCGCTGGCTGAACTTGCCCCGCTGCTCGGCCGATGGCTGGAGCGCGCGGCCAGTGCTTGAACAGCCCGATCCCGAACCCGTCAAACCCCCTGTGGACCGCTTGAGCTGGGCCGAAATCCGGCGTCTGGCCCTGCACCATAAGAAAGCGCTGTGGATCGCCAACCTGGTGGCCGTGTTGGCGACCTTGTGCAGTGTGCCGATTCCCCTGCTGTTGCCATTGCTGGTGGACGAGGTCCTGCTGGGGCACGGCGATGCCGCGCTCAAGGTGATGAACCACCTGCTGCCCGATCCCTGGCAGCGCGCCGTCGGTTATATCGGCCTGATGCTGCTGGTGACCCTGACCCTGCGTTGTGCGGCCCTGGTGTTCAACGTGGTCCAGGCGCGGCTGTTCGCCGGGCTGGCCAAGGACATCGTCTACCGCATCCGCACCCGGTTGATCGAACGTTTGAAGCGTATTTCCCTGGGCGAGTACGAAAGCCTCGGCAGCGGCACCGTGACCACGCACCTGGTGACCGACCTGGACACCCTGGACAAGTTCGTCGGCGAGACCCTGAGCCGCTTTCTGGTGGCGATGCTGACGCTGGTGGGCACCTCGGCCATCCTGGTCTGGATGCACTGGAAGCTGGCGCTGCTGATCCTGCTGTTCAACCCGCTGGTGATCTATGCCACGGTGCAGTTGGGCAAGCGGGTCAAGCATCTGAAGAAGCTGGAAAACGACAGCACCTCGCGTTTTACCCAGGCCCTGACCGAGACCCTCGACGCGATCCAGGAAGTGCGTGCCGGCAATCGCCAGGGCTTTTTCCTCGGCCGTCTGGGGACCCGCGCCCGGGAAGTACGGGATTACGCCGTGGCGTCGCAATGGAAAAGCGATGCCTCGAGCCGGGCCACGGGGCTGCTGTTCCAGTTCGGCATCGATATCTTCCGTGCGGCGGCGATGCTCACGGTGCTGTTCTCGGACCTGTCCATCGGCCAGATGCTCGCGGTGTTCAGTTATCTCTGGTTCATGATCGGGCCGGTGGAGCAGTTGCTGAACCTGCAATATGCCTTCTATGCCGCCGGCGGTGCGCTCGAGCGGATCAACGAACTGCTGGCACGTGCCGATGAACCGCAGTACCCCGGTGGCGTCGATCCTTTCATTGGGCGCGATACCGTGGGTATCGAGGTACAGGGCCTGAGTTTTGCCTATGGCGAGGAACCGGTGCTCGATCAGTTGGACCTGTCCATCGCCCCTGGCGAAAAAGTCGCGATTGTCGGCGCCAGCGGCGGCGGTAAAAGCACCCTGGTGCAACTGCTGCTGGGTCTTTACACGCCCCAGTCCGGGACCATTCGCTTTGGCGGCGCGTCCCAGGCCGAGATCGGCCTGGACACCGTGCGCGAGAACGTCGCGGTGGTGTTACAGCACCCGGCGTTGTTCAACGATACCGTGCGCGCCAATCTGACCATGGGCCGCGAGCGCAGCGATGAAGCTTGCTGGCGGGCACTGGAAATTGCCCAGCTCGACGCTACGATCAACCTATTGCCACAAGGCCTGGACAGTATTGTCGGGCGCTCCGGGGTGCGTTTGTCCGGTGGTCAGCGTCAGCGTCTGGCGATTGCCCGGATGGTCCTGGCCGAACCCAAAGTGGTGATTCTCGATGAAGCGACCTCGGCCCTCGACGCAGCCACCGAATACAACCTGCATCAGGCCCTGAGCCGGTTTCTCAGCGGTCGCACGACCCTGATCATTGCCCACCGGCTGTCTGCGGTGAAACAGGCGGATCGGGTGCTGGTATTCGACGGTGGGCGCATCGCCGAGGACGGCGACCATCAGCAGCTTATTGCCGAAGGTGGCCTCTACGCGAAGTTGTACGGGCACCTGCAAAAAATTTGACGCGCTTGAGTTTTATCGGGTTTTCTGTGCTTAGTGGTTGAATTGACTGAAGGAAAGACTTTTTTCTCTGTGTGTGCGAACGATGGATGAGTTCCGGTGACCTGGAAGGGGGGAGGTTGATCCCTTCGGTGTCATGGAAATTAGCCTAGGCTGTGCTATCAGAAGTGGATTTCTCTCGAGTGCTCATCTGGCAGTGCTGATGCAAGGGATCTCATGAAGCAAACGCGGACTCTCGGAACGCCACGGCTGTTGGGCATCGTCTGGCCATTTATTGCTGTTGTCCTGTTTCAGGCCCTGCTGGGCTGCCTGAGCCTGTATGTGCTGTCCGCCGTGCGCGGTTATGTGGCGGGCGAGAGCCTCTGGTCCAAGGGCCAGAAGGACGCCATCTACTACCTCAACCTGTACGCCGATAGTCGCGACGAAACGATCTTCCGTAAATACCAGGAAGCGATCGCCGTGCCCCAGGGCGGACACGACCTGCGGGTCGCCCTGGATTCGCCGACCCCGGACCTGGCAGCCGCCCGGCGTGGGATACTGCAAGGCGGCAATCACCCCGACGATGCCTCCAGCATCATCTGGTTATACCTGAACTTCCGGCACTTCAGTTACCTGGAACGAGCCATTGAAAAATGGGCGGTGGGCGACAGTTACCTGTTGCAACTGGACACTGTCGCCCAGCAGATGCACCGGGCGATCTCGGTCAACCAGGAGAGTAACAACGATATCCGAGGCTGGAAGAGCCAGATCTTTGCCATCAATGATGGCGTGACACCGGCTGCTAAAGCCTTCAGCGATGCCCTGGGCGAAGGTTCGCGGGTCATTCTGCGCTTGTTGCTGATCACCAACCTGGCCACCGCCCTGGGCCTGATCGCCCTGGCCTTGCTGCGCACGCACAAGTTGCTGGCCCAGCGCCATGCCTTTGCCGATGCCTTGCAACTGGAAAAAGAGCGGGCGCAGATTACCCTTGAGTCGATCGGTGACGGGGTCATCACCACCGATGTGGAAGGCGCCATCGCCTATATGAATCCGGCCGCCGAGCACCTGACCCACTGGAAGGCCGGACAGGCCCATGGCCTGCCCCTGGCGGCACTGTTCAACCTGCTCGACGAAAATGCCCAGGAGGAAGGTTTTACCCTGATCGAACATATTCTCAGCGGCCGGCTGAGCGGTGGCAGCGAGCATTCCAAGCTGATCCAGCGCCTGGACGGCAGCACCGTGTCGGTGACCCTGGTGGGCGCGCCGATCCGCAACGCCGGCAAAGTCAGTGGGACGGTGCTGGTGCTGCACGATATGACCCAGGAGCGCCAGTACATTGCCAACCTGTCCTGGCAGGCCACCCATGACGCCTTGACGGGCCTGGCCAACCGGCGTGAATTCGAGTATCGCCTGGAACAGGCGCTGTACAACCTGAGCCGCCAACCGGCACGCCACTCCTTGATGTTCCTCGACCTGGACCAGTTCAAGCTGGTCAATGACACCTGCGGTCATGCCGCCGGCGATGAATTGCTCCGGCACATCTGTGCCTTGCTGCAATCCGGCTTGCGCGAGGGCGATACCCTGGCCCGTCTGGGCGGTGACGAGTTCGGCATCCTGCTGGAGAACTGCCCGTCGGAGGCCGCGGAAAAGATCGCCGAAGGCCTGCGGCAGACCGTGCAGAACCTGCATTTCGTCTGGAAAGGGCGGCCGTTCGTGACCACGGTCAGTATCGGCCTGGTGCACATTGCCCAGGCACCGGCCACCCTGGAGGCTTCGCTGCGGGCGGCGGACATGGCCTGCTACATGGCCAAGGAGAAGGGTCGCAACCGGGTCCAGGTGTATCACGCGGACGATTCGGAGTTGTCCTTGCGTTTCGGCGAGATGGCCTGGGTCCAGCGTTTGCACATGGCCCTGGAGGAAAACCGGTTCTGCCTGTATGCCCAGGAAATTGCCGCCCTGGGACACACCGATCACACCGGTGGGCATGTGGAAATCCTCCTGCGTTTGCACGACGAGGCCGGGCGTATGATCCTGCCCGACAGCTTTATCCCGGCCGCCGAGCGTTATGGCCTGATGACCCAACTGGATCGCTGGGTGGTGCAGAACGTCTTCAAGGTCATTGCCGAATGCATCGCCCAGAAGCGCGGGGGCGCGATGGCGATGTGCGCGATCAATCTGTCGGGTACCACCATTGGCGACGACGGCTTCCTCGGCTTCCTGCATGAGCAGTTCAAGCTGCATGGCATTCCGCCGGATATGATTTGTTTCGAAATAACTGAAACCAGCGCCATTTCCAATCTCGGCAGCGCCATACGATTTATCAATGAACTCAAGAACTTGGGCTGTCGGTTCTCGTTGGACGACTTTTGCGCGGGAATGTCTTCATTCGCCTATCTCAAACATTTGCCTGTAGACTTCCTGAAGATCGATGGAAGTTTCGTAAAGGATATGCTGGACGACCCGATTAACCGCGCCATGGTCGAGGTGATCAATCACATCGGCCATGTCATGGGGAAGCGAACGATTGCAGAATTCGTTGAAACACCGCAGATCGAGCAGGCCCTGCTCGAGATCGGTGTCGACTATGCTCAAGGCTATATTGTCGAGCGGCCGCAGTTGTTCACCTGTGACAGCCTGTTGTGTCGGCCCGCTCGACCCCGGCCTCTCCTGTTCAAGGCGCCTGGTACATTCCGCTGAAACCTTTGCTGATCTGCTTAAATCACCACTCAGAAGGAGCCCGACAGTGATCGACACTTTCAGCAGAACCGGCCCACTTATGGAGGCCTCCAGCTACCCCGCGTGGGCGCAGCAGCTCATTCAGGACTGTAGCGAGAGCAAGCGCCGGGTTGTCGAACACGAACTTTACCAGCGGATGCGCGACAACAGGTTGAGCGCGAAAACCATGCGCCACTATCTGATTGGCGGCTGGCCGGTGGTTGAACAGTTTGCGTTATACATGGCACAGAACCTCACCAAGACCCGTTTTGCCCGCCATCCCGGCGAGGACATGGCGCGGCGTTGGCTGATGCGCAATATCCGCGTGGAACTGAACCACGCCGACTATTGGCTGCATTGGAGCCGCGCCCACGGCGTGACCCTCGAGGACCTGCAGGCACAACAGGTCGCGCCCGAGCTGCACGCGCTGAGTCATTGGTGCTGGCATACCAGTTCGGCCGATGCGCTGATCGTCGGGATTGCCGCGACCAACTACGCCATTGAAGGGGCCACCGGCGAGTGGTCGGCGCTGGTCTGTTCGACGGGGGTCTATGCCGCGGCTTTCCCGGAGGAAGACCGCAAGCGTGCGATGAAATGGTTGAAGATGCATGCCCAGTACGATGATGCCCATCCGTGGGAAGCCCTGGAAATCATCTGTACCCTGGCCGGCAACAATCCCGCCAAGGCACTGCAGGTCGAGCTGCGGCAGGCGATCTGCAAGAGCTATGACTACATGTATCTGTTCCTTGAACGTTGCATGCAGTTGGAACATGGGGAAAAGGCTCCGGTCGCCCGCGAGCGCCAGGCCGCTCTCGCCGAGGGTTGACTGGTGGCACCTCGATCCTGAGTTCGATGCAGTCACTGTGGGAGCCGGCTTGCCGGCGATAGCGGCCGATCAGGCGATGCAAGGCTCACAGGCCTCATCGCCAGCAAGCTGGCTCCTACAGGGGTTGCGTGCAGTCTTGAATTTCCGGTTTGTGTCGCGCGTTCAGCCCGCCATGGCCAGGCGGTTGCGCCCTTCGCGCTTGGCCACATACAGGGCATTGTCCGCGCGGCGCAGCAGGCTTTCGGTGGACTCCCCCGGCAACAGTGTGGCGCAACCCAGGCTCACCGTCAGGTTGATCCGCTGGCCATCGCAATCGTAATCCTGGTCTTGCGCCGCATAACGCAGGCGCTCACCGACCAATGCCGCGGCCTCGCGATGGGTATTGGACAGCAGGATCAGAAACTCCTCGCCGCCATAGCGGAACACCCGGTCGACATTGCGCAGTTGGTCCTTGATCGACGTGGCGACGATTTTCAGCACCTTGTCGCCGGCGCTGTGGCCGTGGTTGTCATTGATCTGTTTGAAGTGGTCGATATCCAGCATCAGCACCGAAATCGGCTGGCTATGGCGGCGCGCCAGTTCGAATTCCCGCTGCAGGGCCTGCTCCATGGCGATGCGGTTGCCGGTTCCGGTCAGCGGGTCGCGCAGTGCGCAGCGGGTAGCGGCGCGGTAGAGCAGGGCGTTGCGCATCGGGTACAGCAGGCTCGCCAGCACCGATTCCAGATTGCCCAGTTCCTCTTCGTTGAAGCGGGTGCCACGGCGAAATATCAACTCGCCCAGTTGCTCGCCTTCATGGCTGAGGCTGTAGCTGATCAAGTGATGGCCGCGTTGGCCGAACTCCAGGCGCAAGTCGCTGGCCGGGTGCAGGTAGCTCAAGGCATCCAGTGGCATCACGCGCTGGATCTCGCGGAAGAAGATGTCCAGGATGCGCTCCGGCTCCAGGCTGACCTGCAGCTGCAGGGTCAGTTGATGGCGCAGTTGGGCCAGGTTGATGGGGCGTTGCTGGGCGGGGGGAAGCAGGCCAAAGCCCAGACGTTGCAATCTGGCGCGATCAAAATCAATTGCGTTGGTCTGGGTCGGCGTTTTCATAGTGGCAAGCCCCTAAGCACAGAATACGGTCTTACAGGGTGGGCGAAAGAGCGGTTTGGAAACGACTCTTACGCTGCGTGTTGAAGAAGTTAGAGCGAAAGTCGTGCCAATCGGTTCAATCGAATAAAAGTCGTTTGAATTCAGGGATTTGATTTTTAGGGGCAAGTGTCGTCGGCCGGCAAGGGCGGCAATTGTTTGACTTGCACTGATGGCTTTTGGGGGGCAGATCGCCGCGCGCCGGTATTCCGGCACACGCGGCGCGGTGGGGCGAGGGTTTACTGCGCGTCGAAGGCCTGGCCGTTGACGCCGCTGCTGTCGGGCCCCATCAGGTACAGGTAGACCGGCATGATCTGTTGCGGTGTCGGGTTGTTTTCCGGGTTTTCACCGGGGTAGGCCTGGGCGCGCATGCTGGTTCGGGTGGCGCCAGGGTTGATGCTGTTGGCGCGCACCGGGGCCACGGTATCGAGCTCGTCGGCCAGGGTCTGCATCAGGCCTTCGGTAGCGAACTTGGACACGCCATAGGCCCCCCAATAGGCGCGGCCTTTGCGGCCGACACTGCTGGAGGTGAAGATCACCGAAGCGTCCCGGGACAGCTTGAGCAGCGGCAGCAAGGTGCTGGTCAGCATGAACATGGCGTTGACGTTGACGTGCATGACACGCATGAAGTTTTCGCCGGAGAGCTGTTCCAGCGGGGTACGCGGGCCGATGATCGAGGCGTTGTGCAGCAGGCCGTCGAGGTGGCCGAATTCGGTTTCGATCATGGCCGCCAGTTCGTCGTACTGGTGCGGCAGGGCGGTTTCCAGGTTGAACGGGATCACGGCCGGTTGCGGGTGGCCGGCGGCTTCGATCTCGTCGTAGACCTGGCTCAGGTTGGCTTCGGTCTTGCCCAGCAACAGCACGGTGGCACCGTGGGCGGCGTAGGTCTTGGCGGCGGCGGCGCCGATGCCGCGGCCGGCACCGGTGACCAGGATGACGCGGTCCTTGAGCAGGTCCGGGCGGGCGGAGTAATCGAACATGGCTAAACCTCTACAAATGTAAAACAGCTGGCAGGCTCAACAGCTGCACAGCGCGTTATCCAATACCTTGCGCAGCTCCAGCGGATGGTCGACCACCACATCGGCGCCCCAGTGATCGGGGTTGTCGTCCGGGTGGATGTAACCGTAGCGCACGGCGGCGGTGCGGGTGCCGGCGTCGCGACCGGACTCGATATCGCGCAGGTCGTCACCGACGAACAAGACGCTGGCCGGGTCGAGATCGAGCATCTTGCACGCGAGGATCAGCGGCTCCGGGTGGGGCTTGCTGTTCGTCACATGGTCCGGGCAGATCAGCAGCGCCGAGCGCTCTGCCAGCCCCAGCTGTTGCATGATCGGCTCGGCGAAGCGCAGCGGCTTGTTGGTGACCACGCCCCAGAGCAGATTGGCCTTCTCGATGTCGACCAACAGCTCGGCCATGCCGTCGAACAGGCGGCTATGGACAGCGCAGGCCTTGAGGTAGCGCTCGAGGAACTCCTGGCGCAAGTCTTCGAAGCCCGGCGACTCGGGGTCCATCATAAAGGTCACGGCGACCATGGCACGGGCACCGCCGGAGATCTCGTCGCGAATCGACCGATCGGCAATTGGCGGCAGGCCGCGCTCGGCGAGCATGGCCTGGCAGATGGCAATGAAGTCCGGCGCAGTGTCGAGCAAGGTACCGTCCATGTCGAAGAGAACCGCTCTCAAACGCATCGGTTACTCCTCGCGCAGGGTCTGGATCATGTAGTTGACGTCGACGTCCGTCGCCAGCTTGTAATGCTTGGTCAGGGGGTTGTAGGTCAGGCCGATGATGTCCTTGACCGCCAGGCCCGCTTCGCGGCTCCAGGCTCCGAGCTCGGAGGGGCGGATGAATTTCTTGAAGTCATGGGTGCCGCGCGGCAGCAGGCCCATGATGTATTCCGCGCCGACGATGGCGAACAGATAGGCCTTGGGATTGCGGTTGATGGTGGAGAAGAACACCTGGCCGCCGGGTTTGACCATACGGAAGCAGGCGCGGATCACCGAGGACGGGTCGGGAACGTGCTCGAGCATTTCCAGGCAGGTCACCACGTCGAACTGCTCGGGCATTTCCTCGGCCAGGGCTTCGGCGGTGATCTGCCGATACTCGACGCTGACACCGGACTCCAACTGGTGCAGCTGGGCCACGGCCAGGGGCGCTTCACCCATGTCGATGCCCATCACGGTGGCACCGCGCTGGGCCATGGCCTCGCTGAGAATGCCGCCGCCGCAACCGACGTCGAGGACCTTCTTGCCGGCCAGCTTGACCCGTTCGTCGATCCAGTTGACCCGCAGCGGGTTGATGTCGTGAAGCGGCTTGAACTCGCTTTCGCGGTCCCACCAGCGATGGGCGAGGGCTTCGAACTTGGCGATTTCAGCGTGGTCGACGTTGCTCATGGACTATCCTCTAAAGCTTGGAAATCAGGTTGATGTCGCCCGCCGGGCGTTGCGTCATCTTCAATTCATGCACTCTATGGCGCGTCAATCAATGCTTCTGGGCGCCGATGCGCTGGCCCCAGGCCCGGGCCGTGGCGCCTAACTGCTGTTCGTCCAGGCGAGTCAGGCGGCGGTCTTCGAGCAGCGGCTTGCCGCCGACCCAGACATGTTGCACGCAGTCGCGGCCGCTGGCGTAAATCAGTTGCGACACCGGGTCGTAGATCGGCTGCCGGGCCAGGCCTGACAGGTCGAAGGCGACCATATCCGCGGCTTTGCCGACTTCCAGCGAACCGATCTCCTGCTCCAGGCCCAGGGCCCGGGCGCCATTGAGGGTCGCCATGCGCAGTGCGCGGTGTGCGTCCAGGGCCGTGGCGGAACCGGCGACGGCCTTTGCCAACAAAGCGGCGGTACGGGTTTCGCCGAGCAGGTCGAGGTCGTTGTTGCTCGCCGCGCCATCGGTGCCCACGGCCACGTTCACGCCGGCTTGCCACAGGCGCTCCACCGGGCAGAAACCGCTGGCCAGTTTCAGGTTCGACTCCGGGCAGTGGATCACGCTGCTGTTGCTTTCTACCAGCAATGCCAGGTCGTCATCGCTGATCTGGGTCATGTGCACGGCCTGGAAGCGTGGGCCAAGCAAGCCGAGGCGGCCCAGGCGCGCCAGCGGACGCTCGCCGCGTTGTTCCACGGACTGCTGCACTTCAAAGGCGGTCTCATGCACGTGCATGTGGATCGCGGCATCGAGCTCTTCGGCGATGACCCGGACTTTTTCCAGGTTTTCGTCGCCAACGGTGTAGGGTGCATGGGGACCGAAGGCGATCTTGATCCGTGGGTGATGCTTCAGGTCGCCGAACAGCTCGATGGCCTGGCGCAGCGACTCATCGACGCTGGCGGCGCCGGGGATCGGGAAATCGAGGATCGGAATGGCGATCTGCGCGCGCATGCCGCTGTTGTGCACGCGTTCGCTGGCGATTTTAGGGAAGAAGTACATGTCCGAGAAACAGGTGATGCCACCCTTGAGTTGCTCGGCGATGGCCAGGTCGGTGCCATCACGGACGAAGGCTTCGTCGACCCATTGGGCTTCGGCGGGCCAGATATGCTGCTCCAGCCAGGTCATCAGCGGCAGGTCGTCGGCCAGACCGCGAAACAGGGTCATGGCGGCATGCCCGTGGGCGTTGACCAGGCCGGGGGCGAGCAGGGTTTCCGGCAGTTCGCGGACCTCCCTGGCACCGAGTTTCAAGGCCTCGGCCCGAGTGCCGATAAAGGCGATGCGTCCGTCACGAATGCCCAGGCCATGCTCCTTGAGTACCACGCCGGCGGGCTCGACCGGAACCAGCCAGGTCGGCAGCAGGAGAAGATCGAGCGGGGCGGAGGTATTCGGCATCGTGGACGGCTTCCGGGCTTTATCTGAAATAATGGCGAAGTATACCCGAGCGCCCCCACGGGGGGATCGCTATAATCGGCGGCTTTTGTTCCGGAGTGTGGGGTGAATCATGCGCGATCGGCTATTGGCTGCGGAAAAAGTGAAGGCCATCGATTGGCGTGATGGTGCCTTGTATCTGCTCGATCAGCGCATTTTGCCGTTCGAGGAAACCTGGCTGGCCTACGACAGTGCGGCGGGGGTCGCCGAGGCGATTCGTTCGATGGTGGTGCGCGGTGCACCGGCCATTGGCATCAGCGCGGCGTACGGTGTCGTGCTGGCGGCACGGGCACGTCTGGCCGCGGGCGGCGACTGGCTGGCGGCGATGGAAGCTGATTTTGCCTTGCTGGCGAACTCGCGACCCACCGCGGTCAATCTGTTCTGGGCCCTGGACCGCATGCGTGAGCGTTTGGAGCGGGTCAAGGATGGCGCCGATCCGCTGGCGGCCCTGGAGGCCGAGGCGATGGCGATCCATGAAAGTGATCGCGAGGCCAACCTGACCATGGCGCAACTGGGGGTCGACCTGATCCGCAAGCACCAGGGCAATGCCCAGGCGATTCTCACCCACTGCAATACCGGCGCCCTGGCCACCGGCGGCTTCGGTACGGCCCTGGGGGTGATTCGCGGGGCTTTCCTGGAAGGGATGGTCGAGCAGGTCTATGCCGATGAAACCCGACCCTGGCTGCAAGGCTCGCGCCTGACCGCCTGGGAGCTGGCCAACGAAGGCATTCCGGTGACCCTGAACGCCGACTCGGCCGCCGCGCACATCATGAAGACCAAGGGTGTGACCTGGGTGATAGTCGGGGCCGACCGCATTACCGCCAATGGCGATGTGGCCAACAAGATCGGCACCTATCAGCTTGCGGTCTGCGCGATGCACCACGGCGTGCGTTTCATGGTGGTGGCGCCGAGCTCGACCGTCGACATGGACCTGGCCAGTGGCGACGATATCCCGATCGAAGAGCGCGACGGCAGCGAGCTGTTGAGTGTTGGCGGTCATCGGGTCGGGGCCGAGGTCGAGGCCTTTAATCCGGTCTTCGACGTGACGCCGGCGGACCTGATCGATGTCATCGTGACCGAAAAAGGCATCGTCGAGCGTCCGGACACCGCGAAGATGGCCCAATTGATGTGTCGAAAACGCCTGCATTGACCGGCTTTTGTCCCAGGCCATGGGGTATTTTATGGGCCCAAAAGGCAGTCATTCTGCCTCTAAGCCCCTCTCGGCGCGCTCCCGGTCGGTTACAGCGGCCGCCCGTCTACTTCCTTGCCTCTACCGGGGTAGGTGCGTGGCGGCGATTGTGATAACATCCGACGGTTTCCAGGGCAGCCCGAACCGGCTGCCTTCACTGCGCAGATCCAAGGCATAACTCGTTGATTTGTCGTAAGTCGTTGCAGGGCATCAGGCCCGCGGCGGCGAGCTTCGTTCGTCCCATATGGATGTGACGAAGTTTCACCAGAAAAAGGAATCAGGCTTCTCATGGGCGAACTGGCCAAAGAAATCCTCCCGGTCAATATCGAAGACGAGCTGAAACAGTCCTACCTCGACTACGCGATGAGCGTGATTGTCGGGCGGGCACTGCCTGATGCGCGCGATGGCTTGAAGCCCGTGCACCGGCGTGTGCTGTTCGCGATGAGCGAACTGGGTAATGACTGGAACAAGCCGTACAAGAAATCTGCCCGTGTGGTCGGTGACGTGATCGGTAAGTATCACCCGCACGGTGATACCGCGGTCTACGACACCATTGTTCGGATGGCGCAGCCATTCTCCCTGCGCTACCTGCTGGTCGACGGCCAGGGCAACTTCGGTTCGGTGGACGGCGACAACGCCGCGGCCATGCGATACACCGAAGTGCGCATGACCAAGCTGGCGCACGAGCTGCTGGCCGACCTGCATAAGGAAACCGTGGACTGGGTGCCGAACTATGACGGCACCGAACAGATCCCGGCGGTCATGCCGACCCGTATCCCCAACCTGCTGGTCAACGGCTCCAGCGGTATCGCCGTGGGCATGGCGACCAACATCCCGCCGCACAACCTCGGTGAAGTCATCGACGGTTGCCTGGCGCTCATCGACAACCCCGAGCTGACCGTCGATGACCTGATGCAGTACATCCCGGGCCCGGACTTCCCGACCGCCGCGATCATCAACGGTCGTGCCGGTATCATCGAGGCCTATCGCACCGGTCGTGGCCGCATCTACATGCGCGCCCGTTCGACCATCGAAGACATCGACAAGGTCGGTGGTCGCCAGCAGATCGTCATCACCGAGCTGCCTTACCAACTGAACAAGGCCCGGTTGATCGAGAAGATCGCCGAGCTGGTTAAAGAGAAGAAGCTCGAAGGCATCACCGAGCTGCGCGACGAGTCCGACAAGGACGGTATGCGCGTGGTCATCGAGTTGCGCCGTGGCGAAGTGCCAGAGGTGATTCTCAACAACCTTTATGCCCAGACCCAGCTGCAAAGCGTATTCGGTATCAACATCGTTGCGCTGATCGACGGTCGCCCGCGGATCCTCAACCTCAAGGACCTGCTGGAAGCCTTCGTCCGTCACCGTCGCGAAGTCGTGACCCGGCGTACCGTGTTCGAGCTGCGCAAGGCTCGCGAGCGTGGTCATATCCTCGAAGGCCAGGCCGTTGCGCTGTCCAACATCGACCCGGTGATCGCGCTGATCAAGGCCTCGCCGACGCCGTCGGAGGCCAAGGAAGCGCTGATCAGCATGCCTTGGGAATCGTCCGCGGTCGTGGCGATGGTCGAGCGTGCCGGTGCCGACTCGTGCCGTCCGGAGACCCTGGACCCGCAGTATGGTCTGCGCGACGGCAAGTACTTCCTGTCGCCGGAACAGGCGCAGGCCATCCTCGAACTGCGTCTGCACCGCCTGACCGGCCTGGAACACGAGAAGCTGCTGGCCGAGTACCAGGAGATCCTCAACCAGATCGGCGAGCTGATCCGCATCCTCAACAGCGCCACGCGCCTGATGGAAGTGATCCGCGAAGAGCTGGAAGTGATTCGTGCCGAGTACGGCGACGTGCGCCGTACCGAGATCCTCGATGCCCGTCTCGACCTGACCCTGGGCGACATGATCCCGGAAGAAGAGCGCGTGGTGACCATCTCCCACGGCGGCTACGCCAAGACGCAGCCGTTGGCGGCCTACCAGGCCCAGCGCCGCGGTGGCAAAGGCAAGTCGGCGACCGGCGTCAAGGACGAGGACTACATTGCCCACCTGCTGGTTGCCAACAGTCACACCACGCTGCTGCTGTTTTCCAGCAAGGGCAAGGTGTACTGGCTCAAGACCTACGAAATTCCCGAAGCGTCCCGTGCCGCCCGTGGCCGTCCGCTGGTGAACCTGTTGCCGCTGGATGAGGGTGAATACATCACCACCATGCTGCCGGTGGAGGAATACACCGAAGGTCATTTCATCTTCATGGCGACCGCCGACGGTACCGTGAAGAAGACCCCGCTGGAAGCCTTCAGCCGTCAGCGTAGCGTTGGCCTGATCGCCCTGGAGCTGGATGAAGGCGACGTGCTGATCAGCGCCGCGATCACCGATGGCGAGCGCGAGGTCATGCTGTTCTCCGACGCCGGCAAGGTCACTCGCTTCAAGGAGTCCGACGTCCGTGCCATGGGTCGTACGGCCCGCGGTGTGCGCGGCATGCGCCTGAACGAAGGGCAGAAGCTGATCTCCATGATTATCCCGGAAGAAGGCAGCCAGATTCTCACGGCTTCCGAGCGCGGCTTCGGCAAGCGCACCGCGATCAGCGAGTTCCCCGAGTACAAGCGCGGCGGCCAGGGTGTGATCGCCATGGTCAGCAACGAGCGTAACGGCCGTCTGGTCGGTGCGGTACAGGTGCTCGACGGTGAGGAGATCATGCTGATTTCCGACCAGGGCACGCTGGTACGTACCCGTGTCGATGAAGTCTCCAGCCTGGGTCGTAATACCCAGGGTGTGACGTTGATCAAGCTGGCCAGCGATGAAACGCTGGTGGGCCTGGAGCGTGTCCAGGAACCTTCGGAAGTCGAAGGTGAAGAACTGGAAGAGGGTGTCGAGTTCGACGGCGAAGCGCTGATCGATGACGCGGCCGACGACCAGGCGCTGGATGCAGCGACCGACGAAGCGCAACCGCAGGACTAAAAGCGCCTGTCTGCTCTACTCTCTACCGTAGGCGTAGCCGGTCTGGAGTAGGGCGCAGGCCGGTGTGTATTGAAAGCATAGCGAGAGTGGATGTGAGCAAACGAGCCTATAACTTCTGCGCGGGTCCTGCTGCGCTGCCTGAAGCTGTCCTTTTGCGTGCCCAGTCCGAGCTGCTCGACTGGCACGGCAAGGGCCTGTCGGTCATGGAAATGAGCCATCGCAGCGATGAGTTCGTGTCCATCGCCACCAAGGCCGAGCAGGATCTGCGTGACCTGCTGGATATTCCCTCGAACTACAAGGTGCTGTTCCTGCAGGGCGGCGCCAGCCAGCAATTTGCCCAGGTCGCGCTGAACCTGCTGCCCGAAAGTGGCAAGGCCGACTACATCGAGACCGGTATCTGGTCGAAGAAAGCCATCGAGGAAGCTTCGCGTTTCGGCAACGTCAATGTCGCCGCCAGCGCCAAGCCCTATGACTATTTCGCCATTCCCGGCCAGAACGAATGGAAGCTGTCGAAAGACGCGGCCTATGTTCACTATGTGTCGAACGAAACCATCGGCGGCCTGGAGTTCGACTGGATTCCGGAAACCGGTGATGTGCCGCTGGTCACCGACATGTCCTCGGACATCCTTTCGCGCCCGGTGGATATTTCCCGCTTCGGCATGATCTATGCCGGTGCGCAGAAGAACATCGGCCCGAGCGGTATCGTCGTCAATATTGTCCGTGAAGACCTGCTGGGTCGCGCCCGTTCGATCTGCCCGACCATGCTCGACTACAAGGTCGCGGCCGACAACGGCTCCATGTACAACACCCCGCCGACCCTGGCCTGGTACCTGTCGGGCCTGGTTTTCGAGTGGCTCAAGGAGCAGGGTGGCGTCGAAGCCATCGGCAAGCTCAATGAAATCAAGCAGCGCACGCTGTATGACTTCATCGACGCCAGCGGCCTGTACAGCAACCCGATCAACAAGACCAACCGCTCCTGGATGAACGTGCCGTTCCGCCTGGCCGACGATCGCCTGGACAAGCCGTTCCTGGCCGGCGCCGAAGAGCAGGGCCTGTTGAATCTCAAGGGCCACCGTTCGGTGGGTGGCATGCGCGCCTCCATTTACAACGCCGTCGACATCAACGCGGTGAACGCGCTGGTGGCGTACATGGCAGCGTTCGAGAAGGAACACGGCTAATGTCCGAGCAAGAACTCAAGGCACTGCGCCTGCGTATCGACAGCCTCGATGAGAAAGTTCTCGAACTGATCAGCGAGCGCGCACGCTGCGCCCAGGAAGTCGCGCGGGTAAAAATGGCTTCGCTGGCCGAGGGCGAAGTGCCGGTGTTCTATCGTCCGGAACGTGAAGCCCAGGTGCTCAAGCGGGTCATGGAGCGCAACCAGGGACCGCTGGGCAACGAAGAAATGGCGCGGCTGTTCCGCGAGATCATGTCTTCCTGCCTGGCCCTGGAACAGCCGCTGAAAGTGGCTTACCTGGGTCCTGAAGGTACCTTCACCCAGGCTGCGGCCATGAAGCATTTCGGCCATGCCGTGATCAGCAAGCCGATGGCGGCGATCGACGAAGTCTTCCGTGAAGTGGCGGCCGGCGCGGTGAATTTTGGTGTGGTGCCGGTGGAAAACTCCACCGAGGGTGCGGTCAACCACACCCTCGACAGTTTCCTCGAGCACGACATGGTGATTTGCGGTGAAGTCGAGCTGCGCATTCACCACCACCTGCTGGTGGGCGAAAACACCAAGACCGACAGCATCAGTCGCATCTACTCCCACGCCCAGTCCCTGGCCCAGTGCCGCAAGTGGCTGGACGCCCATTACCCGAACGTCGAGCGCGTGGCGGTTTCCAGCAACGCCGAAGCGGCGAAGCGGGTCAAGGGCGAGTGGAACTCGGCGGCGATTGCCGGCGACATGGCGGCCGGCCTGTATGGCTTGACCCGCCTGGCGGAGAAAATCGAGGACCGTCCGGACAACTCCACGCGGTTCCTGATGATCGGTAGCCAGGAAGTGCCGCCTACCGGCGACGACAAGACCTCGATCATTGTTTCCATGAGCAACAAGCCTGGCGCGCTCCACGAGCTGCTGGTGCCGTTCCACGACAACGGGATTGACCTGACGCGTATCGAGACCCGACCTTCGCGCAGTGGTAAATGGACGTATGTGTTCTTTATCGACTTCGTTGGCCATCATCGTGATCCGCTGGTCAAGGGTGTGCTGGAGAAGATCAGTCAGGAAGCCGTCGCCCTCAAGGTGCTGGGCTCCTACCCGAAAGCGGTTCTGTAAAGGCGTTGATCATGAGCGGTAACTTCCTCGCCCTGGCTCAGCCGGGCGTGCAACAACTGTCGCCTTACGTTCCGGGCAAGCCCGTGGATGAACTGGCTCGTGAGCTGGATATTGATCCGGCGCGGATCATCAAGCTGGCGAGCAACGAGAATCCCCTTGGGGCGAGTCCCAAGGCCCTGGCGGCGATTCACGATGCCCTGGCGGATTTGACCCGTTATCCGGACGGCAATGGTTTCGAGCTCAAGCAGCGTCTGTCCGAGCTGTGCCGGGTGCAGGCCAGCCAGGTGACCCTGGGCAATGGTTCCAACGATATTCTCGAACTGGTCGCCCGTGCCTACCTGGCGCCGGGGTTGAACGCGGTGTTCAGCGAACATGCCTTTGCGATCTACCCCATCGTGACCCAGGCGGTGAATGCAGAGGCCCGTGTGGCTCCGGCCAAGGACTTCGGGCATGACCTGGCGGCGATGCTCGCGGCCATCGACGAAAACACCCGTGTGGTGTTTGTCGCCAACCCGAACAACCCGACCGGTACCTGGTTCGGCCCGAGGGCGCTGGAGACGTTTCTCGCCGCTGTGCCGCAGGATGTCCTGGTGGTCCTGGACGAGGCCTATATCGAATATGCCGAAGGTGTCGACCTGCCGGATGGCCTGAACTACCTGGCAAGCTATCCGAACCTGCTGGTTTCTCGAACTTTCTCCAAGGCCTACGGCCTGGCGGCCTTGCGTGTCGGTTATGCGCTGTCGTCGCCCGCCGTGGCGGATATCCTCAATCGCGTTCGCCAACCGTTCAATGTCAACAGCCTGGCGCTGGTCGCGGCCCGTGCGGCACTTGACGATGTCGAGTATGTCGCCCGTAGCCGAAGCTTGAACGAAGCCGGCATGCAGCAACTGGAAGAAGGTTTTCGCCAGTTGGGGCTGAGCTGGATTCCCTCGAAGGCCAATTTCATTGCTGTCGATGTCGGTCGTGAGGCTGGCCCGGTGTACCAGGGGCTGCTGCGTGAAGGGGTGATCGTGCGTCCGGTGGCCGGTTACGGCCTGCCGAAGCACCTGCGGGTCAGCATTGGCCTGGCCAGTGAGAACAGTCGTTTGCTGGAGGCGCTGGCCAAGGTCCTGGCCCGTGGTTGATGTCATGTCGATGCAATCTGTGAAGCCTATGATCGGCCGCCTTGTGGTGGTCGGCCTGGGTTTGATCGGCGGCTCCTTTGCCAAGGGGCTGCGGGAAAGCGGCCTGTGCCGGGAAGTGGTGGGTGTCGATCTCGACCCGCAATCCCGTGAGCTCGCGGTCGAGTTGGGCGTGGTCGATCGTTGTGAGGCTGATCTGGCGACGGCTTGCCAGGGCGCCGACGTGATTCAGCTGGCGGTGCCGATCCTGGCCATGGAGAAAATGCTCGGCTTGCTGGCGGGCATGGACCTGGGGCAGGCGATCCTCACGGATGTCGGCAGTGCCAAGGGCAATGTCGTGCGTGCCGCCGGTCGGGCCTTTGGCACCATGCCGCCGCGTTTTGTCCCGGGGCACCCGATTGCCGGGTCCGAACAGAGTGGCGTGCAGGCCTCCAACAGTGCGCTGTTCCGTCGGCACAAGGTGATCCTGACGCCGTTGGCCGACACCGATCCGTCGGCGCTGGCGACGGTCGATGCGCTCTGGCGGGCCCTGGGGGCGGATGTCGAGCACATGCAGGTCGAGCGTCACGACGAAGTGCTGGCGGCGACCAGTCATTTGCCGCACCTGCTGGCCTTCGGCCTGGTGGACTCGTTGGCCAAGCGCAACGAGAACCTGGAGATTTTTCGCTACGCCGCCGGTGGATTCCGCGATTTCACGCGGATTGCTGGCAGCGATCCGGTGATGTGGCACGATATCTTCCTGGCCAACCGGGACGCTGTGCTGCGTGCGCTGGACAGTTTTCGCGGTGACCTGGACGTCTTGCGCGATGCGGTCGATGCCGGGGATGGGCCTCAGTTGCTGGAGGTATTCCAGCGTGCGCAAGCGGCGCGCGAGCATTTCGGCAGAATCCTGGCCCGCCGGGCCCGCAAGGGCACCTTGAACGCCAATGATGATCACAAAGAGGCACGGTCGTGAATATTCAAGCTCCAGTTATCACCATTGACGGGCCGAGCGGTTCGGGCAAGGGCACGGTCGCCGGGATCCTGGCCAAGCGCCTGAACTGGTGCCTGCTGGATTCCGGCGCCCTCTATCGGTTGCTGGCATTCGCCGCGCGCAACCATGGGGTCGACCTGACCAACGAGGAACTGCTCAAGGCCCTGGCCGCTCATCTGGATGTACAGTTCGTCGGTGCGACCAGTGATCGTACGGCGCGGATCATCCTCGAGGGCGACGACGTCACCGAAGATATCCGCAACGAGCAGGTCGGCGCCTGGGCTTCCCAAGTCGCGGCGTTGCCGGCGGTGCGCGAGGCTTTGCTGCAACGCCAGCGGGCGTTCCAGGAGCCGCCAGGCCTGGTGGCCGATGGCCGGGACATGGGCACGGTGGTGTTTCCCGATGCGCCGCTGAAGATTTTCCTGACCGCCAGCTCCGAGGAGCGGGCTCGTCGCCGGTACTTGCAGTTGAAGGCCAAGGGCGATGATGTTAGTCTGTCGAGTCTGCTAGATGAGATACGTGCACGCGATGAGCGTGACACCCAGCGAGCGGTAGCCCCGCTCAAGCCGGCGGCTGACGCCATACAGCTGGATTCCACGGAATTGTCCATCGAGCAGGTGCTGGAACGCATCATGAGCGAGATCGCCATTCGCGATATCGCCGGGTGACCAAGAGGTGTGCAGGGGACCAGTCATAGTCCTGCGCGGCTTCTTTCATATGAACGTAACCCACACCGTCTGGGGTGTGGCAGATGGGCGTATTCTTCGCCCTTATCAACAGGAATTAAAATGAGCGAAAGCTTTGCGGAACTCTTTGAAGAGAGCTTGAAGACCCTTAATCTTCAGGCTGGTTCGATCATCACCGGTGTTATCGTTGATATCGATTACCAAGCTCGTTGGGTCACTGTCCACGCCGGTCTGAAGTCTGAAGCTCTGATCCCGCTGGAACAGTTCTACAACGATGCTGGCGAGCTGAACATCAACGTCGGTGACGAAGTTCACGTGGCGCTGGATTCGGTTGAAGACGGCTTTGGTGAAACCAAGCTGTCCCGTGAAAAAGCCAAGCGCGCTGAATGCTGGATCGTTCTGGAAGCAGCCTTCGCAGCCGAAGAAGTGGTCAAGGGCGTTATCAACGGTAAGGTTAAAGGCGGCTTCACTGTCGACGTTAACGGCATCCGTGCGTTCCTGCCAGGTTCTCTGGTTGACGTCCGTCCAGTGCGCGACACCACGCACCTGGAAGGCAAAGAGCTCGAGTTCAAGGTCATCAAGCTCGACCAGAAACGCAACAACGTTGTCGTTTCCCGTCGCAGCGTCCTGGAAGCCGAGAACTCCGCCGAGCGTGAAGCTCTGCTGGAATCCTTGCAGGAAGGTCAGCAAGTCAAGGGTATCGTCAAGAACCTCACCGATTACGGCGCATTCGTCGATCTGGGTGGCGTCGATGGCCTGCTGCACATCACCGACATGGCTTGGAAGCGCATCAAGCACCCATCGGAAATCGTCAACGTTGGCGACGAGATCGATGTCAAGGTTCTGAAGTACGATCGCGAACGCAATCGTGTTTCCCTGGGCCTCAAGCAACTGGGCGAAGATCCATGGGTTGCTATCAAAGCCCGTTACCCAGAAAGCACTCGCGTCACCGCTCGTGTTACCAACCTGACCGACTACGGCTGCTTCGCTGAGCTGGAAGAAGGTGTTGAAGGCCTGGTACACGTTTCCGAAATGGACTGGACCAACAAGAACATCCACCCTTCGAAAGTCGTACAAGTCGGCGACGAAGTGGAAGTCATGGTTCTGGACATCGACGAAGAGCGTCGTCGTATCTCCCTCGGCATCAAGCAGTGCAAATCTAACCCATGGGAAGATTTCTCTGGCCAGTTCAACAAGGGCGATAAAATCTCCGGCACCATCAAGTCGATCACCGATTTCGGTATCTTCATTGGTCTGGACGGCGGCATCGACGGTCTGGTTCACCTGTCCGACATCTCCTGGAACGAAGTGGGCGAAGAAGCCGTTCGTCGTTTCAAGAAGGGCGACGAGCTGGACACCGTTATCCTGTCGGTTGACCCAGAGCGCGAGCGCATTTCCCTGGGTATCAAGCAACTGGAAAGCGACCCGTTCTCCGAGTACGTCTCGGTTAACGACAAAGGCGCCATCGTTAAAGGCATCGTGAAAGAAGTTGACGCCAAAGGCGCCATCATCGTTCTGGCCGACGATATCGAAGCGACTCTGAAAGCCTCCGAAATCAGCCGTGACCGCGTTGAAGACGCGCGCAACGTTCTGAAAGAAGGCGAAGAAGTAGAAGCCAAGATCATCAGCGTTGACCGCAAGAGCCGCGTGATCCAGCTGTCGATCAAGTCGAAAGACGTTGAAGACGAAAAAGAAGCCATCCAGAGCCTGCGCGACAAGCCAGCTGCTTCGGATGCTCCAGTCGACACCACTCTCGGTGCTCTGCTGCGTGCTCAGATGGAAAAACAGAACTAAGTTCTGTCAGACCATAGAAAAAGGGCGACTTCGGTCGCCCTTTTTTGTGCCCGAAATTTGAGGTTCAAAATCTGAAACAAATCCATGGTAGTGATGGTCTCATACGTAAGTGTTGGAGCAGTTGTCGTCAGGGGTGGTTGATTTGGGCTCTGGGGGGCGGTTCAGGGGGGTCATGGGTAAGGAAATGAATGAGCAAGCTAATGGTTATCCTCGCGCTGTTCATGCTTGTAGGGTGCGTCACCCATGCCAAGACTCACGCCAGGCACGGTGTGAGCGGTATCGAGATTGACTGCTCAGGGCTGGGGTCGGATTGGGACAGGTGCTACAAACGGGCGGCCCGCGAGTGCAAGGCCCAAGGTTATAAGGTGATTACCAAGTCCAGCGATGCCAAGGATGAGGAGGGTTGGTATCTTTTTGGTTGGAACCCAGCCGGCGCTGTCACTCGCACCATGCTGGTGATTTGTAATTAGGTGCCTCGATTCCTTGTTTTGTCCACATGCAGATAAGTCAATAGATGGGCTGTTCAAAAACCTCCGCACATGCTAAAACCTTCGAAGTGCTTTCCTAGCTGCTTGAAAAAGAAGGGAAAAATATGACGAAGTCGGAGTTGATCGAACGAATTGTCACCCATCAGGGGCTGCTCTCATCCAAGGATGTGGAGCTGGCCATCAAGACCATGTTGGAGCAGATGTCCCAGTGCTTGGCGACTGGTGATCGGATCGAGATTCGCGGATTTGGCAGCTTTTCGCTGCATTACCGCGCTCCACGGGTTGGTCGTAATCCGAAAACCGGGCAGTCTGTCAGTCTCGACGGCAAATTCGTCCCGCATTTCAAGCCGGGTAAAGAATTGCGTGATCGTGTAAATGAGGAAGAAGAGGGCTTAGGTGGCGATGAGTTGGTGAGATAAGAGTCTCATCAAGCGATTCATGACCACTGGGCTTGTCCTGTTAGTATGAATTACGGGCCTGCTACTCTTTGTGCTGGAAAGCTAGCAGCTTGTGGTTGTTCCCCTCTTCGGTTTTTCGTCGGCCCAGCTACAGATCTCGCTGTTCGGAGTTGCTTTGTTCCTGATGGGGATTGTTTTTGGTGGAGTGGCGTGGTGGCTCATTTCCTGGGGAGGAGGTGCGGACGATAGGCTGGGCATTGATTTTGCCTGGTATTATTGATTTGCGCGCTCATAGGTGTAATAAAATATTTCGTGACTTTAGAAAAAGACTGTTGTAGCCTCTTAGATCTCTGTCTGGTTTATGTTGAGTTATCTCAAAGGGTTTGATTTTTGTAGTTAACTTAACTGCTTAAGTGAAAAAGGCTAGCAATATATGAGTGCTGATTCAAAAAAAGATAATGGGCTGGAAGATTTTGAGTTTCAAAGATTTGTTCGTGTGTTTTTAAGGCAGAGGCTTATTGTTGTCGGCTCTGCTGTTTTGGGGGCTGTTATAGCAGCGAGCTACGCTTTTCTGGCCTCTCCCGTCTATGAGGCGAAAGTTTTTGTGATGCCTCCGTCTCAGAGTGATATATCCAACCTTAACTACGGTCGAATAAAAGAGTCGGGTTTGGCTCCTTACACAGTTAAAGATGTCTATGATATTTACACTCGATATCTGCAGGCAGAATCCCTCCGTCTAGATTTTTTTAGCAAAATTTATGTGCCGAGTTTGCCCCTGGATGAGCAACAAAAATCCCGGGATGTCCAGCGTTCGGAGTTTTCCGAGGTGTTGCGTGTAGTTCCGCCGCTCGGGGGCAGCTCTGACAGGTATTCGGTTGTCGTGCGGACCACTAATCCTGAGAAGGCCAAAGAGTGGGTTGCTGAGTATGTGGCTCAGGCTGGTGAATTGGCTAAGAAGGAAATAATCAATAACGTTTCAATTGAGTCTCAGGTCTGGGCTCGTAATGTGGAGCAGCAGATTGGTTTCGTCAGAGAGAAAAGCAGCAAGGCTAGAGAAGACTCAATTGCCAAGTTGGATGAGGCGCTTCGGATTGCCGAGTCAATCGGTCTGGAGAAGCCGCCAGCGATCACGGTGAGTCAGTCGGCCATTGCGGGGGGGGAGTCTGGTCAGCTTGTGTATATGCGTGGCTCGAAAGCGCTAAGGGCGGAAATTGAAAGTATACGGGCGCGCAAGTCCGATGACCCTTTTACGGATCACTTGCGTGATCTTCAGGAGCGATACAGCTTCTTCAAGGGGCTGAAAATCGAGCCGTCGGTGGTGTCCGTTTATCGGCAAGACGGGGTTGTGGAGTTGCCAGATAAACCGGTGAAGCCTAACAAGGCTCTGATCCTTGTATTGGGTGTTATTGCTGGCCTGATCACAGGCATTGCTTTCGTATTGCTTCGTGGGCTTTTTGTCGTTAGGCCGGAATAGCAAGGTTTGTAGGAAATCACCATCACCAAGGGAGGAATTTCTGTGCTTAGCTCAGAAACAGACTGTTTGGCTGTTTGGTCGAAACGGATCGGGTTCTGGTTGGGGTATTGATTTCAGTGCCCTTGCGGCTGTCAATTCTGACAGGAATGTTTACGGGCAAAGCGCAGCTATCCGGGGGGATGTGCGGGGTTGAATGTGTGCTCGGCGCCATGCTAGATCGGGTGCGATCAAAGATTGGTAGTAGCGTTGCAGGCGTGGCTCTGAGTGTGTGCAGGCGGAAAGGAGGGTGTTGAGCTCTTCGTTGGCTTTCTGAAAATTCTTATGGCTCCTATAGGCGCTTTCGGTATAATTTCTTGTTTACACAGGCGTAATGTTTGTTCTAAAGCGCGAAATTTGACGCTTTTTTTGCGATTGACTTAAATATTGATGAATGGCAAGGGAAAACAATGCTTAAACTCGAAGATGTGAAGTTGGCCATAGTGGGGCTCGGTTATGTGGGCTTGCCGCTGGCGGTTGAGTTTGGCAAAAAAATGCAAGTCGTCGGATTTGATATCAGCCAGCTTCGAATTGAGGCGCTCAAATCAGGTCATGACGCTACTCTCGAAGTGTCTGATTCTGAGTTGCGTTCTGCGTCGGGTTTAAGTTTTAGCTCTGTGCTGGAAAATTTGTCTGCCTGCAATATATATATTGTTACCGTCCCAACTCCGATTGATGAGCATAAGAGACCGGATCTGACTCCTTTGGTTAAAGCCAGTGAGTCGATTGGGCGTGTTTTGAAAAAGGGCGATATCGTTATTTATGAGTCAACAGTCTATCCTGGCGCTACTGAAGAAGACTGTGTTCCAGTGCTGGAAAAAGTATCCGGACTGAAGTTCAATGTCGATTTCTATGCAGGCTATAGCCCGGAGCGGATAAATCCTGGCGATAAAGAGCATCGTGTTACTACCATCAAGAAAGTAACTGCAGGGTCCACTCCAGAGGTCGCTGATCTGGTTGATGCTTTGTATAATGAAATAATTGTCGCCGGCACTCATAAGGCCAAAAGTATCAAGGTTGCCGAGGCGGCGAAGGTTATTGAAAATACACAACGCGACTTGAATATTGCCCTGATCAACGAGTTGGCACTTATTTTTAATAAAATGGGTATCGACACTCAGGCGGTTCTGGAGGCGGCTGGGACGAAGTGGAACTTCTTGCCTTTCCGTCCGGGACTGGTTGGCGGCCACTGCATCGGTGTAGATCCCTATTACTTGACTCACAAGGCGCAATCCATCGGATATCATCCGGAGATCATTTTGGCGGGTCGTCGCTTGAATGACAGCATGGGAGCCTATGTGGTATCTCAACTTGTCAAGGCGATGCTCAAGCGCAAGATTCATGTTGATGGTGCTCGCGTCTTGATCATGGGGTTGACGTTCAAAGAGAACTGCCCGGACCTGCGTAACACTAAAATCATCGATATCGTGAATGAACTTGCTGAATTCAATATTGTTGTTGATGTTTATGATCCGTGGGTAGATGCGGCGGAAGCAATGCACGAGTACTCAATCACTCCTATCGGGCAACCACAGGTTGACTCTTACGACGGTATCATCTTGGCTGTCGCACACAGTGAGTTCTCTGCGATGGGGGCTGAGCAGATTCGCAGCCTGGGTAAAGCTGAGCATGTTCTCTATGATCTCAAGTACCTGCTGGATGCCTCTCAATCAGATCTGCGTCTCTGAATATCAGGGTCTGTAAAGACCCTGATTCGTTACCGCCGGAAAAACAAGTCGAGAGTCAAATGATCCGTTTCGAAGAAGTTAAAGCTGAAATTCAACAATCCCCAAAGGTTTGGCTGGTTACGGGGGTGGCCGGATTTATTGGCTCCAATTTACTGGAGGCACTGCTGCAATTAGATCAGCGGGTTGTAGGTCTCGATAACTTTGCAACAGGGCACCAGCATAATCTCGATGAAGTGCAATCAGTAGTGAGTCCTGAGCAATGGGCGCGCTTCGTGCTGGTAAAAGGTGATATCAGAAATATTGACGATTGCAGAACCGCGATGACTTTCCCTGCGGTCACCGATATTCCGGTGGATTACGTTTTGCACCAGGCAGCATTAGGCTCTGTTCCACGTTCCATCAATGATCCAATTACAACGAACAGTACCAATATCGACGGTTTTCTGAATATGTTGGTTGCGGCGAAGGATGCGAAAGTAAAAAGTTTTACTTACGCCGCGTCAAGTTCTACCTATGGCGATCATCCCGGACTTCCAAAGGTTGAAGGTGTGATTGGCAAGCCGCTGTCCCCTTATGCGGTCACAAAGTATGTAAATGAACTGTATGCTGAGGTTTTTTCCAGTACATACGGTTTCGATACCATTGGGCTTCGCTATTTTAATGTCTTTGGCAAGCGTCAAGATCCGAATGGCGCCTATGCAGCCGTGATCCCTAAGTGGACGGCGGCCATGATCAATAACGAAGAGGTTTTCGTTAATGGTGATGGTGAAACAAGTCGGGACTTTTGCTTCGTGGAAAACGCAGTGCAAGCCAATATACTGGCAGCCTGTGCCAGTCCTGAAGCAAAGAATAATGTTTACAACGTCGCCGTCGGTGACAGGACAACATTGAATCAGGTTTTTTCCTGTATCAAGGACGCTTTGGCTCGCGTTGATGTCAAGTCTACATCGGATATGGTCTATCGGGATTTTCGGGCTGGCGACGTAAGGCACTCGCAGGCGAATATTGATAAGGCTAAGAATTTGTTGGGCTATAAACCGCTTTTCACTGTTGGTGAGGGTATGTTGAAAGCGGCAAGTTGGTATGTCTCGTTCTTTGCAGGAAGTTAATACTGGTGATTAAAGAGATCTGCGCAATCACTGTTCTTGTAAACAAGCTTTGCATGTTTGTATTGTTATTCAGTTTGGCAAGAGTTTTAGGCGTCGAACTATACGGCGTGTTTTCTTACCATTACGCGATAGTCACAGGCATCGCAACGGTGGTAGGAGAGTGCTTGAGTGTGGCGTTGAGTCGTTATGCGGTCCTGAATGCAGAGGAAGTAAATTACAAGACCTCTTTGGGGCTCATGTCATGGGGCGGCATCATTGTAGCTGTCCTCTGTGTCATCGTGCTTTTGATTTTTCCAGCGCCAGCTTCTTCTTACGGAATGAATCCCGCTTACTTGCTGATCGGAGCATTTTTTCTAGGTTTCGCTTGTGTTTGCAATTTGACTATAACCGGGTTGATGTTCTCCCTTAACACCTCGGGGAAATGGGCTGCTGCACTGGCGGTCCACGGTCTTATTGGATTACTGCTGGTAGTTTCCATTGCGAAGATTACAGGGCAAATAGAGGGGATTATTCTGACTCTCGCGATTTGTACGTTAATCGCGCCTGCATATGGATTCTTTACAATAAAGAAAAACCAGTTTATCCATGATGACAAGGGGGGGCGAGAGTCTTCTTTTTTTCGACAAATTACGGCATTGCTTTCGCGCTCAGGGGCTCCTACTATTGCTGGTAGTATGCTACTCGGGGCACCTGTTCATATTGTTTGTCTGATGATATTTGCCAATTCGAGCTTGAACGTGTCGGAGGTTGGCTATTTTAATCTGTTTTTCCTTTTCTATATTCTGGTCACTGTGTTGCCAAGCTCGCTGACATCCTATGCCATTGTAAAGCTGGCAGGAAGCGGGAAGAGCGCCAGTAAGCTGTACTTGATGCTCGGGATATCAATTTCAGTTTGCTTGCCTGTGTTTCTGGTCTTGTCGCAGAGCTATTGGCTGTGCCTGCTCGGCAGTAGTTTTTGCAGCAAAAATGATCTTCTGGCTTACGCAGTATTGGCGGGTGGCATAGGGCTTACGACTACAATCGTCACTCAAATATTGCACAGTAAAAACATGACTAGGGTTGTTTTCCTTGGTAGCTGTGTTTATGCGTTTGTTTATTTGTCGCTGACAGTAGTGGCAGGGTTAAAAGGCGATATGTTGGCGGTCGATCTTTTCAGCTCCTTTGTTTCCGCGCTGGCCGCTCAAATTGCCGTGCTTGCGGTCCTGGGTGGCCGTAAGTTGGTGCAGTGATGAACATATTGAACATGCGCGTTGGTGACACAAAGTGCATGTCTGAAAGTAATATTGGGGCCAGTATTGAGTCTGGTTTACGGTTCAGTTGCGTTTTTTTGTTGGTTAAGGCTAATGGTTATATTACTGGTTTCGACGTGCTTGCTGGTATTGCTCGTGCAATGCGTTCTGTGTCTGATATCAAAAAAATATCTCGTTGCTTTGTACGCCGTTTGCTATTCGGTGCCGTTTTTGGGGCTCGTCAGTTGCTTGTGGGGCGAGACCATTAAACTTTGGCCTATTGGAAACTATGAATTTTATCGGGATGACTTATTAGTATTCCGACTTTCGCTGGTCTGGTTTCTTGGGGTTGCTGGTGGACTCGTTGCTTATCTATTGTCATCGCTGGTGCCGCCCAGAAATTTGCAAGTAGAGCGAAAAACATTTTTTTCTGCGTCGGACTTCAAGTTAGCAGGAGGCATTTTTATTGCTCTGTCAGTCTTCCTTATCGGCTTCAGGTTCGTGAACGCGGGCGCACTGCTTGAAATGTTCACGGGTATCGAGTCAGTGATAGTTTTTTCCATCATTGCGATCATTGCCTTGGCATTTTCCTACCCATCCAGATCGATGTTTTTTGTGTCTGTGGCTCTGGTGGTTTCTTATTCTATTGTCAACTCAATGGCGGGGAAACGTGATTTTGTTGTCGTGGTTGTCGCTTCGATTCTGGGGCTGTTGTTTCGCTATAATCAGTTTGTCAAGCTTAAAACGCTGTTGTCCGTTGCTGTATTCATGGCTTTTCTGCTCCTCGGCGGTGTTGTTGTTTCAATGACCCGAATGGATGTGCCCTTTACGTCGGATAATATTGCACAGTATTTCTTGTTCAACTCCTGGAATGCGATAATTTTACCGCTCGTTCAGCAGTTAACCAATTTCTGGGATGGGGAGCACCTGCGTTACGGCCAGACCTATCTCGATATGTTTCTTTCGTTGCCACCGTCACCTTTATATTCGGCTTTGGGTATGGAAAAACCCATTATGGCGGATAATCCTGCCTTCTGGTATTATATTACCGGGCTCGGTGGGATCCACGCTGCTGGCGTGGCTTTTGAGAATTTCGGACTGTTTGGTGTTTTCCTCAATGGATTCATCAGTGTCTGCTTCTGGCGGTTGATCGACTCGCGCTGCCGCGAGGATGATTTTTTGCGAATTTTCTTGTACATGCTGTGTGCTTCATCGGTTATGCACTCTGTTTGGTACGGCGAAATATACTTGCTGAACTCATTGGTTTTTTATGTGATGGCATTAGGATTATTCTTCACGATGAAGCTCGTTCGGGTGTTGAAGTGAGTTTTAATATTTTCATTGGATTGAGATAGTCGGTATGTGCGGAATTGCGGGAGTTGTCGGGTGGAAGCAGGATCAGCAAGGCGCCGTTGCCGTTGGCAAGATGGTGGATGCGCTGATACATCGTGGGCCCGACGATGGAGCAGTTTGGTCAGATGCCGATAGTGGAGTGTCGCTGGGACACCGACGGCTTTCGATCCTGGAACTCTCGGTGCACGGCAGTCAGCCGATGATTTCCGATGATGAGCGATATGTTATTGTTTTCAATGGTGAAATCTATAATTTTAATGAGTTGCGCGAGAAGTTGATTGCGTCAGGTTTGACGCGCGTCTGGCGCGGGCACTCTGATACAGAAGTGTTGCTGGCGGCGCTCGGTGCGTGGGGGGTACAAAAAACCCTTGAAAACCTGGTGGGTATGTTTGCCTTTGCGGTTTGGGATAAAGTTTCCAGAACGATTACATTGGTACGAGACAGAATGGGAGAGAAACCACTTTATTACGGTATTGTGGGCAACCGTTTTGTCTTCTCCTCCGAGTTGAAGGCGATCAAGGCTGCATTTGGTAGCGATCTGCGAATTGATCGTCATGCGCTTGCCAAGTTCGTAAGATATGGTTACGTTCCGGCTCCGGAGTCCATCTATGAAGGCATTAAAAAGTTGGAGTCGGCACACTATTTGAGTGTCGGCTCGTTTTCTAGTGTACTGGAACCCATTTCCTACTGGTCGTTACCGCCAGCTGGCGAATTAAAACACGAACTTTCGCAGGCCAGTGATAAGGAAATTGTGGATGTTGTTGGTCAAAGATTGTCTGCTGCAGTAAAATCGCAAATGATCGCCGATGTTCCACTTGGTGCGTTTTTGTCCGGTGGTGTCGATTCAAGCTTGATAGTGTCGTTGATGCAATCACAGAGCTCTACCAGTATCAACACTTACACGATAGGGTTTAATGAGCCTGAGTTTGATGAAGCACCTTACGCCAAAGCTATTGCCATGCACTTGGGGACTAACCATACCGAATTTTATCTGAGTGCCGATGATGCTGTTTCAATAATTCCGCACCTGCCGGAAATATACGACGAGCCGTTTGCTGACTCCTCGCAAATACCTACAATCCTAGTCTCCAGGATGACAAAACAGCATGTGTCCGTTGCCCTGTCCGGTGATGGTGGCGATGAACTTTTTGCCGGATATCCCCGTTATCAGATTACTGCCGGGCTATGGGAGCGTATAAAAAAGCTGCCGTTGCCTGCACGCCAGGTCATGGCTTATTCACTTCGTTCGCTCTCGTCCAAGGGGTGGGACAACGTCTGTTCGATTCTGCCGGGCAGCCTTCGAACCAAAGTCAATGGTCGACGTATCTACAGAATGTCCGAGCTGTTAGGCTCTGAAAATCTGGCGCAGATGTATACCGGTTTGATGTCTCAGTGGCAGTCGGCCGACAATGTGGTGCTGGGTGTCGATGCTCAACGGCACGACGTAATTTCCTGGGCGTCGGCAGTGGATTACGTCGAGGAAATGCGTCGTTGGGACGTCTCTCAGTATTTGCCTGACGATTTGCTGGTTAAAGTGGATCGTGGTGCGATGAGCGCAAGTCTGGAAACTCGCGCTCCATTGCTTGATCATCGGGTTGCGGAACTCGCGTTTTCCTTGTCGTCAGACCAACTGATAAAAAATGGTGTGGGGAAGTGGCCGCTTCGCGAGCTTCTTAAGCGGTATGTTCCTACTTCATTTTTTGACAGGCCGAAGGCGGGGTTCTCTATTCCATTGGCTCAATGGTTGCGAGGGCCGCTGAAGGAGTGGGCAGAGGACCTGTTAACGGCGGAACGGCTGAAGAGAGAGGGCTACTTCGATTCTCAGAAAATTCGCTCGGCATGGCTCCAGCATCAGAACGGAACATACGATCGCAGTCTTCATTTGTGGAATATTCTAATGTTCCAATCCTGGCTCGATAAAAATAGCCACTAATTCAGATTGAGCAAAAGGTTTCCCATGAAGATAGTTTTCAATGCACTCTCTGCCCGTCTTGGTGGAGGTCAGACATATCTGATTAATCTTTTTCAGTTCGTACCTGACAATGCGGATCTTGAGATTCTGGTTTTCGCCCCGGCGTCACTCAAGCTGCCTGATCACCCGAGGATCAAGCGGGTCGAACCGGCCTGGCCCACTGAAAACCCGATTGTGAGAGCTGTGTGGGAGCGGTGGGTGCTGCCCGGTATTTTGAAGGCTGAAAAAGCTGACGTACTGTTCTGTCCCGGTGGCGTAGTGGGTTCCTCTGCGCCAACAGGTTGCAAAGTTGCGACAATGTTTCGGAACATGATTCCATTTGATTTACGAGTGCGCAAAAGTATTCCACTTGGATTGCAGCGTCTGCGAAATTGGTTGTTGAATCGTATTATGCTTAAGAGCATGCGCGAAGCGGATCTGACGATATTCATCTCAAATTACGCGCGAAGTGTCATTGAGTCACTGACCGATATTAAGAATCCAGTTACAATTCCTCACGGAATCGGCTCGGTATTCAGGACGCATGGCGATTTTGCTGTTCTTCGGCCGGATTTTTTACCCGCTGGAGAATATGTTTTATACGTGTCGCGATTTGATGTTTACAAACATCATTATGAAGTAGTTAGCGCTTATGCAGATCTGCCAAAGGAGCTTCGCGAAAAATTTCCATTGGTTCTTGTGGGCGAAACAAACCTGCCGGAGGCTGATCGGGTCAAGTCTCTCATTGCAACGCTAGGCCTTGAAAGCCAAGTGCTTTTATTGGGCGCTATTCCCTATCAAATGCTTCCTCCACTTTATCATCACGCCTATCTGAATCTTTTTGCCTCATCGTGTGAGAACTGCCCTAATATTCTTCTCGAAGCGCTCGCTTCCGGAAGGCCGATGATTTGCTCCAGCGTAATGCCGATGCCGGAATTTGGAGCAGATGCAGCACTGTATTTTTCTCCGTTTGATTCAAAAGATATAAAAAATGTGCTGTCTGAGGCGCTGACAAGTCCTGATACTTTGGAGGCGTTGTCCGTTGCGGCGGTGACGCAGAGCGATAAGTTTGACTGGGAAAAAACTTCAAAAAAAACATGGTTAGAGTTGCTGGCGTTGGCCGTGAGTCCCAAAAAAGGTGTTTGATAAATGAAGGTTCTTGTGGTGTCGCAATATTTTTGGCCAGAGTCTTTTATTATCAATGACTTGGTTAAAACGTTATCTGCCCAGGGCCACGTTGTAAAAATTCTTACCGGAAAACCAAACTACCCGGATGGTGTGGTCTTTAACGGCTACTGTGCCTCCGGCACTCAGGAAGAAAAGTTTGAGTCCTCAATCAGTGTTTTCCGTGCGCCGCTCAGACCTCGTGGCACTTCTGGCGCAAAAAACCTAGTATTGAACTATTTGTCATTTATTTTGAATGGCTTGAAGCACTACCCATGCGCAGTGAAAGGGGATGCCTATGATGCGATTTTTGTATTTGCGCCATCTCCAATTACGTCGGTTATTCCGGCGATTTACTTGAAGTGGAAACTCAAAAGCCATCTGGTTGTATGGGTCCAGGACCTCTGGCCAGAGAGCTTGAGTGCGACTGGGTTCATCAAGAACAAGGCAATATTGCGCGTTGTAGGCTGGCTGGTGAAAGGTATTTACGCCTTCGTCGATACGCTGCTTGTTCAATCGAGGGCGTTTCAAGACCCGGTTGCCCGTTATTCCGATCCTGGCAAAGTTGTGTATTACCCCAACTCCTATCAGGACGTACCGCCGAGTGTCGAGGAAACCCGGATTTCCGAAGTCTTGCTCACGGAACTCGACAATCATTTCTGTCTTGTTTTTGCCGGAAACCTGGGGACAGCACAGTCGGTCGAGACCCTCGTTGAGGTGGCTGACAAGCTTCGCCATTTGTCGCAGGTCAGGATTGTGCTGGTCGGTAGCGGCAGCATGTTGAGCTGGATCGAAAGCCAGAAGAAATCCCGCGGTTTGGACAACCTTATTCTTGCCGGACGCTTTGCGGCCACTGAAATGCCACATTTTTTCAGCCGTGCCGAAGGATTGTTGGTGACGTTGAAGCAGGATGAGGCGTTCTCCTATACCATCCCCAGTAAAGTTCAGGCTTACCTGGCAGCGGGCAGGCCGATCATCGCCGCGCTGGACGGGGAAGGCGCGCGCGTCATTCAAGAGGCGGGTGCCGGCCTGACCACTGCGGCGCAAGACGCCGAGGGAATGGCCCGCTGCATCGAGCAACTTTTCCGCATGACTTCGGATGAACGGGAGTCTTTGGGACGGGCAGGTCGGGCGTACTACCTGGAGCATTTCGAAATGGAACGGCAAAGCCAGCGTCTGGTCGAAATCCTGAGTAGCAGGATCAATGAATTGAAAGGTAGCTCAAAATGAAGGTTCTTGTGTTAGGGGGCACCGGAATGCTGGGTAGCACGGTGTTCAGGCAATTCCATGGAAACCCACGCTTCGAGGTGTGGGGCACTTTGCGCAATCCGGGTGGTGCAAAATACTTTTCTGAGGACATGCACGGTTCGTTGATCAGCAATGTCGACGTGCTTGACCAAGACTCGCTGGTTTCGGTGCTGGCACGGGTCAAGCCGGATGTCGTCATCAACTGCGTCGGGCTCATCAAGCAATTGTCTGACGCCAAGGACCCCCTTTCCGCGCTGCCTATCAATGCCATGTTGCCGCATCGCATCGCCAAATTGTGCGCGTTGTCCGGTTCCCGCTTGGTTCATATCAGCACCGATTGTGTGTTTTCTGGCCGTAAAGGCATGTACACCGAGGAGGATATGTCCGATGCAGAGGATCTCTACGGTAAGTCCAAGTACATTGGTGAGCTTCACTCGGACCTGAATGCCATCACGCTGCGAACCTCCATCATTGGTCACGAACTGGGGAGCCAGTATTCGCTGGTGGACTGGTTCCTGTCTCAGAGCGGGGCGGTCAAGGGCTATGAGAAGGCCATTTTTTCGGGACTTCCTACCGTAGAGCTGGCGCGGGTCATTCGCGACTACGTGATCCCGAATCCGCAGCTCAACGGCCTGTATCATGTTTCGGTGGCACCGATTGACAAACTGTCTCTTCTGAAGCTGGTAGCGGAAGTTTACGAAAAGAAAATCGATATCATCGCGGATAGTCAAGTGTCTATAGATCGCTCACTGAGCTCGTCGAAATTTCAGGCAGCAACCGGTTACGTTCCACCTTCGTGGTTGGAATTGGTTAAATCGATGCGCGCGTTGCGTTGATCATTAAATTTAATAAGATTTTGGAAGGTAAATATGTTCGATAATAAGGTTTTGATGATCACCGGCGGCACGGGCTCATTTGGCCATACGGTGTTGAAGCGTTTTCTGGATACCGATGTAAAAGAAATTCGCGTATTCAGTCGTGACGAAAAAAAGCAGGAAGATATGCGCATTGCTTTGTCGAATGACAAAGTGAAGTTCTATATCGGTGACGTACGTGATCGCGATAGTCTCGATCAGGCTATGGTGGGGGTGGATTACATTTTCCACGCAGCAGCGCTGAAACAAGTGCCTTCCTGCGAGTTTTACCCGATGGAAGCCGTGCGTACCAACGTCATGGGGACCGAAAATGTGTTGAATGCGGCCGTTGCTTCGGGTGTGCAACGTGTCGTGGTACTGAGTACCGACAAGGCTGTTTACCCGATCAATGCCATGGGTATTTCCAAAGCCATGGCCGAGAAGCTGATGGTTGCCAAATCGCGGATGATTCCGGCGACGGGCCCGGTGATTTGCGCAACCCGCTACGGTAACGTCATGGCATCGCGTGGTTCGGTGATCCCGTTGTTCATCAATCAGTTGCAGAGTGGCGAACCGCTGACCGTCACTGACCCGAACATGACACGTTTCCTGATGTCGCTCGAGGATTCTGTCGACCTGGTCCTGCATGCGTTCGAGCATGCCAAGCAAGGCGATATTTTCGTCCAGAAAGCACCTGCCTCGACAGTGGCGGACCTGGCGCAAGCGCTCAAAGAGCTGTTTGCTCGCGACAACGCTGTCAAGGTCATCGGTACTCGCCACGGTGAAAAGCTTTACGAGTCGCTGATCTCCCGTGAAGAAATGGCCAAAGCCGAGGACATGGGGCGCTACTACCGTATTCCTTCGGATAATCGCGACCTTAACTACAAGAAGTTTTTTGTTGAGGGTGAACAAGAGATATCCGATCTCGACGACTATACCTCTCACAATACAGAACGCCTCGATGTAGATGGCGTGAAGAAAGTTCTGTTGAATCTGGATTATATTCAGGAGCAACTTGATGCTTAAGGTCATGACGCTGGTTGGTACGCGACCAGAACTTATCAAGATGAGCCGCGTCATTGCCGAGCTCGATAAGCAGGTCAACCACGTGCTGGTTCACTCGGGTCAAAACTACGACTTCGAATTGAATCAGGTGTTTTTCGATGAGCTTGAAATTCGTAAACCTGATTACTTCTTGGGTGCCGCCGGCGATACCGCCGCCAAGACCATCGCTGAAGTGATTTCGAAGGCGGATGAAGTATTTGAGGCCGAAAAGCCTGATGCGCTTATGCTCTACGGCGATACCAATACCTGTCTGGCCGTCATTGCCGCCAAGCGCCGCAAGATTCCGGTGTTCCACATGGAAGCTGGCAACCGTTGTTTTGATCAGCGCGTCCCTGAAGAACTGAATCGCAAGGTGCTCGATCACCTCAGCGATATCAATATGGTCCTGACCGAGCATGCCCGGCGTTACCTGATTGCTGAAGGGGTTCGTCCTGAAACCATCATCAAGACCGGATCGCACATGGAGGAGGTGCTCGACTATTATATGCCGAAGATCCTCACTTCCGACGTGCTGGCGCGAGAAGGCCTGGAGCAGGACAAGTTTTTCATCATCAGCGCTCATCGTGAGGAAAACGTCGATACACCGGACAGCCTTCGCGACTTGCTCAGCACGCTGCGAGCCCTGGCCGACAAGTATCAGTACCCGATTATCGTGTCCACGCACCCTCGCACCCGCAAGCGTCTGGAGGCGCTAGGTGAATCGCTGGATCACCCTCTGATTCGCTTCTCGAAGCCATTCGGTCTGCTCGACTACATCAAGTTGCAAATGTCGGCATTCTGCGTGCTGTCCGATAGCGGCACCATCACTGAGGAAGCCTCTCTTCTGAACTTGCCTGCTATTACCATTCGTAATGCGCACGAGCGTCCGGAGGGGATGGATGAAGGTACCCTGATCATGAGCGGCCTGAAAGTGGAGGGTGTTCTGGATGCCGTTCGTGTGGTGACCAGCCAGCATGATCGTACCCGGCGCGTTATTCCGGTCGTGAGGGATTACCAGGCAGGTCCTGTGTCGAAGCAGGTAGTTCGGGTCGTGTTGAGTTACACCGATTACATCAATCGTACTGTCTGGTCGAAATCCTGAGCGTCGTCGAGGTTTAAAAAATGCGTGTTTTATTGACAGGTGCTACGGGTTTCGTTGGTCGCGCGGTATTGGGTCGTCTGGCGGCCTCTGGCGATCTGGAGCCGGTGGCGGCCATTCGTGGGCACGCCTTGCCTGACTGTCCATCGCGCGTTACTACCGTTCGAACCGCCGGGCTCAGTGCTGATACCGATTGGTCGCAGTCGCTGGATCAAGTGCAGGTTGTCATTCATGGCGCGGCACGCGTTCACGTCATGAATGACAGCGAAACCGATCCGCTGGAGGCGTTTCGCAAAGTGAATGTCGAAGGCACGCTCAGCCTCGCTCGACAAGCAGCCTCGTCGGGTGTTCGTCGTTTTGTGTTCATCAGTTCGATCAAGGTGAATGGCGAAGGTACGCCGCTCAATCAGCCTTACGTCGCCGATGCGACTCCCGCGCCTGGGGATCCGTATGGCATTTCGAAAATGGAGGCCGAGCAGGGATTGCGCGAAATTGCGAGCGTCTCCGGGATGGAGGTGGTGATCATCCGTCCGGTGCTGGTTTACGGTCCGGGTGTGAGAGCCAACTTTCTGAACATGATGCGTTGGCTGGACAAGGGCATACCCTTGCCATTCGGTGCTATCCATAATCGGCGTAGCCTGGTCGCGCTCGAAAATCTTTCGGACTTGATCGTGACCTGCATCCGTCATCCGGCCGCCGCCAATCAGACTTTCCTCGTCAGTGATGGGGAGGACCTGTCCACGACACAATTGTTGACGCGGATGGCACAGGCATTGGGTAGACCTGCGCGCTTGTTGCCTGTGCCGAGTGTGTTGCTTGAGCGGGGGGCGCAGCTTCTGGGCAAGCAGGCTTTGTCGCAACGGCTGTGCGGCTCGTTGCAGGTCGATATAAGCAAAACTCGAGAGTTGCTGGGCTGGACTCCTCCGGTCAGCGTCGATGAGGCGCTTGTTTCGGCGGCCAACTACTACAAGAAAGGGCAGCACTAAGCTGGCTTATGACCGTGCCGGTTCAATTGCAGAATTGGTTTTGGCTGTTTCAGGAAGTTGATCTTTGAACACAATATGGTTGTTGGCGTTGGTGGTGGGTGTTTCATTCTTGGGCACAGGTGCATTGCGCAAATACGCGTTGGTACGCAGCTTGATAGATATTCCTAATGCGCGTAGTTCACATTCGGTCCCAACCCCTCGGGGTGGTGGTGTGGCTATCGTCCTGAGTTTTCTGATTGCGCTGCCTGTCCTGGCCTGGACAGATGCCGTCGCCTGGCCGATGGCGCTGGCTCTGCTGGGGGCAGGCGGATGGATCGCGATCATTGGTTTTCTCGACGACCATGGGCATATTGCCGCGCGTTGGCGCCTGCTTGCGCATTTCGCGGGTGCTATCTGGGCATTGTTCTGGATTGGGGGGATGGCGCCGATCAATCTGTTCGGTCACGAGTTCAGTCTAGGCTGGTTCGGTTATGTCATCGCAGCGTTCTATCTGGTCTGGATGCTCAACCTCTATAACTTCATGGATGGCATCGATGGCTTGGCCAGCGTCGAGGCGATTTGCGCCTGTGTCGGTGCTTGTCTGGTCTACTGGATCGCAGGCCATACCATTCTTGCCATTGCTCCGCTGGTGCTGGCGATGGCTGTATTGGGTTTCCTTGTCTGGAATTTCCCGCCAGCGAAGATTTTCATGGGCGATGCTGGCAGTGGTTTTCTGGGCATCGTGTTGGCGGTGATGTCGCTGTATGCGGCATGGACGAGTCCGCTGTTTCTCTGGGCCTGGCTCATTTTGTTGGGCGTCTTTATTGTGGATGCCAGCTTTACCCTCATTCGTCGGCTATTGCGAGGGGATAAGGTCTATGAGGCACATCGCAGCCATGGATACCAGTATGCTTCACGAAAATATGGCAGCCATCGGGCAGTCACGCTGGCAATAGCGGCGATCAATTTGTTCTGGTTAGTACCAGTGGCTATATTGGTCGTCATGCAATATTTCGATGGCGTGGCAGGGTTGCTCCTGGCCTATGTGCCTCTGGTTTTTCTGGCTTTCAAGTTTCACGCGGGCGAGTTGGAAATCGCTGGCAAGGCGTAATGGACGCATTGGTTTTTGAGTATTGCTTTGTCGGTAAATGAGTTGCCAAAAGCTGTGGTTGCTTTATCAATGCAAGGAGCTTCTAGAGGTGTTTAGAGGGGTTATGGACAAAATTCGGGCAAAGTTGTTAAGTCTGCCAAGACGACATAAACGCATTCTGCAGGTCCTGACTGATACTTTGTTGGTCTGGTTTGCTCTGTGGATGGCGTTTGTTGTGCGGCTCGGGGTGGACGAGTTGGTCAGTCCGTTCACTCAGCACGTCTGGCTTTTTGTCAGTGCACCTGTCATCGCCATCCCTCTTTTCGTTCGCTTTGGCATGTATCGTGCGGTCATGCGGTACTTCGGAAATGACGCGCTCATCGCCATTATCAAGGCGGTGACACTATCGTCCTTGGTGCTGGGCGTTGTGGTGTACTGGTATAGCAATCATCAAAACGTCGTTCCTCGTTCGATCATTTTCAACTATTGGTGGTTGAGCTTGATCATGATCGGCGGCCTGCGTCTGGCCATGCGTCAGTATTTTATGGGCGACTGGTTCAGCGCTGCCCAGCACGTCCCATTCACCAGCCGCGATGACGGTCTGCCGAAAGTGGCTATCTACGGCGCAGGTTCTGCGGGTAATCAACTCGTTGCCGCCTTGCGGATGGGACGCGTCATGCGGCCTGTTGCTTTTATCGACGACGATAGCGGAATCGCCGACAGGGTGATCTCCGGACTGCAGGTGTACAAACCCAAGCACATCCAGCAGATGATTGACAACACGGGCGCTCAGGAAATTCTCCTCGCCATTCCATCGTCCAACCGTGGACGCCGTCGTGAGATTCTAGGGTTTCTCGAAGGTTTTCCGTTGCATGTACGAAGTGTCCCGGGTTTCATGGATCTGGCCAGCGGCCGAGTCAAGGTCGACGATATCCAGGAAGTAGACATTGCTGACCTGCTCGGGCGTGACGCAGTCCCGGCCCAGGCGGACTTGCTCGAACATTGCATCACGGGGCAGTCCGTGTTGGTCACAGGCGCCGGAGGCTCCATCGGCTCCGAGCTTTGCCGACAGATTCTGGTGCTGCGCCCGACAACGCTTCTGCTGTTTGAACACAGTGAGTTCAATCTCTACTCCATACTGTCCGAACTGGAGCAGCGGATCGCTCGAGAGTCGCTGCCCATCCGTCTTTTGCCGATTCTTGGGTCGGTTCGAAACCCGCACAAGCTACTCGATGTCATGAAAACCTGGCGAGTAGACACGGTGTATCACGCCGCCGCCTACAAGCATGTCCCCATGGTCGAACACAACATTGCCGAAGGTGTACTCAACAATGTGATCGGCACGCTTAACACTGCTCAAGCCGCGCTCCAGGCAGGAGTGGCCAACTTTGTGCTGATTTCGACCGACAAGGCCGTGCGACCAACCAATGTCATGGGCAGCACTAAGCGTCTTGCCGAGTTGACGTTGCAAGCGTTGAGTCGTGAGTTGGCTCCGGTGTTGTTCAGTGATTCGAGCAATGTTTCGCGCGTGAACAAAACGCGCTTCACGATGGTGCGGTTCGGTAACGTCCTGGGGTCTTCGGGTTCGGTCATTCCGTTGTTTCACAAACAGATCAAGTCGGGCGGTCCGCTGACTGTCACGCATCCGAAAATCACTCGATACTTCATGACCATCCCCGAAGCGGCGCAATTGGTGATCCAGGCTGGTTCCATGGGGCAGGGCGGTGATGTTTTTGTCCTGGACATGGGCGAGCCTGTGAAGATCGTCGAGCTGGCCGAGAAGATGATCCATCTGTCCGGCCTGAGTGTTCGCTCGGAAAAAAATCCGCATGGCGACATCGCTATCGAGTTCACCGGGCTGCGTCCGGGAGAGAAGCTTTACGAAGAGCTACTGATCGGTGACAACGTGGCGGCGACACAGCACCCGATGATCATGACAGCCAACGAGGATCACCTGCCTTGGGAGGGGCTCAAGGGCAAGCTGACGGAATTGCTGTCTGCCGTTGAGCAGGATGATTATTCGCGGGTCCGCCAGCTCCTGCGGGACACTGTCAGCGGTTACGCTCCGGACGGAGAGATTGTCGATTTGATCTACCAGCAGCGTCGTCTTGAGCCCTGATTGTTAGTAAGCGTTCCATGAAGAGCACATTCCAAGCGGATATTTGATGGCCGATGCTGCGCTCCCGAAGCCTGTTGCCATGATGCGACCCGATGCAAAAGTCGAAAAAGTTTACCTCTACCCCAAGCCGGTAGACTTCCGAAGGTCCATCGACGTCCTCGCTGCCCTGGTCGAACTGGATATCAAGGTGGCGGTATTCGACCCCGTGCTTTTCGTCTTCCTCAACAAGCCCGCAACCGAGTGAAGACTTGCTATTGGGAGCGCAACACGGCCATTGGGTTGGGCTAGGAGGTAGAGGCTATCGCCGTCGAAAAGCTTGTAGGTGTGGTCTGTAGGTTTGCCAGGCTGCAAGTTGCGTCGGAGAGTGGAGCTGTGGTGCGCGACATAAAGGTACTCCCTTTTATCGAAGTGACCTGTATCCAAACCTCTACCCTTAAAGCGTTTGGAGTCCACCAGTTTCTGACGGAAACCGATGGAGCGCCAAAACGAAGAAACCCGCCAGAAGGCGGGTTTTTCGGGAGGGCAGAGATTTTGAACGCCTTCTCTGGAGCCTTGGGTGGTGCGGCACCAGGAATCGACCCCGGGACCTACTGATTACAAGCGACTTGTCATTCGAGCGCCTGCCATTAAAGACTCATCGCCTCGAAAGACTGTTGCTGCCTGCGCGCGCGTGGTTGGCAGCTTCGCCAACACCCGCCCGCGACTGAAAAAAGCACGATGAGTCAATTCGCTATTCTCTACGAGGAATGCTTCACCAGACCGTATATCTAGATTATGATTGCGCCGCCGCCTGATCGTAATTACCTCATTTGGCAGCAAATGCCGCGTTGGGCCTCCCGTACTGGCACCAATTATTCCAAGCGTATTGCGAATACTAGAAAAGATGATTTTTATAAGAAATAACAAGCTTTTCTCCTGTTTATACTTGCTGGCGGTAATCATAACCATCGGTGCGGTGTACTCACTGGGCTTCGGGGAAGCGGCAAGTCAGATTGCGACCGCGCCCGAGCGCCTGAGAAGCTACACGTTCCCCATCTGGGAGCAACACGCTTTTTCGCAGCACGGTTTCCTCGTCTTTTATTCGATGGAGAACTACGCAAATAAGATCGCGTATTCCAACCACGCCACAGCTTATCTGTTCTACATGTATGCCCTCTATAAAGTAGAAATGTATGTGCATGCATTGCCAATGAGAGTGACAGGGGCTTTCCTGAACATCATTTCGCTGGCTGGTGTTACGTTCTTTTTTCTGTCCCGTCTGGTGGAAAAGCGCCTGGCATTCGGTCAGGGACTGCTGATTCTGTTATCGGTCGTATTCATGGTATCGATGCCTGGATTCTGGATTTCTTCGGCCAGATTCAATGTCGACAACACGTTCCCATTGATATTTGCGTTCCAAGCGATGGCTGCGTTCTTGATCTGGAGAAATCAGGAACGGTCCGGAACGGTCATGACAGTGATCGTGTGTTTTGCCGTGTTTTCTCCGATCTCGGCGGCGTTGCTAGGCGTCGCCTTGCTGGTTTGGGCATGCCGCAGCGACGGTCTCGACAGACGGATGTGTCGTCTGGCATTGGTGGCCCTTGTTGCGGCCGTTGCCTTCTATCTGCCGTCCCCACTGATATCGAAGGCACTGGGTTTCACCTCGTCCAACAGCGGGTGGCTGTTTCGCGCTGGCCTGGATGGTGACACCAGTTACTTCACCAACATCGTGAAGTCGATACTTGATCCGCAGTTCCCGCGGCCAATTCCGACCATTGCCGTGCCGATCCTGTTCCTGGTAGCCCAGTTGGCCTATTTCCGCATGATCAAACGGCGTGAACCTGCAGGCGTTGCGACGCCGGCGGAGACCTCCCCGTTGGCCGGCGTCCGCTTGTTCTACTACCTGCTTTTTTCGCAATACATGATGACCAGTCTGCTGTGGCCGCAGGCCATTGCCATTCATCCGTACCTGTATGACTACCTGCTGATGGCACCGGTTTTCGTCGCGATTGTTCTGAATTTTGCATTCAAACCTTCACCGGCTGCGTTGCGTTTCTGGGCACTGGCGCTCTTGTTCTGCATTTCCTTCCATCTCCAGCAGGTCGCACAGGCAAAATGCCAGGGGTGTTACTACCCGAGCGCCTGGGACGCGAGTGGCAAGCACCCATGAAGACCGTCGCCATTCTCCAGTCGAACTACATACCCTGGAAGGGTTATTTCGACATAATCGCTGCGGTCGATGAGTTCATCCTCTACGACGACATGCAGTTCACCAAGAACGACTGGCGCAATCGCAACCTGATCAAGACACCGCAAGGCGTCCAGTGGCTCAGCGTGCCTGTCGGACAAGGCATCAGTCGCCGCATTCGCGATGTCGAGCTGGCCCCTGCCTGGCAGGCCAAGCACTGGAAAACGTTGCAGAGCAACTATCGGCGAGCGCCTTTCTTCGACGAGATCGCTCAGTGGCTCGAGCCGCTCTATCTGGTGGAGACCCACACGGGGCTGTCGACGATGAACCGGAAGTTCATGGAAGCGATTTGCCGATACATCGGTATTGAAACCCGCATTACGAATTGCTGGGACTATATGCCTGCCGGCGACAAAACCCGGACTGCCCGCCTGGTGGACCTTTGTCAGCAGGCCGGTGCGACGCAATACTTGTCGGGACCGGCGGCAAAGGACTACATCGAGGCGCCGCTGTTCGACGATGCCTGCATTGCGCTGCAATGGGTCGATTACTCCGGCTTCCCCGAGTATCCGCAACTCTGGGGGGAATTCACCCATGGTGTCACCGTCCTGGATCTGCTGTTCAATTGCGGCAAGGACGCGCACCGTTACATGAGGCATGTCAAAACATGAAGTTGTCCGTCGTCGCCACGCTTTACCGCTCGGCCAAGTTCGTCGAGCAGTTCCATCTCCTTGCGAGCCAGGCGGCACAACAACTGGTCGGAGACGATTACGAGATCGTACTGGTCAACGACGGCTCGCCCGATTCAAGCCTGGAGCTGGCCGTCCAGTTGAGCGAAGCTGATCACCACGTGGTGGTCGTCGATCTATCGCGCAACTTCGGCCACCACAAGGCCATGATGACGGGCCTGCGACATGCCTGCGGTGAACGTGTCTTCCTGCTCGATAGTGATCTAGAGGAAGATCCGGCATGGTTGCTCTCGTTCAGCGAGCAAATGGAGCGCGAAAGGGCCGATGTGGTCTATGGTGTCCAGCAGCAGCGAAAAGGCAAGCACTTCGAGCGCTGGACCGGGCAGGTGTTCTACAAACTCTTCCGTTTCCTCAGCGGGCTGGATATGCCCGATAATATCGTCGTCGCCAGGCTGATGTCGCGCCGCTACGTGGACGCGTTGATTCAGCACGACGAACGCGAGTTGTTCATGGCGGGTCTGTGGGTCATCACTGGCTTCGATCAGCGTGCGCAGGCCATCGTCAAGCGCAGTCGTGACGAGACGACCTACACGCTGGGAAAGAAAGTGGCGCAACTGGTCAATTCGATTACTGCCTTCAGCAGTGCGCCGCTGGTAGGAATCTTCGGTGTGGGCTGCGCGATCTTCCTGCTGTCGGCCGCCTACACGAGCTTTCTCATCGTCAACTGGCTGCTCCTGGCGAACCCACCCAGCGGCTATACGTCGCTGATGGCTTCGATCTGGTTGCTCGGCGGCCTGATCATCGCATTCGTCGGGGTGGTCGGGATTTATCTCGCCAAGATTTATTCCGAAGTCAAACAGAGACCCTACACTATTGTCCGGAACGTCTACCATCAGGCTAAGGCGCGGAGCATCGAATGAAAAAACTCATTATTTTTGGTCTCACCGACGCCGCCGAGCTCGCACTCTATTATTTTTCCAGCGACTCCGGCTATCAGGTCGAGGCGTTTGCCGTCGATCCCGACTACATGCCGGCCGACAAGAGCTTCAAGGGATTTCCGGTGGTGGCATTCGATGAAGTCGCCCAGATCTACCCGCCAGACCGGTATGTCTTTTTCGTCGCGCTCGGCTATTCCAAGCTCAACCAGATCCGCAAGGAAAAATATCTGGCAGTCAAGGCGCTGGGCTACGAAATGGTCAGCTACATCAGTTCACGAGCCTCGTTGCTGACAGAGGATATCGGCGAGAACTGCTTCATCCTGGAAGACAATACCGTTCAGCCCTTCGTGCGCATCGGCAACAACGTGACCATGTGGAGCGGCAATCACGTCGGACATCATTCGCGTATCGAGGACCACTGTTTCTTGGCCTCGCACATCGTCGTATCCGGCCGTGTTACGATCGGGGAAAGCTGTTTTCTCGGCGTTAACGCGACCCTTCGCGATCACGTCACCATCGGCGAGAAATGCATCATCGGCGCCGGCGCCCTGATTCTTGGAGATGCCGCTGCCGAAGGCGTGTACGTCGGACAAGCCACCGAACGGTCGCGCGTGCCGAGTACCCGCGTCAGGAACATCTGAAGTACCTCATCATTGACTTGAAGAAATCTCATGTGGAAAAAACTAGGAAAGATATTCTGCGCAGAAGGGCAGAGCGACTGGTTGTATTCTCACGCGATGATTCCCATTGCTGAGCAGGTGGACGGCGACCTGTATCGCATCTATTTCTCATCGCGTGACAAGAATAATAGCGGACACGGCGGCTTCCTCGAGATCGACATGCAGGACCCGACCAAGGTCTTGCGCGTCAATCCGGATCCGGTCCTCGAACCCGGCGACCTCGGATGTTTCGACGACAGTGGCGCCTTGCCCAATTCGATCGTCAACGTCGGTGGCCGCAAGCTGCTGTACTACACCGGGATCAACCTGGGCGTGACGGTGAAGATCCGCAACTCCATCGGCTTGGCCGAATGGAACGAGGCCACCCAGCGTTTCGAGAAGCTGTTCCGCGGCCCCGTCATTGACCGCACCCGCGATCTTCCTCACTTCGTCGCCACCCCTGAGGTGCAGTTCGAGGCCGGACGATTCAGGGCCTGGTTCACCTCCTGTGTGCGATGGGAGCAAGGCCTTTTGGAAGCGAAGCACTTCTATCATCTCGAGTATGCTGAGTCCGCCGACGGGATCGAGTGGGAGCGCAACGGTACGGTTGCCATCGGGTTCCGTGACGAACACGAGTACGCCCTGGGTGTGCCGCGCGTGCTCAAGGATGCGGACATGTACCGGATGTGGTTCTGCTCCCGGGCCACGAAGGACTGCCCCACCTACCGGATCCGATACGCGACCTCGTCCGATGGCGTGCAATGGACGCGACACGATGAGCAGGTGGGAATCGACGTATCGGAATCGGGTTGGGATTCGGAGATGATCTGTTACCCGTTCGTCTTCGATCATGCCGGTCGACGCTACATGCTTTATAACGGCAACGGCTATGGCAAGACGGGTTTCGGGATTGCCGTCTGGGGAGATGAGTGATTCTAATGCAGCGCTGGCGGCCCGTGATCAGGCCGATTCTCCGTTACGCAGTCATCGGCATTGCCTGCAATGCCATCGGTTATTCGGCCTACCTGGCATTGACGTGGCTGGGCATCCCATTCAAGCTGGCCATGAGCTTCCTGTACGTGCTTGGCATATGCATCAGCTTCCTGGGCAACCGCAATTGGGCGTTCGAGCATCGCGGCAACGTCGTGGGGACGGCCTGGCGCTTCGGCCTGGCGCATGCAGCCGGCTATTTGCTTAATCTGGCCTTGCTGACGGTGTTTGTCGACAAGCTGGGGTATCCTCATCAGTGGGTCCAGGGCGCTGCCATTTTCATTGTAGGAGGTTTCTTGTTCGTCCTTTTCAAGCTATTCGTCTTTCGTCATGACCAACCGGATGGGAACCAGGCGTGAAGATCTGTTCTGAATGCGAGACGCCGTACGCCTCGGAGCAATGGGTGTGCGTCCAGTGTGGATATCAGGTGGCTCGAAAGAACGGTTTTGCCGCGTTTGCGCCAGAACTCGAGGACAAGCAGGAGGGCTTCAAGGCCGACTTCTACGAGACCTACGCGCATCTTGAAAGCGGCCATTTCTGGTTCCGGGCGCGTGGCAGGTTGATTACATGGGCACTGACGAAATATGCGCCGCGCATGCGTTCATTTCTGGAAATCGGGTGCGGTACCGGCTTCATTCTGAGTCGGGTCGCTGCGGCGTTTCCGAAGGCCAGGTTGCTTGGCAGTGAGATGTTCTCGACCGGGCTGAAGTTTGCCTCCTCTCGCTTGCCCGATGCGGAGTTCGTGCAGATGGATGCGCGCGATATCCCTTACATCGACGAGTTCGAAGTGATTGGCGCGTTCGATGTCATCGAGCACATCGAGGCGGATAGGGTGGTGCTCCAGCAGATGCACCGTGCCCTGAAGCCCGGGGGAATCATGCTGTTGACCGTGCCCCAGCATCAGTGGCTGTGGAGCCAGGTGGATGAATATTCCTGCCACGTGCGGCGCTACGATGCCGCCGACCTGCATCGCAAGATGGAAGAGGCAGGGTTTTCCGTCTTGCGCAGCACATCGTTCGTCTCGTTACTGCTGCCGGCGATGATGATTTCACGCGTCGCCAAGAAGCAACAGCGGGGCGATACGAGCGAGACCGCCGAATTAGTGGTACCCAAGGCGCTCAATGTGCTGTTTGGTTTCGTGATGTGGCTGGAGTGTTTGCTCATCAAAGTGGGAGTGAGTTTTCCGGTCGGTGCTTCCAGGCTGCTTGTCGTCCGGAAAAAGAGTGGATACCCCCCCCACTTCTCATAACGACGTGATGTCTAGTTCGATCGATTTAAATTTGCGTGCGAAGGCTCAAATGGCGGAAGACAAAACGATCCAGTTCAATCGCCCCTACATGACGGGGAAAGAACTTTATTACATCGCTGAAGCCAAGTTCGGCAATGTCCTCGCCGGCGATGGCCCGTTCACCAAGCGGTGTCACGAGTGGTTGACCGAACGTACCGGGTCGAGCAAGGCCTTGCTGACCCACTCATGCACGGCAGCGCTGGAAATGTCCGCGTTGTTGTTGGACATCCAGTCGGGCGACGAGGTCATCATGCCCTCGTTCACGTTCGTTTCCACGGCCAATGCTTTCGTTTTGCGCGGCGGCGTTCCCGTGTTCGTCGATATCCGTCCGGATACTTTGAACCTGGATGAGACGCTGATCGAGGCGGCCATCACGCCGCGCACCAAGGCAATCGTGCCGGTTCATTATGCGGGCGTGAGTTGTGAGATGGATACGATCATGGAGATCGCCCAGCGTCACAACCTGAAGGTGGTCGAGGATGCAGCGCAGGGGGTCATGGCCGCTTACAAGGGCCGGGCTCTGGGAAGTATCGGCGACTTTGGCGCCTTCAGCTTCCATGAGACCAAGAACGTCATTTCGGGCGAGGGCGGCGCATTGCTCGTCAATGATCCTGCGTATGTGTTGCGCGCAGAAATCATCCGCGAAAAAGGCACTGACCGTAGCCGTTTCTTCCGTGGCGAGGTCGACAAATACACTTGGCAGGAAGTCGGGTCGTCATTCCTTCCAGGGGACGTGACTGCTGCGTTTCTCTGGGCGCAGTTGGAAGAGGCCGAATACATCACGCAGGCGCGGCTTGTCATCTGGCAGCGGTATCACGAATTGCTGGCGCCGCTGGAAGCCAGCGGAGCACTGCGCCGGCCTATCGTGCCGACCGATTGCCGGCACAATGCACACATGTACTACGTGCTGCTGCCCGCAGGCGTGCCGCGACAAGCGGTGCTCGATGGCCTCAAGCGAGAGGGAATCAATTCGGTCTTCCATTACGTGCCCCTGCACTCCTCGCCGGCTGGCCAGCGTTACGGCCGTGTCCATGGCGCCATGGACAACACGGTGAACCTCTCGGAACGCTTGCTGCGACTGCCGCTGTGGGTAGGTATGTCGATCGAGCAGCAGGAACGTGTGGTGGAGGTCTTGCGGGACGAACTGTGTCGCTGATCCGACAAGCACTCTTGCCTGTGTTCGGCGCGATCCCGAGTCCGAGCTTTATCGCAGCAGCTTTCTGCTCGGCGCGTTCTTTGTAACCAAGAAGGCCAAGCACTCGGCCAGTGTGCGTGCTTGTCCCGTGGAAACCGCCTCGGGCATGTTGGTGCATCGTGTGATTGAAGGGCAGGCCAGCGATACGACTGACTGCCTGGTGGATTTGTGACACGAGTGGTCATTTCAAGTAGAGCAAATCACAATCGTATCCACCGAAAGCGAGCGCTTTCCAAGTCTTCCGGATAGAAGTATGGGGGGACTACACAAATCTCTACATAGTTCGATCACCCAAGAGTTCAAACATCGATGGACCAGCCACCTCGACTAGGTAAGCCGGCTGCTGAACGGGCCGTCCCCAATCACTCCCCCGTGATGTCGTGCTTGAAAATCACCCCGTGAACCCAGCTATGGATTCAACTGCTCCCGAGTGGACCGCAATCCAAAGCCAATTGCAGTCACTCCGGCGTCGTTCGGGCTGAGCCATGGATACCTCCTTCCAAAATGCATCCTCCTTTTGAGGGGTTAAGGATGCACCATGACTTTCCGAGACTGAACACCTAGTGTCCTGAATAGCTAATTCGTTAATTTATTTATTGTCGTGCTCAGCTTTGCCCTCTGTACTGCGTATTTCGCTCATCGTGACCGGTCATTTCGCTAACAACGTGACCGATTCCTGCCCCCCATTGCGCGGGGTCTAAATTCTAACCGCATCGGTCACGATGCAGCCTCTTCTTCCGTCTTTTGACGTCGTAGCGACTCGCCTTTCATCACCACTCGGTACGTACTGTGCACCAGTCGATCCAACAAGGCATCGGCTACCGTCGGGTCGTTGATCCAGCCGTGCCAGTGCTCGACCGGCAGCTGGCTGGTCAGTACCGTTGACCGCGAGCCGGCGCGGTCATCGATCACTTCCAGCAGGTCATGCCGAGCGTTTTCCTCCAGCGGCGCCGGGGCCCAGTCGTCCAAAATCAGCACGTCGACCTTCGCCAGTTGCTGCAACGTACGGCCGAAGCTGCCGTCGCCGTGGGCGATCCGCAGTTGCTCCAGAAGGCGCGGCGTGCGCAGGTACAGCGTGCTGTAGCCCTGACGGCAGGCCTGATTGCCCAGCGCGCAGGCGAGCCAGGTTTTGCCGACGCCAGTTGGACCGGTCAGCAACAGGTTGTGCTGTTGACGGATCCAGTCGCCGCTGGCCAAGGTGGCTATCTGGCGCTCGTCCAGGCCTCTACCTCGGCGGCGGTCGAGGTCTTCAAGGCAGGCTCCGGCGTATTTGAGCTTGGCTTGTTTGCGCAGCCGCTCCAGGCGTTTGTTGTCGCGCCAGGCCAGTTCGCGGTCAAGCAGCAGGCCGAGCCGATCATCAAAGCTCAGGCTGTGGCAGGCCGGCAGTGTCCATTGCTCTTCCAGGGCCTTGGCCATGCCGCTCAGGCGCAGTTGGTGCAACTGGTTAAGTGTGTGTTGGGGCATCATTGAACAGCTCCTTTTGGGTGTAATAGTCGGCGCCACGCACGTTCTCGTGGTCGGCGGGTGGTGTGGCGGAACGGGCCTTGGGCAGCGGCTGCTGGTCGAGCCCTTGCTTGAGTAGGTTGCGCACGGTGCGGCTGTTGAGCGCGCGCAGTTGCACGGCGCGATGGGCCGCCGCTTCAAGGCGTTCGTTGCTGTACTGGCGGGCCAGCGAGAGCTGGCCCAGGCAGGAGCGGTAGCCCATTTCCGGATGCGGTTTGTGGGTCAGTTGGTGTTCAACGATCAGCCGCCCTTGCGGGCCGATCCGCTCGCCCCAGTCGAGCAGGCGCTGAGGTGTCCAGTCGCGATGGGCCTTGTGCGACGCCGGCATGTGTTCGCTCTGGGTGCTGTAGGCACCGCGTCGTTGCAGCAACAGGTGGCTGGCGACCCGCTGGTGGCCATGCAGGATTTCAACGGTATGCGCGCCCACTCGGGCGTCGACGCTTTGTCGCTCAAGGGCTGAGGGCACGCTGTAGAAGGCCCCGTTCACTTCGACGTGGTAGTCGATGTTGACCTTGCAGCGTTTGAAGGTCACGACCTCGTAGGGATGTGCCGGTAACGGTTTCAGCGCCGGCTGATCGAGTTGCTCGAACCAGTCCCGTCGGCATCCGTCGAGCTTTTTGAACGGGCGTCGGTTCAAGTCTTCCAGCAGGCCGGCGATGGCCTGATTAAGGGCATGCAGGCTGAAACCGCTGATGCCGCAGCCGCGCCATGATCCAGCGCTCGACCACTTGCACCGCGACCTCGGCCTTGGCTTTGTCCTGCGGCTTGCGTGGGCGCGCCAGGAGCATGATGGCGCCGTAGTGCCGGGCACACTCCAGTGCCGCGCGGTTCAGGCCCGGCTCGTAACGGTCAGGCCGGGCAACCAGGGCACGCGGGTTGTCCGGGACGATCATTTCGTGGACGCCGCCGAAGTAGCTGAGGGCCTGGCTCAACGCGGTCAGCCAGTCCACTTGGGCCTCGCCCGGCGTGGCACAGGCGTAGGTGTAGTTCGAGGCTCCGAGGGCGGCGACGAAGATGTGCGTCTCGCGGATCTCGCCGGTGGCGGCGTCGATCACCGGCAGCGCGGGCACGGCGTAGTCGATGAACAGCTTTTCGCCCGCGCGGTGCTGCTGGCGCATCGAACGTTTGAGGGGACGGGCGTAGCTGCGGTAGTGCTCGACGAATTGGGTGTAGCGGCAGGTCGGCCGGTCGGGGTGAGCGGCGGTGTATTCCTCCCACAGCAGTTGCAGTGTCACGCCCTTGCGGCGCAGTTCGCGGTGCCGGGTGATCACGTCGGGTAGCACCCGGGCGCCAGGTGTGTGGACGATCTTGGCGGCGGGTATCAGGGCGGCGCCGAGCGCCGCCTCATTAAGCAAAGCCAGCGCCGGCCAGCCCTTGCCGGTGTCACGAGCGGCCTTGATGTATTTGCTGACCACGCCTTTGGACAGCTGTAAGGCACGGGCGATCTTCTCGTGGGACAGGTCGGCCTCGAACTTGAGGCGCAGGCATTCTTTAATATTACGCATGGCTACTCGCTGCGCCGCCATCCTTCGACTCCCCGAAATGGGGCGCAGCGTGGCGGTGGGTCAGGTCATGCGCAATGAGGTGCAGGGTATTTCGCTAACAACGTGACCGCTCATTTCGGCTAGGGCGTGACCGGCTGTTTCGGAACAGGCGCAAATCGGTCACGTTGTTAGCGAAATGAGCGGTCACGCCTTAGCGAAAGGGGCGGTTACGATGTACCGAAACGGGCGGTCACGATGGGCCGAAATACGCACTGTACCGAACTGATGATGGCCTCTGCCGTTTTGTTCCATTTAAATGGCTTGGCCGAGTGCTCGTTATGAGCCTCGATAAATTGACGGATTGCCGCTTTCAAATCGGCCACGCTGGTGAACGCTCCCCGGTACAGCACTCGCCTTTCCAGTTGCGCGAACCAGCCCTCTACAGCGTTCAGCCAGAACGCGCTGGTCGGAGTGGAGTGCAACTTGAAACATGGATGCTTTTCCAGCCACTGCTTGATGGCCGCCGTTTTGTGGGTCGAACTGTTGTCCAGAATCACATGCAGATCCAATCCGGCCAGCGTGGTGCGGTCGATCTGTTGCAGAAAAGCCAGAAACTCCCTGGCCCGATGACGTTGGGTAATCCGGCCAATCACCTGACCCGTCATGATGTTGAAAGCCGCGTACAGACTGGCGGTTCCATGACGCTTGTAATCGTGCGTGCGACGTTCGATTTGACCTGGGCGCAGCAGTAAGATCTGCTGAGTGCGATCCAACGCCTGAATCTGGGTTTTCTCATCCACCGACAGCACCAAAGCATTATCCGGCGGGTTCAGATAGCGCCCGACCACATCGACCACCTTATCGGCGAAATGGGGATCGTTGCTGATTTTAAAGGTCTTCAGGCGATGAGGTTCGAGGTCGGCAGCCGGCCAGACCCGTTGAACCTGCCAAGTGCTGACCCGTGCGTACTTGGCCATCAAACGAAGGCTCCAGTGAGTAGCCGTGGTCTGAGCGGCTCATATCCTGTAACGGACACACTTTTGACAGCGCCATCGCATCGCCTAAGTTTGGGAGGCAGCTTCGGAAAAGCTGCTTCAACCAACGATGTCATGGAGTGTCACTTATGCGTACAAGCTTTCTCTCTTCCCTCGTGTTCACCCTGCTGCTGGGTATCACCGGTGTGGTCAATGCGGCGCCGACCGCGACCGCCAAGGCCGATCCGGCAGCGCCCGCTTCAAGCCAGACTGCCGCAACGGCCAAGCCCGGCAAGCTCAACCTCAACACCGCCGATGCCCAAACCATCCAGCACGAACTCTCCGGTATAGGCGAAGCCAAAGCCCAGGCCATTGTCGCCTATCGTGAGGTGAATGGCCCATTCTCGTCGGTGGATGAGTTGCTCGAAGTCAAAGGCATCGGCAAGTCGCTGCTCGACAAAAATCGCGACAAGCTCGATATCAACTGAATACGCTCCGGCGGGAGAAGAGGCCTTTCCAGTGATCGGCCTCTTCTCAGGGCGTAAAGCGGCGTTTTACTCCACCTGATCCTTCAAGTGTGCTCTCGTTACCGCCAATATCTTTTGCGCCAGGGTCTCGTCCTCGGCACTTCGGGATAACACCAGGGCTCCCACCAGCGTCGCCAGCATGACAATGCTCTGATCCTGCGCGTCCGGCCCTGACCCCAGTGCGTCTTCGACCTGCCTGAGCCGCGACTCGATCACTGTATCTGTCGTCGGGCTCGGCTCCCCTCGCTGTCCCAGCTCCAGGCACATGGTCGGCAGCGGGCAGCCGTGATCGGGGGTGGTCAGGTGCCACTCGGACAGATAGCTGTCGATAAAGGCTTGCAACGGCTTGTCCTGGCTGAACAGCGTATCGCAATGCACATCCAGTTCGGCCGCCGCTTCCTGCAACGCCTTCTCCACCAGCTCATCCTTGGATTTGAAGTGCGCGTAGAAGCCACCATGGGTCAGCCCCAGCGCCTTCATCAAAGGTTGCAGGCCGGTCGCGCCAATACCGTCACGTCGGAAGCGTGCGGCGGCCTCCCGGATGATGCGTTCGTGGGTCTGGGCTTTGTGGTCTTGTGAATACCGCATGGCGGGCTCTCCGAATCGTTAAGCCATGATAACCGTGACATGTAGGCGATTTGTCATGTTTTTTCAAGGGCGCATACCGCTAATGGGGAAAAGTCGAAACCAAGGATCTGGCATGAATAGTGATTACCCATTGCTCTACGATTGTTGAACAATCCAAGGCGATGATCATGAGTACACAACTGTCCCTGGCCGACCAGATTACCCTGGAGCTGCGCGCCGACATCATCGGCGGTCGCCTGCTACCGGGCATGCCGCTGGTCGAGAACGATCTGGTCAATACCTACAACGCCTCGCGCAACACGATTCGCGAGGCGCTCCATCGGCTCGGCCAGGAAGGCCTGGCACGTTACGTCCGGAACAAGGGCGTGATGGTGCGCCGCCTCGGCGTCGAGGAGGTACGCGATCTGTTCCAAGTGCGCCGCACCCTGGAGCTGCAGGCCATCGCCCTGAGCAAACCCCTGCGCGAATACCAGTCCGACCGCATGCTCGAGTCCATCGAGGCCGCCGAGTTGGCTCGCGAGCGCGAGGATTGGCGGGCCCTGGGCACCCACAGCCTGGCGTTTCATCAACATATCGTCGGCTTGATGCGCAGTCCGCTGTTCGACGAGTTTTTTACCAATATCGTTGCGCAGTTGCGCCTGGTGTTTTGTTCGGCGCCCGATGAGCAGCGTTTCCAAGCGCCCTGGCTGGCGCGTGATCGTTATATCCACGACCTGCTTGCCGAAGGTGACAAGCACGCCGCCGGAGAGGCGATGAGCCTGTACCTCGACGATTCCGAGCAGATGCTGCTCGACTTTTTAAGCCGTCCTTCCCATCACTGATCGAGGATCTTGACCATGTACAAAGACTATCCCGCCGCCTATCAGGTCAGCAAAGGGTCGGCCTTGCAGGTGGACACCGCGTTCTACGAGCGTATTCGCGAGGAAAAAGACGCTCGTACGCTGATCGAGCAGTTCGAAGTACCGATCCGTACCGGACGGGCCTGGAAGGTGCCGGCCGGCCATGTGTTCCGGGTGACCACGCCGGTTGGCCCGCAGGTCGGTGATTTCAACGTCTGGAATGCCAACGACCCGCGCGAGCGCCTCTGGGCGGCACGGACCCGTCAGTTGCAAGGCGCTCACGTCAGTACCCATGACCGGCTCTGGTCGAACCTGCCGTTCCTGCGTCCGCTGGTCACCATCACCGACGACAGCCTGGCCGGTTACGGGATCGACGAGCATGGCGGGCGTCTGCACGATCTGTTGGGTACGCGCTGTGACCCCTATGTGAATCGGATGCTGACGGGGGAAGACTTCCATCATCACTGTCACTCGAACCTGACCCGCGCAGTGCTGCCCCATGGCTTGACCGAGTTCGATGTCCACGACGTGTTGAACATCTTCCAGTGCACCGGGCTCAATCACGACGACATGTATTTCATGAAGGCCTGCCCGGCGCAGAAGGGCGATTACCTGGAGTTTTTCGCTGAAATCGATCTGCTGTGTGCGCTGTCCACCTGCCCGGGCGGTGATCTTTCGCTGCCGATGTGGGGCCCTGAAGCCCAGGACCCGCTCAGCGTCTGTCGCCCGTTGGGGGTGGAGGTCTATCGGTTGGAGCCGTCACTGCTCGAAGGTTGGAGTTCGCCTGAGCGAGCCGCCTATAAAGGCCTGCATGGCTTGCATATCGCCAAGGCGGACTGGGAGAAATAACCAGAGGGAATGGACGATCAGCGATCCTTGGCGTCCTGGGCGTCCATCTCTGCGTTTCGTTCCTGGACGCGCCGACGCTGTTCGTCAGTCAGTTCCACTTTGTTTGCGGTGTCGCGCAACATCATCAGTCCACCGACGATGGAGCCGATGGCGACGACGATGATCAGCCAGGCATACCAGGGCATAAGGTTCTCCTAGATGGGCCGTTTGCGGATGAGCATTTCATCCGCAAGGTCGGCCCTTACCACTTCGAGTCAAAAGATTTCTCGGTGGTTCCATTGTAAGCCCGATCGGTCCGAATAGCCCTTAAAGCCCGGTCAGCATCGCATCGGCCGGCGCCGCGGCACGCGATTGCCCGGTCAACAGGAAGTAGAGGAAGCCCGCGGCCATGAAACCGAGGAAGATCAGGCCGATCAGGGTGTTGAACCAGGCCATCGCGATCAGGCACACCACCGCCAGCACCAGCGCGATCCCCGGCACGATCGGATAACCCGGTGCGCGGAAGCTGCGTTCCAGATTGGGTTCGGTTTTACGCAGTTTGAACAGACTGAGCATGCTGATGATGTACATCACGATGGCGCCGAATACCGACATGGTGATCATCGCCGCCGTCAGGCTCATGCCCTGCAGGTTGATCAGGCCGTCGCTGTAGATCGCCGCGATGCCGATCAGGCCGCCGGCAATGATGGCTCGGTGCGGGGTCTGGAAGCGTGACAGCTTGGCCAGGTAGGCGGGCAGGTAACCGGCCCGGGCCAGGGCAAAGAACTGCCGCGAGTAGCCGAGGATGATCCCGTGGAAGCTCGCCACCAGGCCGAACAGGCCGATCCACACCAGCATATGCATCCAGCTGGAGTTGCTGCCCACCACCGCTTTCATTGCCTGGGGCAACGGGTCGTTGATGTTCGACAGCTGGCGCCAGTCGCCGACGCCGCCGGCCATCACCATCACGCCGAGGGCGAGGAACACCAGGGTCAGGATACCGCCGACGTAGGCTTTGGGAATGGTGCGCTTGGGGTCCTTGGCTTCTTCGGCGGCCATGGCCGCGCCTTCGATGGCGAGGAAGAACCAGATCGCAAAGGGGATCGCGGCGAAGATGCCGGGGATCGAGTCGATGCTGAAAGTGCTCGAGCCGGACCAGCCGTTGAGCACGAAATTGCTGAAGCTGAAGCCCGGCGCGACCACGCCCATGAACACCAGCAACTCGGCCACCGCGAGCACCGTCACCACCAGTTCGAAGGTGGCGGCAATGCTGACGCCGAGGATATTCAGGCCCATGAACACCACATAGGCGCCGACGGCGGCCAGGCGCGGGTCTAGGTCCGGGTACTGGACATTGAGGTAGGCGCCGATGGCCATGGCAATGGCCGGCGGGGCGAAGACAAATTCGATCAGGGTGGCGATCCCTGCGATCAGCCCACCACGTTCACCGAAGGCCCGGCGGCTGTAGGCAAAAGGCCCGCCGGCATGGGGAATCGCGGTGGTCAGTTCGGTGAAGCTGAAGATGAAGCAGGTGTACATGGTCGCCACCAGCAAGGTGGTGATGAGAAAGCCCAGGGTGCCGGCGGTCCCCCAACCATAGCTCCAGCCAAAATACTCCCCGGAGATCACCAGTCCGACCGCGATGCCCCATAGGTGCAGTGTGCCCAGCGTGGGCTTGAGTTGTGTGTTCATACGTTTTCTCCCTGAACGGTTTGGATACTGCTCGGGGCGGGTAAGTGCAGTGGACGTGCCAGTCGCCAGGATCGCGTCGTTATCTGCGAAAAGCTGTCGTATCGAGGACGTTTCGCCGATGTTCGCCAAGGTTACGACTTGCTTTGGTGCGAGCTCGGGCATTTATGGCGCATCGGGACTAGATTTACCGATCACCGGGTCCCGGTCCGCCCCGGGTTCCGCTACAATGCGCGCCGATTTCGACTTGCCAGAGAGCCCGCCCATGTCCGCCTGCCAGACGCCTATTATCGTCGCCCTGGATTTCCCCTCCCGTGACGCCGCCCTGAAGCTGGCCGATCAACTGGACCCGAAACTGTGCCGGGTCAAGGTCGGCAAGGAGCTGTTCACCAGTTGCGCGGCGGAAATTGTCGGCACCCTGCGTGACAAGGGCTTCGAGGTGTTCCTCGACCTGAAATTCCACGATATCCCCAACACCACGGCCATGGCGGTCAAGGCAGCGGCGGAGATGGGTGTGTGGATGGTCAATGTGCATTGCTCCGGCGGCCTGCGCATGATGGCGGCGTGCCGTGAGGTGCTGGATCAGCGCAGCGGCCCGCAGCCGTTGCTGATCGGCGTGACCGTGCTGACGAGCATGGAGCGCGAGGACCTGGCCGGTATCGGCCTGGATGTCGATCCGCAGGTGCAGGTATTGCGTCTGGCGGCGTTGGCGGAAAAGGCCGGGATGGATGGCCTGGTGTGCTCGGCCCTGGAAGCCACGGCGCTCAAGAGTGCCCATCCGGGCTTGCAACTGGTGACTCCGGGGATTCGTCCTGCGGGCAGCGCCCAGGACGATCAGCGTCGTATCCTGACCCCACGTCAGGCCCTGGATGCCGGTTCCGATTATCTGGTGATCGGTCGCCCGATCAGCCAGGCGGCCGATCCGGCCCAGGCGTTGGCGGCGGTAGTGGCCGAACTGGCCTGATAAGGTCTTATCGCGAGCAACCGGCGCATGCCCGATTGCTCGCGATGCGTTCTACCTGAGACGGCCCGGCTTTAAACCTTCAACACCAGCTTGCCGAAATTCTCCCCGCTGAACAGCTTCATCAGCGTTTCCGGAAAGGTCTCCAGGCCTTCGACGATATCTTCCTTGCTCTTGAGCTGGCCCTTGGCGATCCAGCCGGCCATTTCCTGTCCGGCCGCGGCGAAACGACTGGCGTAGTCCATCACCACGAAGCCTTCCATGCGGGCGCGATTGACCAGCAGCGCCAGATAATTGGCCGGGCCTTTCACCGCTTCCTTGTTGTTGTACTGGCTGATGGCGCCGCAGATCACCACGCGCGCCTTGAAGTTCAGGCGAGTGAGCACTGTGTCGAGAATATCGCCGCCGACGTTGTCGAAATACACGTCCACGCCTTTCGGACATTCACGTTTCAGGCCGGCGCCCACATCCTCGCTCTTGTAGTCGATGGCCCCGTCGAAGCCCAGTTCGTCGATCAGGAACCGGCACTTCTCGGCGCCGCCGGCAATCCCCACCACCCGGCAACCCTTGAGCTTGGCAATCTGCCCGGCAATGCTGCCGACCGCGCCGGCCGCACCGGAGATCACCACGGTTTCGCCGTCTTTCGGCGCGCCGACATCCAGGAGGGCGAAATAGGCGGTCATACCGGTCATGCCCAGGGCGGACAGGTAGCGCGGCAGCGGCGCCAGTGTCGGGTCGACCTTGTAGAAGCCCTTCGGCTCACCGAGGAAATAATCCTGCACCCCCAGGGCGCCGTTGACATGGTCGCCGACGGCAAAGCCCGGATGGTTGGACGCCACGACTTTGCCGACACCCAGGGCGCGCATCACCTCGCCGATACCCACCGGCGGGATGTAGGACTTGCCCTCGTTCATCCAGCCGCGCATGGCCGGGTCCAGGGACAGGTATTCGTTCTTGACCAGGATCTGGCCCGCTCCCGGCTCGCCCACCGGCACTTGCTGGTAGGTGAAGGTCTCGCGGGTCGCAGGGCCGACCGGGCGCTTGGCCAGCAGGAATTGGCGATTGTTCTGGGTGGTCATGGCAGGCACTCGAAGATCAATGAAGTCTTGTTGATAGACCCTCATCGTGCAGACAGCAAGTTTTGCAGGCAAGGCGAATAGGGCGTGATCCACTTCAATGATGAAAGGCCCCATAACCTTATCACCGCAATGCATAAGCCATTAACCGGGCTTCTGATAGTGCTGCCGCGACGGTTGCCGCGCTGGCTAGACTGAGAGCACAGCAGCCCATTCGTATTGCATTGAGGACATAACCATGAGCATGACGTTTTCCGGCCAGGTAGCCCTGGTGACCGGCGCAGCGGCCGGCATTGGCCGTGCGACCGCCCAGGCGTTTGCCGCCGAAGGCCTGAAGGTGGTCGTTGCCGACCTCGACGTTACCGGCGGTGAGGGCACGGTCGAGCTGATCCGCGCCGCGGGCGGCGATGCCGTGTTCGTGCGTTGCAATGTCACCCAGGAAGCCGATGTGCAAAACCTCATGGCCCAAGCGGTGAACGCCTATGGGCGGGTTGACTACGCCTTCAATAATGCCGGTATCGAGATCGAGAAAGGCAAGCTGGCCGACGGCACCCTGGATGAGTTCGACGCGATCATGGGCGTCAATGTCAAAGGCGTCTGGTTGTGCATGAAGTACCAGTTGCCGCTGATGCTGGCCCAGGGTGGTGGCGCGATCGTCAACACCGCCTCGGTGGCGGGCCTGGGCGCGGCACCGAAGATGAGCATCTACGCGGCCTCCAAGCACGCCGTCATCGGCCTGACCAAGTCGGCGGCCATCGAGTACGCGAAGAAGAAAATCCGCGTCAATGCCGTCTGCCCGGCAGTGATCGATACCGATATGTTCCGTCGTGCCTATGAGGCCGATCCGAAGAAAGCCGAGTTCGCCGCGGCCATGCATCCGGTCGGGCGCATCGGCAAGGTCGAGGAGATAGCCAGCGCGGTGCTTTATCTGTGCAGCGACGGTGCCGCCTTTACCACCGGTCACGCCCTGGCCGTGGACGGCGGAGCCACCGCGATTTGAGTTGTCGCACGCTTCGCCCCGGTTCGTAGCCCCTTTGCAAGGAACCCGTCTAATGGCGGGTTTTTTTATGTCCGCCGGTGTTGGAAATCCGGTCGGTACATTCGCCCTCGCGCGTCAGTCGGTGTCTTCAGGGCCCGGCGGGCGGGCCTTCCAGGGCGGGGGGAAGAGGCTTTTTGTGCAAGCAAGACCCCCGGGCTTTTGTGTTTAACTGTTTAACGAGAAATAACAATGGGTTGGAGCGTCAAACAGAATGGATTTGGAAATTGATCGGCAGGCGCTGGTCCCCGTCGTGCAGCAAATCGTCAACGCCGTGATCGAGTGGATCCGCTGCCAGCGCGCGGGCCCCGGGACTCGCCTGCCATCGGTTCGGCAGTTGGCCAAGGACAACTCCCTCAGCCAGGCGAATGTCCTCGAAGCTTGCCAGCGCCTGGTGGCGCAGGGCGTGCTGACACCGCGCAACGGCTCGGCCTTTATTGTCTCGGATGCCCACGGTGATGCCGGCGACAACGGCGAGCGGCAGTGGTACGAAGGCTTGGAGGCGGAGTGGGGGGCCTTCAGCGAGCACCCTCTGGGCGAGTTGAAGCTGGGCTGCGGTTGGGTGCCCGAAAGCTGGCGCGAGAGCGATGATATCGCCTATGCCATTCGCCAGGTCAGTCGTACGCAGATGCACGGGATGTTCAGCTACAGCACGCCCCAGGGGCTGCTGGCGTTGCGTCAACAGATCCAGAAGCGCCTGACGCAAAAGGGCATCGCCTGCGCACCCGAGCAGATACTGACAACCCATGGCGTCACCCAGGCGCTGGACCTGCTGGTGCGTCACCTGCTCAAGCCGGGTGACTGCGTCCTGGTGGAAACACCAGGCTACGCCAATCTGTACAAACTGCTCGCGCTGCAAGGAGTCAAGTTGCTGGAGGTGGAGCGTACGCAGTCCGGTCCGGACATGGAGCAGTTATCCAGGCTGTTGCAGCAGTACCGACCGCGTTGCCTGTTTATCAACAGCCTCTACCATAATCCGACCGGTTCCAGCCTGACCCTGGCGGTGGCCACGCAGTTGTTGCAGTTGGCCCAGGCCCATGACTTCCTGATTGTCGAAGACGCTATCTACAGCGATCTGCAAAGCGGGCCCGGCGTACAACTGGCCGCGTTGGACAGTGCCCAGCGGGTGATCTACGTGGGCGGTTTTTCGAAAACCCTGAGCAGTTCATTGCGGGTCGGATTCGTCCGTGCCCGAAGCGAACTGATCCAGCGCCTGGCGCAAGTGAAGATGATCACCAGCCTCGGCGCCTCGCGTTTTGCCGAGTGTGTGGTTGCCATGCTGCTGGCCAATGGCACCTATCGCAAGCTGGTGCAACGGCTACGCCAGCGCCTGAGCGTGGAGCGGGTCACCACCCTGGACACCTTGGAGAGGGCGGGCTGGGAAGTGTTCACCGAGCCCGCCGGCGGCATGTTCATCTGGGCCCGCAGCCCGGGCTACCCTTTGGCGCAAGTCCTGGCCCGGGCACGCAAGCTGGGGGTGCTGCTGGCTCCGGGCGACGCCTTTATGCCGCAAGGTAAAAACAGTGACTGGCTGAGGATAAATGTGGCCTATGCTTCGGATCTGCGCGCGCAGAAGTTCTTCCGTCTGTTGGGCGGCGCCGAATCGACCTCGACCATCCTGAAAGCGACGCGGATGTAGCTTTTGGCCATTATTCCGGCGCCAAAGGCTTGTGCTTTACCCATCCCGATTGCGAATCTGCATGAATCTTGAATGGGCGTGTGCACCTTCAGCATTCTAATCGGGGATTAAGCGCCATGATTTCTGCCGTGCAAGGACGTTTCGCCAATCTCGGTATGGCCAAGAAATTGGGTATCGGGTTTGCCTTGGTATTGCTGCTGACCGGTCTGGTGGCGGCGATCGGTGTCTGGTCCTTGCAAACCATCAGCTTGCGCTTCGATGGGCTCAAGCAGATGTCTTCGCTCAACAGCCAATTGCTCCGGGTGCGTTTGCTGGAGCAGGAATATGCGCTGCGTTCGGATCCCAAGACCGTCGATGCCCTGCATCAGGGCGTTGACGGCCTGTTGGCGCAGGCGCAGGTCCTCAAGGCGCAATCGGCGGCCAACGTGCCGGTCATGACCGACGTCGAGCAGGCCCTGGGTGCCTACCGCAAGGCGTTCGACGAATTCGTCGAACTGACCCAGACCAAGGACCTGGCGCTGGAAATGGCCAGTTGGTCGGTGTCCAGCGTGGCCAACAACCTGGATGTGCTCCAGGCCGGTTTGTCCGATGACGGTACCTATGCGCTCAAGGATTCCCAGGGCAAGGACGGCAAGGATTTTGTCGAGCAGGCCGGCCAGGTCAGCCATGTCTCGCAGTTGATGTTGCAGGCGATGAACGAGGCCCGGGTGCGCCTCGACCAGAGCCGCAAAGGCAATGAAGAGAACCAGAGCAAGGGCAAGATCGAGCAGGCCGACCAGGCCCTGGCCCAAGTGGAGGAACTCAAGACCTCAGTCAAGGACCCGGGCTATCAGACGGTGCTGACCGAGGTCAGTGGCCATATCGCCAGCTTCAGTGACAAGCTCACCGAATACACCGGCCTGCTGGAGCAGGAAAAAAAGGTTTACCAACAGTTGCATGAGCGCGCGGCCCAGGTGGTGGAGCGGGTCAACCAGGCCTATGCCGCCGAAGACCAGTCGATGCAGGCCGAACTGAAGAAGAACTCGCTGCTGATCATCGGCTCGTCGGCCCTGGCCTTGCTGGTCGGGCTGGTGGCGGCGCTGGTGATTACCCGTCTGATCGTTGCGCCGTTGCGCAGTGTGATCCTGGTAGCTCAGCAGATTGCCGCCGGTGACCTGACCGGTAAGGTGGAAGTCAGGCGTCGCGACGAAATCGGTCAACTGATGCAGGCCATGCAGCAGATGGGCGCGGGCTTGAGCAGCATCGTCAGCGGCCTGCAGGCCGGGATCGAGCAACTGGCGACCTCGGCGCATTCATTGTCGGCGGTTACCGAGCAGACCAATCTGGAAGTCAGTAGCCAGAAGGAAGAAACCGAGCAGGTCGCCACCGCGATGAACCAGATGACGGCCACGGTGCACGATGTCGCACGCAATGCCGAAGAGGCCGCCCAGGCGGCGCAGACCGCCGACGACAAGGTCGACAGCGGCCAGCAGGTGGTGCGCCAGAGCATGCAGCGGATCGAGCAACTGGCGGATTCGGCCAGTTCGGCGAGCCAGAGTATCGAAAGCCTCAGCGCGGAAATCCAGAATATCGGCACGGTGCTCGGGGTGATCAAGAGCGTGGCCGAGCAGACCAACCTGCTGGCCCTCAACGCGGCCATCGAGGCGGCCCGGGCCGGCGAGCAGGGCCGTGGTTTTGCCGTGGTGGCCGATGAAGTCCGGGCCCTGGCCAAGCGTACCCAACAGTCCACCGAAGAGATCGAACGCCTGGTCAGTGCCCTGCGCACGGCCGCGCAGGCCTCGGTGCATCAGATCCAGAGCAGTGGCGAGCTGGTCAAGCTGGCGGTCAGCGATGCCTTGCAGACCGAGAGCGCGCTGGGCAGTATCGCCGCGGCGGTGTCGCTGATCCAGCAGATGAACCAGCAGATTGCAGCGGCGGCCGAGGAGCAGAGCTCGGTGGCCGAAGAAATCAACCGCAGCGTGACCAGCATCCGCGCCAGTGCCGATCAGTCTGCGCTGGCGATGCAGGGCAACGCGGCGTCAAGCATCGAGTTGGCACAGCTGGGGATGGAATTGAAGGGGATGGTCGGGCATTTCCGGATCTGATCCTTCAGGCCCGGTTGAATGCGTTCCCTGTAGGAGCCCGGCTTGCCGGCGATGGCGTCCGCAAGATCGACGCAAGACTTGCTGGCCTCATCGCCGGCAAGCCGGGCTCCTACAGGTTTTGTGGGGCTTCGGGATCTAGGCCTTGCGCCAATTGAGGATCAGCAGTGTCAGCACCCCCGCCACGATCCCCCAGAAGGCCGAGCCCACCGAAAACAGCGTGAACCCCGACGCCGTCACCATAAAGGTGATCAGCGCGGCTTCCCGCTCCTTGGGCTCGTTCATGGCCAGGCTCAACCCATTCATGATCGAACCGAACAGCGCCAGCGCCGCGATCGACAGCACCAGCTCCTTGGGCAGCGCGGCGAACAGTGCCGCGAGTGTCGCCCCGAAGGTCCCGGCAATCCCGTAGAAAATCCCGCACCAGACGGCGGCCGTGTAGCGCTTGTTCTTGTCCTCATGGGCATGGGGCCCGGTGCAGATGGCCGCGCTGATGGCCGCCAGGTTGATCCCGTGGGAGCCGAAAGGCGCCAGCAGCAGCGAGGCGATCCCGGTCACGCTGATCAACGGTGAGGCCGGCACGTTGTAGCCGTCGGCGCGCAGCACGGCGATGCCGGGCATGTTCTGCGAGGTCATGGCCACCACGAACAACGGAATGCCGATGCTGATGGTTGCCGCCAGGGAGAACGAGGGCGTGGTCCACACCGGCGTCGCCACCTCCAGGTTGAAGCCGCTGAAGTCCAGCAAGCCCAACAGGCCCGAGACGGCTGTGCCGACCAGCAACGCGGCAAGCACGGCATAGCGTGGCGACAGGCGCTTGATGATCAGGTAGCTGAAGAACATCCCCAGCACCAGCCCGGTGCGATGCTGCGCGGCGACGAAGATCTCGCTGCCGATCTTGAACAGGATGCCCGCCAGCAGCGCCGCCGCCAGTGACGAAGGCAGGCGCTTGACCAGCTTCTCGAAACTGCCGGTCAGGCCGCAGATCGTCACCAGCAGCGCGCAGGTGATATAGGCACCGATCGCCTCGCCATAGGTCACCCCGGATAGGCTGGTGATCAACAGCGCCGCACCGGGGGTTGACCAGGCGATGGTGATCGGCGTCCGGTAACGCAGGGACAGGCCGATGCTGCAAATCGCCATGCCGATCGACAGCGCCCAGATCCACGAGGAGATCTGTCCGGTGGTCAGTCCCGCGGCTTGCCCGGCCTGGAACATCAGCACCAGGGAACTGGTGTAGCCGGTCATCATCGCGATAAACCCGGCGACCACGGCGGAAGGTGAGGTGTCGGCCAAGGGGCGCAGGCGTGCCTGGGTGAGGTCGGTCATGGGACGGCATTCCTTGTACAGGGAAACAAGCGGTAACAGTCCGGGTAGACTAAACGTAAAGGTGCGGGCTGATTGCAATACAGCCGGCGCGGCAAACAGCCGTACAGTCGTGTTGGCACCCGGCTTTGTGTACAATGTGCCATGCTTTTACGCGCTACTTGTCAGTGACCCGCTGTGCCGTTCGCCAGTCGGGGTCCATTCGCCGCCGTCTCCGATCCGAGTGACCATGAACGAACAGTTGCAACCCCTCAAGAAACAACCGCGTGCCGGCAAGGCCGGTCGCACCGGGACCCAGGACGATATCGTCTACGCGCATATCTTCGAGGCCATTCTCGAACAACGGCTGGCGCCCGGGACCAAGTTGAGCGAAGAAGCGCTGGGGGAAATTTTCGGGGTCAGTCGCACCATCATTCGCCGTGCCTTGTCGCGCCTGGCCCATGAAGGCGTGGTGTTGTTGCGCCCGAACCGTGGCGCGGTGGTGGCGAGTCCCAGTGTCGAGGAAGCCCGCCAGGTGTTCCTGGCCCGGCGCATGGTGGAGAAGGCGATTACCGAGCTTGCGGTCTTGCACGCCACGGCTGAGGAATTGGCGCTGTTGCGGCAGATGGTCAACGATGAACGCGACAGTTTTTCCCGTGGCGATCGTGGGGCGGGGATCCGCCTTTCCGGCGAGTTCCATCTCAAGCTGGCGGAAGCGGCGAAGAATGCCCCGCTGATCAGCTTCCAGCGCAGCCTGGTGTCGCAGACTTCATTGATTATCGCCCAATACGAAAGCGGCAATCGTTCGCACTGTTCCTACGATGAACACACCCAGTTGATCGATGCCATCGAGGCCCGGGATGCGGTGCTGGCAGTGGACTTGATGATGCACCACATGGACCATATCGACAGCAAGCTCAACCTCGATGAAGAGAGTGCGTCGGATGACCTGCATGCGGTGTTCTCGCACTTGTTGCTGGCCAAGAAGCCGGGGCGGTCCGGGGCAAAGCTGTAGGCAATTGCCCGGTTCTGCCTTGCCACAATACTGTGTACCGATACGAACCTTGTAGGAGCAGGGCTTGCCCGCGAAGGCGGCCTTGAGATCGCTAAAAGCTTCGCGGGCAAGCCCTGCTCCTACAGGTTATGTGTTGTCGATGAGACTGGGTGCGCTCAGCGCTGATGCACCAGGTTCCCCGCCGCATAGGTCTGCTTCACCGTCCGGTCATCCCCCAGGGTCATCAGGACGAACAATATCTCGGCAATATTCCTGGCCTGCTTCAGGCGATAACTGAGCAGTGGCGTGGCGTGATAATCCAGCACCAGGAAGTCGGCGTCGCTGCCCGGTTGCAGGCTGCCGATCCTGTCCTCCAGGCGCAGCGCCCGGGCGCCGCCGAGAGTCGCCAGGTACAGCGATTTGAACGGACTCAACCGTGCCCCTTGCAGCTGCATCACCTTGTAGGCCTCGTTCAGCGTGTGCAGGATCGAGAAGCTGGTGCCGCCGCCCACGTCCGTGCCCACGCCAACATTCAACTTGTGTTTCTCCGCCATCGGCAGGTTGAACAAGCCGCTGCCGAGGAAGAAGTTCGAGGTCGGACAGAACGCCACCGCCGAGCCGGTCTGCGCCAGGCGTGCACACTCATCGTCACACAAGTGCACACCATGGGCGAACACCGAGCGCTCGCCGAGCAGTTGGTAGTGGTCGTAGACGTCCAGATAACCCTTGCGCTCCGGGAACAGCTCCTTGACCCACTGCACTTCCTGCAGGTTCTCACTGATGTGGGTCTGCATGTACAGGTCCGGGTATTCCCCCAGCAGTTGGCCGGCCAGGGTCAATTGCTCCGGCGTTGAAGTCGGCGCGAAACGTGGTGTCACCGCGTAGTGCAGGCGACCCTTGCCATGCCAGCGCTCGATCAGCGCCTTGCTCTCCAGGTAGCCGGATTCGGCGGTGTCGGTCAGGTAGTCCGGCGCGTTGCGGTCCATCATCACCTTGCCGGCGATCATCCGCAGGTCGAGTTTCTCCGCGACCTCGAAGAAAGCATCCACCGATTGCGGGTGCACGCTGCCGAAGACCAGGGCGGTGGTGGTGCCGTTGCGCAGCAATTCCTTGATGAAGATATCCGCGACTTCCTCGGCATGGGCGCGGTCGGCGAACTGGCTTTCGCAGGGGAAGGTGTAGGTGTTCAGCCAGTCCAGCAGTTGCTCGCCATAGGCGCCGACCATGCCGGTTTGCGGCAGGTGGATATGGGTGTCGATAAAGCCCGGGGTGATCAGCGCGTCGGTGTGCTGGATGACTTCAACATCGGCGGGCAGGGTCGGCAGCAGCTCGCTGGCGGCGCCGAGGGCGATGATGCGGCCGTTCTCGACCACCAGCAGGCCGTCTTCGAAATATTCATAGGAGGCCTCGATGCCGACCTCGGCCGGATCGGCGAGGCTGTGCAGGAGGGCGGCGCGGTAGGCGGTACGGGTCGAAGGCATGGTCTTTCTCAGTGTGTGGCCTGGCTGCGGCGCGAAGCCGGCAGCAGTTTGGCAATAGGTTCGGCGCTCGCGCTGTGCTGGCCGAAATTCGCGTTATAGGTGGCGATGATCTCGCCGGCGATGGAGATGGCGATTTCCACCGGCAACTTGCCTTTGACTTCGGCCAATCCCAGCGGACAGCGCATGCGTTGCAGCACGCTGGCGTCGAAGCCGCGCTCGCGCAGGCGGTGTTCGAACTTGACCCGTTTGGTCTTCGAGCCGATCAGGCCGAAATAGGCGAAGTCGTTGCGCTTGAGGATCGCGGCGGTGAGTTCCAGATCGAGCGGGTGATTATGGGTCATGACGATGCAGTAGCTGCCCGCGGGCAGGTTGTCGATCTCATCCACCGGTTCCTCGCTGACGATCTTGCGCACACCGCTGGGTAGTTGCGCCGGAAACTCCTGTTCGCGGGAGTCGATCCAACGTACCCGGCAGGGCAGGCTGGCGAGCAAGGGCACCAGGGCGCGGCCGACATGGCCGGCGCCGAACACCGCGATTTCTGCCTGGACCTGGCCCATGGGCTCGAACAGCAGCACCGTGGCGCCGCCGCAGCACTGGCCGAGGCTGGCACCCAGGCTAAAGCGCTCCAAGTGAGTATTCTGCTGGCCGCGGGCGAGCATGTCCCGGGCGATCTGCATGGCCTTGTATTCCAGGTGACCACCGCCGATGGTGTCGAAGGCGCCGGCGGCACTGACGACCATTTTCGAACCGGCATTGCGCGGCGTCGAACCGAGCTCTTCGATGATGGTCACCAGCACGCAGGGCTCGCCCTGGTTCTGCAGGTCGGCGAGGGCGCTGATCCAGTAGTTCATAGACACCTCTCTGTCGTCTGTTCGACAACCGCGACCTGTTCCGCCTTGACCTGACGCATCTGCTCGCAGCCCCATAACACCCGCTCCGGCGTCGCCGGGGCATCGATTTTCGGTTGAACCCGATAATCCGCCAGGCTCGCCACCGCATCCTTGAGCGCACACCACACCGCAATCCCCAGCATAAAGGGCGGTTCGCCCACGGCCTTGGAATGGAACACCGTGTCTTCCGGGTTCTTGCGGTTCTCCACCAGCTTGACCCGCAGGTCCAGCGGCATATCGGCCACCGCCGGGATCTTGTAGCTGGCCGGGCCGTTGGTCATCAACTTGCCCTTGGCGTTCCACACCAGTTCTTCCATGGTCAGCCAGCCCATGCCCTGGACAAAGCCGCCTTCCACCTGGCCGATATCGATGGCCGGGTTCAGCGAGGCGCCGACATCATGCAGGATGTCGGTGCGCAGCATCTTGTACTCGCCGGTCAGGGTATCGACGATGACCTCGGCGCAGGCCGCGCCATAAGCGAAGTAATAGAACGGCCGGCCCCGGGCCTGGCTGCGGTCGTAGTAGATCTTCGGCGTCTTGTAGAAGCCGGTGCTCGACAGCGACACCTGGGCGAAATACGCCTGCTGGATCAACGTCTCGAAGGTCAGGATCTGGTCGCGTACCCGCACGTGGCCGTTGCGGAATTCCACGTCCGCCTCGCTGACCTTGTAGTGCCGCGCGGCAAACTCCACCAATCGCTGCTTGATGATCTCGGCGGCGTTCTGCGCCGCCTTGCCGTTCAGGTCGGCACCGCTGGAGGCGGCGGTGGGCGAGGTATTGGGCACCTTGTCGGTGTTGGTGGCGGTGATCTGCACCCGATCGATTTCCACCTGGAACACCTCGGCCACCACCTGCGCGACCTTGGTGTTCAAGCCCTGGCCCATCTCCGTGCCACCGTGGTTCAGGTGGATGCTACCGTCGGTGTAGACGTGCACCAGCGCCCCGGCCTGGTTGAGGAAACTGGCGGTGAACGAGATACCGAATTTCACCGGCGTCAGCGCCAGGCCTTTTTTCAGCACCGGGCTGTGGGCGTTGTAGCGGCGAATGGTTTCCCGCCGTTCGACGTACTGGCTGCTGGCTTCCAGTTCGGCGGTCATTTCCTCGAGCATATTGTGCTCGACGGTCTGGTAATAATGGGTGACGTTGCGTTCGGTCTTGCCGTAATAGTTGGCCTTGCGCACCGCCAGCGGATCGAGGCCCAGGTGCCGGGCGATGCTGTCCATCACCTCTTCGATGGCGACCATGCCTTGCGGACCGCCGAAGCCGCGATAGGCGGTGTTGGAAGCGATGTTGGTCTTGCAGCGATGGCCGTTGACGGTGACGTCGCCCAGGTAATAGGCATTGTCGGCATGGAACATCGCCCGGTCGACAATCGATGCCGACAGGTCTGGCGAACAACCGCAGTTGCCTGCCAGTTCCAGGTTGATCCCGTGCAGGCGCCCGCTGCTGTCGAAGCCGACGTCGTACTCGATATAGAAGGGGTGGCGCTTGCCGGTCATCAGCATGTCTTCGACCCGGGGCAGGCGCATTTTGGTCGGTTGCCCGGTCAGGCGGGCCACCACCGCACAGAGGCAGGCGGGGCTGGCGGCCTGGGTTTCCTTGCCGCCGAAACCGCCACCCATGCGCCGCATATCGACCACGATCTTGTTCATCGACACGTCCAGCACCTCGGCCACCAGCTTCTGTACTTCGGTGGGGTTCTGGGTCGAGCAATAGACAATCATCCCGCCGTCTTCGGTGGGCATGACCGAGGAGATCTGGGTTTCCAGGTAGAAGTGTTCCTGCCCGCCGATATGCAGGTTGCCCTGGATACGTTGTTCGGCAGTGGCCAGGGCGGCGGCCGAATCACCGCGTTTATGGGTATGGCTGTCGAGCACGAAATGGCGTTTGCGCAGGGCCTCGACCACATCCAGCACCGGCTCCAGGTCTTCGTACTCGATCACCGCGGCCATGGCCGCCTGGCGTGCGGTATCCAGGTCGCGGGCGGCGACGGCGAGCACCGGTTGGCCGACGAATTCGACGATATCGATGGCCAGCAGCGGGTCGCCCGGCAGCAGCGGGCCGATGTCCTTGAGGCCGGGAATGTCTTCATGGGTAATGGCAATGCGCACACCCTCGAAGGCATAGCACGGCGCGGTATCGATGCTGAGGATGCGTGCATGGGCGCGATCGGACATCCGCGCATAGACGTGCAACTGGTTGGGGAATTCCAGGCGGTCGTCGATATACACCGCCTCGCCGGCCACGTGTTTGTCGGCGCTGTCGTGCTTGACGCTGCGACCGACGCCGGTGCTCAGGTCCCGGGCGAACAGTTCGGCCATCTCGGCCTGGGTTTTTTCCACGGCGTGAGGGTTAGACATAAGCGGTCACCCGAGTCTCGATGTGCGGTGTTTGCAGCTCGATAAAGTACTTGCGCAACAGGTTGCGAGCACTGAGCAGGCGATATTCCTTGCTGGCGCGGAAGTCCGACAGTGGAGTGAAATCCTCCCCCAGCGCCGCGCAGGCACGTTCCAGGTTGTCCTGGTTCCAGGGCTGGCCGACCAGGGCGCGTTCGCAGGCACGGGCCCGTTTGGGAATCGCCGCCATGCCGCCGAAAGCGATCCGCGCCTCGGCCACGACGCCGTTTTCGAGGCGCAGATTGAAGGCTGCACAGACGGCTGAAATATCGTCGTCCAGGCGCTTGGAAACCTTGTAGGCACGGAACTGCCATGCGGCATCGGCCCGGGGCACAATGATGCTTTCGATAAACTCGCTGTCCTGGCGCGCGGTGACCCGGTAATCGATGAAATAGTCTTCCAGCGCGAGGGTGCGCGTGCTGTCGCCCTTGCGCAGCCGCAGTTGTGCGTTCAGCGCGATCAACAGCGGTGGTGAATCACCAATCGGCGAGGCATTGCCGATATTACCGCCCAGGGTGCCCTGGTTGCGGATCTGCAGGGAGGCGAAGCGTTGCAGCAGTTCGCCGAAGTCCGGGTACTCGGCCTTGAGGGCGGCGTAGCAATCGGAGAGTGGGGTCGCGGCGCCGATTTCCAGGTGATCTTCAAAGGTCTCGATGCGCTTGAGTTCGGCCACGTTGCCGACATAGATCATCACCGGCAGGGTGCGGTGGAACTGGGTGACTTCCAGCGCCAGGTCGGTACCGCCGGCCAGCAGTCGGGCTTGCGGATAAGAGTCGTAGAGCGCGGCCAGGTCGGCGACCGTCAAGGGCACCAGGCAGCGCTTGTCGCCGCTGTTCAGTTCCGCGGTTTCGGTCGGCGCGATGGCCTTGAGACGGGCGATGGTTTCGGCTTCGCGGGCATCGAACTGGTCGGCCGGCTTGTTGCAGCAGGCGCGCTCGGCGGCGGCCAGGATCGGCCGGTAGCCGGTGCAGCGGCAGAGGTTGCCGGCCAGGGCTTCATGGGCCTTGTGGCTGTCCGGGGCATCGCTGTTCTTTTGCAGGGCGAACAGCGACATCACGAAGCCCGGCGTGCAGAAGCCGCACTGCGAGCCATGGCAGTCGACCATGGCTTGTTGCACGCTGTGCAGTTGGCCCTGATGCTTGAGGTCTTCAACGCTGATCAGTTGCTTGCCGTGTAGCGACGAGACAAAGGTCAGGCAGGAATTGAGGCTGCGATAGCGGATCTGCTCCTGGCCCGAAGCGTCGCAATGCAACTCGCCGACCACCACGGTGCAGGCACCGCAATCGCCGCTGGCGCAGCCTTCCTTGGTGCCGGATTTGCCCAGGTGCTCGCGCAAATACTCGAGCACCGTCAGATTCGGGTCCAGGGCGTGCTCGCGGCGGAGTTCCTGGTTGAGTAAAAACTGGATCACGGAAGGCCTCGCAGACTCATTATTGTTGTTGACCGATGGGCAGAATCTAGTGATATCTGACTTTTCGGTCAACAAATATCTGACCTTTGGGTCAGGAAAATCTCGCGATTGAAAGCATGGAGCGCTTTCTCCCAGTCTAGCTGCTGAAATAATTGCGGGATTCGTGCCAAATTCCGCCTCAGGAGCCCTGCGCCACCCGGTATCAAGTGCGCTACACTGCGCCGCTTGCACTGATCGAAGATTTTGAAGGAAAACCATGACGTTCAAGGCGCCGGACAGCCTCGCCGAGCAAATTGCTCACCACCTCGCCGAACGCATTATTCGCGGCGACCTCAAACCCGGGGAGCGCATCCAGGAACAGAAGGTTACGCTGGCGCTCAATGTCAGCCGTGGCTCCGTACGCGAAGCGCTGCTGATTCTCGAACGCCGCCATCTGATTGCCATCCTGCCCCGGCGCGGTGCCCATGTCACCGAGCTCACCGCCCACAAGGTGCAGAGCCTGTGCACCCTGATGAGTGAGTTGTACATCCTGCTGGGCAATGCCGTCGCCCAACGCTGGAAGGAGCAGGCCGACCTCGCGCCGTTTCTGCAACTGCAGCAGCGCCTGAGCGCCAGCTTCGAGAACGCGGATATCCGCACCTTCGTCGAAGACAGCTTCAATGTGATGCGCGCGGCCTTTCCGTTCGCCGACAACCCGTACCTGCAGGAAACCGTCGAGAACCTGCAGCCGGCCATGAGCCGCGCCTATTACCTGGCGCTGGAGCGGCGCAAGGCGGAAATGAGCGAATACCTGACCCTGTTCGCGCAACTGCTGGCCGCCGTCATGGCCCGCGACCTGCCGCTGATCCGCACGGTCCTGGCCAATTACGCCCAGCGTAGCTGCGACATCGTCCTGTCTGCCCTGGCGGTCGACTAAGCGTGCGGCTCAAGTGCATCAAGTTGGCGGGGTTCAAATCCTTCGTCGACCCGACCACGGTGAACTTCCCCAGTAACATGGCGGCGGTGGTCGGTCCCAACGGTTGCGGCAAGTCGAACATCATCGACGCCGTCCGTTGGGTGATGGGCGAGAGCTCGGCGAAGAACCTGCGCGGCGAGTCGATGACCGACGTCATCTTCAACGGCTCCACCAGCCGCAAGCCGGTAAGCCAGGCGAGCATCGAACTGGTGTTCGACAACTCCGACGGCACCCTGATTGGTGAATACGCCGCCTACGCGGAAATTTCCATTCGCCGCAAGGTCACCCGCGACAGCCAGAACAGCTACTTCCTCAACGGCACCAAATGCCGGCGCCGGGACATCACCGATATCTTCCTCGGCACCGGCCTGGGTCCGCGCAGCTACTCGATCATCGAGCAGGGGATGATCTCCAAGCTGATCGAAGCCAAGCCCGAGGACCTGCGCAATTTCATCGAGGAAGCGGCGGGCATCTCCAAGTACAAGGAGCGCCGTCGCGAGACCGAAAACCGTATTCGTCGCACCCATGAAAACCTGGCGCGCCTGACCGACCTGCGCGAAGAGCTGGAGCGCCAGCTCGAACGCCTGCACCGTCAGGCCCAGGCCGCTGAGAAATATCAGGAATACAAGGGCGAGGAGCGTCAGCTCAAGGCCCAACTGTCGGCCCTGCGCTGGCAGGCACTGAACGAGCAGGTCGGCCAGCGCGAAGCGATTATCGGCAACCAGGAAATCAGCTTCGAAGCCCTGGTGGCCGAGCAGCGCAACGCCGACGCCAGCATCGAGCGTTTGCGGGACGGGCACCATGAGCTGTCCGAACGCTTCAATCTGGTGCAGGGACGCTTCTATTCGGTCGGTGGCGATATCGCCCGGGTCGAGCAGAGCATCCAGCATGGCCAGCAGCGTCTGCGCCAGTTGCAGGACGATCTGCGTGAAGCCGAGCGCGCCCGTCTGGAAACCGAATCGCACCTGGGGCACGACCGCACCTTGCTGGCGACCCTCGGTGAAGAGCTGGCCATGCTCGAACCCGAGCAGGAGGTGACCAGCGCCGCTGCCGAAGAAGCCGCCGCCGCGTTGGAAGAGTCGGAAACCACCATGCACGGCTGGCAGGAACAGTGGGACAACTTCAACCTGAGCTCGGCCGAGCCGCGGCGCCAGGCCGAAGTCCAGCAGTCGCGCATCCAGCAGCTGGAAACCAGCATGGAACGTCTGGCCGAGCGCCAGCGGCGTCTGGCCGAAGAGCGCGCCTTGCTCTCGGCGGACCCGGAAGACGCGGCCATCCTCGAACTCAGCGAGCAGTTGGCCGAGAGCGAGCAGACCCTGGAAGATTTGCAGGCCAGCGAAGAAGGCCAGGTCGAGCGCCTGGAACAACTGCGCCAAGATTTGCAGCAGGCCATGCAGGACCAGCAACAGGCCCAGGGCGACTTGCAGCGCCTCAATGGCCGCCTGGCGTCCCTCGAAGCCTTGCAGCAGGCGGCGCTCGATCCGGGCACTGGCACGGCCGAGTGGCTGCGTGAGCAGCAGTTGGCGCAGCGTCCGCGCCTGGCTGAAGGCTTGAAGGTCGAGGCGGGCTGGGAACTGGCGGTGGAAACCGTGCTCGGCGCCGACTTGCAGGCCGTGCTGGTGGATGATTTCGCCGGTCTCGACCTCGGCGGTTTCCAGCAGGGCGACCTGCGTCTGCTCAGCCCCGCGCCGGACGGCACCCGGGTGTCGGGCAGCCTGCTGGAGAAGGTCGAGGCGGATATCGATCTGTCGCCCTGGCTGGGTCAGGTCAAGCCGGTTGAAAGCCTTGAGCAAGCCTTGTCCCTGCGCGGTCAATTGGCGGCCGGGGAAAGTCTGATCAGTCGCGACGGTTTCTGGGTCGGGCGGCATTTCCTGCGGGTGCGTCGGGCCAGCGAGGCCGAGAGCGGCGTGCTTGCCCGGGGTCAGGAAATCCAGCGCCTGGGCCTGGAGCGTGAAGAGCGTGAAGAAACCCTGGCCAGCCTCGAAACCCGTTTACAAACCCTGCGCGCCACCCAGCGCCAGCAGGAAACTGGACGTGAGCATCTGCGCCGTCTGCTGCAGGACGAAGCCCGCCAGCAGGGTGAGTTGAAGGCCAAGCTGTCGGCCAGCAAGGCCAAGGCCGAGCAACTGCAATTGCGCCGTACCCGTCTCGATGAAGAGCAGGGCGAACTGGGCGAGCAGCGTGCCCAGGAACACGAAGAAGTCGGTGAGGCCCGCCTGCAACTGCAAGAGGCCCTCGACACCATGGCCGTCGACACCGAGCAGCGCGAGTTGCTGCTGGCCCAGCGCGACAGCCTGCGCGAGCGTCTCGATCGGGTTCGCCAGGAAGCCCGCCAGCACAAGGACCATGCCCATCAACTGGCGGTACGCCTCGGCTCCCTCAAGGCTCAGCATGATTCCACCCGCCAGGCCCTGGAACGCCTGGAACTGCAATCCGAGCGCCTGAGCGAAAAACGCGAGCAGCTGAGCCTGAACCTGGAGGAGGGCGAGGCGCCGCTGGAAGAGCTGCGCCTCAAGCTCGAAGAACTGCTCGACAAGCGCCTGAGCGTCGACGTCGAACTCAAGACCGCGCAGATCGCCCTGGAAGACGCCGACCGCGAGTTGCGTGACGCCGAAAAACGCCGCAGCCAGGCCGAACAGCAGTCACAGCTGATTCGCGGCCAGCTCGAACAGCAGCGTATGGAATGGCAGGCCCTCAACGTACGACGCAAGACCTTGCAGGATCAGTTGCTGGAAGACGGCTACGACCTGCACGGCGTGCTCGCCACCCTGACGGCCGAGGCCAGCGAGAAGGAAGCCGAGGAAGAACTCGAACGCATCGCCGCGCGCATCCAGCGGTTGGGCGCGATCAACCTCGCGGCCATCGACGAATACCAGCAACAATCCGAGCGTAAACGTTACCTGGATGCCCAGAACGCCGACCTGGTTGAAGCCCTCGATACCCTGGAAAACGTGATTCGCAAGATCGACAAGGAAACCCGCAATCGCTTCAAGGACACCTTCGATCAGATCAACGCCGGCATACAAGCTTTGTTTCCAAAAGTGTTCGGCGGCGGCAGCGCTTACCTGGAGCTCACCGGTGATGATCTGCTCGACACCGGGGTCACCATCATGGCGCGGCCCCCGGGCAAGAAGAACAGCACCATCCATTTGCTCTCCGGCGGCGAAAAGGCCCTGACAGCCCTGGCCCTGGTGTTTGCCATTTTCAAATTGAATCCGGCACCGTTTTGTATGCTCGACGAAGTTGACGCGCCGTTGGATGACGCTAACGTTGGACGGTATGCCCGACTTGTCAAAGAGATGTCACAAACGGTGCAGTTCATCTATATCACCCACAACAAGATCGCCATGGAAATGGCCGATCAACTGATGGGCGTGACCATGCACGAGCCGGGTTGCTCACGGCTGGTGGCGGTGGATGTGGAGGAGGCCATGGCCCTGGTGGACGCCTGAATCGTCCGCCGTTGAGGCAAAGATATTCGAGGCGTAAGGGGATTTCCTTGGGCATTGTGGGAACTAGCACTGATCCTTGGGGACTTATAAATGCAAGCCTGTACGACAGACGGTGTAAAGTTTCCTTGTGTCGTGTTAATTTAATGTCAAGTTTTCTTGTGCGTGGGAAAAAATGCCTGTCAGAACATAGAGTTGGCGCCACGCTTTAAAGGGGTTTCAGCCCTTTCTTCATAGAACCATTTATTTAGAGGCACGGGATTACATGGAAATCGGTCTGCGCGAGTGGCTGATCGTCATCGGCATCATAGTCATTGCCGGTATTCTTTTTGATGGCTGGCGCCGGATGCGCGGTGGCAAGGGCAAGCTCAAGTTCCGTTTGGACCGGAGCCTGTCGAACCTGCCGGACGAGGACACCAGCGCCGAATTGCTGGGCCCGGCCCGGGTGCTGGACACCCACAAGGAACCTCAGCTGGACGAGCGTGACCTGCCGTCCGTGAGCATGCCGGCGCGTGAAGGCCGCGAGAAGCCGTCCAAGCGCGGCAAGCGTGGTGGCGAGCCGAGCCAGGGCGATTTGAACCTGGACCTGGATGAAGGCCCGAGCTTCAGCAGCCGCGACGATGACTTCCCCGAGGAAGGCAACAAGCCGGCGGCGCGTCAGGAAAAGGAACAGCCAACGGCGGAAGAAGTCTTGGTGATCAGTGTGATCAGCCGCGACACCAACGGTTTCAAAGGCCCGGCGCTGTTGCAGAACATTCTGGAAAGCGGCCTGCGTTTCGGCGAGATGGATATTTTCCATCGTCACGAAAGCATGGCGGGTAACGGCGAGGTGCTGTTCTCCATGGCCAATGCGGTGAAACCGGGTGTCTTCGATCTCGACGATATCGACCACTTCACCACCCCGGCGGTGAGCTTCTTCCTCGGTCTGCCGGGCCCGCGTCATCCGAAGCAGGCGTTCGACGTGATGGTCGCCGCCGCTCGCAAATTGTCACAAGAGCTCAATGGCGAACTGAAGGATGACCAGCGTAGTGTGCTGACCGCCCAGACCATCGAGCACTACCGTCAGCGCATCGTCGAGTTCGAACGTCGCGCCTTGACCCAGAAGCGTTGAATGGCTGAGCGCTTTGCGCTCATCGCCAGCGAACCGGCTCCTACCGCACTAACATATTGAGCAGCCTCGGCTGCTCTTTTTGCTTTTGAGAGAACTCCATGACCGCCGCCCACACCCGGATTCTAGAGCTGCGCGCTGAACTGGATCAGCACAACTACCGTTACCACGTCCTCGACGAGCCGAGCATTCCGGACGCCGAGTACGATCGCCTGTTCCACGAACTCAAGGCCCTGGAGGCCGAGCATCCGGAACTGGTCAGCGCCGACTCACCGACCCAGCGCGTCGGCAGCGCGGCACTGTCGGCCTTCACCCAGGTCCGGCATGAAATCCCCATGCTCAGCTTGGGCAACGCCTTCGAAGAAACCGATATGCGTGAGTTCGATCGTCGGGTCAGCGAAGGCCTCGACCTGCCGACCGGCGACCTGTTCGGTGGCGGCGCCGAAGTTGAATACAGTTGTGAACCCAAGCTCGACGGCCTGGCGGTCAGCCTGCTGTACCAGGACGGCGCCCTGGTCCGTGGCGCCACCCGTGGCGACGGCACCACCGGCGAAGATATCAGCGTCAACGTGCGCACCGTGCGCAACATCCCCCTCAAGCTTCACGGCAGCGGCTGGCCGGCGACCCTGGAGGTACGTGGTGAAGTCTTTATGTCCAAGGCCGGCTTCGAGCGTCTGAACGCCTCGCAGCTGGAAGCCGGCGGCAAGACCTTTGCCAACCCGCGCAATGCCGCAGCCGGCAGCCTGCGCCAGCTGGACTCGAAGATCACCGCCAGCCGTCCGCTGGAGTTCTGCTGCTACGGCCTGGGCCAGGTGTCCGCCGAGATTGCCGACACCCATATCGGCAACCTCCAGCAACTCAAGGCCTGGGGCATGCCGGTCAGTCGTGAACTGAAGCTGGCGAAAGGTATCGGCGAGTGCCTGGATTATTACCGCGATATCGGTGAGCGGCGTAACGCGCTGCCCTACGAAATCGACGGTGTGGTGTTCAAGGTCAACAGCCTGGCGTCCCAGCGTGAACTGGGTTTCCGTGCTCGTGAGCCGCGTTGGGCGATTGCTCACAAGTTTCCGGCCATGGAAGAACTTACCGAATTGCTCGACGTGGAATTCCAGGTCGGTCGTACCGGTGCCGTCACCCCCGTGGCCCGACTGAAGCCGGTCAAGGTCGCGGGCGTGACCGTGTCCAACGCCACCTTGCACAATATGGATGAAGTGGCCCGTCTGGGACTGATGATTGGCGACACCGTGATCATTCGCCGGGCCGGCGACGTGATTCCGCAAGTGGTGCAGGTCGTGACCGAACGGCGCCCGGACAATGCCCGCGCAGTGCAGATCCCGGAAAGCTGCCCGGTGTGTGGCTCCCATGTCGAGCGCACGCAACTGGTCAAGCGCAGCAAGGGTCGCGAGACAGTCAGCGAAGGCGCGGTGTATCGCTGCGTTGGCCGGCTGGCCTGTGGCGCGCAGCTCAAGCAGGCGATCATCCACTTTGTCTCCCGTCGGGCCATGGATATCGAAGGCCTGGGCGACAAGACTATCGAGCAGTTGGTGGATGAAAAACTGATCGCCTCGCCGGCGGATCTCTACACCCTGGCATACGAGCAGATCGTCGACCTGGAAGGCTTTGCCGAACTGTCGACACGCAACCTGCTGGAAGCGATTGCCGACAGCAAGAAACCGAGCCTGGCGCGGTTTATCTATGCCCTGGGTATTCCCGATGTGGGCGAGGAAACGGCCAAGGTCCTGGCACGTACCCTCGGCTCGCTGGAGCGGGTCATGCAGGCGCTGCCGTCGGTCCTGACCTACCTGCCGGATGTGGGCATGGAAGTGGCCTACGAGATTCACAGCTTCTTTGAAGATGAACACAACCGCACGGTTATCGCGCAACTGCTGGAACGCGGACTGGAATTGCAGGACCAGGGTGAACTGGGCGCCGAGTTTGCCGCCAGCACTACCCTGGGCGGGCTGATCGCCAAGCTGGATATCAGCTCGGTGGGGCCGACGGCGGCGGAAAAGCTGGCGACCAAGTTCGGTTCGGTCGAAGGCGTTATCGCGGCGGACTGGCTGGATCTGCGCCAGACCTTGAGTGAAAAGCCGGCCAATGCCGTGCGTGAGTTCTTCGCCCAGCCGGAGAATGCCCGGCGAGCCTTGGCGATTGAAGCGCAACTGCGTGATTTCGGCATGCATTGGCAGAGCGAGAAAAAGGCTGTGGAAGGCTTGCCGCTGGCGGGGCAGACCTGGGTGCTGACTGGCTCGTTGGAGTTGATGAGCCGTGATGTGGCCAAGGACAAGCTGGAAAGCCTGGGGGCCAAGGTGGCGGGCTCGGTCTCGGTCAAGACCCACTGCGTGGTGGCGGGCCCGGGTGCCGGCTCGAAACTGGCGAAGGCTAACGAACTGGGGCTCAAGGTGCTGGATGAAGAGGCGTTCGTGGCGTTCCTGAAGGGCCGTGGTATCGAGGTCTAAGCCCGAAAGTGCCGCAATCTCCTGTAGGAGTCGGCTTGCTGGCGATGGCGTCCTGGAGGCCGCCAAAAGCTTCGCTGGCAAGCCATGCTCCTACAGGCCTAGGTCGTACACACAACTTTCATCCGACACGAAACTGTAGGAGCAGGGCTTGCCCGCGAAGAGGCCCTTGAGGCCACCAAATCTTCCGCGGCGAGCCACGTTCCGACCGCCGATGTTTCTTCCCTGCATCAGGGAACCCACCACCGCGCCCAATGATCTAGTCTAGGCAGGCCCCTGGAGAGATCGCCATGTACCGGTTCTTCGAACAACTCAGTTCCCGCATCGCCGCGCCCTTCATCAGCGAACCCTCGCGCAACAGCAAGGTCTGGCGTTGCCGTTGCGATCAATCGGTATTCTTCCGCAACAGCCAATGCCTGGCCTGTTCCGCGGCCCTGGGCTACGAGCCTCAGGGCAGTGTACTGTCATCCCTCCAACCCGGCCCCTACCCAGAGAGCTGGCAACTGGACACCGACCCCGACGCAGGCCTGTTCCGCCGCTGCGCCAACCTCGACACCGCGGCCGCCTGCAACTGGGTGATTCCCTACGCCCACGGCAGCGCCCTGTGCACCGCGTGCGCCCTCAACCGGACCATCCCCGACCTGTCCATCACGGAAAATCCCGAGCGTTGGCGCAAGGTCGAAACCGCCAAGCGCCGCCTGGTGGCCCAACTGATCACCCTGGGCCTGCGAGTCATCCCGAAAACCTGGGACGAAGAAAACGGCCTGGCCTTCGATTTTGTCGGTGTCGACCTGGAAGGCAAGGCCCCCATGACCGGCCACGCCAACGGCCTGATCACCCTCGACATCAAGGAAGCCGACGACGAGCACCGGGAAAAAGTCCGCGTGCAGATGCGCGAGCCGTACCGCACCTTGCTCGGCCATTTCCGCCATGAAGTAGGTCATTACTACTGGGATCGGCTGATTGCCAACAGTCACTGGCTGGAACCGTTTCGCGGCCTGTTCGGTGACGAGCGCGCCAGCTATGCCGACGCCCTGGAGCGCCATTACCAGCAGGGTGCGCCGCAGGACTGGCCGCAACACTTCGTCAGCGCTTACGCGACCATGCATCCCTGGGAAGACTGGGCTGAGACCTGGGCGCATTACCTGCACATGATGGACGCGGTGGACACGGCACTGGGCTTTGGCATGAGTGCCAAGGAATCGGATTTCGACTACCCGTCGTTTCCCCTGAGCGCGCTCTACGACCCGCAACATCCGGAGGGGCCGGCGTTCCTGTCGTTCGTCAACGCCTGGATCGAACTGGCGGGCATGCTCAACGAACTGTCCCGCAGCATGGGCCAGCCGGATTTCTACCCGTTTGTGCTGCCGCCGGCGACCATCGCCAAGCTGCACTTCATCCACCTCGTGATCCAGGAGGAGGGTGGCCGGGCGGATGAGGTGTTGCAGGTGTCATAGCCGGCTGGCCTTGGCGCTCTCCCTGTGGGAGCCGGCTTGCCGGCGATGGCCGTGAGAGCGCCGCGTTGTTCCAGAGACCCGCGTCAGTACTGACGCCTCACTTGTCCTGCCTGTAAATCCGTTTCGGGTGGAACACCAGGCTCTTGATCTGCGCATCCAGCTCCTTGCTGTGATACAGGTCCAGACATTTCAGCAGATCGAAACGCACGCCCTGAACCTCCGGCTCAACCAGCGGGTTGTGATAGTCGCGGGCCAGGTAGCGATCCACCAGAGACTTGATTGCGTCAGGAGCCTTTTCCAGATCGTATTCGGTCCAGTCGCGTAATGCGCTGACGCTGCTTCCCGCGTCAACGGCGACCTGCTTGTCGCCCTTGTAGGCATCTGCAATACAGGTCGCCAGGACCATGTCCTTGTAATTTTGCCCATAGGTACGTGCACCGGCCTCTGGAGAAGTGGCTGCATCGTCCTTCGCATAAGCCACGGATGTCAGCAGCATCAGGATGGAGGCTGGCAGGATGCCCAATAGAACCTTGTTCACAGCAAGCTCCAGAAGTGCGCCCCGGGCTCGTTGAAATAGCAGTGGAAGGGCACTCTTTTCATCTTTACGTCCTTGTTTTGAATATTCAGCCAAATCGTCGTGATGGCATTGCCCATGGGGGGGGCGGCAGTCTGGCAGGCAGGGGCCGGATAAAGCGTAGGTCATATCGATCATTGTGCTGAGGCGGCAGGGGCCAAACGACTGCCTTATTGACTCGCCTTAAGTCAGAAAAATCCCTTAATGCGGTGGATTTTTCTGCTAGTTGAGGTGAGTGGGCCTATCAACCACCGCTTGATAGATCGACGGTGGTAACCGCTACCTGCATGCCCCTGTTCCAAGCCTGAATTGTCGAAAGATCCCTTTCACTTGCCTGAAATTTCCTAGAAAATCCCAGCCCGTTGCGCCTGTTCGAACCGGCGGCTAGTCTGCATTCCGTCACCGCAAAATCGGTGACACGGACGTGCAAGTCCGGACTGCGAGATAAGGCGCATCAACGCCACCACTACCTTTGGGCATCTTCATGTCTGGAGTTTGGTGTTATGGCGGCTGTACGTGGGAGATCTTCGGGATCTGCCGGGTAGTGCGCCTCTTCTTGCCCCGGTCTTGCACACCTGCGTATAGCTGCCACCCTCTTTGCGTGCAAGCAAACGGTGACGGCCTCTCTCAATCAGCAAGAAAGAGGTGCACCCGTATGTTCAAGATCACCCCCAATCCCCCAAGTGAAGACCTGTCGTCTCTTGCCAGCCAACTGGCGATTGAGCGAGCGTTCGCCCATTACGAACTGCCACCGGACAACGTCTCGCGACGTCGACGCGAACAGCTGACGACCGAAGATGCCCTGGCTCAAATCGACGAAATCCTCCAGTCCGCCTCAGCCACGGCTTACGAGTGCGCGGACAACCTGCAGGGTTCCAATCGCAAGCTGGCCTTGGGCGTGGTGCACCTGGTCGATCTGGCCTTGAGTCGTGTGGATAAGCTGCTGGACAAGCAAGCACTACCAGCCTGACCTATCCCTGTAGGAGCGAGCTTGCTGGCGATGACGGCAGTGAATCCACCGCCGCCATCCCTGGCAGGCCGCTGGGCCTGATCCACGCTGAGGACCGCCACACACCAGACGCCGACAAGTACTTGACCCTCATCGAATTTTTATCGACGCCAAGCGGTTGTAACTTCTCGTTATCTAGGTACAATGGCGCGGCTCGCCGTCAGGCGGGCGTCGTTATGGTGACCCCATCGGTCCCCCCGCAACGATTACCCGTGAACCTGGTCAGATCCGGAAGGAAGCAGCCACAGCGGGAACATTGTGTGCCGGGGTGTGGCTGGTGGGGTTGCCTCCATAACGCCCACCATCAAAGCTTATCCCCCTGAATATCAGTCAAAGTGCCAGATCAAGATCGGCGCTTCGATTTTCCACGTCCGAAATTCAAGATTCGATCCGAAGCCTTGGCACCCTGGCTCGTGCCAAAAATCCGGACGCCACACGGAACCTGGCGGGATGTTCTATAAGGCTGTTACCTTCGTTTGACGACTCTCGTGTGATATCAGAGATGTCCAGGGGGGTAAGGGTGGGGAGAAAAATGGGATATCAGACATCCACTACCTTCGGTTGCATGGCTGGATTCAACGCGACCTCATGGGTCAGCATATTAAAAATTTGCGGTTGCACGACATACTTCCATTTGCCCTCTTTGTAGAACAGAAAGTTGAACGCGTTGGGCGCAGGATATTTCTGGTCGCTACGGCAATAGTCACTGGCGTCAATGCAGGAAAGAATGGATTGTCCCTGGGCCAGGATCAGTTGATTGATAGTTGCGCTGTCTGGATGTTGGTGATGATAAATTCTGAGCATGTTGCTGCCGGCCGGAGAGGTTGTTGTGACCAGCGCGCACCCGTTCATGGCGGCAGTGAATACAAAATTATGCTGTGGATTATGCCGTGGTATATCGACAAAACCAGGCAATACATTGCCTTGAATAAAGGGGCACCAGTAGGCGGTGACCAAGGGATCGGTATGCGTAGGGTTGCCGGTTGGTGCCAGTATGACTTCTTTCGCCTGCCCGTCACCCAGCAGGTCGAAGGCGCCTGATTTGACGGTATTAAGGACTCTGTTTCGCTGTTGGTTCGTGCTGTTCGCCTGATCCTTCATAAACCACGACACATTGTTTATCGCTCGCTGAGCGACATACCATATCGGATTGTTCCTAAAAGTCAGGTTGTGGCCGTTCATAATGATCTCCAGTTGTTGCGAAAATACCCGGCACCAAGGAAAGTGCCAGTGGGTGTGTAGTATTTTGTGAATGGAGAGAATGGTATTTATAGATTGGTGGGCGGACAAGTAATCAAATATGATGAAATATTTCCGAGCTCAAGCTCAGGGCTGTCGAGGCGTTGCCTTAAAAAGCTGCAGCTTTTATAAACGCCTCATCAAGTGATTTCGCATCATAGGTTTCCATGAAAGTGTGGCGGTCGTCAAATCGCTTGAACCGCTTTTGACTTAACATATAAAAGTAGTCGCAGTGGTTAATAATTTCATCGACATTGTGCGAGGAAACCAGAATAGCGGCACCTCTTTTGGCTGCTCCGTGCAGACACTGCCAGATATAGTGACGAAATTCTGGATCGACACCTGCAGTGGGTTCGTCCAGGATGATGAGATCCGCGTCTATTGACAAGAGCGAAAGGGCAAAAAACCAGCGCTTTTCTCCATAACTGCATAAAGCAGACTTTTTTTTCCAGATCTCTTTGTAGCGATTGATGATGCCGGGACTCCATTGTGAAAGCTTGTGGAGTGTTTGCGACTGGGTATTCTGTGTAGAGGAGCAAAGCAGGTTGGTCATTTCGAAGATATCGAACATGCGTAGTGCAGGCGGTGTCATGAGTATCTGAGATAGATAGAGCTCTTTTGAGAAGCTGTTTCGGACATCCCCTCTACAAGGCGTCTTCAGTTTGCAGATGATATCAAAGAGTGTCGTTTTTCCAGATCCATTTGGACCCAGTACCCCGATAATGGTGCCGGGGCGTATCGTCATTGTTGCGTTTTCGAAAATTATTCGATCGTGATACTTGAAATCTATTGAATCTATCGTTAGGTTTTTCATTAGTAGCGGCTCCAGACAGGGTTGATGCGCAAAAATTTGATAGTGATAAGCAGGCTTGAAACGAATAAAAATAAAGTGAGTAGGGTGAATGTCGTTTTTCTTTTGAAACCGTTCTCAATCAGCTCGGTGGCGTGCAATAAGGGGTTGCCCAGATTGACAGCTTCAAGTAAAGGTGTCGTTGAAAGCGAACCGGATAGACCAAGGATCAGAAGGGCGAATGAAAAAATAGAGAATAGGGTATTTGCGTTTTGGAAGTTTAGTGGGAGGAAGCTGAAGTAGATGCCGATTGAGCAGAATAGTAGGTAGCAAATATAAAATCTCGAAATGATACCCAGGAGTTCCAAGGTGGAGTAAGCACCGAAGGGCGGGCGAGTGGCAAGGTAAAACACGACGCAATAAATCATGGCAATGACCGAGTAGGCGAGGGCTTGGGCCAGAATAAAGATTCGTTTCGCTTCGTGATTGTAAATGAATGACCGAATGTAGCCGCTTTCTCGACGGCCTATGATGTAAAAGGAGAATCCAAACAAGGCAACATTGGAAGAAATGTAGGCATAGAACCAGGCTGTGTGCTCGATGTAATCCCCTGAGACTGAATTCATCCAGCCTCTGGACAGGGCCAGGAGATAGAAAGCGGCACACGGCGAAATAATAATCCAGAATAAGGCAATGGGCTCCTTGAGTTGCTCTTTTATGAAAAGCCATGCCAAATGACTTGAACGGAAAATAATTCGACTTTGCATGGGGTTATCCTTTATGGAAATGGAACCATCATCGATTTTCGTTCAGGGATTATGTCGTGCTTGAATTGAGATGAGTATTTATTATTTATGTTTATATTTTTTGAGTTGTCCATGTGCATGAATAAATCAGGGGAAATAAATTTGCTCATTGTGCAAAGGGTGCCGTTCAGAAGGTGTGTTTTTGTATAAAGATAGCCGGATATATCTTGGTCTATAACTGCTTGTCTGACGCCTTTGAAGTTGAAAGGGAGGAGGGTGTGTTTGTTGTTGTCGGGATTTATAATGGGGTTGTTTATGGTTTTAAATGTTCTGTGGTTGTTGCAGCTTAAGAAATATTTTATATAAGGGTCGTGGAGTTTGTGCGGTTTTCCATTGGCGCTGGAAAATAGGTTCATAAATCGAAAGGTTTGCCACAGTTCGCTAATCGCCTTTTCCAAGGCCATTGCTTCATTTTCTGCATAGGACAATCCTGCGCAATATTGTACGTTACGAGTTTTTTTCTTCTGCCCATAAATGATGAGTAGGCACTTGCCTGGGAATTTGTTGTCGGATATGTCAAAGGCTATGAGTTCTCCTGATTTACATAGTGCTTCGTGTAATTTGGTCAGAGTGTGATGTTTTAGGGAGCTTAATATTTCTGTGGCCTCTAAGACGGCGGAGCATTTTCGGGTAAGCCAAAATCTGGATAAAAATTGTCGCTCCAGATTTTCTTTCAATGCTCCGAACATTGATTCCTCGGCGCTCCAGTGAAAACTGCAGCCACAGGTGTCTCTCGATGGATAAATTTCATTATCGCTACCTAATAGCAATGCATTCAGAGAGATACAGGCTGTTGGGATAGCACATGGTGTGAAGTCAGCGAGTCTTGAAACGTTCGTTAATTTGTATTTGTGTGACGTCAAATCGGCGGTTTTAAGGTTTTTGAAATTGGTCTGGCGGAAGGCTTGAGTAAAAGATTTGACTTCTTTGTTGGTGAGGCTGCTAGAAAGGGTGTTTTCTGAGGTTGGAAAAATCTCCATGTAAAAGTGCCGCCTTTCAAAATATTCCCCCATGGCGGCGTTGATGGCGCTTGAGCCTATACCGATGCCAGAGCCAGTATTCAGGTGGAAGTCAAATACCTCAGTAATGGATGGGAAGTCGAGCGTCGCGGAAGGTTGATAACTTATTTGATTGGGGAATGTGATTCCAAAATCGTTGTTTATGATATTCATTTTTTTGCTCCGATTAAATGGACGCACATCGGCGCAAATAGAGCAGGGTTCAACCCTATCGCTTTCGATAACATATGGTCTGTGTAGCCGGACCATAACCTGCAGCTCAGCCCAAGGCTCGCCGCTCGGAGCTCTATTAACATATAGATTGAACCTACCTCCATTAAGGCCAGGCGGTATCCGCGGTATCTGTATTTGAATAAGGTTTTTGGCAAATAGGCGACATAAATGAGCGCTATGCTGGGGCTGCCGATGCTTTGTATGTTGGAGAGTATGGTTTTCTTTAAATGCTGAGTGCTACAGCTATTTTGCATGATCTCAAGGGACTTTGAGGCGGGGAGTAGGTGTAAGATTTTTTGAGGGTGAGGCCAGTCTTCATTTTCATCATTTAACGAGCATATGAAGGTTTCTATTGGATAAAGCGCGCCTCCGCTTGGGTAGTTTCTTTTTTTTGAATTGTTGTTTTTTGTCAGGAGCGTAGCGATCAGTTGTTGGATGGTTGAAAAATCTAACGTTGAAGGTTCAAAAAAATCGCAGGATTCGTTTCTGTAAGATATATTTATTTTTTTTATATTTTCAGGCAGAGGCTGTGTTAAGCCTAGGTCTGGATACAGGCTTAGCTCGTTCGCGCACAGAAGATCGAGTTGTTCCTCATTTAGTTGATGCAGGTAGGTGATGCCTTCGAAGGCTTCATGGAGGGTATAGTTTTCCTTGTTATGAAAGTTCTGTACGTATTCGAACACCTTCGGATCCATGAATTTTAAATAATAATCGTGAGGAATGGTTTTCATTTGGTTGACCTCAAACAATCACACATGAACCAGTGGGATAGATTTTCTTCGGTGATGAGTCCTTTGCTGATATCTACGTATGATGTAAGAAAGAGGCTGTCTTGATGGCAGCTTTCGTTTTTGGATGTGGTGTAAAAATTTATGTGGTTGGCAACAGCTCCAAAAATTAGGCTCTTTTGGAGAAGCGTGTGTTGGCTGGATGGAATGGGTGAGTTTCGATCCTTGAAAAACGTGAATAGCTTTATCCAGCTACTGTCTCTTGGGTTTAATTGATCATTGAACTCTAGTCGATCTACATTGCAGAAGTGACAGGGATTGCCGATCTCGGCAATATAAGGTGGGCTGATGCAGAAAGAGTTTCCTATCATTGTCCCTACCGATAGGGCGCTTTGTGGGGCAGTAGATGCCATTTCGAAGTATAATTTTTTCAGACGGCCATAGTCGTAGTCTTTGCAGAGAATAAAAATAAAATCTCGGCTATTGTTGTCGAGCTTACGGGTTGTTGAATATATGTGATGGAACTCAACAGGGAGGCATATTTCAGGAGTTAGAATATTCTCAACTGCTTCGTCATTCAGGTTGTGAATAAATATTATTTTTTTAAAGTAGTATTCATGGATTGATTTTTTGATCAGCAAGGCTTTTTTCATGAAGGAAAAAGCCGCTTCCGAATCAAGCCCGTTCTCTACTAATATGTCATTTATTTCTTCTTTGGATATGTTGCTTTGGTTTCGATTTTTTATTGTTTTTAGTGCGTTTAGCAAAGAAGGGGAGCTTATTTTCGAAACTCCCATTTCTGACACGATGAGATTTTCTTTAGGGAAGTTCAGTATTTCGTAGTTGTGTATGCTTATATTCACCGGGCGCCTCCTTGATCTTGCTGCCAAGGTTGCTGAGCTTGCCGCGCAGCAACCTTGGTAGGGTTATGAGGTTTAGCCTTCACATGAAGTTTCTAGTCTTGGGCTTTTCTCATGGCTGGTAATTGCATTCCCCCCGGACCCTCCGCTTCCGCCGCTACCTCCATTACAGCCACCGCCACCACCGCACCCGCCACTGCCACCGCATCCACCTTGGCCACCTGATCCGCCATTGTTGGCTTGAGGGCTCTTGTCGAAGCTTGGGCCATTTTTAAAGTTGAAGAGTATTTCTCCGAAAATTTCGGTGCTCATTATTATGTTGCTCCTACGTACTGTTGATGTGAGTAGCTGTTTTCACCAACTACAGTAGTAGCTATAGTTTCTATGCTGTGGCTGCGTCAAACACGGATAGGTTTGTCTGTAGGAAATTTCGCCGGGCTCTTGGGAAGTAAAGGGAGTCGCTATTTCTTTAGCGAGATTACGGATTGTCTAAAACAAGCTTTATGAAGCGGAGCACTAGATTTTTGTAGGCTGTTTCATACGCTAAATGAAGATGGCTTCTGTTCGTGAGGCGACGAACGGTCTTCGAAAAATTTCTATTTTCGAGATTGCTGTTCGGTTCAACGATCGCTATTGATTTAGTGGTGCAAGGTTAGAGTGTTGCGAGAAAGACGGCATGAGGCCATGTCTGCAACTCTATTTTTTGAATAGAAGGCGCTTTATAGAATCTAAATAAACGAAGAGATTTAGCGGGTTTATCTTTGTCTTGGGTTACAACACCGCCCGCAGCTCCCGCGGCGACAACCCATAATGCTTGCGAAACCGCACCGCAAACCGTGAAGCCGAAGCATAACCACTGGCTGCTGCAATTTCCCCGATGGGTCGCGGAGTGACCTGCAACCACTGCAACGCCATCCCCAGCCTGACGTTCTCCAGGATATTGCTGAAGCTATCGTCCTCGTTCGCCAACTGCCGGCGCAATGTCGAAGCACCGAGGTTCAGGCGCTCGGCGACACTGGCAACGGTCCAGTCCCGTGCCGGATCGCTCATGACAATCTGCTGCACGCGCTCACACAGCGGATCTCGACGGTCCAGTAGCACCGGGCCGGCCCAACCGCCCAGGGCCAACGCCAACAACACCGCTTCCGCATAATGGGTGCGCAAGGCATCCGGCGAGTCGGCGTTGATGCAGTCCAGCAGGTTTTCCCAGGCCTGGGTCGTATGCCGATCCAGCGGTACGCACAACTCCTGTGTCGCCGCGCGTCCGGGGAAAGTATTGATCTGCTGGCTGTAACGAACGCTGAAGGCCCGCAACAACTCCGTGGGAAAGGTCACTGCATCGGCGATGTAGTAACCCTGTGCCCCGGGATAGTTGCTGATCCCCACTTCGCACCCCGCCGGCATCAGGATCAGATGCCGTGGACCCACGCGCATTTGCCGATCATCCCAGCCCATCAGCTTTTCGCCCTGGCGGACACGGCACAGGGTGGTGACGAAAATCGGCACCCGTTGCAGTGCATGGGGCTGGCGCGCCTGTATGACACTGGCGCCGATACGGCTTTGGCGATGCTGGATGCCGGCGGGGGCGTTCATGGTTCCTAGCGTCCGTAGGGGGCGGTGAGGGTGGCTTTGCCCAAGGCGTTGGCGTTGAGCATGTAACCTACCATGGCGCCGCTGGATTGTTCATTGACCGGCAGTTTATCGACCTTCAAGGCCCAGACGGTGAATTGATAGCGATGCGGTTTATCGCCGGCCGGCGGGCAAGCGCCGCCGAAGCCTGATTGACCATAGTCGGTGCGGCCCTGGACGGCACCTACGGGCAGTTGGCTGGCAGTAGGGTTGCCTGCGCCAGAGGGCAATTCGTGGGTGGAAATCGGGAGGTTGACGACTGTCCAGTGCCACCAGCCGCTGCCGGTCGGAGCATCAGGATCGTAGGCGGTGATGGCAAAGCTTTTTGTGCCGGCCGGAGCATTTTGCCAGGACAGTTCAGGCGAGGTGTTGCCGCCTTCGCAGCCAAAGCCCTGGAACACTTCGCGGCTGCTCAACGGCTTGCCGTTGGCGATGTCGCGGCTGGTGAGGGTGAAGTCGGCGGCCTGGGCGCTGAGGCTCAGGCCGAGGGTAAGGGCGGTGAGGAGAAATCGGGTTTTCATGCTGATCTCGTCTTGGTAGGGAGAGGAGATACAAGTGTATTGAGGGACTGAACGGGTCGTTGTGCCGCTGCGCTCGGCCATTGTGCCGAAACGCTCAGTCTGTTTCTGGGAGGGTTACCGCAAGGATGGGAGGTACGTTCTGAAATATTGTTTTGGTGAGTAAATCCGCTCGTTTTTGAGCGGTTGTGAGCCTATCCAAGGCTGAGCGGCAATGGCCGCAGTGGCGGTATCGAGTGTCAGATTATTGTTGAGGAGGTGTTGTTGATTTTTAACTCTTTGAAGTTATAAGGAATTGTTTAATCGTGGTGCGGGGTTTAATTCCTATTGATCAGATTTTTATAATGAAGGCTGTAACTTGGCGTCAATATTTTGTTTGTGTGGGGTTGATGATTTTTTTTGCACGGTTTAATAGTTGTGCTAGCGTTCTGTACGGTGTTTTACCATTGATTGTTCTTGAGAGGTGTGTGAAAAATATGACTGACAATGCCTATGTTGAATACAGACCGAAATCAAGTGATAAAGCACATGGTGTTACTCACCATGTTGTCATTGTTAATGGCGCGGAGGTCGGAACAACACATAAAACACAACGTGCGGCCGAAGAGTGGGCGTGCGGGAAGGGTTATACAGTTCATGTTGCGAGGGAGCGGCATCTCCAAGATCGACCTACTCCCGCTCACTGGCGAAAGTCAGATTGCAAACCATAGGCCAGTCGATTGCTCAGGGGGTGGTGAGCTTGATGGTTTTAGTCTCCACTGCTTTACCTAAAAACGAATCTGCCCACTTTATAAATATTTCAGTTTGTGAGGGAAGAAATGTCAAATCACATCAAACCCGGACCAAAGCCAAAAAGAGAGGATGACAAAGATGACAGGCGGCATCATGTGAATCCAGAAAATAAGCCAAAGCATCCAACGCTGCCCACGCATAAGCCCTCGAAATAAATAGCAGGTTTGCTATAGGTTATGTAAAGAGGCAGTAGGTTTGAGTCGAAAAAACAAAAAAACGGGAAGGATTATTAAAAAAATAAGTCTTTCCCGTTTTGCTTTCTGCCGGAGCGAGATTGGTCGCGATACTCGTCGGAACAGTACGGGGATCAGTTGCTCCGCGTCATCGTTGACGTTTATCGCTGGCAAGCCAGCTCCCACAAGGGTTAGCGCTTGAACAACTTGCGGAAGAACCCGGCAACCACCACCAGTCCCACCACGATAAATTTCTTCAGGGCCAGCAGCATCACGCCGATCTTGGCGAACAGCCCGGCCTTGGCCGCAAGACCGCCCGCCACCAATGCCGCCAGCCCGTAAGGCGCCAGCTTGTCAGTCTTGGAGTCGTAGTCGGCATAACGGTTGCCGTCGGTGAAGTTGGTGAACGCCAGAATCTTCGGCGTTTCCAGCTTGATGGTCTGCAAATCGGCCATCGCCGCCACCGCGTTGAGCTCCAGGACTCCCTCGCGACCCAGTACGCGGATGCTGTAGTTCAGGGTGGTCTGTTGCGCATCGTCGGCCTTCAGCTCACGGGCCCAGTACATCTTGTGGCTGCCCTGGTCGTAGCTCGGTGGCTCGGCCCAACCCAGCAGCGACAGGCCGGCATAACCCTGCTTGTGACGCTCCTTGTTGTTTTCCTCATCATCGGCCTGCATCTGCTTGAGCAGGTCGGCGTAGTCGATCTTGGCCGCGTCATCGTCGGAAATATGCCCGTCGTTCTTGTAGCTGACGATCACGCCCCAGCCATTGTCCGCCAGCGGGCTGGTCGACTTGGGAATGATCATGCCCAGGGTCTTGTGACCGGGCGGGTTGCCCCAGCCTTCGGTCAGCAGACGCTCGGTGTCGGCCGGCGACAGGTAGTAGAAATCGTCATTGAGTTGCAGCGTGGCAATGCCACTGGGCAGGGTAATGGTGCCGTGCTGCTGCTTGAGGGGGGCCAGCCATTGTTCAGTCGTTTGGTGGGGCGGGGTGCTGGCGGTCGGCGCCGGAGCGGGAGAGCTGGCGGCCAGGGCAGGCAAAGTGAGGCTGCTGAGCGCCACTGCGGCCAATAGCTGGCGCAGGTGATGTTTCATCGTAGTCCCTTACATTTTGAATTAATTTGGTCGGCAGGATAGCTGAAGGGGCGAAGGTCGCGCTAGAGAAGGCGTGTAGTCGCTTTCAGGGGGGGGCTTGGGGTGGTGTGACGATGGATTTGTGGCACTCTGGTGCCATTGACACAGCGTGTTTTTGGCCAGGATTGCGAGGCAGCAAATGGCGCGAGAACAGTATCCATTCCAGGCGTCCTCACGAATCTACAAGCAGGCTCGCGAGTTGGCCGACAAGCTGCGTAAAGCCAGCATCGCGGGGAGCCGTCATTGCTTTTCCAGGACGGCGGACAGCCTGGCCGCCCAAGGCCTGGGGCTATTGCAGAGCGATGAGCAATGGCAGTCGGCGATTGAATGGGCAAGGAACGATCTGGATGCCCTGGCGCGCCGGGTTGACCCGCGATTGGCCATTCCCGCACTGATCGAGGCGGTGGACGATTTCTATTACGGCCAGAAGAACTGGCGCAAGAAGGTGCCTTGGTGTGGCTCGTCGTTGAAAACGACGATCGCGCTCATATGGCCCAATCGCAAGGAACCGTTGGCCGTTGATAGAAGCGCCGCCCAGTTGCTCAAGTTGGTCAATGCGGCGATTGCCTGGGAGCAATTGAGAGAGCTCTACGAGAGCAGCCAGGTTTTCAATTTTCAAGCGGTCGCTCTCAGGTCCCATGGATTCGAGTTTTCAGACAAGGCTGACCAGCGGCTGTTGGGGCGCTGGAACGCCATGGCAGCGCCCTACGGTGAAAACCAGAGAACGCTTGAACATTCGAAAGCGGTTATCTGGAAGGACCTCTTGCGGTTTTCCCAGGCCGTCTCTCTCGTCCTGTCGGGGCGCGACTCCACCACGATTGAATTGTTTGCCGGAACGGTCTTTGCGCTGGCCGGAAAGAACCCGGCATTCTGGATTGGGCTCAATGCCCGGTTGGTGTTGCTGGCCTGTGTGCGTCACATCAAGTCGACCGGGTCGAAGCGTATGGCCGGCGTGGTGCTGTTTGAGGATCTTCCTGTTGTCACCGATGCTTTCGGTGATGATCCCGTGCTTGCGAAACAGTCTCTCGAAGCCTGTTTTTGGCAGGAGCCCTGGTACCCGGACCGAGTGAGGAGCTATCCCTCGAACATGTTGGTCGAGCGGCCTGTCGTGCGGATTGATGACAGGACATTTTCCACAAGCGTCATGACCATAGTCGACTCCGTGAATTGTTTTGTTGAACACTCTGTTTTCCGCTACGTGGGCTATGGCGGGGCTCCTGTGGACGATGAGTCCTTTCGCGTGCATGTCTCGCAGCCTTTTGAAAATGCCGCGGTGCAATTGCTCCGCAAGGCCGGCTGGAAAGCCGGTGGGGTCAGTGATTCGGGATATTGGCAAGCCACGGAGTCTCGCCTGGAGCACGAGGGTGGCCAGAAAGTGCCCGGGGAAATCGATGTATTGGCATTGCACCCCTCCGGGCAGGTCGCCCTTCTGATCGAGTGCAAAGTGCTCAGCCAGCCTTTTTCAATGAGCAAGTTGAGCAATGTGGTCGGTAAGTTGGGCCCCTCCGACAGCGAGGGATTTCACGCGAAGCTCGAGAAGAAAGTTGCTTGGGCCGAAGCGACCAGCGCCATGAAGGGCGCGCAGGTCGTTGGTCTGCTGTTGGTGGAGCATGGGAGTTTTCTCGGGAGAAACGCTGCCCATCTGGTCGTCGAGATGCGCCAACTGGAAAAGCTTGTCGCGCAGATCAATGAAAAAACCGCTGAGTGATCAGCGATCCCTCTGTTCCAGGCGCTCCTGCAACAGCCGGGCAAACGCATCGCGAGCCGGATGGCGAGTGGTTTCCTTGTGCCAGATAAAGCAGTTTTCCACTGGCGCCAGTTCAGCGAAACGGCGGGTTTCGAGCCTGGCGGACTGCTCATAACGTTGCAGGATGCCCTCGGGCACCAGGGATACGCCGGCACCGGCATGCACGCTGCCGATGATGGTGGCCCAGCTGGCATAGCTGGCAATGGCCGGATGCGGGTCATGGGGCTGCACCCAGTTTTTCAGGGCCGCGCGATAAGGGCAGCCGTTGGGCCACATGATCAGGGTCTTGCCGCGCAGGTCGGCGGCCTCCTGGATCGGACCGCTGCCGGCGGCGCTGATCAATACCAGCTGTTCACGGTAAAGTGCATTGCTGGCGATTTTCGGGTGCTGGATATCGGCGGCGACCAGGGCGCCATCAAGGCGACGTTGCCGTACGTCTTCCAGCAGTTGTGACCAGTTGCCAGTGGTCAATTCCAGGCTGACGCCGGGATAGGCCTGCTGATACTCGGCCAGCAGCGCGGGCAGGTGCACGGTGGCGCAGGACTCGATCGCACCGATGCGCAGGAGGCCCGACGGTTGGGTGTTGGCGTCGACGGCGCGCTTGGCTTCGTCCACCAGCCCGAGGATTTTCGTGCAGTAGTCGAGGAATACCGTGCCGGCCGGGCTCAGGCTCAGGCCGCGTCCGGCGCGGATAAACAGGTCGGTACCCAGTTCGCTTTCCAGCTGCTTGACCCGCGTGGTGATGTTCGACGGTACGCAGTGCAGTCGCTGCGCCGCCTGGGCGATGCTGCCGGTTTCGGCGACCGCTTTCACCATGCGCAGTTGCGCCAGTTCCATGATTCACTCCCGGTGAATTCTCGACTCAATATTGATCAATTGTTCTGGCTGACAGGCCGCTCGAGACTGTGCGCACACCTCGGATCATCTTGGATATCGCACGCTCGTGAAAGCCCTGTCCGCTTTAAAAGTCCCTCTGGCCACCACTGTCGTCATCCTCTGCTGGGCCTACTCGCCCGTGGGAATCCATATCGGCCTGGAAAGCTACAGCCCCGGGCACCTGGCGCTGTTGCGGTTTTTGATTGCCTCGCTGTTCATGGCGCTGGTCGCGCTGCTGAAGGGGATCGCGCTGCCACGCCTGAGGGATTTGCCCTGGTTGTTTGCGCTGAGCTTTTTCGCGATTTTCCTCCATCACATCAGCCTCAACTACGGTCAGCAGTGGGTCAGTCCGGGGGCGGGGAGTGTGCTGTCGCAGTCCACGCCGCTGTTCAGCACCTTGATCGCGTTTTTCTGGCTGAAGGAGTCGGTGTCACTCGGCCGTTGGCTCGGCGTGCTGTCGGGATTGGCCGGTGCCCTGGTGGTGGTCTGGGGCGATCATGGGGTGGGGATGTTCGATCCCCGGGCCTTGCTGATTCTCTTCGCGGCGCTGTCCTGGAGTCTTTATTTCGCCTTGCAAAAACACTATTCCGGGCATTACAGCGGGCTGACCACGGTGTGTTACATGGTCTGGGCCGGGACCTTGTTGCTCTGTGTCTATGCGCCGGGGCTGGCGCAGGAGGTGGCGGCGGCGCCGCTGCGGGTCAATGTCGCGGTGCTGTTGCTGGGGATTTTCCCCAGTGCCCTGGCCTACCTGGCCTGGGCCTATGTGCTGAGCCATTCGCTGGTAAGCCGTTCGTCCATTGCGCTGTATCTGATTCCGCCCGTGGCGATGCTGATGGCGGCGCTGGTCCTGGGGGTAGGGGTTTCAGTGCTGGTGATGGTCGGCGGCGCGATTGTCCTGGGCAGTGTGCTGGCGCTCAATCTGGAAGGGCGGCGGCAACCCGCCACGGTGTCCGCCCAGCCCCGCAGCAGCGGGGTGGGGCAGCGCAGTGTGTAGCCATTTGGCGAGCGTATTCTGGTAACAGACAGGCGTGAGACTAAGGCTTGGACAAGGCTAGATCGACCGCCGCGATCAGCTTTCCCAGGTCCTTCGGGGGAGCGTTGTGGATGACGCCGAACAGGTAGGCACGCTGCTCGTCTTCGTCAGCCAGATCTGTGAAAAAGGCTTTAAGCTTCACCCCCAGGACATCGGCAAACAGGAACAAGGCCTCGACGCTGGGGGTGTAACTGCCGGTTTCGAAGCGGCTGATGGTTTTGGGGTCAAAACCGGTTTTCTCTCCGAGTTCAGCCTGAGTTAGCCCCGCTACCTTGCGGTAGCGCCTGATGGCCGTACCCAAACTTGAAATTTCCATCGCTCAATTCCCATTTAGAATCAAGAACTTAACGATAAATCTTTACATTAGACAACGCCATGGTTCATCACCTTCTATTGCATAATGTGATGTAATTCGTAGAATCAGCATTTAGGACAGGTATTTGGTGATCCGGTTTCCGGTGAAATATTTGTGAAACGGGAAATCCAGGCATTTCTTGGGTGCCCATGCCGTGACGGTCATAAGCCCTGAACAACGCATTGTCTCAGGACAGCCAAAAATACCTGTCCCAGCCAATGATGGCCTTCATTTAATCCTAGTTGATCTTCGTCGAAGTACGGCCAGGCGATGCCGCCAGGCGCGGTTGTGCTGCGAATTCGGGACAACCTCTAGCCGCCCAGGTGAGCTGATTCATGGATGAGACGTATCGCAGGGTCGTGGACGTCGCCGCCATTTTCTCCGAGACCGACCTGAACGGGCGGATCACCTACGTCAATGATCCATTCTGTGTGATTTCCGGTTATAGCCGTGATGAACTGCTGGGGCAGAATCACCGCATCTTGAACTCCGGCTACCACCCGTCCGGATTTTTTGTCGATATGTGGCGCACCATTGCCCAGGGCCGGGTCTGGAAAGGCGAAGTCTGCAACCGCGCCAAGGACGGTTCCCTGTATTGGGTCGACAGCACCATGGTGCCGCTGCTGGATGAGGCCACCGGGCAGGTCCGCAAGTATGTGTCGATCCGTTTCGATGTCAGCGAAAAGCTGCGTCTGCTGCATACCCTGCAGTGGCGGGTGGGGCACGATGTACTGACCGGCCTGCCCAATCGGGCGTTTCTGTCGGACCTGCTGAACCAGGCCCTGGATTTTTCCCGACGCGAAGCCATTCCGCTGGCGGTCTGCATGCTCGACCTGGATGGTTTCAAGGCGGTCAACGATGGCTATGGGCATGCCAGCGGCGACCGGCTCCTGGTGGAAGTGGCGGAGCGCCTGCGCGGCATCATGCGCGGGGAGGATGTGGTGGCGCGGCTGGCAGGTGACGAGTTCGTGCTGATTCTGCGTTATGTGCACGACGCCGAGGAACTGAACGCCGCGTTGCAACGGGTGCTCGGCGCCATTTCGGCACCCTATTCGATACTCGGCCAGACCGTCCATGTGGATGCGAGTATCGGCGTGACACTGTTTCCCTCCGATGACGAGGACGCCGATACCCTGTTGCGCCATGCCGACCAGGCGATGTACCTGGCCAAGCAAGGTGGGCGCAATCGTTTCCATTTGTTCGACGTGTCCCTGGACCAGGAGGTCAAGGCCACTCACCAGACCGTGGCATTGATGCGTCAGGCCCTGGCCAATGGTGAGTTCCGCCTGGTCTATCAGCCCAAGGTCAATATGCGCACCGGCAGCGTGGTCGGGTTCGAGGCGCTGATGCGCTGGCAGCACCCGCACGAAGGTCTGCTCCAGCCCCAGGCGTTCCTGCCGCTGGTGGCCCAGACCGATGTGGTCATCGATATCGGCGAATGGGTCATGGACCAGGTCATGGCGCAGATGCAGGCCTGGCGCCAGGCGGGGCACGAGTGGCCGGTCAGCCTCAATATCGCCGCCCGGCATTTCCAGCGTGGCGATTTCGTCGAGCGTCTGCGCGCCTTGCTGATGCGCCACGCCGAGGTGCCGCCGCATATGCTCGATCTGGAGATCATCGAGTCGGTGGCCATCGAGAACATCCAGCGGGTCAGCCAGTGCCTGCAAGACTGCCAGACGCTGGGGGTGCGTTTTTCCCTGGATGACTTCGGCACCGGTTACTCGTCCCTGAGTTACCTCAAGCGCCTGCCCAGCCAGACCATCAAGATCGATCGCTCGTTCGTGCGCGATATTCTCCATGACCAGGATGACCTGGCCCTGACCACGGCGGTGATCGGCCTGGCCCGTGCGTTTGGCCGGGAAGTGATTGCCGAGGGGCTGGAGTCCGCCGAGCATGGTCGGTTGCTGATGAGCCTGGGGTGTGAGGTGGCGCAGGGCTATTTCATTGCTCGGCCGATGTCGGCGGACGAGGTGCCGGCCTGGGTCGAGGCGTTCGAGCCACCGGCCTTATGGCGCAGTGTCACCTGATTCGAGCGCGTCCCTCTGGTCGTCATGCCCGGTATAGAGGTGGATGGTCCGGTCGATTTCCCCGGATATTTTCATGCGCAGCAAGGTCCTGAGGATGCGTTGTACCGGCAGGGCCGGGTCGTTGCGCACAAAGCAGCCCACGGCGTCTTCCTGCACGACCGTCACCGCGTGCAACTGTTGGTCCGGCATGCGGGTCTGATTGAACCAGTCCAGTGCCCATTGGCTGCTGATGGCGTAGGCGTAGCGGCCGACCTCAAGTTTTTGCAGGACCTGTTGCTCATTGCGCGCCTCGTCGCGGATGAACCGACCGCTTTCGAACTGCGCCTGTATGGCCGGGTACGAGTAGCCCAGTACGGTGCCGAGTCGTTGTGGCTCAAGATCTTTCAGGGTCATCGCTTTGGGCGGCTTGGCCTTGCTGACCAGCAGGTTGCGCTGGGTGAGGAAGGGGATGCTCCAGATATAGTCGCCGGACTGGTTCGGTAGCCAGGATTGCGCGGCATAGCAGCGCACATCGATTTCACCGCGTTCCATGGCGCTCTGCACTCGGGCGCGGGCCAGCACATGAAACTCGGCCGGGCTGCCGACCTGGTGGGCCAGGCTGGTCATCAGGTCATACAAAATACCCTGGGTCGGTTGTCCGTGCTCGATCTCTATGATCGGCATGCTCCAACTGTCGGCCACGGCGAAGCGCAACGGCGCCGGGGCAGCGAAAGCAGGGGCGGTCATCAAGGCCAGGGCGTAAAAAACTGCACGCATCAAACTCTCCGGCGGGAGCACCACAAGGCCGCCAATCCATGCACAAAGTGCAGCTTAACCAGATTAGCATCCCATGCCGGATGCATTTTTACCCCTGCTCCGCTAGCATTAGCGGTCTTCCGCTTCCCCGACGCGATGGTTATCGATGAGTTATCAGGTTCTTGCACGTAAATGGCGTCCGCGCTCGTTCCGCGAAATGGTCGGCCAGACCCATGTGCTCAAGGCTCTGATCAATGCCCTGGACAGCCAGCGGCTGCACCACGCCTACCTGTTCACCGGTACCCGCGGTGTCGGCAAGACCACCATCGCGCGGATCATTGCCAAGTGCCTGAACTGCGAGACCGGCATTACCTCGACCCCTTGCGGGACCTGCTCGGTCTGCCGGGAGATCGACGAGGGGCGCTTCGTCGACCTGATCGAGATCGACGCCGCGAGCCGGACCAAGGTCGAGGATACCCGCGAACTGCTCGACAACGTGCAGTACGCCCCCAGCCGCGGGCGCTTCAAGGTCTACCTGATCGACGAAGTACACATGCTCTCCAGCCATTCCTTCAACGCGCTGTTGAAAACCCTGGAAGAGCCGCCACCCTACGTCAAGTTCATCCTGGCGACCACGGACCCGCAGAAACTTCCGGCGACGATTTTGTCGCGCTGCCTGCAATTCTCCCTGAAGAACATGACCCCCGAACGGGTGGTCGAGCACTTGACCCACGTGCTCGGGGTCGAGAACGTCCCGTTCGAAGAGGATGCCCTGTGGTTGCTGGGACGCGCCGCCGACGGTTCGATGCGCGATGCCATGAGCCTGACCGACCAGGCCATTGCCTTCGGTGAAGGCAAGGTCATGGCCGCCGATGTGCGGGCGATGCTCGGTACCCTCGACCATGGCCAGGTCTTCGACGTGTTGCAGGCGTTGATCGACGGTGATGCCAAGGCCCTGCTCGAAGCGGTGCGGCATCTGGCCGAACAGGGGCCGGACTGGAACGGCGTGTTGTCGGAAATCCTCAATGTGCTGCACCGCGTGGCGATCGCCCAGGCGTTGCCGGAGGGTGTCGACAATGGCCATGGCGACCGCGACCGGGTGTTGGCGCTGGCCCAGGCCCTGCCGGCCGAAGATGTGCAGTTTTATTACCAGATGGGTTTGATCGGCCGGCGCGACCTGCCGCTGGCGCCGGACCCGCGAGGCGGTTTCGAGATGGTGCTGCTGCGCATGCTGGCGTTCCGTCCGGCCGACAGTACGGCGCCGCCGAGACCGCCGCTAAAGCCAGTGGGGATCAGCCAGGCCACAGTTGATTCCGCACAGAGTGTGGCTGGCGCAGCCGTTGCCGCGCCAGCCGCCCCTGTGGCACCCGTGGTCGCTGCTGTTGCCGAGACGCCGGTGGTAGCGGCTGCGCCTGCCGAAGTGGCAGCGCCGATTGCCGCGCAACCGGTGCCCGTTGCTGCGCCGGTCGAAGCCGTGCCGGTGGTGGCCCCTGTCGTTGCGGCCGCGCCGCCACCGGCCGAGCCCGTTGCCCCGGCGGTGGAGGTCGTGGATCTGCCGTGGAACGATCCGGTCGAGCCCGAGGAAATACTGCAGGAGCCTGCTGTCGAACCGGTGCTGGAAACCGTCGCCGAACAGCCGGAGCTGGCGGCCATGCCGCTGCCGACGCCGGACAGCGTGGTTCCGGATGCGCCCGAGTGGGTCGCCGCGACCCTGCCCGAGCCGACGCCCGCCCAGGTGGAGGCCGCGACGCCGGGTCCGGACCTGGACGACGAGCCGCCGCTGGATGAAGACTATATCGAGCCGGATATCGATTCGGCCTACAGCTATCTCGACGAGCTGGCCAGCGAGCACGCCGCCGATCCGGCCCCGGAGCCCGAGCCGCAACCCGCGGCGGCCCCGGCCACCGGCCTGGCGCTGGAGTGGCTGGAATTGTTCCCGAAACTGCCGGTTTCTGGCATGACCGGCAGCATCGCGGCCAACTGCACCTTGATGGCGGTCAGCGGTGACGACTGGTTGCTGCACCTGGACCCGGCCCATAGCGCCTTGTTCAACGCCACGCAGCAACGCCGTCTCAATGACGCCCTGAACCAGTATCACGGGCGTGCGCTGAAGCTGACCATCGAGCTGATCAAGCCCGAGCAGGAAACCCCGGCCCAGGCGGCTTCCCGTCGGCGCCACGAACGCCAGGACGAAGCGGTGGCGTCGATTCATGCCGACCCGCTTATCCGGCAGATGATGCAACAGTTCGGTGCGGTGATCCGTGGCGATACAATCGAACCTGTCGATGCCCTGGTGGTCCAGGGCTAATAACTGAACGATGCCAGGCCTTTGCCTTGCATCTCTTTGTACATGTAACTCTTGAGGTGATTCCCATGATGAAAGGTGGCATGGCCGGCCTGATGAAGCAGGCGCAGCAGATGCAGGAAAAGATGGCCAAGATGCAGGAAGAACTGGCCAACGCCGAAGTGACCGGTCAATCCGGCGCCGGCCTGGTGTCCGTGGTGATGACCGGTCGTCATGACGTCAAGCGCGTCAGCATCGACCCGAGCCTGAAGGACGAAGACCTGGAAGTGCTGGAAGACCTGATCGCCGCGGCGTTCAACGATGCGACGCGCAAGATTGAAAGCAACAGCCAGGACAAGATGTCCGGCATGACCGCCGGCATGCAGCTGCCGCCGGGCTTCAAGATGCCGTTCTAAGGCGCCAGTTGCCTTACCTTGTAGGAGCGTGGCTTGTCGGGACGCCGCACCGCCGCGAAGCTTTTAGCGGTCCGAGGGCTTCTTCGTCGGAACGACGCCGGACCAAGCTTCGCTCCTACAAGGAATTGTGTTCCAGCGTGATCCCCGGACGCTGGCTGGAGGCGCGGCTATAAACCGCGTCTCGTGTTCTGTCGGACCCTTTGCCATGAGCTTCAGCCCCCTGATTCGCCAACTGATCGATGCCTTGCGGGTACTCCCCGGCGTCGGCCAGAAAACCGCCCAACGCATGGCCCTGCAACTGCTCGAACGTGATCGCAGTGGCGGCTCGCGCCTGGCCCAGGCCCTGGGCCAGGCCATGGAAGGCGTCGGCCACTGTCGCCAGTGCCGCACGCTCACCGAAGACGACCTCTGCCCACAGTGCGCCGACCCTCGGCGTGATGACAGCTTGCTGTGCGTGGTCGAAGGCCCGATGGACGTCTATGCCGTGGAGCAGACGGGCTACCGTGGCCGTTATTTCGTGCTCAAGGGACATCTGTCGCCCCTCGATGGCCTCGGTCCGGAAGCGATCGGTATCCCGCAACTGCTGGCGCGCATCGAAGAGCAGGGCAGTTTTACCGAGATCATCCTCGCCACCAACCCGACGGTTGAAGGCGAAGCCACGGCTCATTACATCGCCCAACTGTTGGCCAATAAAGGCCTGATCACCTCGCGTATCGCCCATGGCGTGCCACTGGGTGGGGAACTGGAACTGGTGGACGGCGGAACCCTGGCGCATTCGTTTGCCGGACGTAAGCCGATTTCGCTGTAAGCCCGCCCGGCGCTGGCCGCAACCTTTGAGGTCGCGAGGTTCCCGGGCGCGCCCCGGCGGCGCGACGCGGGTAACGGGTGAGGTCAGGAGGTCAGCAGCAGCAGGATCTGGTCCATGCGATTGTTGGCAATCCAGACCAGGGGCGCGCCGATGACCGCCGCGGCGCCGGCTATGTAGGTGAGTCGGCCCTTGATGGATTTCACATCGTTGCGCACCTCATTGAGGTCACGGTGGATGTATTCGAAGCGGGTTTCCAGCTCTGTGATTCGGGGTTCCATAGCATCGCCTCCAGGGGTACGGATCGTCTTGGCCTTGTCATGGCGGGGCGGGCGTTGCGGTTTGGCGTCGTGATGGCCCGGCTCGTGGGCCGCGGCGCTCAAGTGCGGTGCCGCGCAGTGCTGTAGCTCGACTTCCATGTGAATATGCTTCCTCGATGGTTCAGGTCCAGAGTGTTATTCGCTCGATAAAAAGAGCTTGAAGAAGTTCGCCTTATTTCGTCTCTGGGTCAATTGGGGTTGTTCGCTGATGGTTATCGGAAAAATCCTCATCGTTTGAAGGTCTGCCAAATCAGGCGTGCGGGCTGTCCCAGTAGCGCTTGTACATGCCCAGGTTCTTTTTCAGCCGCCTGGGCAGATGCCGCTCTTGCTGGCTCAGTTTGTAGGCGAGCAGTTTCACCGCATTGCGCCACAGTGAGCCGGGCCAGGCCAGGCAACGGGCGGGGCCGAGGAACTTCAGCTCCGAGATCACGTAGCGCAGGCCCTCGCCGCCGGCCCCGCCGAACTGCTGGCGGATCCACGGCTCGCGGGCGTGAAAGACGCCGATATCGAAGTAGCGTCGGAACTCTTCACCGAGGCTGTAGTTATGGGAATGCCGGCAACGGGCGCTGCCTTCGTAGGCGACCTTCCACCCGGCCTGGAGCATTTTCGCGGCGACGTACATGTCTTCCGACAGGATCACATGCTGCGGGAAGCCGCCGACCTGCATCAGGGCCTGGCGCCGATAGGCGGAAAAGGAATTGGAGATGAAGGCGGTCTTGATGCCCAGCCGGGGGGCGTCGGCCAGGCTCTTGACCTGGGAGTCCGGCGGGTAGTTGAACAACCTGGCGTGCTCGGCCAGGGGCGTGGCATCCAGGTGTGGCAGTTGCCGACCGCAGACGGCGCCGACCTGCTCGTCGGCAAACGGCCGGACGATATTGGCAATGCCGTCGGGATCGTCCAGGTAGGCATCCTGGGTCATGAACACGTAGAGCTCGTAGCCGGGGTTGTGTTCGACCATCCATTGGCGGGTGCCACCATGGTTGAAGTCCTTGCTGTCGATGCGTTGCACCCGTGGGCAGCGCGCGCAGGCCAGCTCGAAGGTGCCGTCGCTGGAGCTGGAGTCGACAATCAGGGTGTCGAAGGTCGCGGTCTGGAGCGCCAGGGAGTCGAGCAGGCGTTCCAGGTCGCGGCGTCCGTTGTAGGTCGGAATCACTACGGCCACTTGAGGGGTCGACATTGTTCGGTCTCCAGGTTCAGCCGGGCAGGGCGCGCCAGGGGCGCAACCACGCCGCCAGGGCAATCAGCAGGATCAGGCTGCACAGGCTGCTCAGGCCCAGTTGCAACCAGATGCCGTGCAGCGGATGCAGGACCCGCGCGGCCACGACCATCACTGCCAACCCCAGCAAGGCGTGGCTGCGCCACGGTACCAAGGTTTGCAACTGTTGGCGGCGGATCAGCAGCAGGCCGGTGAGTATCACCCCGCAGATGGCGGCCAGGGCGATGCCGATCAATCCGAGGAAATACGGCAGTACCGCCAGCAGCAGGGCATTGAGCAGGCTGCCGGTCAGTTCGCAGGTGAGTGGCAGGCGGGTGTCGCCGGCGGCGTAGGCGTAGCGGGCGAGCAGGGCGTTCCAGGCACCGAAGACCAGGGGGATCGAGAACCAGGCCAGCAGTTCCGGCAGCGGGCTGTCGGCGGCCTGCTGGGGCAGCAGCAGACTGACCAGGGCCCCGGCGGCACCGATCAGCCCGACCACGGCGGGCAGGGTCAGCAGGCTGGCGCTGGCCAGGCCCTTGCGCAGCAGGTCCAGGCGTTCGCTGCCCTGGCTGCCGCTCATCAGGCCGAGCAGCACCTGGTTCAGGCTCATCAGGGCGATCAGCGGCAGGTTGATCAGTTTGCGCGCCAGGTTGATCCAGGTCACGGTGCCTTCGCCGAGCAACGACGCGACCATGCGTTCGAGCAGGGCCAGGCCCTGGCTGGCGAGGTTGCTGCTGAGCAGCGGGCCGATGCGTTGCAGCAGTTCTTTGACGGCGCCGGGTGCGTGGCCAAGTTGCCAGGGTTTCCAGCCGCCGCGGTACAAGGCCGGCAGCAGCAGCGTCGGCATCAGCAGGCTGCCCAGTACGCAAGCACTGGCCAGGCCGGTCGGAGTGGCGGCCTGGCGCAGGAAGGCCAGGTACAACACCGGCGGCAGGTTGAACAGCAGCGAGCCGAGTCCGGCCAGGACAAAACGTGAACGGGCCTGCAAGGGCACGCAGAACAAGGCATGCAGGATAAACCCGGGGGCGCACCAGGCCAGCCAATGCAGACTGGCCCCGGCCAGTGCGTAGCCGTCGCTGTCGAGTCCCGGTCCGATCAGCCGAACCCATAATGGTGAGCCGACGCCCAGCACCAACGCCAGCAGCAGGCCGCAGAGCAGCAGCCGGGGGGCCATCGCGCCAAGCCAGGCGGTTTGTTCGGTGGCGGTGCGTTGTTGGTAGAGCGGTAGCGCCGCCGCGCTGAGCAGGCCGGCCGCCAGGGCCATGCGCAAGGCTTCGGGCAGGAACAGCGCCACCAGGAAACTGTCGCTGCGCCCGCCGGCGCCCCAGGCGGCGACCAGCAGCCACTCGCGGGCGAACCCGGCGACGAGGCCGGTGAGGGTCGCCAGGGTCAGCCACAGGGTGGAACCGAGCAGTTTCGAGTCAGGCATGCCCGCGGCTCAATGGAACAAAGTGAACAGGCCTTTGCCGCCCACCTTGTAGTTCAGGCCGCGGCAACGTTCGCCCTTGATCGCCGCGTCCGGCCCGCCGACGATGGCGTAGGCCGGAACCGGCTTGGAGACCACGCACTGGCCACCGACCACCGCGCCTTCGCCGATATCGGCACCGAACGAGAGCAGGGCGCGACTGGCAATCCAGGCATAGTCGCGGATATAGATCGGCCCGCCGACCGCCCAGAACTCCGGGGCCTGGACGTCATGGCCGCCGGCAATGATCAGCACGTGGGAGGCGATGGTCACATGGTCGCCAATGATCAGGCCGCCACGGGCATCCAGTTGGCAATGCCAGCCGACGGTGCTGTCGTTGCCGATGCGCAGGTTGTTCACCCCCAGCACCTCGGTGTTGCGCCAGACCGTCGAGCCCTTGCCGATCTTCGCCCCGCCCGCGCGCAACCAGAGCAGCCTCAGCGTATGGCTGGGAATCTTGCAGATGAGTATGTTGTAGGCCAGTTCCCAGCCGCGCAGCATGCGGTCGCGCAGGGTCGGCCAGTTGATCCCGTACAACGGGATCAGCTCGCCCTTGACCTCGCGGCCGAGCAAGGCATAGAACCGCCGGGCCAGGGGCGGCTCGATTCGCGATTCGATGTTCAGGTAGCTGATGAAACACAGCATATTGCCCTTGAGCGGCTGTTCGAAACACACGTCGTTTTCCAGCATCCACTGGTAGCTGCTTTCCAGTTCCTCCAGCCCTACGCCCATCTTCTCGGCGTATTCGGGCAGGGCCTGCCTCAGGTTCAACGAGTGGAATATGCGGTGTTTCATGGGTGGATTCCTGGCAGAGGGGTGGCCTTGAGCTTGAGACGCCGTGTTTCGTGCAGGTTCAGGCCCAGCATCAGCCAGAACAGGGCGATCAGCACATTGGTAAAGCTGAAATAGTGGTCGAAGAAGCCGCTGAGCAGCGCCGCCATCAAGCCGCAGGTAGTGCCGAGCCAGATGGCGTTGTCTTCGTTCAACTGGAAGGCGGCCAGGGAAGAGCGGGTGTCGCTCCACCAACTCCAGATCACCGCGGCAAACAGGACCAGACCCGGCACGCCGAGTTTGTAGATGAAGTTCAGCCACAGGTTGGAGATACCCCACAGGCCGGTGCCGGGCACGGGCGGCTCGACCTTGAAGCCGATGCCGAAGGGGAACATGGCCATGGCGTTGGGGAAGTGTGAGTATTCGTCGAAACGCACATTGGTACTGGCGTCGTTGCTGGAAAAGAGCCCCAGCAGGCGGTCCTGCAACGGCGGGTAGAACATCAGCAGCAGGCTGCCGAACACCAGGCCGGCGAGGATCACCTGACCGGCGTAGGGCACGCGTTTGCGGGCCATCCAGAACAGGACGATCAGCAGGCTGACCAGCGCCCCGCGTGAGCCCGAGAGCAGCAGGCCGATCACGCCCAGGCTTGCCACCGCCAGGCCCAGCGTGCGCCTCCAGCCTTGGCGGGCCAGCCCGTAGCAGAACGCCAATGGCAGCAGCAGGGTCATGGCGCCACCCAGGGCGTTGGGGTGCATCCAGGGCGAGCCCATGCGATTGGACAGTGCCGACAGGCTGTCCCCCAGCACCTCGATGCTGCCATAGCCGAGTGCGGCCAGGATCGGAGTCATGCCGGTGGCGCTACCGTTCTTGAGGAACACCGGGATCGACAGCAGCAACAGCAACAGGGTCCCGAGCAGCAGGCCGGTGACCACCTGCTCGCGAGCCTTTTGCTGATCGAGCAGGCGGGGCACCAGGAACAGCACCGACAGGTTGAGCAGCCAGCGGATCCAGTTCACCAGGCCGTTACCTTCGGCGTTGATCGTCAACTGGCCGACGATAAACGGAAAGGCACTGAACAACATCAAGGCCACCAGCCAGCGCTCGGTGCGCAGCAGGGGCGTTTTTTGCGGCAGGTTGTTGAACAGGCTTTGTACCAGCACGCTGCCCCAGACCAGCAGGATCAGGGCCTCGGACACCGTGGTACGCAGGCCGACCTGGATCGTCGAGTAGGGCAGGAAGGTGGCGAGCACGCTGAACAGCAGCAGGCCCCAGAGCGGATGGCGGATGATGGTCACCACGCCGCCGATGGCGACCAGCACGACCGCCACCTTGAACGGCGGCAGCAGCCAGGCGAGGATGCCGAACAGCAATCCGAACAACAGGGCGATGGGCAGCGCCAAGGGCATTATTTCAGCTCCTCGATCAGGTGGTTGAAGCGCTCCTGGTAGGCCGCGGTGCCATAACCCGCGGCCCAGGTCCGAAGTGCCTCGGGGTCCTCGGTGGGGGCGTCGGCCAGACCGATCATCAGCGCGCTGAGGGCCGGGCCGTCAGTGGGCGAGAAGCGCGGGCTGTGCGGTGGCGTGATTTCGTCCAGCGCCGACCCGCTGGCGACGGCCACCGGGGTGCCGACGCTGAGGGCTTCGATCACCGGCAGACCGAAACCTTCGGCATAAGACGGTTGCCACAAACGCTCGGCCTGTTGGTACACCCCGTGCAGTTGTGCATCGCTGAGGCCGGTCAGGTAATGCAGGCCCGGCAGGTGTTGCAGCGACGCGGGCAGGTCCTCGGGGGCGCCGATCAGCACCAACTCCGGTACCTGCGGCGATTGCTGGCGGGCGGCGTGCCAGGCGCTGACGAACCAGGGGATGTTCTTGCGCGGCTCACGGGTGCCGACGGCCAGCCAGTAGCGTTCAGGCACTTGCAGGTCGCTGATGTCGGCGGCCTCACCGACGAAACCGGTGACCAGGTTGGGCAACACACGGACCTTGTCGCGGGCTTCGGGAAACAACTTGACCAGTTCGTCGGCGGTGTATTGCGATGGGGTCCAGATCCGGTCGGCGACCTTTACCGAATGGCCGATGGAGAGGCGGTCGGTGGCCCGGTAGACGCGTTCCTTGAGTTTCGAACCGTGGCTGTTTTGCAGGGTCAGTTGGAACAGGTCATGCAGTTGCAGCACATAACGCATGCCGGCGGGCTTGCGCCCTGGCGGCAGGCCCATGTTGAAGTTGCAGAGGTAGACCTCGATCCCGGCTTCGCGCAACGCGCCGGGCAGGAAGCCGGCCTCGAAGCGCAGGCGTATCGGCAGACGGTGTACGCCGAACAAGGGCGAGCCCCATTTCGGACAGTGGACGCGGCGACGGATCGGGTGATCCTCCGGAGCTACCCCGAACAGTTGCAGGCTCACCTCGGGATGGGCGCGCAGGGCTTGCTCAAGGGCCAGGTTCTGACGGCCGATGCCGCTGTGGGTGTAACCCGCTGCCGGGCGATAATCCAGACCTATGCGCATACGGATTCTGCTTCCTTGAGGTGGGGGAGGCGGTTATAGACCGCTTCCAGTTGTGCGGCGGCCACGGACCAATCGTGTTCGGCCTTGACGTAGGCCCGGCCGGCTTCGGCGATCTGGTGCAGGCGCGACGGGTGTTCGAGAAGTTCGGCGAGCATCCGGGCCAGGGCTTGCGGGTCTTCGCTGCCCAGATAGTGTTGGCCGTTTTCGACCTTCAGTCCCGACACGCCCTGGCCGGTGGTGACCACCGGCAGGCCGGCGGCCATGGCCTCCAGCACCTTGAGCTTGGAGCCGCCGCCCTGGCGCAGCGGTGCGAAGAACACCGAGGCTTTGCTTTGCAGGGTGCGCAGGTCGGGGACAAAACCTTGCCATTCGATTCGCGGATCGGTCCAGCGCGCGCGCCAGGCATCCGGCAAGCCGAATCCGGCAATGGCGAAACGGACCCCCGGATTGAGCAGCCACAGGGCCGGGAGAATTTCCTCCAGGGCCCATTCGACGGCGTCCAGGTTCGGACTGTATTCGTAGTTGCCGATAAACAGCAGGCGTCGGGCGTGGAGGTCGGGTTGGACGCCGGCATAGAGGCCAGTGTCGACGCCGTTGACCACCACCGCCACCGGCTTGCCGGTCTGCTGGCGCAGTACCGTGGCGTCGTCGCGGGTCACCGCGATCAGTTCGGCGGCCTGGCGAAACACCCGGCTTTCCCAGCGCCGATAGCGTCGCTGGTCATATTGCGTGAAGGGCTTCATCCAGCCTGGCAGGCGGTCATAACTGGCGGCGCCGAGGGCCGACTCGACATTGTGCTCGGTGAGAATAAAAGGCTTGCCGGCATCGAGCAGTGGTTGTTCGAAGGGCTGGAAACTGTAGCTGTGCTCGATCTGGATCACGTCCCAGTCTTCTTCCAGCAGGGTGCGCAACCGGGCCTGCAACTGCGGCGCCAGGCCGTTGATCGTGGCCAGCATCGGGTAGGGCGCGAGCAGCACGCCGAGCAGGGTTTTCAGGCTGCGTAACGAGCGTCGCGGGACCACGATCAGGCGTTCGACAATCGGCGCCAGGGCATGGCGGGTAGCCTCGTCGACGTCGGTTTTCGATTGCACCAGCAGGGTAATCCGATGCCCGCGCGCGGCGAGGCTGCGCAGCAGGTGAAATTGCCGGGTCTTGCCGCCACTGGTGGTGGGCCAGGGCAGGTAGGGCAGGGTCCAGAGGATTTTCATGGCGTCCACACCAATAGCTGCAGGCTGGTTTTCAGCGGCACGGTAATGGCTGTGCTGTCGCTCAGAGTTGTCTGGGTGCCGGTCAACGGGTCGAACAGCGTCGCCTGGGTCACACCGGGCAATTGCAGGCTCTGGCCGCTGGCACTCCAGAACATCCAGACATGGGCGCCGTCATTGCGGGTCCAGGTGATGTTGTAGAGGTCGGCGGGCGCATTGCTCGACGACGGGGCGTCGGCCGGCTGGAGGGCCGGGCCGGTGACCGTGAGGAAGTTCTTCAGGGCGTTATACACCGGCTTCGGCTCGCCGTTGAGGTCGAGCAGGCCGTAATGCTGGTCGCGCGGGGTGGTTCGCTGATCGAGGTCGCTGAGGTTGAACAGGAAGATCCGTTGGTAGTCCATGGCGCTCATCAGGGCCAGGCGTCGCAGAGTGTAGTCGGCCTGTCCGTCGACGCCGATCAGTGCCTGCATTTCCTTGGGACCGTCATAGCTCGACCAGCCCCATTCGGTGGCCCAGACCTGGGTGACGCCCTTGCCGTGCAGATCGCTGTTCATGGCATTGCCCCTGAGCAGGAAGTCCTGGGCCGCGGCGTCGTCGCCTTCCGGGAATTGGGTATAGGGGTGATAGGCAGCGATGATGTTCTGGCCGGCCAGTCCCTGGCCCAACAGGGCGTCGAGCATCAAGCCGGGGGTACTGTGCATCTGGCCGAAGTAAGCGACGCCGGCGGTGGCGATGGCTTTGCCCGGCACCTGGGTGCGGATGGCATCGGCGGTGGTGCTCAGCATCTGGTAGTAGGCCGCGGGATCTTCCTTGGGCCGCCAGATGATGTTCGGTTCGTTCCATACCTGCCAGGTGCTCACCTGGGGGTAACGCTGGGCCAGGGTGACCATGCGCGAGGCGAACAGCTTGAAGTCCGTCGGTGGATACTGGTCGCTGCTCGGGGTGCCGGCCGGGGCGCTGCTGGCGAACGGCGGCGAGCCGACCAGGTAGGCGACGGTGTTGTAGCCATGGCTCTTCATCGCCGCCATGGCAGCATCGAGTTCGCTGAACTGGAAAGCCCCCTGTTCGGGTTCGATGATGAACCAGTGCAGGGTCAGGCGCACCCAGTTCAGGCCCAGTGCATCGAGCTGCGTCATCTGTTTCTGGTAGATGTCCGGATCGAAATACTGGAACTGGGCGTTGACCCCGAGAAAGTTTTTCCACTCCACCGCGCGGGGCGCCTTGAGCGTCGTCTGGGCGGCGACCTGGGGACTCCAGGGGATCAGGCTGACGGCGAGCGCCATCAGCAACAGGGCCGGGAACCATAAAAAGGCTCTACGCCACATCTTGATGTCCTCCGCAGGCCTGTTGGAACAACTGCAGGAAGCGCTCGGCGGTGTGGCTCCAGATCCGCTGTGCGCCGATCGCGCTGGCCTGTTCGGCCCAACTGATCGCCAGTTCCGGCTTGGCGCACAAGTGGCTCAGCTCCGTCGCCAGGGCCGTGACATTGCCCTGGGGGAAAATCACGCCGTTGCCCTGGGACACTTCCTCGGCAAAGGAACGTGCGTCCGAGGTGATGACGCCGCGTCCGCAGGCCACGGCCCAGGACAGCGCGCCGCTGGTCCCGCGCAGGCTGCCCAGCAGTTTGAGTTTGCTCGACTCGCGGTACGGCAGCACCATCACGTGGTGGGCCTGGATTACGGCGGGGATCTCGGCGGCCGGCAGGTCCAGTTGCCAGTCGACGTTGTCTTGCAGGCCAAGGCTCTGGATGTGCTGGCGCAGTTGATCGAGATAGCTGCCCGAAGGGCCGAAGGCCATCTCCGGCTCGCTGCCCCCGGCCAGGGTCAGGCGCACGCGGGTCCGCAAAGCCGGTTGCTGGGTGAAGGTGATGGCCAGGGCGTCGAGCAGGTCTTCGATGCCCTTGCCGCGGTAGATGAAACCGAAGTACAGCAGTCTCAGCGGCTCCAGCGCGGGCAGGGGCTTTGCCGCGATGGCCAGGTTACCGTGGGCAATCACTGCCATCTGTTCGTTGCGCAACCCCATGCGCTGGCGCAGGCAATGGCCGCCCGAATGGGTGAGTGTCACCAGGCGGGTCAGGCTGCGGGCCAGTTGCCGCTCCTCGTACAGGCACAGCGGATCGGCCAGCACCGTGGCCATCTGTGGTAGCGGCGAAGGCAGCCGTGCGGCCAGCGACAGCGGCCAGGGCAAGCGCTCGCGGCGCCAGACCAGGCGTTCCGGGTCATGCAAGGTCGCGGTCAGCGGCAGCGCCGGGAAGCGTGCGCGCAGGGCCTTCAAAGCGTGGAACTCGGCCAGGCGCCCGCCCCCGATTTCGGCGTGGACCAGATCGATGCCCTGCCACGATGCCTGCGCTACAAGCTCCCTGGCCCGTTGCGGGTCGTTGCCCACTCCCGCCAGGGGCGTGCTGACACGCACCCCGAGGTTTTCCAGCGCCGCTTTCAGATGCCCGGCGTAGTCGGCGATGCCATTCTGTTCCGGTGGCAGGGGCGCTATCAGGGCGATATGCATCAGGCATGGCTCCGGATGCGGGCCAGGGTATTGAGTACACGCTCGGGGATCTCGAAACGCCGGCGATTGAGGATGATGCCGTCGACGCGCTTGAACGCGGTATTGAGTGTCGACAGGGCATTTTCCAGGATCGGTACGGTGGTGCTTTCCGCTTCGATGATCAGCGCGATCAGGTCGGCCTGGCGCAGGGTCACGAAGGCTTCCTGGTTGGAGAAGAACGCGCCGGCATTGAGCAGCAGGATTTCCCCCGGATGCGCCGGGCCTTGGCCGTCGACGCGGACCCGATGGCCGCGTTCCTGCAGCAGGTTGGCCAGGTGCTCGATGACGAAGCTGACCCCTTCGCCACGCCGGGCCGAGGTCAGGCCGATGGCCAGTCCGTGTTCGGCGACCTGTTCCAGCGGCAGGACCCCATAGAGCCGGTACATGCTGGCAGTGAACGCGGTGCGACGCTGGATGCTGCCGTTGCTGATGTCTTGCAGGCTGGTCCAGATCTTGACCCCGAAGCGTGACTCGATCTTGTCGCCGTCGTGGATGCGCTGGTCCAGCAGATAGAAGAAATACAGGGCCAGCAGGCCGACCCCCAGGCTCAGCGGAATGGCCAGCAAGAGCATGGTCAGGCTTTTCGGGAAGACCCGGCTTTCGTTGAGGGTGGCCTGTTCGATCACCGCGATGTTGCTGATCTGGCTCTTGTCCAGTTCACGGTCGATCCGCGCTTTCTCGGTACTGGTGCTGTACAGGGCGAAGCTCTTTTCCGCGGCATCGAGTTCACGTTGCAGGCGGGCCATTTCCGGCTCCAGGGCCAGGGCCTGACGGCGGTCCTGTTCCAACTGGTTGAGCTGGGTTTCCTGCTGGGCGGCCTGGGTCTGCAAGCGACTGAGGCTGGCCTCCTGGTCGGCGAAGCTGTTCTGCAGGCGGGTGTAGACCGGGTTCGGCGCCAGGTTATCGGTGCGCTGGACTACCGCGTTCTGCGACTTGAGCAGGTCTTCCAGGTTGGCAATCGCCTTGTCCATGGCCTTCACCGGCGGTGCGCCTTCCTTGAAGGTGCGGAGCATTTCCTGGCGTTCGATCTGCTTGGCGTTGATCCGCTGTTGCAGGTCCTGGCGGTCCGGGTTGATGCTCATCTGCCGACCGATGCTGATTTCTTTCTTCATGCTGTCGAGCTGGGCTTTGATCCGGTCCAGCCCGCTCTTGGTCGAGGCCACCGCACGGGTGGTGTTCAGGTGCTCGCCGCGCAGGTTGTTGAGGTTGCGCGAGATATCGTTCAGGCGCTCGCCGATGCTCACCGCTCCCAGCTCGTTGAGATGGGCCTCGATCTGTTTCTTGTAGTCGAGGATGCGTTTGGTGGTCGCGGTACTTTCGCCTTCATAGAAGGCGTACAGGCTTTTACGCCCCAGGGTGCGGGTGCGTTCCTGTTCATACTGCTCGATCCAGCTCTTGACGATGGTCTGGGCGACCTGCGGGTCGTTCCAGGTGAAGCTGATTTCCATCACCGAGGAGCCCACGGCGTGGGTCACGCTGAAGTACTTCGTCAACTGGTCGGCGAGGCGTTCGACCGGTGTCTGCTTCTCCACCAGACCGAGCAGTTGCAGCAGGCCGCGACCGACATCCAGCAGGCCCTGCACCGTGCTCTTGACCAGGGTCTTGAGGGTGGCGATAAAGCCTTCCTGGGGCGGTACCCTGGACAGCTCGTCGAGGTATTGCTCGGCTACCAGCCGGGCGATCGGGCGCCCGGTGAGGATGCGTTCCTCATCGATGATCGGGTCGCGCTGGGCGCTGGGGATAATAGTTGCCTGGCGGTCGGAGATCTCGATCGGCAAGGTGCTGGTGTCCCGGCCCGGCTTGACCAGCAGCAGGGCCGTGGACTCGTAGCGGTTGGGCAACAGGAAGGCTCCCAGCAGGATGACGACGAAAGTCACCAGCACAGTGGTTTTCACTTCGCGCTTGAAGATGAAGAATAGGCGCAACAAGTCTCGGAAGGAGCGGATATTGATCATGTCTGTTGTCCTTAACGATCAGTTGCCAGTGCTGGTGGAGTTGTTCAGGTTGTAGTTCGCGCCGATGCCAATGGATTTCTGGAAGGGAATCAATTGGTTCAGATACAGGTCGACCCACTCGATGCCGTTGCCCACATGGGACTTGGGCACGAACACCACGTCGCCGCGTTGCAGCAGCACCGGTGCGCGGTTGCTGGCGCCGGCGAGCATGGTGTCGCGATAGTCGAAGAAGTAGGTCTTGTAGCGACCGTCGTCGTCCTGGCGCAGCAAGGCGATATTGCGGCTGTCGCCCACCGGCAACAGACCGCCGGCACCGATCAGGGCCTGTTCCAGGGTGGTGACGGTGGTCACCGGCAGGCTGGCCGGGGTGCGCACCGAGCCACCGACGAACACGGTGTTGCTCGGGGCCTGGGAGATATTCACCGTCAGGGCCGAATCCTGGTAGATATTCTTCAGCTTGTCTTCGAGGATCAGGGTCAGCTGTTGGGGGGTCAGGCCGGCGGCCTTGACGTTGCCGACATAGGGGTAGGAAAAGCTGCCGTCATTCATCACGATGAACAGCGTCAGTTCGTAGATCGAGTTGGCGGTGAAGGCGGAAATGGACGGCGCTTCACCGGTATTGCGCACGATACGCAAGGTGTCGCCGGCGCGGATGCGCTGGTCCGGCAGCGGCTTGCCGGCCAGGGCGTCGCCGGCCCGGTGACCTTCGCGCAGGACGTCGTTATCCGGTAATGCCACCTTGGCCGGTATGCTGCACGCGCTGATTAATAAAACACTGAGGATCAGCAGGAGTTTGTTCATTGGTCAGTCTTCCCTTTATGCATGGTTACCCCCCCTTGACGGACCCGGGTCCGCGCATGTGGGTGCTCCTACTGTTTCAGGTGCCTCAGGTCTTGCTGGTTTCGACGGGAACCCGTCCATAAATATCGGTGAAACGCACGATGTCGTCTTCGCCGAGGTATTCGCCGCTCTGTACTTCGATCATCACCAGGTCGATCACCCCCGGGTTGACCAGCCGGTGCTGTTTGCCCGGCTTGATAAAGGTCGACTCATTGGTATCGAGCATGAACTCGTTGTCGCCGTTGGTGACCCGCGCCATGCCGCTGACCACGATCCAGTGTTCGCTGCGATGGTGGTGCATCTGCAGCGACAGCGACGCATTGGGCTTGACCACGATGCGCTTGATCTTGAAGCGCTTGCCTTCCTCGAGCACGGTGTAGGTGCCCCATGGACGGGTTACGGTGCGGTGCAGGCGATAGGCGTCGTGGCCCTGGCGCTTGAGTTCCTGGGCGATCAGCCTGACGTCCTGGCTGCGTTTGCCGTCGGCGATCAGCAAGGCGTCCGGCGTGTCGATGATGATCAGGTCCTTGAGCCCGACGCCGCCCACCAGGCGCTTGGGCGAATCGATGTAGCAGTTGCTGACGTCATGCAGCACGGTCTCGCCGTTGCACTGGTTGCCCTGGGCATCGGCCGGTGTCAGTTCACGCACCGCCTGCCACGAACCGATGTCGCTCCAGCCGAGTTGGCAGGGCACCACCACGACTTTGCGCGAGCGTTCCATCAGGGCGTAGTCGATGGAGATGTCCGGCGCCCGGGCCAGGCTCTTGCCGTCCAGTTCCAGTTGAAGTTCCTGGCTGCCTTCGCGGCTGTGGCTGAGGGCCAGGCACTCGGTCATGGCCTCGAGGACGTCCGGGGCGTGTTCGCGCAGTTCGCGCAGCACGGCGTCGGCCCGCATGCAGAACATGCCGGCGTTCCACAGGTACCGGCCGCCATTGAGGTACTGCTGCGCGGTCTTCGCATCGGGCTTCTCGACAAAGCGGGCGACCTGGAACGCCTCATCGCCCAGGGCCTGGCCTTTCTCGATATAGCCGAAGCCGGTCTCGGGGTGGGTCGGTACCAGGCCGAAGGTCACCAGCCAGCCTTGCTCGGCCAGGAGTCGAGCGCTGTCGACCGCCTTGGCGAAGGCGTCCAGGTCCTTGATCAGGTGATCGGCCGGCAGAACCAGCAGTTGCGCGTCGTCGCCGTAGAGCCTGGCCACATACAAGGCCGCCGCGGCGATGGCCGGGGCGGTGTTGCGACCAAAGGGTTCGAGGATGAAGTCCAGCGCCGCGTCGGCCTTGTTCAACTGGCGGTAGTCATCCAGGGTACGGAAGAACACCTCGCGGTTGGTCACCGTCAGTACCCGCTGGACACCGGGCAGTTCGGCGGCCCGGCGGAAGGTCTTCTGCAACAGGCTTTCGCCGTCGGGCAGGCGCATGAAGGGTTTCGGCATGGCCTCGCGGGAGACCGGCCACAAACGGGTGCCGGCGCCACCGGCGATGATGCAGGGAATGAGTACGCCCATTCAGAAGGCCTCGCGGGTCATGAGCACTGCCGGGACAGTGCGGAACAGGATGTAGAGGTCGAACCAGATCGACCAGTTTTCGATGTACTCCAGATCGAACTCGACACGTTTTTCGATTTTTTCCAGGGTGTCGGTTTCGCCACGGTAGCCGTTGATCTGGGCGAGTCCGGTGATACCTGGCTTGACCCGGTGGCGCGAGGTGTATTCCTTGACCGCTTCCTCGAACAGGATGCCCGCCGCCTTGGTGGCCGTGGCGTGGGGGCGCGGGCCGACCATCGACATGCTGCCGATGAAAACATTGAACAGCTGTGGCAACTCGTCGAGGCTGGTTTTGCGGATAAAACGTCCGACCCGGGTGATCCGCGGATCGCCGCGGGTGGTTTGGGTTTCGGCGTTGGCATCGCTCTGGTGCTGGTGCATCGAGCGGAACTTGAAGACTTCGATCAGGCGGTTGTTGTAGCCGTAGCGCTTCTGGCGAAACAGCACCGGGCCCGGCGAGTCGATTTTGATCGCCAGGGCCGTCAGCAGCATGATCGGCGACAAGAGGATCAGTGCGAGGCTCGACAGGACCATGTCCTCCAGGCGCTTGAACATCGGCGACCAGCCGCGCAGGGGAACCTCGGAGGCGTTGAACATCGGCAGGTTGGCGACTTCGGTGATGCGGTTGTGGGCATGCCGGAAGGCAACCATGTCCGGCACCAGCAGCACATTGACCGGCAGGCGGCGTAGTTCGCGGATGATGTAGTCCATGCGGTTTTCCGCCGACCAGGGCAGGGCGACCAGGACCTGGGTGACCTTTTCTTCGCGGATCAGGCGTTCCAGGTCATTGGAGTTGCCCAGCAGCGGCTGGTTGACCAGGGTCTTGGGCAGGCGGCCGATGCGGTCGTCGATAAAACCGATGACCCCGGAGCGGATGTCCTGGTGCTGGGCCAGGTATTCGGCCAGGCGCTGGCCGTTTTCAGTGGCGCCGAGGATAACCGCGTGCTGCAGGAAAAAACCCCGTTGCATCAGTTGCTGGAACAGGGTCAGCAGAACCAGGCGTTCGACACCGAACAGTATCAGGCTTGAAATAAACCAGATAAACAGTTCGGTGTTGGTCAGGAAGTTGAACAGTGACAAACCATGGTGCATGAACAGCAGCAGGCAGAACGCCGATGACCAGGCGAAGAGTGTGAGTTGAAAACGCAGCAGGTTGCTGAAGATGGTCTCGGCATACACGCCCAGCGCCTGGAAGATCAGCACGCTGATGAAACCGAAGAACAGCAGCAGGGTGAGGTAGCTCTTGATGGCGGTCGGATCTTGCTCGCCCAGGTATACCAGCAGCATCAGGCCCGGCAGCATCGCGGTCAGGCCATGGACCATGCGGATGCCGAACAGGAAGTACTCGACCATGCTGGGTCGAGTCAGGAATAGGCTGTCAACCGGCTGCAGGCGCATAAACCCCCTCCCGTCTTACCATCGTGAATGGTAATTACGAAATGTCGTGGCAGTTGTTTCAGTAGAAAAACCAAGGCTTTGTTGCGCTGACCCCATCCCTGAAGGTTGATCATTTTGCAGATTGAACAGCGTCAATCCACGTGAGTGTTCCTACTGTCGTCTTGCGATTTTCATCGACCTGACGCTTCGTGTTTGCTTCCTGCTATGGGTGTTATGGGGTTGAGTAAAGCGCATGAAACAGCAGACTGCTATCCAAATGACGGCTTATTGTAAAAAAAATCCGACTAATTCTTTCGTATTAGGACTACATAAATAGCAGATAAATTCAATGGGTCGAGAGTCTTTTTGCTTCGGCCGCGGTCAACATCTTTCACGGTCACTTTGAAGGAAGACAAGGCTCATGAACGAGCGCAAGGCATTGTTGATTCTGCATGGCAAACAAGCCCTCAACGAGGCTGTGCGGGCCGCTGTCGAGGGCAAGCGGGCCGAGGGCTGGGACCTGGCGGTGCGCTTGACCTGGGAGGCCGGCGATGCCCGGCGCCTGGTCGGCGAAGCGCTGGCGCTGGGCTATCGGCAGTTGATTGCCGGCGGCGGCGACGGCACTCTGCGCGATGTCGCCGAGGCCCTGGCCAATGCCGAAGTGGACGCCAGCCTGGTGTTGCTGCCGCTGGGGACCGCCAATGACTTTGCCCGTTCGGCCGGTGTGCCGCTGGAGCCGGCCCAGGCCCTGGCGTTGCTTGAGGTCCCGGCGCGGGCGATCGACCTTGGCGGCGTCGGCGAGCAGATATTCCTCAACATGGCCACCGGCGGCTTTGGCAGCCTGGTCACCGCCAATACTTCGGAAGATCTGAAAAAACTGCTGGGAGGCGCTGCCTACCTGTTTACCGGCCTCAGCCGTTTCAGTGAGTTGCATGTCGCCTATGGCGAGCTGCAGGGGCCGGATTTCCACTGGAAGGGCGATCTGCTGGCATTGGGCATCGGCAACGGTCGCCAGGCGGGAGGTGGGCACCCGCTGTGCCCCGAGGCGCTGGTCGACGACGGCATGCTCGATATCAGCATCCTGCCGGCCCCCCAGGAGATGATCACGACCTTGCGCGAGTTGATGGCCGGTGGCTGGGGGCTGGACAACCTGTTTGTCCGGGCTCGCCTGCCCTGGGTCGAAATCAAGGTGTCCGAGGGGTTGTACCTCAATCTCGACGGTGAGCCCTTGCTCAGCGACAGCCTGCGTTTCGAGGTCCGTCCGGCGGCCCTGCGGGTGCACCTGCCGGAGGATTCACCGCTGCTCAGTCGTCGAGGCTGATGATCTGCTCACGCACGGCGAACAGCACCAGGCCGGCGACGTCGAAGATCTGTAGCCGTTTCATGATCTGCGAACGGTGGGTTTCCACGGTCTTGATGCTCAGGCCCAGGCCATTGGCGATTTCCCGGGTCGACTTGCCGCGCACGATCAGCCGCAGGATCTCCAGCTGACGCCCGGTCAGATTGTGGTTGGCGCTCCGTTCGGCCGGCAGGTTGCGCTGGACCTGGGTCAGGGCCTGGTTGATCACCGTATGGGCGATGGCCGGGCTCAGGTAGCGCTCGTTGCTGCGCAGGGCATCCAGGGCCTGGGCCAGTTCGGTGGCGGTGGTGTCCTTGAGCAGGTAGCCGTGGGCACCGATTTCCAGGGCCTGCATGATCAATTGCGGGTCGGTGTGCATCGACAGGATCAGCACCTTGCTCTGCGGGCGCACCGCCTTGAGCTTGCGCAGGGCATCCAGGCCACCGGTTTCGCGCATGGACAGGTCGAGCAGGATGATGTCCGGGTTCAGCCGTTCCACGGCATCGAGCAACTGCGCGCCGTCGCTGGCTTCGCCGATCACGGCGTAACCCGGGATATCCAGTACCAGGGCGCGGACACCGGCCCGGATCAGTGAGTGGTCATCCACCAGGAGTAGGGTGCAGGTCATGGAGCCTTATTCTTGCTGGCGCGTTCCAGGGCGCGTGGCGCCCAGGGCAGCAGTGCTTCGATCTGCGTACCTTTGCCGGGTCCGCTGGTGACTGTCAATGTTCCGCCTGCCTGTTCAATGCGTTCAGCCATGCCGGCCATGCCGCGCTGGCCCGCCTCGCCGGGATTGCGCGCCGGCGAAAAGCCCTGGCCGTCGTCGGCGATGTGCAGGGACAAGCCTTCGGGCAAGCGCTGGATACGCACCAGCAGGTTACGCGCCTGGGCATGGCGCAGCATGTTGGTGACGGCTTCCTGGGTCACGCGGAAGGCGGTCACCGCCATCTCCTCGGGTATGCCGGTCAGTCGCTGGTGACACTCCAGGCTCCAGAGCACGCTGGTGTTTTCCAGGGTCTTGAGCAAATGCGCGCGCAGACTGGCCTCCAGGCCAAGGCTGGTCAACTGGCGGGGATTGAGAATGGCTGAAACGTCGCGAACCTTGGCCAGGGTTTCGTCGAGGGTGTTGCCCAGGGTCTCGCAGTGACTTTGCAGGTCGTCGGGCAAGCGCCGTTGCAACCACTGGGTCTGGAGCTTGGCCGCGGTGAGCAACTGGCCGATGTCATCATGCAGTTCGCGGCTGAGGCGATGCCGCTCGTTCTCTTGCACCTGGAGCAGGCGATCAGCCAGTTCCTGCGGCTGGAACTGGATGGAGGTGCCGGCGTCGCGGTGCTGGAGCCAGACGCTGGCCAGGGCGGCCAGGTTGAGGATCAACAATCCCGTCGGGAAGCCTGTACATGTGCAGTAGATGAGCAGGCTGGCGATGGCCGAACTGACGCATAGCACGACTGTCAGCCGGCGGGCATTTTTTCGAGACGGGAGCCAAGGCTTGAATGACTTGAGGCTGGCGTACATAGCGTATGGAGCCGATGAATGTTCGCTACGGGTAGACCGTCAGGACAACCGACAGGCCAAGTTTGAAAAACGGGTACGGTTTAATGTGTGCGTTCGAGGTGAAACAGTGTCAGGGTGAGAAACTTTGCGCAATGATGTCATTTTGATATCTATTTACAAAATTACTAAGCTGTACAAGTACATATGCGAATAAACGGCATGGTAGCACGCGATTCGGGAGCAGTCGCTCTCGGCCGGTATATGTCCGAGTGGTCAACTTTTATCGTACGTTTGTTCCACAAAATACCCTTGGGCAAGCTTACTCCAACTGAAGCCTGATGGCTGTTCCGGGGGGCTTTATCGCGTAGACGCTAGTTATTCTTTTTGCATTAAAAAACCATCACCTGAAACCTGAAAGTTCGAGGGGAGTTGTTATTGTCGTTTTTAGGTATGAAGAGGGCGGGTCGAAGGCGTGAGGAGGGCGAACGGTTCAAACGGATCGTTCGGGGAAGGTGATCAGGGTGAAGGTCCTGGGCTCGGTGATAGCGGAGCCATATTGGCCGGTCTGGATGGCGAGCGCGGTAATCAGTTCGGACTCTTCGTCGTCGTCCAGGCCCAGTTGACCGGTACGCGGGTCGATCAATTCGACTTGCCAGGCCAACAGCGTCAAGCAATTGCGCAGGGCCAGCAAGGCGTCTTCATGCAGGTTGAGCGGGTCCTGGGGCTGGCTCAGGAGGGCGTGGATCTGGCGCGAGAACCGGGCCATGGAGCGTACGCCCAGGCCTTGCGCGCAGATGGCCAGGGTGTGCAGCGAGACGAGAAGGCAATCGATGGCGTCCTTGTCGTTGCGGATCAGCTCCAGGTGCTGGCAGCACTCCTGCATTTTCGTTTGCAGGGCTTGGGCCTCGACCAGGAACTCCGGCAGGCTGGCTTGCCGTTCTTTACCGTTCAGCATGCTTTATCTCCTTGAATGCATAGGCAGGCGATAGAAGGTCGCACGGGGCGAACGGTTTTAAAGTTAATGCCGACAGGGCGCGTGTGTCTGTAGTCTGTTTCTGATTGTTTCGAATTACAGCTATTGCATTTCGTTCTCAGGTGCAAGTTGGCGGGCACCCGAAAGCGCCGCGGGCAGGTCCGCAGAAATTCACCGGAAGCGGCGGTCCAGAGGGCTTGAGCACGATGGGTGAAGGTGTTCACCGGGCTGTCTGGCCGAGGTCCTGCAATCGAAAGCAAAAGCCTGACTCCATTCATGCAATGAGAATGGCGTCACATTAATGGCTATTGGATATCGCGAATATCAGGTTGGGCCTGATTGTCGCTAGGGGATTCCCCTAGTATGAGGAACTCTGACTGTCATTTGCGGTCGCGCATGGCAACAAGGAGGGGGTGAACTGAGTAAAGCATGATGTTAATGTGACATCAATGCTTTTGACCGGTATTTGGCCGGAGGGTCAAGCTCCGATATTCTCCGCCGATAACCTATTCAATGTCACTTTCAGCAGCAAGCCCAGGAGTCATTAATGGCCGGCATTCTCGACACAGTAGATCAACGTACGCAACTGGTGGGTGAGAACCGGCTGGAAATTCTCATGTTCCGTCTGGCGGGGCGCCAGCTGTTTGCGATCAACGTGTTCAAGGTCCAGGAAGTGCTGCAACTGCCCAAGTTGACCTTGATGCCCCAGCGTCACCCGTTTGTCTGCGGCGTGGTCAACCTGCGCGGCCAGACACTGCCGGTGATCGACCTGTCCCAGGCGATCGGCATGCGTCCGCTGGTGCCGGGGCCCGACAGTACTATCATCGTCACCGAGTACAACCGTTCGGTGCAGGCGTTCCTGGTCGGTGGCGTGGACCGCATCGTCAACATGAACTGGGAAGCCATTCTGCCTCCGCCGACCAGCGCCGGTCGCCAGCATTACCTGACCGCCATCAGCAAGGTGGACGACCAGTTGGTGGAAATCATCGACGTGGAAAAGGTCCTGGCCGAGATCGTGCCGTACAACGCCAAGGTGTCCCGTGAAAAGCTCGACGACCCGATCATGGAGCAGGCCCGTGGCCGCGAAGTGCTGTTGGTCGACGACTCGAACGTGGCCCTGTCCCAGTTGCGCGATACCCTCGGGCAACTGGGGGTGAAAATGCACATCGCCAGCGACGGCTTGAAGGCCCTGAACATGCTCAAGGGTTGGGCGGATGGCGGTGCGGTGATGACCGACAAGCTGCTGATGGTTTTCACCGACGCGGAAATGCCGGAAATGGACGGTTACCGCCTGACCACCGAAATTCGTAACGACCCTCGCCTGCGCGGGCTGTATGTGGTCCTGCATACCTCGTTGTCCGGCAGCTTCAACGATGCCATGGTGAAGAAGGTCGGTTGCGACAACTTCCTCTCCAAGTTCCAGCCGGACAAGTTGGTGGATGTGGTACGTCAGCGGTTGATGCTGGATAACGCCTGATCCCCGCGGACTTGCAAACACCGCTGAACCTGTAGGAGCCGGCTTGCCGGCGATGAGGTCGGTAAGCCTTGCATTGATCTTGCGGGCATCATCGCCGGCAAGCCAGCTCCCACAAAATCGCGTTCCAGCGCAAAAATGCCGTCGTGCCCGTCCTCCTGTAGAATCGCTGTTTTGTCTCTCCGGGAGCTGGTCATGTTGCGTCTGAGCGCGCTGTATCGATATCCGTTGAAATCAGCCCGGGGCGAGGCCTTGCGCCAGAGTCCGGTGGACGAGCTGGGCCTGGCCGGGGACCGGCGCTGGATGCTGGTGGACGAGGCCAGTGGGCGCTTTCTGACCCAGCGCGCGGTGGGAAAGATGAGTCAGTTGTCGGCGCTGTGGAACTCTGCCTGCGGCCTGACCCTGAGTGCTCCCGGCCATTCGGCGCTGGACGTGGCCTTGCCCGGCAAGGACGACACTTTGCGTGGCGTGACCATCTGGAGCGACACCTTGCGTGTGCCGGATGCCGGCGATGAGGCGGCGGCCTGGCTGAGCGGGTTTATCGGCAAGCCGACCCGCCTGGTGCATGTGCCGTTGGAGCGCGCCCGCCTCACCGAGGCCGGCTACGGCAGGGAAGAGGATCGGGTGGCGTTTGCCGATGGTTTCCCTTTGCTGCTGATCGGCCAGGCTTCTCTGGATGACCTGTCGCAGAAGGTCGGGCGTGAGCTGGAAATGCTGCGCTTCCGGCCAAACCTGGTGATCGAGGGCAGCGATGCCTTTGCCGAAGACGGCTGGAAGCGAATTCGCATCGGCGATGTCGAGTTTCGGGTGGTGAAACCCTGTTCCCGCTGCATCCTGACCACCCTCGATCCGCAGACCGGCGAGCGCAGTGCCGACCGCGAGCCCTTGACGACCCTCAAGACTTACCGCGAGCAGGGTGGCGATGTGATGTTCGGGCAGAACCTGGTCAATGACGGCCAGGGTGTTCTGGAAGTCGGGATGCCGGTGACGGTGCTCGAATAGCAGGGTTTACAGGCGCGGTCACTGTAGGAGCCGACAAGCCGGCTCCTACAAAACCAGATTATTGGTCGTCGAAATAGCGCTCGTTCCAATCCACCAACGGCTGTGGTGCGTTGAGCTTCTGACCGTAGATCACCGAGTATGACAACACGTTCTGCACGTATTGGCGGGTTTCGTCGAATGGAATGCTTTCCACCCACACGTCGAAGCCCAGGTGGTTGGCGCCCTTGAGCCACTGCCTGACGCGGCCGGGGCCGGCGTTGTAGGCGGCGGTCGCGAGCACGCGGTTACCGTTGAACTGGCCGTGCACCTGGCTCAGGTAGGCCGCCCCCAGTTGGACGTTTTTGTCCGGGTCCAGTACCTGCTGCGGCGAGGCCAGTGGAATGCTGAACTTGCGCGCGGTTTCCTTGGCGGTCCCCGGCATCAGTTGCATCAAGCCGCTGGCCCCCACGCCTGAGCGGGCATCATCCATAAAGGCGCTTTCCTGGCGGGTAATGGCAAACACCCAGCTCGAGTGCAGCCCGCGAATCTTGGCTTCACGCACCAGGGTGTCGCGATGGGCCATGGGGAAGCGGATATCCAGGTCATCCCAGTATTGCGCCTGGCTGATGGTACGGATGGCCGGGAAATACCATTTCAGGTCATAGGCCAGCTTGGCCTGGGCGACCATTTCATCACGGCTGAACAGACGGCTGACGTGGTACCACTCGCGGCGCCCGTCGACCACCTGGCCGCGGTCATGCAGTTCCAGCGCGCGGAGTATGCCCGGGGTATTGCGGACCTTGTTCATCACCTGTGCGCTGAGCACCAGGGGACGGTTGGTCAGCTGGTAAGGCGTCTGCGAGCGGTCCGCGGCCAGGAAACCATAGAAGTCGCGCTCGCGGGCGACGTTCTTCAGCAGTACCAGGGCTTGCGGATTTTCCGGTTCCGCCAGCTCCAGGCTGCGGGCTTGCCAGTAGCGCCAGCGATTGGTGGTCGCCAGGTCCTGTGGCAGTCGGCGTGTCAGTTGGTAGGCATCTTCCCAGCGGCCCAGGCGCAGCAGCAGGCGCAGGCGCCATTCGGTCACGGTGTTGTCGCGCAACTCCGGGTCGTACTGGGTCATGATCTCCAGTGCGCGGCTGTCGTAGCGGCGGGCCAGGGTCAGGCCGATTTCGCGGGCGATCGCAACCTTTTCGTCACGGGAGAAGTGCATGCTCGCGGCATAGCTGTCGAGCAGGGGCATGGCCTTGTCCGGGTCCTGGCGAGCCAGGCGACGCAGGCCGAGGCCGACGACATCGGACATGGCCTCATCCGCCGGAAGGAAGCGCGAGGATTGGCTCAGCAGTTCCGGCTTCTGCGCCACGTCGATCAGCAGGCGTCCCTGGGGCGCAAGGGTGGTCAGTCCGCTGGCCAGGCTGCTGGCCAGGCCATAGTTGCGTGCATCGGCTGCCAGTTTCAGGCGCTGCCAGCGTTTCTGTTCGGTCAATTGGCCATCGGCGGCCCAACTGCTGAACAGGGCGTCGCAGGCACTCGGTTGGGTCTTGCCGGTCATCCAGAGCTTTTCCGCCGTGGCATAGCCCTCGGCGCGCAGGTTATGGCTGAGCTGATACTGGCCGTAGAGGCAGTCCAGTTCGGTGAAATTCAGTTTGGGGTCGTAGTACTTGACGAAGGGCTGCCAGTCGCCGCGTTCGGCCAGCCAGCGCAACCAGCGCAGCTTCATCCAGTTGGCCTGGGGCAGGTCGCCATGGGCGGCGAGGAATTGCTCGATCTCGGCATTGCTCGCGGTTTTCAGACGCGCGGTCAACTCGTCGTAGGCCAGGTAGGGCTCCAGCGGATAGTTCTGGAGGGCGTCCTGGTAGCGGAAATAAGGGCCCGAGTCGCCGTTGGCGAGGGCGCGCTTGGCTTCATCGTAAAACTGGCGTTGCTGGGAGAGCTCTAGCGCCTGGGCGGCTTGGACAGCGCAGGTAGAAAGAAGCAGACACGATAAAAAATTGAACAGACGGCTGCGCATGGGAGTTCCGAGAAAATAAAACCTGACAAGCCGTGGAAAATTCCGCGGCTGATTACTAATAGCTTAGCTGTTTGCCATCCGTGGGAGAACGTTTTACCGGTTGCCGTACGTAACTTGATACCAATTGTCATCTTGAACCGAGGTGCCGATAAAATTGCCGGCCGCCTCCTGGCTCAAGTCAGGTAGAATGCGCGCCCGGTTTTTGGAGAAGCTCATGACCCTGCTCAAATTCAGCGATGTGTCCCTTGCCTTCGGCGCCATGCCGTTGTTGGACAAGGTGTCGTGGCAGATCGCCCGTGGTGAGCGGGTGTGCATCATCGGCCGCAACGGCACAGGCAAGTCCAGTATGTTGAAGCTGGTCAAGGGCGTGCAAAAGCCCGATGACGGCTCCGTCTGGCGTGCGCCCGGCCTCAAGATCGGCGAGTTGCCGCAAGAGTTGCCGCTGGCCGACGATCGCACCGTGTTCGATGTGGTTGCCGAGGGCCTGGACGGGGTCGGCGCGTTGCTCGCCGAGTACCACCACCTGAGCCAGAACATCGTCACCGATGCCGACCTGGACAAGCTCATGCATGTCCAGCACGACCTTGAAGCCCGCGATGGCTGGCGCTTGCAGACCCTGGTCGACAGCACCCTGAGTCGCCTGCAACTGCCGGCCGACAAGACCCTCGCCGAGTTGTCCGGCGGCTGGCGTCGGCGCGTTCTGCTGGCCCAGGCACTGGTCTCGGAACCGGACCTGCTGCTGCTCGACGAACCGACCAACCACCTGGACATCGGTGCGATCGCCTGGCTGGAAGAAGCCTTGAAGGATTTCCAGGGCGCGGTGCTGTTCATCACCCACGACCGTTCTTTCCTGCAGAACCTGGCCACCCGCATCCTCGAACTGGATCGCGGCGGCCTGATCGACTGGAACGGCGACTACGCCAGCTTCCTGGTGCACAAGGAAGCCACGCTGGCGGCCGAGGAAACCGCCAACGCGCTGTTCGACAAGCGCCTGGCCCAGGAAGAAGTCTGGATCCGCCAGGGCATCAAGGCCCGCCGCACCCGTAACGAAGGCCGTGTGCGCGCCTTGAAAGCCCTGCGCGTTGAGCGTAGCGAGCGTCGCGAGCGCACCGGCAAGGCGAACATCCTGCTCGATACCGCCGACAAGTCCGGCAAGCAGGTGATGGTGCTGGAAAACGTCAGCTTCGCGCACCCGGGTGGCCCGTTCCTGATCAAGGATTTCTCCATGGTCCTGCAGCGTGGCGACCGGATCGGCCTGCTCGGGGCCAACGGCACCGGCAAGACCACCTTGCTCAAGCTGATGCTCAATGGCCTGCAGCCGACCAGCGGCACGGTGGAAGAGGGGACGCGCATCGACGTGGCCTACTTCGACCAGTTGCGCCATCAACTGGACCTGGAAAAGACCGTGATCGACAACGTCGCCGAAGGTCGCGACTTTATCGACATCGACGGCCAGAGCCGTCACGTGCTGAGCTACCTGGGCGACTTCCTGTTCAGCCCGCAGCGTGCGCGTACGCCGGTCAAGGCCTTGTCCGGTGGTGAGCGCGCGCGCCTGCTGCTGGCCAAGTTGTTCAGCAAACCGTCCAACCTGCTGGTACTCGACGAACCGACCAACGACCTCGATGTGGAAACCCTCGAGTTGCTGGAAGAAGTGTTGTTGACGTTCAGCGGTACCGTGCTGATGGTCAGCCACGACCGGGCTTTCCTCGACAACGTGGTCACCAGCACCCTGGTTTTCGAAGGCGAGGGCAAGGTGCGCGAGTACGTCGGTGGTTACCAGGACTGGCTGCGCCAGGGCGGTTCGCCGCGTTTGCTCGGTGTGACCGAGAACAAATCCGGCAAGGCCGAGCTCAACTCCGCGGTAGTGGCGGCTGCGCCGGCACCTGCGGCAGCGGTCGAACAGCCGGTGGCGAAGAAAAAGCTCAGCTACAAATTGCAGCGCGAGCTGGAAGCGTTGCCGGGTGAAATCGAAGCCAAGGAGCAGCAGATTGCCGCCGTTGAAGCCGAAATGGCCGAGTCGGGGTTCTATCAGCGTCCGGCGGCGGAGACCGCCGCGGTCATCGCCGGGCTGGAAAAACTCCAGGCCGAGCTGGAAGTGATGGTGGAACGTTGGGCCGAGCTGGACGCCTGATGATCGGCCAGTGACAAAAAAGCCCGGCCCCATTTGCGTGGGGGCCGGGCTTTTTATTGGTGTTGCCGATATTTTATGACTTGCGCGAACCTGTAGGAGCCGGCTTGCTGGCGATAGCGGCGGTGAATGCATCGCAATCGCCAGCAAGCCGGCTCCTACAGGTTCGGTATTCCAGGATCAGGTCGGGCGTTTGACCAGGTGCACCGCCAGCACATCGCAGGGCGCACCGTGCAGGACGTCATTGGCGGTGGAGCCCAGCAGCAGCGCCAGGCCGTGGCGGCCATGGCTGCCGACCACGATCAGGTCGCAATGCTGTTCCTTGGCCAGATGGTGGATTTCCTGGCGCGGCTGGCCGTAGGTCAGGTGGCAGTTGTCCCGCGAGACCTCCGGGTATTTGACGATCAGCCGATCGAGGCGCTCCTTGGCCTGGTCGAATTGCTGTTGCTGCAACTGCGAAAGGTCCATCGGCACGTCGCCGCCGAAGGCCATGGCCATGGGCTCGACGATATGCACCAGGGACAGCTTGGCTCCGCTGCTGACCGACAGTTCGCGTGCGCGCTTGATGACCGGGTCGCATTCTTCTGTCAGGTCGACAGCTACCAGAATGTGTTCGTAGCTCATGAAAGGCACTCCTGAGGATCGCATTAGCTTTAAGTATGGCTGGTTTCAAGCGGATTGGTTCGGCGGCGAACCCATCGCTCATCAAGAATCGAGAGAGTTAGATATGACGGTATGGATAGTGGTGTCAATCCTCGCGCTGGTATTGAGTCCCCTGGCCTGGTTGCGTCCATCGCGCCGCCAGAGCGGGATGATGGCCGTGCGCATGGAAGCGCGGCGCATCGGCCTGGGCATGCAACTGGCGCCCCAGGAGTGGCCGCACTGGCTGCCTCACGAGCCGCCGAGCCCCTGTGCGCAATACCATCGGCCGCGCCTGCGCGCCGATAGCCCGTGCTGGTGCTATTGGCAGACCGCCCCGGGAGTCTGGGCCAACCAATGGCGGGAAATCTTGACCGATGACAAGCTGCTGGCGCATTTGCGCACGTTGCCGGACAACGCCTACAAGATCGAGGCGGACAAGCAGATGATCGCCGTGTATTGGGGCGAGCGCGGCGATGCCCAGGCCTTGCCGGCCATCGCGGCGGTGCTCAAGGCCCTGGCTTGACGCAGGGCGGGATCGGCCGCTCACCGCTACACTATTGATTCGCTGAATGGGCGGCCATAAAGCCAGGCGCCCACGGGGCTTTCACGCCCGGAATATGACCGGGAAGTCGTTTTTTTCGCAATGTTTTCGGCAATTGACAATTGCCGCGAATTCCGTGAAGGTGTCCACACCCAAATCAAACGGGCGTATGAATTGAGCGTTTGTCTGATCAGACGGCTCCAAACAGAATCCCGACTATCGCGTTGGCGGGTGTGCCTGGCGGCTTGGCGTAGCATCGACGGTAACGTCAGTGCCGTACCATCCGCTCGCGTCCGACGTGTACTGTTCAGCTTCCATATCGTGGAGATCAGTTGATGATTTACGAAGGTAAAGCCATCACGGTTAAGGCTCTTGAAAGTGGCATCGTCGAACTGAAGTTCGACCTCAAGGGTGAGTCCGTCAACAAGTTCAACCGTCTAACCCTGGGCGAATTGCGCCAGGCCGTGGACACCCTCAAGGCTGATGCGTCCGTCAAGGGCGTGATCGTCAGCAGCGGCAAGGACGTGTTTATCGTCGGCGCCGACATCACCGAATTTGTCGACAACTTCAAGTTGCCGGATGCCGAGTTGGTCGCTGCCAACCTCGAAGCCAACAAGATTTTCAGCGATTTCGAAGACCTGGCCGTGCCGACTGTCGCCGCGATCAATGGCATCGCCCTGGGCGGCGGTCTGGAAATGTGCCTGGCCGCGGACTTCCGCGTCATGTCCAGCAGCGCCAAGATCGGCCTGCCGGAAGTCAAGCTGGGCATCTACCCGGGCTTTGGCGGTACCGTCCGTCTGCCGCGCCTGATCGGTGCGGACAACGCCATCGAGTGGATTGCCGCCGGTAAGGAAAACCGTGCCGAAGACGCCCTGAAAGTCGGCGCCGTCGATGCCGTGGTTGCTCCGGAAAAACTCCAGGAAGCCGCTCTGGAACTGCTCAAGCGCGCCATCTCCGGCGAGCTCGACCACAAGGCCAAGCGCCAGCCGAAGCTGGACAAGCTCAAGCTCAACGCCATCGAACAGATGATGGCCTTCGAAACCGCCAAGGGTTTTGTTGCTGGTCAAGCCGGTCCGAACTACCCGGCTCCGGTCGAAGCGATCAAGACCATCCAGAAAGCCGCCAACTTCGGGCGCGACAAGGCCCTGGAAATCGAAGCCGCCGGCTTCGTGAAACTGGCCAAGACCTCGGCTGCGCAAAGCCTGATCGGTCTGTTCCTGAACGACCAGGAACTGAAGAAAAAGGCCAAGGCCTACGACGAAATCGCCAGGGACGTGAAACAGGCCGCCGTATTGGGCGCCGGTATCATGGGTGGCGGTATCGCTTATCAGTCGGCCTCCAAAGGCACGCCGATCCTGATGAAGGACATCAACGAGCACGGCATCGAGCAGGGTCTGGCGGAAGCCGCGAAACTGCTGGTCGGTCGTGTTGATAAAGGCCGCATGACCGCGGCGAAGATGGCTGAAGTGCTCAACGGCATCCGTCCTACGCTGTCCTACGGTGATTTCGGTCACGTCGACCTGGTGGTTGAAGCGGTCGTCGAGAACCCTAAAGTCAAGCAAGCGGTACTGGCGGAAGTGGAAGCCCAGGTCAAGGAAGATGCGATCCTCGCCTCCAACACCTCGACCATTTCCATCAGCCTGCTGGCCAAGGCCCTCAAGCGTCCGGAAAACTTCGTCGGCATGCACTTCTTCAACCCGGTACACATGATGCCGCTGGTGGAAGTGATCCGTGGCGAGAAGTCCAGCGAAGAAGCGGTCGCCACCACCGTGGCCTACGCCAAGAAAATGGGCAAGAACCCGATCGTGGTCAACGACTGCCCGGGCTTCCTGGTCAACCGTATCCTGTTCCCGTACTTCGGCGGTTTCGCCAAGCTGGTCAGCGCCGGTGTGGACTTTGTCCGTATCGACAAGATCATGGAGAAGTTCGGCTGGCCGATGGGTCCGGCCTACCTGATGGACGTGGTCGGCATCGACACCGGCCACCACGGTCGTGACGTGATGGCCGAAGGTTTCCCGGACCGTATGAAGGACGATCGCCGTTCGGCGGTGGATGCCCTCTACGAAGCCAACCGCCTGGGTCAGAAAAACGGCAAGGGTTTCTACGCCTACGAGACCGACAAGCGCGGCAAGCAGAAGAAAGTCGCCGATTCGTCGGTGCTGGAAGTGCTCAAGCCGATCATCTACGAGCAGCGCGAAGTGACCGACGAGGACATCATCAACTGGATGATGGTCCCACTGTGCCTGGAAACCGTGCGTTGCCTGGAAGACGGTATTGTCGAAACCGCCGCCGAAGCCGACATGGGTCTGGTCTACGGTATTGGTTTCCCTCCCTTCCGTGGCGGTGCGTTGCGCTACATCGATTCCATCGGTGTCGCCGAATTCGTGGCCCTGGCCGATCAGTACGCCGACCTGGGCGCGCTGTACCACCCGACCGCGAAGCTGCGTGAAATGGCCAAGACCGGCCAGCGGTTCTTCGGTTAAGCGCCCACACTAGAGCGAGAGTGAACGATATGAGCTTGAATCCTAGAGACGTCGTGATTGTCGACTTCGGTCGTACTCCGATGGGCCGCTCCAAGGGCGGCATGCACCGCAACACCCGCGCCGAGGACATGTCGGCGCACCTGATCAGCAAACTGCTGGAACGCAACGTCAAGGTCGACCCGAACGAAGTCGAGGACGTGATCTGGGGCTGTGTGAACCAGACCCTGGAGCAGGGCTGGAACATCGCCCGCATGGCGTCGCTGATGACCCAGATCCCGCACACCGCTGCCGGCCAGACCGTCAGCCGCCTGTGTGGCTCGTCCATGAGCGCGCTGCACACCGCCGCCCAGGCGATCATGACCGGCAACGGTGACGTCTTCGTCGTCGGCGGCGTCGAGCATATGGGCCATGTCGGCATGATGCACGGTGTCGATCCGAACCCGCACATGTCGCTGTACGCGGCGAAAGCCTCGGGCATGATGGGCCTGACCGCGGAAATGCTCGGCAAGATGCACGGCATCACCCGCGAGCAGCAGGACGCCTTTGGCGTGCGCTCCCACCAGTTGGCCCACAAGGCCACCGTGGAAGGCAAGTTCAAGGACGAGATCATCCCGATGCAGGGTTATGACGAGAACGGCTTCCTGAAGGTGTTCGACTACGACGAAACCATTCGTCCGGAAACCACCCTGGAAAGCCTGGCGGCCTTGAAGCCGGCGTTCAACCCCAAGGGCGGCACCGTGACGGCGGGGACTTCCTCGCAGATCACCGACGGCGCCTCGTGCATGATCGTGATGTCGGCCCAGCGTGCCCAGGACCTGGGGATCCAGCCTTTGGCGGTGATCCGTTCCATGGCCGTGGCGGGTGTGGATCCGGCGATCATGGGCTATGGTCCGGTACCGGCGACCCAGAAAGCCCTCAAGCGTGCGGGCCTGGCGATCTCCGACATCGACTTCTTCGAACTCAACGAAGCCTTCGCCGCACAGGCCCTGCCGGTGCTCAAGGATTTGAAAGTGCTCGACAAGATGAACGAGAAGGTTAACCTGCACGGCGGCGCGATTGCCTTGGGCCACCCATTCGGTTGTTCCGGTGCGCGGATTTCCGGCACCTTGCTCAACGTGATGAAGCAGAATGGCGGTACCCTTGGGGTGGCCACCATGTGCATTGGCCTCGGCCAGGGCATCAGCACCGTCTTCGAACGCGTCTAAGCGTCTCGTCGAAGGAAGCCGGGGCCTGGTGCCCCGGCTTTTGTTTTTCCGAATTTTTTTATTTTTATTTGTAAGGAGCCGATACATGAAATTGGAACCCGGGCTCTATCAGCATTACAAGGGGCCGCAGTACCGTGTTTTCAACGTTGCGCGGCACTCCGAGACCGACGAGGAACTGGTGTTCTACCAAGCCCTGTATGGCGATTACGGCTTTTGGGTACGTCCCTTGAGCATGTTCCTGGAGTCGGTCGAGGTTGACGGCGAACAGGTCCCGCGCTTTGCTTTGGTGCAAGCTGAACCGAGCCTTTTTTCAAGGCCTTGAGGAGAGGTCGCGCAGAACCCTGCGCTTGACCTCACCTTGTAGCCACTATATATAGCGGTGCCGCGTCAGGCGCAGGCCGCCTCTCACTTCTAGCATTCAGGAATTTTCTGATCCATGGGCAAATCGCTGGTCATTGTGGAATCCCCGGCTAAGGCCAAGACCATCAACAAGTACTTGGGTACCCAGTACGTGGTGAAGTCGAGTATCGGCCATATCCGAGACCTGCCCACCAGCGGTTCGGCGAGTGCCACCAAAGAGCCCGCTGCCAAGCGCGGCAAGGCGGCGGTTGGCGAAGCCCCCGTGCTGACGGCGAAGGAGAAGGCGCGCAAGCAGCTGGTCTCGCGCATGGGCGTCGACCCGGATCACGGCTGGAAAGCTCGCTACGAGATCCTTCCCGGCAAGGAGAAGGTGATCGAGGAGCTGCGCCGCCTGGCCAAGGATGCCGACACCATCTATCTCGCAACCGACTTGGACCGCGAAGGGGAAGCCATTGCCTGGCACCTGCGCGAAGCCATCGGTGGTGATGACAGCCGCTACAAGCGCGTGGTGTTCAACGAGATCACCAAGAAAGCCATCCAGGAAGCCTTCTCGGCGCCCGGCGAGCTGGATATCGATCGCGTCAATGCCCAGCAGGCCCGCCGTTTCCTCGACCGGGTCGTGGGTTACATGGTGTCGCCGTTGCTCTGGTCGAAGATCGCCCGTGGCCTCTCCGCCGGTCGCGTACAGTCGGTGGCGGTGAAGCTGGTGGTCGAGCGTGAACGCGAGATCCGTGCGTTCAACCCCGAAGAGTACTGGGAAGTCCACGCCGACCTCGGCACCGCCAAGGGCGCCAAGGTGCGCTTCGAAGTGGCGCGGGAGAAGGGCGAGGCGTTCAAGCCGCTGAATGAAGCCCAGGCCATGGCGGCCCTGGAGAAGCTCAAGGCGTCGGCCTACACCATCGCCAAGCGCGAGGACAAACCGACCAGCAGCAAGCCGTCGGCCCCCTTCATTACTTCCACCCTGCAGCAGGCCGCGAGCAACCGCCTGGGCTTCGGCGTGAAGAAAACCATGATGATGGCCCAGCGCTTGTACGAAGCGGGCTACATCACCTATATGCGTACCGACTCCACCAACCTCTCGGCTGATGCCGTGGCGATGGCGCGGACCTATATCGAAGGCGAGTTCGGCGCGAAGTACCTGCCGGAAAACGCCAACGTCTACAGCAGCAAGGCCGGCGCCCAGGAAGCTCACGAAGCCATCCGTCCTTCGGATGTGAATACCGACCCGAGCAAGCTGTCGGGCATGGAACGTGATGCCGAGCGCCTCTACGAGCTGATCTGGCGCCAATTCGTGGCCTGCCAGATGCTGCCGGCGCAATACCTGTCGACCACCGTCAGCGTCGCCGCCGGTGACTTCGAGCTGCGTGCCAAGGGCCGTATCCTCAAGTTCGACGGTTACACCCGTGTCTTGCCGCAGATGAGCAAGCCGGGCGACGACGATGTGCTGCCGGACATGGCCCAGGGTGAGGTGATGAAGCTGATCCAGCTCGATCCGACCCAGCACTTCACCAAGCCGCCGGCCCGTTACTCCGAAGCCAGCCTGGTCAAGGAAATGGAAAAGCGCGGTATCGGTCGTCCTTCGACCTACGCGGCGATCATCTCGACCATCCAGGATCGTGGTTATGTGGCGCTGCACAACCGTCGCTTCTACTCCGAGAAGATGGGCGACATCGTCACCGAGCGCCTTTCGGAAAGCTTCTCCGACCTGATGGACTACGGTTTTACCGCCAGCATGGAAGAGCATCTCGACGACGTGGCCCAGGGCGAGCGTGACTGGAAGAACGTGCTCGACGAGTTCTACGGCGACTTCAAGAAAAAGCTCGAAGTGGCTGAAAGCCCTGACAGCGGCATGCGCGCCAACCAGCCGGTGATGACTGACATCCCGTGCCTGACCTGCGGCCGGCCGATGCAGATTCGCACCGCCTCCACCGGCGTGTTTCTCGGCTGCTCGGGTTACAGCCTGCCGCCCAAGGAACGCTGCAAGGCCACCGTCAACCTGGTGCCGGGGGATGAAATCGCCGCCGACGACGAGGGTGAATCGGAATCCCTGGTGCTGCGCGGCAAGCATCGCTGTCCGATCTGCAGCACGGCGATGGATGCCTACCTGCTGGACGAGAAGCGCAAGCTGCACATCTGCGGTAACAACCCGGATTGCGACGGCTACGAGATCGAAGAAGGCAGCTACCGCATCAAGGGCTACGAAGGCCCGAGTCTGGAATGCGACAAGTGCGGTAGCGAGATGCAACTCAAGACTGGCCGTTTCGGCAAATTCTTCGGGTGCACCAACGCGACCTGCAAGAACACCCGCAAGCTGCTCAAGAGCGGTGACGCGGCGCCGCCGAAGATGGACCCGGTGAAGATGCCGGAACTCAAGTGCGATAAGGTCAACGACACCTATATCCTGCGTGACGGTGCTTCCGGCCTGTTCCTGGCCGCCAGCCAGTTCCCGAAAAACCGTGAAACCCGCGCGCCGCTGGTGATCGAGATCCTTCCCCACAAGGACGAGATCGATCCCAAGTACCACTTCCTGTGTGATGCTCCGCAGAAGGACCCGGACGGTCGTCCATCGGTCATTCGCTACAGTCGCAAGACCAAGGAGCAGTACGTGCAGACCGAAGTGGAAGGCAAGCCGACCGGCTGGAAGGCGTTCTACGACGGCGGCAAATGGAAGGTGGAAGACAAGCGCTCGTGAGCTGAGCCCTGATCAACTGATCGGGTGTGATGTGGGAGCGGAGCTTGCCCGCGAAAGCGGCCTTGAGAGCGCTAGAAGCTTCGCGGGCAAGCTCCGCTCCCACAGTCTCCTCTCCTGTGCCTTCAGGCCGTGTGAAAACCTTAACTAAGCGATATTAAGGTTTTCACGCGGCCTTTGTCTTTTTTGGCTTGCGGCGAACTTGGTCGATCCCTGAAACTGACTGACCTGCCTGTGGCCTTTTTCCCTGGAGCGCGCCGTCATGGCCAACGAACTCTATACCCGTACCAACCAGAAGATTTTTTACGCCGGCCTTGCCCTGGAAGCCCTGGGCAAGGCCGAGACGAGCGGGGCGATGAATGCCCTGGCGCTGATCCAGGCCGAGCGCGAAGCTGCGGTGTTTCATCTATACGGTGCGCTGCTCGGGCTCTGCCATGAGATTGCCGGCTTCTACCGCCTGCCCCAGGCCGCCGCGCCGCGGGCCGAGTTGCTGCTGACCCGCGAAGTGCTGGAGGCGATCGCCATTCCGGAAATGGCCGAGCTGGTGGAGTTGGCCCATGGCCCGCAGACCTGGCTGGCCCGCTTGATCAGTGCCCACGCCGCGCTGTATCTGCCGCCCCAGGCCCCCAGGAAGGTCAAGGGCGACGTGTTGCAGCCGTTGATCGTGGCGGTGAGCCTGGATGAGGACGAGGCGCCCGAGCTGGGGCGTGAGGAGTTGGAGAGCTGGCGGCAGAACCTGAAGGCGCTGGCGATCCGTTTTCGCGATGGGCTCAACGAGTGCTGAGTGATTGAACGGGCATATGGATGAACAGAGGGCGATTATTTTGTCGCCTTTTTCTTTGAAAAAAGTAGTCCCCATCTGTCAGATGTTCATCAAGTGGTAAAGAAAGCGCTTCAGTTCTCCTGCGAGGTGCCGTTGATGACTGATACAATAATGGCCTTTCGTGGAGAACTGACACTATGCCTACGTCCTTTCTAGAAATTGTCGAGCTGCCGGACGGCCGCATCGAGCTGCGCCGGGCCGAGGACGAAGGTTCTCTGGTGACCCTTAACTTTTCCGAAGATGCCAAGGCGTTCCTGCAGGGCCAGCACGTCGAGGTGGCCAAGGCCATGTTGAGCGTCGGCGTGCAGATGGCTGGGCGTTTGGCCGAAGGTGAAATCGAGAAAGACGACGGCGGGCCACGGGTTCTTCATTGAAACCGAGGCTCGTTCGACGCTGGATGACGTTTCAGGTCGGTTTCTCTGTCTTGGAGAAGCCCTGGGCGATCAGCATGCCGCACCGGCCCTGACGGCCGTTCAAACCGTCAGCCCAAACGAATATTCAGACTTTGCGCATCGCCTTGGCGAGCCGCGCAGATCAGCTGTTGGCGCGCACTGGCGTTCAGCGGGTTCAGCCAGCTGACCACGGTGTGGCTACGGCCCAGGCGCAAGGCTTCACAGGTCAATTGCTGGGCGTTTTGAGCGCTGCTGGGTTGCAGGAGCAGAATCCGCTCCCGGTTGAGCCCTGCATCCCGCAGCCAGGCCTGGGTCAGGCTGGCTGGCGGGGCGATCAGGGTCAGCCAGCGGGCCTCCTGATCCTGGCTCAACTCCCGCAGGATCGGTGCCAGCAGGCTCAGGCAACTCCCGGCAGCGCCCCGCAACGACAGCTCACTGAACACTTCTGGCTCAGTGCTCCAGGGGGCTTCGACCACCTCCTTGAGCAGGGGCGCGAGGGGTTGCGCCATGAACGCTTCGAACAGGGAAAGTTGTGCATGTTGTGGGGTTTGCTGGAATTGCATGACGCCTCCTTCAGCGGCGAATAACGCCGACACTCAAACCTTCGATGACGAAGTCCTGGTCTTTCAGGTTGACTTCGATGGGGGCGAACTCGGGGTTTTCCGCCAGCAGCCAGACCTTGCTGCCTTCGCGCTTGAAGCGCTTGACGGTGACGTCGTCGCCGATCCGCGCCACCACGATCTGGCCGTTGCGGGCTTCGCGGCAGGTGTGCACGGCCAGCAGGTCACCGTCGAAAATGCCGACGTCCTTCATGCTCATGCCATGAACGCGCAACAGATAGTCGGCCCGGGGATGGAAGAAGGTCGGGTTGATGTTGCAGGATTCCTCGACGTGCTGCTGGGCGAGAATCGGCGCACCGGCGGCCACGCGGCCGATGATCGGCAGGGTGGATTCATCGCTCTTGGCTTCGAAACCGGGGATGCGAATGCCGCGGGATGCGCCCGGGGTCATTTCGATCGCACCCTTGCGGGCCAGGGCCTTGAGGTGCTCTTCGGCCGCGTTCGGTGACTTGAACCCCAGCTCCAGGGCGATTTCCGCGCGGGTCGGCGGATAACCATTGTCATCCAGGCATCGTTTGATAAAGGCCAGAATCTCGGCTTGGCGTGGCGTCAGTTTTATCATGTTGAGCGCTCTGTCTTTTTATACAGTGACTGGGATTATATACAGTGCAAGGCGCTTGGCAATCCTCCTTTTTCTCGTGTCCGCCGGACGGTCTCCGGGCTATGGCCGCCGAGGATGGCTACAGGCCAGGATTTGTATGATTTAATGCTCGACCGGTGGGCCACGAACGGACCGCCAGACTTGACATTCCCAGGGCTGAAACGTATGTTTCAAACAAGTGTTTGTCAGGCGGAGTAACCATGGCCCAGTCGGAAACCGTTGAACGCATTCTCGATGCTGCCGAGCAATTGTTCGCGGAAAAAGGTTTCGCCGAGACCTCATTGCGGTTGATCACCAGCAAGGCGGGGGTCAATCTCGCGGCGGTGAACTACCACTTCGGCTCGAAGAAGGCCCTGATCCAGGCGGTGTTCTCGCGTTTCCTCGGCCCGTTCTGCATCAGCCTCGACCGTGAGCTGGAGCGACGCCAGGCCAAACCCGAGGTCAAGCCCGGGCTGGAAGAGCTGCTGGAAATCCTCGTCGAGCAGGCGCTGGTGGTACAACCGCGTAGTGGTAACGATCTGTCGATTTTCATGCGTTTGCTGGGCCTGGCCTTCAGCCAGAGCCAGGGCCACCTGCGGCGTTACCTGGAAGACATGTACGGCAAGGTGTTCCGACGCTATATGCTGTTGGTCAACGATGCCGCGCCACGGATTCCACCGATCGAGCTGTTCTGGCGCGTGCACTTCATGCTCGGCGCGGCGGCGTTCAGCATGTCGGGTATCAAGGCCTTGCGGGCGATTGCCGAGACCGACTTCGGGGTCAATACCTCCATCGAGCAGGTCATGCGCCTGATGGTGCCGTTCCTCGCGGCCGGCATGCGTGCCGACAGCGGTGTCACCGATGCCTCCATGGCGGCGGCGCAACTGCGCCCGCGCAGCAAGTCGACACCGGCACCGGCTGCGGCTGCCAAGGTTTGATAAGGTACGGGTGGGCGCGCCGGCTTTGATCCGCTAAGCTGCCGCCCATGCCTGATTTCTTTTTGTTCCAAGCCTCCCTTGCCCGTTCCCGCTTGCCTGGCGCTGTCCATGGCAAGGTGTTGCCGTGCCTGTCTGTCGCCGCCTGGCGTGCAGGTCCGCGAGGGCAATGGGCACTTTTGTCCAAGGATTCCCTATGAGTACTGCCCTGCAAGGCTCCCTGATGGTGGACGTCGCCGGTACCTGGTTGACGGCTGAAGATCGCCAGTTGTTGCGCCAGCCGCAAGTCGGCGGGTTGATTATCTTTGCGCGCAATATCGAGCACCCGCGCCAGGTTCGCGAACTGAGCGCGGCGATTCGCGCCGTGCGCCCGGACCTGCTGCTGGCGGTCGACCAGGAAGGCGGACGGGTGCAGCGCCTGCGCCAGGGCTTCGTACGCTTGCCGGCGATGCGCGCGCTTGCCGACAATCCGAACGCCGAATACCTGGCCGAGCAGTGCGGCTGGCTGATGGCGACCGAGGTGCTGGCGGTGGGCCTGGACCTCAGCTTTGCGCCGGTCCTGGACCTCGACTACCAGCGCAGCGCGGTGGTCGGCAGCCGCGCCTTCGAGGGTGATCCCGAGCGTGCGGCGTTGCTCGCCGGAGCCTTTATCCGCGGTATGAACAGCGCCGGCATGGCCGCCACCGGCAAGCACTTCCCCGGCCATGGCTGGGCCGAAGCCGACTCCCATGTGGCGATTCCCACCGATGAGCGGAGCCTGGATGAGATCCGCGCCAATGACCTGCTGCCTTTCGCCCGCTTGAGCAAACAGCTTGCGGCGGTGATGCCGGCCCATGTCATCTATCCACAGGTCGATGCGCAACCCGCCGGTTTCTCGCGCCGTTGGCTGCAGGAGATCCTGCGTGGCGAATTGCAATTTGACGGGGTTATCTTCAGTGATGACCTGTCGATGGCCGGTGCCCATGTGGTTGGCGACGCCGCGAGCCGGATCGAAGCGGCGTTGTCCGCCGGCTGTGACATGGGCCTGGTGTGCAACGACCGTGCGGCCGCCGAGTTGGCCTTGAGTGCCGCCCAGCGCCTGAAGGTCCAGCCGTCGCCGCGTATTGCGCGGATGCGCGGCCAGGGGTTCGCCCGCACCGATTATCGCCAGGATCCACGCTGGTTGTCGGCGTTGATGGCGCTTAAAGATGCTCAACTGATTGACTGAGGAATCCCGCATGACGGTTTACGCGATTATCGGCGGCACGGGCCTGACCCAGCTCGAAGGCTTGAGCATTCGTCAGTCGTTGACGCTGGATACGCCCTACGGCGTCCCTTCGGCGGATATCCAGATCGGCGAATACGCCGGGCGTGAAGTGCTGTTCCTGGCGCGTCATGGGCACCCGCACCGTTTTGCGCCGCATCAGGTGAACTACCGGGCCAACCTGTGGGCGCTGAAACAGGCGGGGGCCGAGGCGATCCTGGCGGTCAACGCCGTGGGCGGGATTCATGCGGCAATGGGCACCGGGCATTTCTGTGTGCCGCATCAGTTGATCGACTACACCAGCGGTCGCCAGCACACCTATTTTGCCGATGATCTGGAGCAGGTGACCCATATCGATTTCAGCTATCCCTACAGCGAAGGCCTGCGGGCACAGCTGATTGCGGCGCTGGCGGCCGAGGGGTGCGCCTATAGCAGCCATGGCGTCTATGCCTGCACCCAGGGGCCGCGCCTGGAGACAGTGGCCGAGATCGCCCGGCTGGAACGCGACGGCTGCGATATCGTCGGCATGACCGGCATGCCGGAAGCCGCACTGGCCCGCGAGCTGGAACTGGACTATGCCTGCCTGGCATTGGTGGTGAACCCGGCGGCGGGCAAGTCGACGGCGGTGATCACCATGGCCGAGATCGAGCAAGCCTTGCATGACGGCATGGGCCAGGTGAAGTCGACCCTGGCGCGGGTGCTCGCGGCGGGCCGTTAACGACCGGCTTTCTTGTCCGGCAGCGGCGCGAACAGGGCTTCGATATCGTCGTTCTGCAACTGCCAGTCGCCGGCCTGACGGCCGTCGAGCACGCCGGCGGCCAGGTCCGATTTTTCCCGTTGCAGGTGCTGGATCTTTTCCTCCACCGTGCCGCGGGCAATCATCTTGTAGACGAACACCGGCTTCTCCTGGCCAATCCGATAGGCGCGGTCGGTGGCCTGGTGTTCGGCGGCCGGGTTCCACCACGGATCGTAGTGGATCACCGTGTCGGCTTCGGTGAGGTTCAGCCCCACGCCGCCGGCCTTGAGGCTGATCAGGAAAATCTGCAACTTGCCGCTCTGGAAGTCCTTGACCGGCGTGCGCCGGTCACGGGTCTGCCCGGTCAGCAGCGCATAGGCCACCCCGCGTTTACGCAACTCCACCTCGATCAGTGACAGCATCGAGGTGAACTGCGAGAACAACAGGATCCGCCGCCCTTCGTCGAATAACTCCTCGAGCATCTCCATCAGGCTGTCGAGCTTGCCGGAGGCGCTGCCGCGCGCGGGCAGGGGCGCGTCGTTGACCAGGCGCAGGTCGCAGCAGACCTGGCGCAGCTTGAGCAGCGCCTCGAGGATGATGATCTGGCTGCGGGCCACGCCCTTGCGGGTTATCTCGGCGCGGACCTTCTTGTCCATGGCCAGGCGCATGGTCTCGTAGACATCGCGCTGGGCCTCGTTGAGTTCGACCCAGTGGATGATCTCGGTCTTGGGGGGCAGTTCGGTGGCCACCTGTTCCTTGGTGCGGCGCAGCAGGAAGGGCCTGATCCGGCTGTTGAGGTGTTGCAGGCGGACTTCACTGGCGTGTTTTTCGATGGGCGTGCGGTAGTCGCGGTTGAAGCTCTTCACGTCTCCCAGCCAGCCCGGCAGCAGGAAGTGAAACAACGACCAGAGCTCGCCCAGGTGGTTTTCCAACGGCGTTCCGCTCAGGCACAGGCGTTGCCGCGCATCCAGCTCGCGGGCGGCCTGGGCGGCCTTGCTGCCGGGGTTCTTGATGTACTGCGCCTCGTCGAGTACCAGCACGTGCAGCGGCTGGGCCTTGAGCAGCTCGATATCCTTGGGCAGCAGGGCATAGGTGGTGAGCAGCAGGTCGTAATCCTGCAATTGCTCGAAATGCTTCTTGCGTCCGGCGCCGTACAGCGCCAGCACCTTGAGCTGCGGGGTGAAATGCGCCGCCTCGTCCAGCCAATTGGGAATCAGGCTGGTGGGCATCACCACCATGCAGGGACGGTCCAGGCGCCCGGCCTGCTTTTCGCTGAGAATGTGGGCCAGGGTCTGCAAGGTTTTTCCCAGGCCCATGTCATCGGCCAGAATGCCGCCGACTTCCAGTTGCCGTAGCGACTGCATCCAGCTCAGGCCTTCGTGCTGGTAAGGGCGCAGCGTCGCGTTGAGGCCTTCGGGAAGCGCCGCGCTGTAGTCGCGGATATCCCGCAACCGCTGGGCGAAGCCACGAATCTGTTCGCCGCCTTCCCAGAGCAGCGACAGCTCGTCCAGCGGGTTGAGCCGGGTCGCATCGGCATGGCTCAGGCGCAGGCGGGTGGTACCGGGCTCCTGCAGGTAGAACTCGCCCAGGGTGTTCAGCACCGGCCGCAGGCGCCCATAGGGCAAGGCGACCTGGAGCGGCCCGTGGTTGCCGGCGGGGGAGGCCGGGATATTCACCAGGATCAGTTCGTCGTCGCGGCGCCGGGCCAGGCGCTCGGGATTGAGCAGTTCGGTATGCGAGCGCACCAGGTTCAGCAGGATCGGTAGCAGGCTCAGGCGCTCGCCATTGACGATGATCCCCAGCTCCAGGTCGAACCAGTCGCGTTCGGGGGCTTCGTCAACCGTGGCGTACCAGTCCTCCACGGGGCTGAGGTCGAAACCGAAGTCCTCCTCGATCTGCAATTCCCAGCCCTGGGCGCGCAGGCCCGGCAGTTCGTTGAGGGTGAAATTCAGCCAGGCGCTGTCATTGACCATTTCGAACAGCTCGCCGGCACTTTCCGGCAATGCCTTGCTCTGGCGCGTGGCGATCTTGAACCCCAGCAGGCGCAATTGCTCGCGACAGGCCTTTTCCGCTTCAAGCTGACGCTTGATACGCAGGCTCTGGTGTTCCTGGCGCAGGATGATATCGGCGTTTTTCTGCCCGCTGACGTACTCGCCCAGGTACTCGAAGGAGAGGGCCGCACGGTGCTGGATATAGCGCTGCATCCGCCCGTTGCGCGGCTCGAAGGCACTGAACTCGATGCTCGCCAGCCACAGGCGTGGCACCGGCATCAGGTCGTCGATCTGCTGCTGTGGCAAGGGCGACGGCGTGCGCGCATCCAGTACCGCCTGGAGTTTTTCCAGCAATTGGGCGTCTTTTTCCGCCGCCGGGTAGGCCAGGGTTTCCTGGACCTGCAGCAACACCGCGGCGGTGTGCTTGCAGCAGCTGCGCACCGGGCAGGTACAGGTGGCGTCGACCACCAGCAGCGTGCCTTTGGCGGACTCACGCAGGTGAATGGTCTGGCGATAGGTATTGCCGCCCGAGCCTTCGCAACTGGCGGTAATGGTGCTGTCGCCGGCCTGGACGATCCTCACGCGGTTTTCCAGGGCGTAGCGCCGGCCCCGTTCGAGGCTCTGTTCCTTGAAGCGACTGACCCAGGACGCGGCGAGCGGTTTCGTCAGGGCGGGCGTCAGGGACGAGGGCATCGGACGTTCACTGGTCGAGATTCTGTGACGGCGCTTCGCGTTTCGATGCGGCGAGTGAGGTCACCTTGAGCAGCAGGGCGAGGTGGCCGGCATCGAGGAAGTTGAGCTGACCGTTCTTGGTCTGGCTGGTCTGGTTCAGGCGTTCGCTGGCACTGACCACGCCGTTGCTGTCGAACTGGTTGACCCAGAACTGTGCCTGCACGTCGGTGAAGCGCTTGAGGGTCAGGCTCAGCGTACCTTCTACCGGGAACTGGCCGAACTGTTCCTGGCCTTCGGTGATCGAGACCAGGCTCGGCTGGTCGCTCAGGGGTTGCTGCCAGGCCTTGTGCAGCAGCACCTCGTAGTTGCCGCTGGCGCCGAGCTTGGCGGTCATGTCATTGAGGCTGGGGGTGCGCTCCTGGTCGGCGGTGACCGGTTTGGCCCCCTTGGCCCAATCCTCGGGCGCCGGTTGGCTCTGGAAGGGTTGCTCCAGGTTCTGCCGGATCAGGATCATTTCGATCTGATACAACTCGTCGGCCAACGCCGCCGGGGCGATCAGGACCAACAACAAGGCCAGCGAGGGTATCAGGCGCATACGGCGTCCTTCAGGCAGTTTTCGGGGTGAGGCGTTCGAACAGCGCCTCCAGTGTATTAAAGCGTTCTTCAGCACGTTCCATCGGTACCATGAACTTGAACAGGGTGGCACCTTCGAACTTGTAGCGGTTGGGCTGGCCCTGGATCAACTTGATCAGCGACAGCGGATCGACCGGGGTGTCCGCGGCGAACTCGATGCGCCCACCTTGCGGACCGCCATCGACCTTCTTGATACCCAACTGCTCGGCCTGCAGTTTGAGCAGGGTCAGGCGCACCAGGTTCTTGGTCGGTTCCGGCAACAGGCCGAAACGGTCGATCATCTCCACCTGCAGGTCCTTGAGACCCTCTTCGTCGGTCGCCGAGGCGATGCGTTTGTAGAGGATCAGTCGTGCATGCACGTCCGGCAGGTAGTCTTCGGGGATCAGTGCCGGCAGGCGCAGGTTGATTTCCGGACCACCGCCCAGGGGCTGGTCGAGGTTGGGTTGCTCGCCCTTGCGAATGGCCTTGACCGCACGTTCGAGCATTTCCATGTACAGGGTGAAGCCTACCGCCTGGATCTGCCCGCTCTGACCGTCGCCCAGCAGTTCGCCGGCGCCACGGATTTCCAGGTCATTGGTGGCGAGCACGAAGCCGGCCCCGAGGTCCTGGGTATTGGCGATGGCCTCCAGGCGTTTTTCCGCGTCGGAAGTGATCTGCTGGCGACCCGGGGTCAGCAGGTAGGCATAGGCCTGGTGGTGACTGCGTCCGACCCGGCCGCGCAGCTGGTGCAACTGGGCCAGGCCGAACTTGTCGGCACGCTCGATGATAATGGTGTTGGCGCTCGGCACGTCGATGCCGGTCTCGATGATGGTCGAGGCGATCAGCACGTTGAAGCGCTTGTGGTAGAAGTCGCTCATCACCTGTTCGAGATCGCGTTCGCGCATCTGCCCGTGGCCGATGCCGATGCGCGCTTCCGGCACCAGTTCGGCGAGGTCGGCGGCGCATTTCTCGATGGTCTTCACATCGTTGTGCAGGTAGTAGACCTGGCCGCCGCGCAGCAATTCGCGCAGCAGGGCTTCCTTGACCGTGCTCTTGTTCTGCTCCATGACGAAGGTGCGCACCGACAACCGGCGCGCCGGCGGGGTGGCGATGATCGACAGGTCGCGCATGCCCGATACCGCCATGTTCAGCGTGCGCGGGATCGGCGTGGCGGTCAGGGTGAGGATGTCGACTTCGCTGCGCAGGGCCTTGAGCTGTTCTTTCTGGCGCACGCCGAAACGGTGTTCTTCGTCGATGATCACCAGGCCCAGGTTCTTGATCTTCACATCGTCCTGCAGCAGCTTGTGGGTGCCGATGACGATATCGATCTTGCCTTCGGCGAGGTCGGCCACCGCGGCGTTCACTTCCTTGGCGGACTTGAAGCGGCTCATCACTTCCACGCTCACCGGCCAGTCGGCGAAGCGATCGCGGAAGCTGTTGTAGTGCTGCTGGGCGAGCAGGGTGGTGGGCACCAGGATCGCCACCTGCTTGCCGCCGTGCACGGCGATAAACGCCGCGCGCATGGCCACTTCGGTCTTGCCGAAGCCGACGTCGCCGCAGACCAGGCGGTCCATCGGCTTGGGCGCGAGCATATCGGCGCGCACGGCGTCGATGGTGGTCTGCTGGTCCGGGGTTTCCTCGAACGGGAAGCCGGCGCTGAAGGTCGCGTAGTCGGCTTTCGGGTCGGCGAACGCATAACCTTCGCGGGCGGCGCGGCGGGCATAGATGTCGAGCAGTTCGGCGGCGACGTCACGGACCTGTTCGGCGGCCTTGCGCTTGGCTTTCTGCCAGGTTTCCGAGCCCAGCCGGTGCAGCGGGGCGAGGGCGTCGTCGCTGCCGGTGTAGCGGGCGATCAGGTGCAGGTTGGCCACCGGCACATAGAGCTTGGCGCCCTCGGCGTAGGCCAGGGTGAGGAACTCGGCGACCTGGTTGTCGATCTCCAGGGTCGCCAGGCCCAGGTAGCGGCCGACACCGTGGTCGATATGCACCACCGGCGCGCCTTCGCGCAGCTCGGTGAGGTTCTTGATCACTGCGTCGTTGTTGGCGTCGGCGCGTTTTTCCCGGCGCCGGCGCTGCATCACGCGCTGGCCGAACAACGGGCTTTCGGCAATCAGCGCCAGGGCCGGATCGTCCAGCACCAGGCCTTCGTCCAGCGGCGCGATGGTGATTGCCAGGCGATCCTTGCCGGCAGCGAAGTCCGGCCAGCTGTCGACGGTCTTCGGCCGCAGTTTCAGGCGTTCGAGCAGTTCCAGCAGGACTTCCCGGCGCCCGGCGGATTCGGCGGTGAACAGCACGCGACCAGGGAACTCGTCGAGGAACGCGGAGAGGGCCGCCAGCGGCTGGTTGGCCTTGGCCTCGATCGCCAGGTTCGGCAGTTCACGGGCGGCGAAGCGTTCACGGCCGATGCCGGTTTCCACGTCCTGCTGGCTGGCGACCACCCGCGGCCAGCTTTTCAGGCGGGCGAAGCAGTCTTCCACCGGGAGGAACAGCTCGGCCGGTGGCAGCAGTGGCCGGGTCGGGTCGACGCGACGCTCCTCGTAGCGGTTGCGCACATCGTTCCAGAAGTTTTCCGCCGCCTGCTCGATGCCCGGCAGGGAGAACACCTGGGTGTCCTGGGGCAGGTAGTCGAACAGGGTCGAGGTTTCCTCGAAGAACAGCGGCAGGTAGTACTCGATACCGGCGGGGGTGATCCCGCTGTTCAGGTCCTGGAAGATCGGGCAACGGCGGAAGTCGACATCGAAGCGTTCGCGAAAGCGCGCCTTGAAGCGGGTGACCGCTTCTTTCTGCAGCGGAAACTCCTTGGCCGGCAGCAGGCGCACCGAATCGACCTTGTCGATGGAGCGCTGGTTTTCCGGGTCGAAGGTGCGCAGCGTCTCGATCTCGTCGTCGAACAGGTCGATGCGGTAGGGCAGTTTGCTGCCCATCGGGAACAGGTCGATCAGGGCGCCACGCACGGCGAACTCGCCATGCTCGTAGACCGTGTCGACGCAACGGTAGCCGGTGGCCTCCAGCCGCGTACGCATCTGCTCCACATCGAGCTTCTGGCCGATATCCAGCACCAGGCTGCTGCCCAGCAGGAACTTGGTCGGCGCCAGGCGATGCAGGGCGGTGGTGATCGGCACCACCAGTACGCCATGGACCAGCTCCGGCAGCCGATAAAGGCTGGCAATGCGCTGGGAGATGATGTCCTGGTGCGGCGAAAACAGATCGTAGGGCAGGGTTTCCCAGTCCGGGAAATGCAGCACCGGCAAGTCCGGGGCGAAGAAACTCAGCTCCTGTTCGAGCCGTTCGGCACTTTGGCTGTCGGCGGTCAGCAGCAGGGTGAAGCGCTTGGCAGCGCTGGCAGCCTCGGCAATGGCCAGGCTCAGGGCGGCGCCGGGGAGATTGCCCCAGTGCTGTTTACCTGCCGCGGCAGGGAGAAGCGGTAGACGCAGAACGGGCACGGAAGGTTGAGCTCCAAGCGTTGCGACAAAGTCGGTAATTGTAACGGTCCCGGGTGCCGCCTGTCAGTTGCAGACTGTTTCTATTACGCATTGAGGGAAATGTAGTGGCTAAGACAAAAAATAGCGCTTTTCGACCCATTATGTAGTGCCGTATCGGGCGTATGTTTTGGAGGGTTACGGACAAGTCGCCCATGAGCACTCATTTTGTGCCCTGCTGCAAGCCGCGTATTTACTGGGCTGGCGCGGGGTGCGTTTTTTTCAAAAGGGTTTTTGTTGCTGGATGCACGACAGGCGCGCATTGCTCGCAGGGCCACTCGGCGGCATAATGTAGCCCCTTTTTTCAGCCCCTACATGTGGAAGGTTCCCGTGACTCAGAAGCCCGACCAGTGTCTTGGTGAGTGGATTGATCGTGAAGCGCTTGCAGAAGCGATGATCCCGCTTATCGGTCAGCTCTACCGCAATAACAATGTGGTGAGTTCGATCTATGGCCGCAGCCTGATCAACCAGTCTGTCATCGCGATTCTCAAGGCTCACCGCTTTGCTCGCCATCGTCAGAGTGATGATGTCGAACTGTCCGTCCACGAGACTTTCCCGCTGCTCAAGGCGATGAGCGAGCTCAAGCTGGGTGCCGCTTCGGTGGACCTGGGCAAGCTGGCCGTGAAATTCAAGACGCAAGGCAACGGCCGTAGCGCCGAACAGTTCGTTCGCGAAGAACTGGCCGATGTGGTTGGCCAGCAAAGCGCTGGCGGTCGCAAGGGCACTGATGTGGTGCTGTACGGTTTCGGTCGTATCGGTCGCCTGCTGGCCCGTATCCTGATCGAGAAAACCGGTGGCGGCGACGGCCTGCGTCTGCGTGCCATCGTGGTGCGCAAGGGCGCCGAGAACGACCTGACCAAGCGCGCCAGCCTGTTGCGTCGCGACTCGGTGCACGGTTCCTTCAACGGCACCATCACCATTGACGAAGAAAACAACACCATCACCGCCAACGGTAACCTGATCCAGGTCATCTACGCGAAGAACCCGACCGAGGTGGACTACACCCAGTACGGCATCAAGAACGCCCTGCTGGTGGACAACACCGGTGTATGGCGTGACGCCGAGGGCCTGGGCCAGCACCTGGCCTGCCCGGGGATCGACCGCGTTGTCCTGACCGCACCGGGCAAGGGCAAGCTGAAGAACATCGTGCATGGCATCAACCATGGCGAAATCACCGCCGACGACAAGATCGTTTCCGCGGCGTCCTGCACCACCAACGCCATCGTGCCGGTGCTCAAGGCCGTCAACGACAAGTTCGGCATCGTCAACGGTCACGTTGAAACGGTTCACTCGTACACCAACGACCAGAACCTGATCGACAACTTCCACAAGGGCGATCGCCGTGGCCGTAGCGCCGCGCTGAACATGGTGATCACCGAGACCGGTGCCGCCACCGCTGCCGCCAAGGCCTTGCCTGAACTGGCCGGCAAATTGACCGGTAACGCGATCCGTGTGCCGACGCCAAACGTATCGATGGCCATTCTCAACCTGAACCTTGAGAAAGCCACCACTCGCGAAGAGATGAACGAGTACCTGCGCTATATGGCGCTGCACTCGGATCTGCACAAGCAGATCGATTTCGTCAATTCCCAGGAAGTGGTCTCCACCGACTTCGTCGGTTCGCGCCACGCCGGTGTGGTCGACGCTGAAGCGACCATCTGCAACGATAACCGTGTTGTCCTGTACGTCTGGTACGACAACGAATTCGGTTACAGCTGCCAGGTGGTTCGCGTGATGGAAGACATGGCCGGGGTCAACCCGCCTGCGTTCCCGCGCTAAGCAATAGCTGCACATCAAAACGCCCCGACTTGTCGGGGCGTTTTCATTGGGGCCTGAGTGACGGATTTATAACAGGTGTTGTTTCGATGCTTTGAGCGGGGCGGTGTTGTTATATCGCTTTCATCTGGTAGGTTGTTTTGCTGAAATCATATCAATATAGAGGTGTTTTTCATTTTGTTTTTCCAGGCAATTAAAATACTAGAGAAAATAATTGGTTGCTGATCATTGGGTGGGGGTCGTCCATTTAATGGATCCCATTTACGGGGTGCTACATAATTGGCGTCATCAAGTTTCCGATGTTCGGGCGCTTGACACTGGGAAAAACTGAACTTAGTGTCGCCACTGACAACGCCCAAACTATTCCAAGGGATAGCTATCAAAATGCCTGCGTTTAGCCATCAGGCAAGGGTGGAAGTCGCCAGGTTCCTTTCGGTCATAAACAGGCAACATAAGTAGTGGATAAGTGGTCACTATGAGCGGATGCCAACTTCCAAAAAGACAGGAATATCATTCCTGCTCACAACACTAAGAAACCAACTAAATCAGGCAGATCAAGTAGTGGCCTGATGATGGGACATCTTTGCTGGTAACACCTGCTTTATGCCTTTCACGATAACGTGCGGCTACTGGCTGCTTGTTGAGAATGAATGTCTTCATGTCCTATCGGGAGAACCTGACATGACCGAAGAGCGCACAAGGCACTTTCCATTGTCCCTGCTACCCCGACTGGTGGGTGTGGGCATCCTGGTCTTTATCCTGTGGCTGTTGTTGTCGACCTTGTTCATGCCGTTGTTATCGACGTCGGCCACGCGGGCCATCCTCAATGCCCCGGTGATTTTGCTGACCACACCCATCGATGGCGTGGTGAGTTCCCTCAGCATCAAGTCGGGCACCTCCTTTGTCGAGGGACAGCAACTGGCCGTGGTGGAAAACCCCCGGGCCAATCAAGACACCTTGCTGACCTTGCAAACCCGGCGTTTGAGCCTGGAGCAGGAGTTGTCGTCTTCCTTCAGCCAGTTCGAACATGACCAGCAGTACTACCAGGCGCTGGAGAAAATCAGCCAGCAATACCAGGCGGCTTTCCATACCCGCCAACTGTTCGGCCAGAAAGCCCTGCGGGCCGAAAATTACGCCGCCAGCGCGCGCTTGAAAGAAGCTCAGGATACGGTGGAGCGCAATCTCGAGTTGTTCCGCCAGGGAGCGGTCAGTAATGCCTTGGTCGACTCGTCGAAAGCCCAGTTGGCCTCGTTGCAGGGCGCCGCGGAGAGCGTCAGGTCACAGTTGGGTATCAGCAATGGTGATCTGAGCGCGGCCAACCAGCAGGTCTACCTGGACCCTGACCAGTTGCGCATGTTCGACCTCAGCTCGCATCTGGTCACCTTGAAGCTGAGCCTGGACAACCAGGAGCGCAACCGCTCCACGGTGGAGCAGGAGCTGCAAAAGCTCGACGGCTTGATCGAGGCGGAAAACAGCCGGATCAAACTGATGTCCGGCTATGACGTTGTGGCCTATTCCGCCGGGACGGTCCAGGAGGTGGTGGCGCCCCAAGGTACGCTGGTGCGCGCCGGCTCGACCCTGGTGCGCGCGACCAATTGTGGGGAGAGCTACGTCATCGCGGTCTTTCCCGAGCGGGTGGCGAGCAAAATCGATCGTGACACAGTGCTGAAGGTGAGCATTCGCGGGCTGGAGGAGCCGCTGACGGCCAAGGTCGAGCAACTGCTGTCCCACTCATCCGACCTGCAGCCGGGAACCTACAGCGTGCCTTTCCCCTACGCCGAGCAGAACTCCGTGTATGTGGTCGCCACCTTTGCCGCGAATCTCAGTGACAGGCAACGAAGCATGGTGTGCAAGCCCGGACTCTGGGCTTCCGCCGAGGTCGTGGGGAAATGAGCCGCTGGCGCGGCGTGGCCTGGCTGGTCGGCGCGTGGTTGCTGGGTCTCGGGCAACTGGCCTGGGCGGTGCCAGCCCGGGGGCAACTGGCGGCGGACACCTGTGGCGCATTGGATCAGGCGACACAGGCCTATCCCGGTACTGGTCCGGTGCTGCTGACCAGCTATCCGGCCCTGGATGGACAGCCTCCGGCAATACTGGCGCTGCGCGGGGTGGCCTTCACCTATGACAACGCCCTGGCCAGCATCGCCCTGTTCGCCTGTGGCAAGGCGCAGTCCGCTCGCCGGCTGGCCGATGCCCTGGCGTTAGCCGTGGAACATGACCCCGAGTACGCCGACGGGCGCTTGCGTAATGCCTATGCGGCCGGTCCGATCAAGGGCCAGGCCATAGCGTTGGCGGGGTATTGGAGTACTGAGCGCAATGCCTGGAGCCAGGATGCCTACCAGGTCAGCAGTGCCACCGGCAATCAGGCCTGGGGGGCGCTTGCGCTGCTCGAGGCTTTCCGCCAGACCGCCGAACCGTCTTATCTTGCCGCGGCCCAGCGGGTGCTGCACTGGGTCCAGCAGAACACCTACGACACCCAGGTACCCGCGGGCTTCAGCGGCGGCGTCTATGGCTACCTCAACCAGCAGGTCCGGCAAGGCTGGAAGTCCACCGAGCACAATATCGACCTGGTTGCCGCCTGGATCGCGCTCGACCGCCTGACGGCGGACCCGGATGCGCGGCTCCAGGCGCAGGTTGCCCTGGGTTTCGTGCAAAGCCAGTGGGATGACCGTGAGGGGCGCTTTCTGATTGGTACCGGCGAGGATGGGCGAACGTCGGATCGCCTGCGCTCAGGGCTGGACGCGCAGCTCTGGCCGCTGCTGGCGGTTCCCGATCCGCCGCGGGACTGGCGGCGGGTGTTTGCCTTTGTCGATCAAAGCCACCGTTTCGCCGACGGTTACGGCTTCAACCGCAACCCCGATGGCGTCTGGACCGAGGGCACCGCCCAGGCCGCGGCGGTGGCACGTCTGAGTGGTCTGCCCGACCGGGCCCAGCCCTTGTGGTCGGTATTGCTGGCGTTGCAGGCCGGCCATGGTTGGCTCTTCGCGACGCCGCAGGCACAAATCAGCACCGGGCTGGCTATCGGTCCGGACTCGCCGCGCAACGATTTCTTCTACTACCACCTGCCTCATCTGGGCGCCACGGCATGGGCAGCTATTGCGGCCACCGGCGTCAACCCCTTTACCGGCGCTCAGGAGGCGAACTGATATGCAAGCACTGGACTCGTTGCAGATTGTGCAAATCAATTTCTGGACCCTGGCGGTGGTGATTATCTTCAGTTGCCTGACCCGGCGCGAGCAATGGGGCGCGCGGGCCGGCTTTGGGGCGATCACCGCGGTGCTGCTGGTCAACTACGCTGCCTGGCGTATCCGCGACACCTTGCCCGACGGGCATGGCGGATTTGCCACGGTATGGGCCTATGCCTTTCTGTTCTTCGAGCTGATGGCCATCGGTTACACGCTGTTTTCCATTATCGTCCTGCTCGGTCGCAGCGATCACCGGGCCAGTGCCGATGCCGGCGAGCGTCGCTTGCGGGCGGCCGGGCGCGACGTGCCGGCGGTGGATGTGTTTATCGCCACCTACAACGAAGGCCTGGAGATCCTGGAGAAAACCATTCTTGCCGCCCAGGCCATCGATTACCCCAACTTCACTGTCTGGGTGCTGGACGATACCCGGCGTGACTGGTTGCGTGACTATTGCGCCGAGGCCGGGGTGCAATATGCCCGGCGTGCGGACAATACCCACGCCAAGGCCGGCAATCTGAACAACGGATTGCGCCAGTCGGCCGCCAGCAGCAATGCGCCGTACATTCTGGTGCTGGACGCCGATTTCGCTGCCCAGCAACCGATCCTGATGCGGATCCTGGGATTGTTCGAGGACCCACGGGTAGGCCTGGTGCAGACACCGCAGTTCTACTACAACCCGGATCCGATCCAGCACAATCTCGGCTCGTCCGATTGCTGGGTGGACGAGCAGCGAGTCTTCTTCGATGTTTTCCAGCCGGCCAAGGATGGCTGGGACGCGGCGTTCTGCGTGGGCACCTCCTTTGTGGTGCGGCGTGACCTGATTACCCGCATCGGCGGTTTTCCCACCGGCTCGGTCTGCGAGGACATCTACACCACCTGCCGCCTGCTGCAACAAGGCTATGTGACCCGCTGGCTCAACGAGCGACTGTCCATCGGTTTGTCGGCCGAGGGGCTGACCGAGTACATCAACCAGCGTGCGCGCTGGTGCCTGGGAACCCTTCAGGTCGCGCTGTTGAAGGAGGGGCCGCTGCGTGGCCGTGGCTACAGTTTCAATGATCGAGTGCACTACCTGCATGGCCTGATGCACTGGTTCTCCAAACCCTTCATCCTGATGCTGCTGGTCTCACCGGTGCTCTACTGGTACTTCGGCATTGCCGGGTTCTATGCCAGGCCCTTGGATTTCCTGGCTTTCGGCATGCCGGCACTGATCGCTTTCTGGGGCTATGGCACCTGGGTCACGGCACGCCGAACCCTGCCGGTGTTCACCGAGGTCACGCAGATCGTCGCGGCCCTGGCGGTCACCGCGACGATTGCCAGTGCAATGATTCGGCCGTTCGGCCGCCCCTTCAAGGTGACCGCCAAGGGGCTCGACCGCACCCGTACCCTGATCCACTGGAAGCTGTTCGGGTTCTTTCTGGCATTGATCCTGTTCTCCCAGGTGGGCGCGTTCACCGCCATTGCCACGGCCGCGGCCTTTGACGGCAACATGCTGTTCAACCTGTGCTGGACCGTGGTCGCATTGATCTACAACCTGGCGACGCTGGTGGCCTGCGTTGACCGGCCGCGGCTGCATGGCGAAGAGCGCTTTCCCATTGATGAAGCCACTGGCTTGAGACTGGGGACGAAAACCTTTGCGGGGCGTCTGGTGGATATTTCGGTCAGCGGGGTGTGCTTGTCTTGTGCCGTTGCCGACTTGATCAAGCCCGGTGTGCGCGGGCACTTATGGATCCCCTCGCTCGGTTGGCTCGCCGTGGAGGTCATGCGCAACCAGGGCAACGATCGTCTGGGGTTGCGTTTTGTCGACCTCGAGGAGGGGCTGCGCCAGCGCCTTATCGCCCGGTTGTTCAGTGATGCCAGCGTCAATGTGGCGAGCAAGGCCGAGCCGGCCATGGCCTTTGGCACCCTGCTGCGCCGTTCGTTGCTGGGGGAGCGTCGTGCGTTGCCGTCGTTCTCCCGGCCATCCGGGGAGCCGTCCCATGACGCGCTACCGAGTTATCGACCGGCTGCGCCGCGATTGCGCAAACAGCCCCTGTCGCGGGTGGCCGGGGCCCGTGGCGGCCTGTGGGATGCCCTGGTTTCACCCTTGCGAGCCTGGTTGGGCCTGCGTTGATAGAGGTGGATCATGAACCGTTGTGTACCTTCGACTTGCCTGATGTCCCTGTTCCTGCTCAGCGCCTGTTCGCTGGACCCGCCCTATGAAAAGCCCGATGCGCCGATCGACCAGCAGTGGCCGGCCAGTTCGGCAGGCGCCTGTTGTACGGCCAGGGAGGCGTTCGATCACGATTGGCATGGGTTTATCGTCGATCCGCGGCTGCGGACCCTGATCGAGCTGGCGCTGGAGAACAATCGCGGCCTGCGCCAGTTCGCCGCCAGCGTGGAAGAAGCCCGGGCCGGTTATGCCGGTGCAGAGTCGGCGTTGTTCCCCACGATCGGCATCGATACCTATGCCGGGCGCAGCAAGTTGCCGCCGCTGGTGCGCACGCCGGGCGGTGGGGACAGCGCGGGCAGTATCGCCAATACCTTTCAGGCGACAGCCGGTTTCACCTCCTACGAACTGGATCTGTTCGGGCGCATACGTAGCCAGAGAAGCGCCGCCGGCGCTCGCTTCGAAGCTTCCGAAGCGGACTATCAGACGGCTCGGCTGGCGCTGATCGGCGAGGTCGCCAGTACGTGGTTGAGCCTCAAGGCCAGCCAGAACCTGCTGGATCTCGCCCAGACCACCTACGAGACCCAGAACCACTACGGGCAGTTGCTGCGCAAGAGCTACAACCTGGGCTCCAGTGCGCAGATCGATGTGCATCAGGCCGATGCGCAAACCAATACCGCGGCGGTGCAGATCAACACCTATCGCATGCAGGTGGCGCAGAACATGAATGCACTGCGGGTACTGGTCGGTCAGCCGGTGCCACCGGCCCTCTTGCCCAGTGGGGTGTTGGGCGAGTCCCTGGCCACCGCCGATGTGCCGGCCGGGCTGCCTTCTTCGCTGATGACCCGACGCCCCGACATCATGGCGGCCGAAGCCTTGCTGCGCGCGGCCAATGCGGATATCGGCGCGGCGCGTAGCGCTTACTTCCCGACCTTTTCCCTGACGTCGGCGCTGGGTAGCCTGAGCGGCGACTTTTCCCGCTTGCTCAGCGCCCCGGCGCAGTTCTGGTCGACCGCCCTGAGCGGCTCCCTGACCCTGATCGATGGCGGTGCCCGACGGGCTCAGGTGGATGGCGCGCATGCACGATTCGATGGCCGGGCCGCGGCCTATGAGGCGACGGTGCAGAATGCCTTTCGCGAAGCGGCCGATGCGCTCAATGCCCGCCAGGAGATGCTCACCCAGGTGGCGGCGCAGAAGCGCCTGGTGGAGGACTACCAGGAGGCCTATCGACAGTCGCGATTGCGTTTCGAGGCGGGGATGGACAGCTACTTCTCGACGATGGATGCCCATCGCTCGCTGTTCGAGGCGCAGCAGAAATGGTCGCAGCTGGAGCTGGCCCGGGAGATCAATCAGGTGAACCTGTACAAGGCCCTGGGAGGGGGGTGGAGCCAGTCGTTGAAGGTTGCCGGTGAGTCGCGTGTGGCCGAACGGTCAAGGCCGGGGCCGTGATGGGCGGGGAGCCCTTGGCAAACCGCCGCGCAACGTCCGTGCTGCGCGCGAGGTGACCAGCAAGCGCCGGCATTGCGGGCGTTTGCTGGCGGGTGAGGGCGTCTGCTCAGCCGCGGCTGGACACAGCCATCTGCGCCGTGCGCAGTTCATGCTTGTTGCCACGGAACAGTACCAGGGTCGCAATCAACCCCAGTATTGCCGCGGCACTGAGCCAGATGCCCGGTGCCGCCTTGTTGTCCAGCACGTGGATCAGATAGGTACAGACCGCCGGGGTAAAGCCGCCGAAGGTCGCCGTCGCCAGGCTGTAGGCCAGGGAGAAACCGGTGGTCCGCACTTCGACCGGCATGATCTCGGTCAGGGCCACCACCATGGCACCGTTGTAGGAGCCGTAGAGGAACGACAGCCACAGCAAGGCGATCAGCAGGTGACTGAAGCTTGGCGCCGACACCAGCCAGGACAGCACTGGATACGCGGTGAGGATCGCCAGGATGGTCGCCGCCAGCAGCAACGGTTTGCGCCCGATCTTGTCGGACAGCGCACCCATCACCGGCAGCCAGAAGAAATTCGACAGGCCGACGCAGACGGTCACCAGCAGGGCATCGAAGTCCGACAGGTGCAGCTCTGACTTGCCGAAAGTCGGGGTGTAGGCGGTGATCAGGTAGAAGGACACGGTGGTCATGATCACCAGTGCCGTGCCCGCCAGCACCAGGCCGAAATTCTGACCGATTGAACGCATCACTTCCGACAGGCTCGGACGATGTTTGCGTGCCTGGAACTCAGGTGTTTCTTCCAGCGAGCGACGGATGAGGAAGATTGCCGGAACGATCATGCAGCCCACCAGGAACGGCACGCGCCAGCCCCAGTCACCCATTTGTTCTGGGCTCAGCCAGTGGTTGAGGCCCACACCCAGCAAGCCGGCGAAAACCACCGCGGCCTGTTGGCTGGCGGACTGCCAACTGACGAAAAAGCCCTTGCGGCCCGGGGTCGAGATCTCGGCCAGGTAGACCGAGACGCCGCCCAGTTCCACGCCGGCGGAGAAGCCCTGCAGCAAGCGACCGAGCAGGACCAGCAGCGGTGCCGCAACGCCCAGGGTCGCATAGCCGGGTACGCAGGCAATCAGCACCGTGCCCGCCGCCATCAGCGCCAGGGTGATGATCAGGCCTTGGCGACGGCCATGGCGGTCAATGTAGGCTCCGAGGAAAATTGCACCCAGCGGGCGCATCAGGAAGCCGGCACCAAAGGTGGCGAGCGAGAGCATCAGGGATGCAAATGCGCTGTCGGCAGGAAAGAAGGTTTTAGCGATGGCCGTGGCATAAAAGCCGTAAACCATGAAGTCGAACATCTCAAGGAAATTGCCGCTGACAACGCGAAAAATCGCCTTGCCCTTGCCCGTATTCGAGGCCATGTTATTTACTCTCTTTGTCTGTCTTATAAGCAATCCATCGTCTTTGCTCGTCCTTACTGAACCTTTCAGGCATACGCACGCTGGCAGTACAGTTATGTAACGATATGTGTATTAGAGTCATCAGGCAACAAAAAACCTAGGCTACTGGCTAAGTGGCACAACCCTTGATCTAGACGGCTTCAGCCGTGGTTTTGTGCCAACAGTGTTTCCCGTAACGGATCCGACAGGCCTTGCGGGGCCAGCCAGATACCGAAGTACACCCTGGCCAGTTCCGGATCGCGACTGCTGAAGATCACCTGGCCGTTGCGCTCCAGGTTCAGCCCTTGTCCGACCCGGTAGTCGAGTGCATAGCGATCACCGCGCTGAATGTCCTTGAAACTCTGGTGCAGGCTGTCCAGTTCGCCTTGCAGGCGGGCCAGGGTAGCCACTGTTTGCTGGCGTTGCAGGGTGGCGGTGGCGGCCTTGATGACATCGCTTCGGTCGATGTCGCGAAAGTAATAGAGTTCCAGGCGCAGGTCGCGCAGTTCGGTGACGGCCTGGCGGGCGCTGATGCCGGAGGGGCTATACAGCGCGGCGGCATAGACGTCGGCCCAGAGGTAGGTGAGGACGCTTTGCCCCTTGAGTTCGAGGGTTTCGCTACCGTTGTGCCATTGGCTGGGGAAATGCGCTTCCTTCAGGCGTTCGGTGGGGCCGGCCCAGGTCAGCGAGCTGAAGATCAGTAATAGGCAGGCGGCTATCTGACGCATAATGGTCAACCTCGAAAAGGGCCTTTCTACAGACTATGTCAAATCCACAGCCTGCCATGCCTTTGTTACCCGCCCTGGTGCTGAGCGGTGTTTTTGTCCTGCTCGGCGGTTGCGGTAACGCAGATTCGCTGGAGCAGTTTGGTGGCCCGACCATGGGCAGCACCTATTCGATCCAGTACGTCCGGCATGCCGGTGGCCCGGCGGTCGCCGAGGTCAAGCCCGCGGTCGAGGCGATCCTGGCCGAGGTCGACCGGCAGATGTCGACCTATCGTGGCGACTCGGATATCGAGCGCTTCAACGAGCTACCGGCCCACAGTTGCCAGGTCATGCCCTCTTCTATTCTGGAACTGGTCCGCGTCGGCGAACAGTTGTCGCTGGACAGCGACGGTGCCTACGACCTGACGGTCGAGCCTTTGATGAACCTCTGGGGCTTCGGTCCGCAGGGGCGCGAGGAAAAGGTGCCGGACGCGGCACGGTTGGCCGAGGTGCGTCAGCGTGTCGGCCACCGGTACCTGCGGATTGACGGCGACCAGCTGTGCAAGGACGCCGCCGTGGAGGTGGACTTCAACAGCATCGCGGCGGGTTATACGGTGGACCGTATCGTCGCGCGCTTGCAGGCACTTGGTTTGGACAGTTTTCTCGCCGAAGCCACTGGCGAGTTGAAGGCCGTCGGCAAAAAGCCCGATGGCAGTCCCTGGCGGATCGCCCTGGAGGTGCCACGGGATGACGAGCAGGTGGCGCAGCGGATCATCGCCCTCGACGGTTATGGCGTTTCCACGTCGGGCGATTACCGTAATTATTTCGAACAGGACGGCAAGCGTTATTCCCACACCTTCGATGCCCTGACCGGCGCGCCGATTACCCACAACCTGGCATCGGTCACGGTGATTCACCCGTCGACGTTGATGGCCGACGGTTTTTCGACGCTGTTGTTGATACTGGGGCCCGAGCGTGGCTGGGATTACGCGGAAAAACACATGATTGCCGCATTTTTTGTGATGCGTGCCGATACAGGTTTCGTCACACGGACAAATCAGGCGTTCGAGCGCCTGGCCAAGGGTGACGGGCATAACATGTAGTGCAGGCAAAGCTGGCCTACGACGCGACCAAGGGTTAATGTGCGCGGCGTTGAAGCTTCTATAGACTGCACACCGAGATTTGATCCTTCATGTCGCTGGCCGCGACATGATTTAGCCGCAGGTGCCAGAGGGGTGCCTCGGCCTGTTCTGAGGAGTACGCATGGCTGTCTACAACTACGACGTAGTGGTACTGGGTTCCGGCCCTGCTGGTGAAGGCGCGGCAATGAACGCCGCGAAAGCGGGGCGCAAGGTGGCGATGGTCGACAGCCGTCGCCAGGTCGGCGGTAACTGCACCCACCTGGGGACCATCCCGTCCAAGGCCTTGCGTCACTCGGTCCGGCAGATCATGCAGTTCAACACCAACCCGATGTTCCGGGCCATTGGTGAACCGCGCTGGTTTTCCTTCCCGGACGTGCTGAAAAGCGCCGAGAAGGTCATTTCCAAGCAGGTCGCTTCGCGCACCGGCTTCTACGCCCGCAACCGGGTTGACCTGTTCTTCGGCACCGGCAGCTTCGCCGACGAGCAGACCATCGAAGTGGTCTGCTCCAACGGGGTGGTCGAGAAGCTGGTGGCCAAGCACATCATCATCGCCACCGGTTCGCGTCCATATCGCCCGGCCGATATCGATTTCCACCACCCGCGTATCTACGATAGCGACACCATCCTCAGCCTCGGCCACACGCCGCGCAAGCTGATCATCTACGGTGCCGGGGTGATCGGCTGTGAATACGCCTCGATCTTCAGTGGTCTCGGCGTGCTGGTGGAACTGGTGGACAACCGCGACCAGTTGCTCAGCTTCCTGGATTCGGAAATTTCCCAGGCCCTGAGCTACCACTTCAGCAACAACAACATCACCGTGCGTCACAACGAAGAGTACGACCGGGTCGAAGGCCTGGACAACGGGGTGATCCTGCACCTGAAGTCGGGCAAGAAGATCAAGGCCGACGCCTTGCTCTGGTGCAACGGCCGGACCGGCAACACCGACAAGCTGGGCATGGAGAACATCGGGGTCAAGGTCAACAGTCGTGGCCAGATCGAGGTCGACGAGAACTATCGCACCTGCGTGCCGAACATCTACGGCGCCGGTGATGTGATCGGCTGGCCGAGCCTGGCCAGTGCCGCCCACGACCAGGGGCGTTCGGCGGCGGGCAGCATTGTCGACAACGGCAGCTGGCGTTATGTCAACGACGTGCCGACCGGGATCTACACCATCCCGGAGATCAGCTCGATCGGCAAGAACGAGCATGAACTGACCAAGGCCAAGGTGCCTTACGAAGTGGGCAAGGCGTTCTTCAAGAGCATGGCCCGGGCGCAGATCGCCGGCGAGCCGCAAGGCATGTTGAAGATCCTGTTCCACCGTGAAACCCTGGAAGTCCTGGGTGTGCACTGTTTCGGTTACCAGGCGTCGGAGATCGTGCACATCGGTCAGGCGATCATGAACCAGCCGGGCGAGAACAACACCCTGAAGTACTTCGTCAACACCACCTTCAACTACCCGACCATGGCCGAAGCCTATCGGGTAGCGGCGTACGATGGCCTCAACCGGCTTTTTTGAGCGGCTCCGGCCGGTGGCCTGAGCCGGTCGGGGAGACCGATTTCAGCCTTTGCCAAGTGTGGCCGTGGCCAAACCGGGAAAGTCTGTAATCAGGCTATCGACGCCGAAGTCAGCGAGCCTGCGCATCAGTGCGGGTTCGTTGACCGTCCACACCGACACATGCAGACCCTGACGCTGGGCCTTGATCAGGCGTTCCGGGGTGCAGAGTGTCCAGTTCAACGCCAGAATCTCGCAGCCATAACTCTGGGCGACCTTCAACGGGTCGAGCCAGGCATATTCGGCTACCAGTCCGCGTGACAGGTCCGGGGTCAGTTCCAGGGCGGCCTTGAGCACTTCCCGGGAGCTGGAAGTGACGGTGACCTTGTCCAGCAGGCCGAAACGCTGGGCCATTTCGCGGATCGCCAGCACGGTGGTCGCCGCCCGGGTGCGCGAGGCGCTCTTGACTTCCAGTTGCCAGTGCTCGAAATCGCACTGTTCGAACAGTTCTTCCAGGCGTGGAATCGGGCAGGGCTTGATCCAGCCCGGACCGCCCTGGCGCGCGTCATAGGTCACCAGCTCGGCGGCGGAGTGTTCGACCACCTTGCCGCGGCGGTCGGTGGTGCGCTTGAGGGTCGGGTCATGGATGACCATCAGTTCACCGTCCATGGACAGGTGCAGGTCCAGCTCGCAACGGCGTACGCCGTGCTTGAGGCATTCCTGGAAACTGGTCAGGGTGTTTTCCGGTGCTTCACCTTTGGCGCCACGATGGCCATAAATCAGAGTCACGACTGCTCCTTCAGGGAGAAAAAATACGGTTACAAGGTTAAGACGGCAGGCTGGCTGCAGCCGCAGGGATCAGGTGGCCTCGGGGTCGCTCTGCTCCCGGGCCAGGCGTCGCTCCTGCGCCTGTTTCTGCAGGATATGCCGCGCCAGCAACTGGCGCTGGGCATCGGTCAAGGCTTCGAACTCGGTGCCGATGTCGAAGGTGCCGAAGTGGCGGGGCGCGCAATGGGTTACCTTGGCCCGCAGCAACAGCCCGAGCGCCTGGGGCATCAGCACCATCTTGATCGCCAGGTGGCTGCCGACGGGATAAGCGATATGGTGTTCGAACTCCAGGCCGCCTTCGGAAAGCGTCACCCGTTGCGGTTCGCCGAACTCGCCTAGCACCGAATAGGCCATCACCTGGCTCAGCAGGTCGATGCGCTTGTTCTGGGCCTTGAGGAAGGCCGTCAGGCTTCGGTCACGCTCGCTGACCTGGCGCAGCAGGTGCTGGGACTCGAATTCGCTCAGGTGCAGTTCGCTCAGCAGGTTGAAGAGCGGAGAAGCATCTTGTAACACTTCCTTGTTCGCCGCTTCGGGGGCGGACAAGGGGCTGATTTCCAGTGCGATCGTGTCCTCGATACGGTAGTATTCGCGGCGATCTTCTTCATCTAATGTCGACATGGCGAACCCAGGGCAGAGGTGATGGTCTGAGTGTAAAGCTGCTGACCCTACCTCGCCACAAGGACGTCTTCTTTTCCTCCGAACAAGCCCCGACATGTTCAGACCACTCTTCGTATTTATCGGCACGCGTTATACCCGTGCAAAGCGTCGCAATCATTTTGTGTCTTTCATTTCCCTGACTTCGATGATCGGACTCGCGCTTGGCGTGGTCGTGATGATCGTAGTGCTCTCGGTGATGAACGGCTTCGATCATGAGATGCGCACCCGCGTGCTGGGCATGGTGCCCCACGCGACCATCGAGTCCGATGAGCCGATCAGCAACTGGCCGGCACTCGCCGACAAGATCCTCAAGAACCCGAAGGTAGAGGCCGTCGCGCCGTTTACCCAGATGCAGGGCTTGTTGACCAACAACGGCCAGGTGCAGAAGGTGATCCTCAATGCCATCGATCCGGCGCAGGAGCGCAAGGTCTCGATCATTGACCAGTTCATGCAGCAGGGCCAACTCGATGCGCTGACCCCCGGCAGCTTCGGCATCGTCATCGGCGACAAGGCCGCGACCAAGCTGGGCGTCGGACTCGGCGACAAGCTGACCTTCGTCGCCCCGGAAGTCACGGTGACCCCGGCGGGGATGTTTCCACGGATGAAACGCTTCACCGTGGTCGGCATCTTCCATGTCGGTGCCGGTGAGCTGGACGGTTACCTGGGCGTGACCAACCTCGAGGACCTGGCGCGCCTGCATCGCTGGAAGCCGGACCAGGTCCAGGGCCTGCGGCTGAAGTTCGACGACCTGTTCCAGGCCCCGCGCACGGCCTGGGAGATCGCCCAGCAGTTGGGCGATGGTCATTACTACGCCCGTGACTGGACCCGTACCCACGGCAACCTGTACCAGGCGATCAAGATGGAAAAGGCCATGATCGGCCTGCTGTTGCTGCTGATCGTGGCGGTGGCGGCGTTCAACATCATCTCGACCCTGGTGATGGTGGTGAACGACAAGAAGGGCGATATCGCCATCCTGCGCACCCTGGGCTCCACGCCGGGACAGATCATGGCGATCTTCATGGTCCAGGGCACCGTGATCGGGGTGATCGGTACGCTGATCGGCGCGGTGGTCGGGATCCTCGCCGCGCTGAACGTCAGCGCCGCGATTGCCGCCCTGGAGCGCCTGATCGGGCACAAGTTTCTCAATGCCGACGTGTACTTCATCGACTACCTGCCGTCCCAGTTGATGGCCGAGGATGTGTTGATGGTCTGCGGCGCGGCACTGGTCCTGAGTTTTCTCGCCACCCTGTATCCAGCCTGGCGTGCGGCGCGCACCCAGCCTGCGGAGGCGCTACGTTATGAGTGAGTTGGGCATGAGTGAAAAAGCAGTGCTGAGTTGCCGCGACCTGGGCAAGTCCTACGAGGAAGGCCCGGAGTCGGTGGTGGTCCTGTCGGGCCTGCAGCTGGAGCTGCACGCCGGTGAGCGGGTGGCGATCGTCGGCAGCTCGGGTTCGGGCAAAAGTACCTTGCTCAACCTGCTTGGCGGTCTTGATACACCGTCCCAGGGCAGCGTCTGGCTGGCTGGCGAGGAGCTTTCCGCCCTGGGTGAGAAAGCCCGTGGCCTGTTGCGCAACCGCTCGCTGGGGTTCGTCTACCAGTTCCACCACCTGTTGCCCGAGTTCACCGCGCTGGAGAACGTCTGCATGCCGCTGCTGATCGGGCGCACCGCGATTCCCGAGGCCCGTCAGCGCGCCACGGCCTTGCTGGAGCGGGTCGGCCTCGGCCATCGCCTGGAGCACAAGCCGTCGGAGCTGTCCGGTGGTGAGCGCCAGCGTGTGGCGATTGCCCGGGCCCTGGTGAACAAACCGGGGTTGGTGATGCTCGACGAGCCCACCGGTAACCTCGACCACCATACTGCCCAGGGCATCCAGGACTTGATGCTGGAACTCAGCACCTCGATGCGCACGGCGTTCCTGGTGGTGACCCACGACATGAACCTGGCCCGGCAGATGGATCGCGTGTTGCACCTGGAAGACGGCAAACTCGTCGCTATCTGATTCGCCAGGACCTGCACCCGTTGAATGACGCGGGTGCCGGGTCGATTATTTTTCTACGGTGGCCAGCGAATGTTCAGACCGTTATCGATTTTCATCGGCACGCGCTATACCCGCGCCAAGCGCCGCAACCGTTTTGTCTCGTTTATCTCGATGACCTCGATGATCGGCCTCGCCCTGGGCGTGCTGGCGATGATCGTGGTGTTGTCGGTGATGAACGGTTTCCAGAAGGAAATGAGCTCGCGGATTCTCGGTATGGTGCCCCACGCCACCATCGTTGGCGTCAAGCCTATCGACGACTGGCAGCCGGTGGCTGACGCGGCGCTGAAGAATCCTGAAGTGACGGCGGCGGTGCCCTTTACCGAAATGGACGGCATGCTCTCCTACAAGGGGTCGATGCAGCCGATCCAGATCAGTGGTGTCGACCCGGCCCAGGAAGGCAAGGTGTCGATTGTGGCCCAGCATATTGTCCAGGGGCGCCTGGAAGATCTGAAACCGGGTGAGTTCGGGGTGGTGATCGGTGAGATCACCGCGCGGCGCTTCCGGGTCAATGTCGGCGACAAGCTGACCCTGATTGTCCCGGAACCCAGCACCGAGCCCGGCGGTATTACCCCGCGCCTGCAACGGCTGAACGTGGTCGGGGTGTTCAAGGTCGGTGCGGAGCTGGATGGCTCCATGGCGCTGATCCATATGAGCGACGCGGCGGATATCCAGCACTGGCAGCCGAACCAGGTGCAGAGCGTGCGGCTGGCGGTGAAGGACCTGTATGCGGCGCCGCAGGTGTCCACGGACATCGCCACGGGCCTGGGCAGCGATTTCAAGGCCGATGACTGGACCCATACCCAAGGCAGCCTGTTCAGTGCCATGAAGATGGAAAAGACCATGATCGGCCTGTTGTTGCTGATGATCGTCGCGGTGGCGGCATTCAATATCATCGCGACCCTGATCATGGTGGTGAACGACAAGGGCGCGGATATCGCGATCCTGCGCACCATCGGCGCCACGCCACGGCAGATCATGGCGATCTTCATGGTCCAGGGCACGGTGATCGGGATTGTCGGGACCTTGATCGGCGGTGTGCTGGGGGTGATTGCAGCGCTGAATGTCAGTGAGATGGTGGGTTGGATCGAGCGGGTCAGCGGGCAGCATATCTTCAGTTCCGACGTGTATTTCGTCAGTAACCTGCCGTCGCAGTTGCAGGCGGGGGATGTGGTGTTGATCTGTTCGGCCGGGTTTGTTCTCAGCTTCCTAGCGACTTTGTACCCGGCGTATCGGGCGGCGAAGATCGAGCCTGCTCACGCCCTGAGATATTCGTAGTCGGTGATGGCCTTTTCGCGGGCAAGCCCTGCTCCTACAGTACGGTGGCGTACACAAGTTCTGTGAACGACGGAAAACTGTAGGAGCAGGGCTTGCCCGCGAAGAGGCCCTCAAGCCTGGCACGGCAACTCGATCACAAACCGCGTCCAGCCCCTCTCCGATTCACAACGAATCTGCCCACCATGGGCCCTAACGATCGACTGGGTAATCGCCAGTCCCAACCCCGCATGCTCACTGCTGCCTTCACGGCGTGCCGGGTCGGCCCGATAAAAACGGTCGAACAGCTGCGGCAACAATCCCGGGGCAATACCTTCCCCCGTATTCTCGACGCTGACCCGCAGGCCCTGCGGCACATTCTCCAGCCTCACCGCGATCTCGCCGCCCTCAGGTGTGAAGCGCAAGGCATTGTCCAGCAGATTGGACAACGCCCGACGCAGCATGCCGCGATCGCCCGCCAGACTCGCCTGGCCTTCACGCTTGAGTCGCACTCGATTCTCTTCCGCCAGTGGGGTAAAGAACTCCAGCAGGGCATCCACCTCATCGGCCAGCTCCAGCGCCTCACGCCGGGGCGTCAGCAGCCCGTGGTCGGCCTTGGCCAGGTAGAGCATGTCGTTGACCAGCTGCGCCATCCATTGCAGCTCCTCGAGGTTGCTATGCAGGGTTTCGCGGTAGTCCTCCAGCGTCCGGGGCCGGGTCAGGGTGACCTGGGTGTGGGTCAGCAGGTTCGACAGTGGTGTACGCAGTTCGTGGGCGATATCGGCGGAGAACGCCGAGAGTCGCTGGAACGAGTCATCCAGGCGCGCGAGCATGGCATTGAACGACTGCGCCAGCTCCGCCAGTTCCGGCGGCATCTGTTCCTCGGGCAGGCGCTGGGTCAGCGAGCTGGCCGAAACCCCGGCGGCCACTTCACTCATGCGCCGCAAGGGGCGCAAGCCACTGCGCGCTGCCCAGGCGCCGAGCAGGGCGGTGGCCAGGGCCGAAAGGCTGACCGTCAGCCAGATCAGGTGCTGCATGCGTTGCAGGAAATGCTGGTGATGGGTGATATCGAGGATCAGGGTCAGTTGCGGTGAGTCGGCCTTGCTCGGGTCCAGCGGGGCATTGAAGACCCGATAGGCGGTGCCCTCGATTCGCAGGCTGGTGAGCCCGGCTTGCGTCGGCAGGTCGCCGGGCAGGGCATTCGCTGCATTGAACCAGCGCTGGCCATCGGCGCCGCTGACCCGCAAGGCCAGGTCCGGACTCAGGTTGAGTTCGGCCGGCAGCCGTTCGCGGCGCTGCTGAAAGTCGTCGCGGTTCCCGACGCCCGCCAGGCTGCCACGCAAGGCCGCCAGGCGCGCGTCGAGCAGTTGCTGGTCGAGTTCGATGAAGTGCGACTCGCTGGCACGGTTGAACAGTACGCCCGCGCTCAGCGAAACCACGGCGGTGCAAGCGGCGAACAACAGGGCCAGGCGACTGCCCAGGGACAGGCGGCGCATCAGGCGTTGCGCTCTTCAAGGACATAACCCATGCCGCGCACGGTATGGATCAGCTTGTGCGGATGGGCGTCGTCGACCTTCAGGCGCAGACGGCGGATCGCCACTTCGATGACATTGGTGTCGCTGTCGAAATTCATGTCCCAGACCTGGGACGCGATCAGGGATTTGGGCAGGACCTCGCCCTGGCGCCGCAGCAGCAGTTCCAGCAGGGCGAACTCCTTGGCGGTCAGGTCGATGCGCTGTCCGGCCCGTTCAACCCGACGACGAATCAGGTCCAGGCGCAGGTCGGCCAGTTGCAGGTGGGTTTCCTGGGTGGCCGCGCTGCCCCGGCGTAGCAGGCTGCGGACCCGGGCCAGCAGTTCGGAAAAGGCGAACGGCTTGACCAGGTAGTCGTCGGCACCCAGCTCCAGGCCGTGGACGCGGTCCTCGACGGCATCGCGGGCGGTCAGGAACAGCACCGGAATATCCAGGCCGGCGCTGCGCACGGCCTGGAGGATTTGCCAGCCATCGCGACCGGGCAGCATGACATCGAGTATCAGCAGCGCGTAGTCGCCGGTCAGCGCCAAATGCTGGCCGGTGGTGCCGTCGGCCACCAGTTCGGTGTTGAAGCCGGCCTCGTTCAGGCCCTGGCGCAAGTAATGGCCGGTTTTCGGTTGGTCTTCGACGATCAGCAGTTTCATGGATGACTCATGGCTAATGACACAGGAACGTTATACCGCGCACTCGCTGGCCGGGGGGCAAGCTGACAAAGTTGTAATCTGAAGGTCAGCTCAATGCCAGCGAGCGGGCCTTACAGTTTCACACAGCCTGGAGCCCATCCCCTTGGAGTGTGATTATGTTTTTGCGTAACAGCTTGCTGCTGGCCGGTTTGCTGGCCCTGAGTCTGCCTGCCCTGGCCTCGCCCGCGGAGAGCTACGACTTCGGCCAGCCGGCGCCGCCGAGCAAGGCCACCCGTACGGTTGAATTGACCATGACCGACATTGCCTTCAGTGCCAAGGAACTGGATGTGAAGGCGGGTGAAACCGTGCGTTTCGTGCTGATCAATAAAGGTCATCTGCTGCATGAATTCAACCTGGGCCATGCGGCGGCCCATGCCGAGCACCAGCAGGAGATGCTCAAGATGCAGCAGGGCGGCCAGTTGACCGCCACCGGCATGAATATGACGGGCATGGATCACGGGGCCATGGGGCACGGGATGAAGCATGACGACCCCAACAGTGTGCTGGTGGAGCCGGGCAAGACCGCCGAACTGACCTGGACCTTCAGCCAGGCCAAGAACCTGCAGTTTGCCTGCAATATTCCCGGGCATTACCAGGCGGGGATGGTCGGGACGGTGAAGGTTGCGCCTTGAAGTGGCCCGGCCAGGCCCGGGGTTTTCGTGCATGCGGGTGAATTGCGATAGACTGGCGGGGTTTATTCAGTCAGGTTTTTGTCATGCATCCCGCCGCCGAACATTCGCCACTGGGCAAGTCCAGTGAGTACATCGCCACCTACACCCCGTCTTTGCTGTTTCCGATTCCACGGGCGGCCAAATGGGCCGAGCTGGGCCTGAGCGCCGAGACCCTGCCGTATGTCGGCGTGGACTTCTGGAACTGCTTCGAGTTGTCCTGGTTGTTGCCGTCCGGCAAGCCGGTGGTGGCGATCGGTGAGTTCAGCATCCCGGCGGATTCGCCGAATATCATCGAATCCAAGTCCTTCAAGCTGTACCTCAACTCCCTGAACCAGACGCCGTTCGTTGATACCGCCAGTCTGGAAGCGGTACTGCGTGCCGATCTGTCGGCCGCTGCCGGCAAGCCGGTGGGGGTGCGGGTCCGCCATTTGAGCGAGGTGCAGGCCGAGGGTGTGGTCGCTTTGCCGGGTGTGTGCATCGACGACCTGGAGATCAGTGTCAGTGACTACGCCCATCCGCGTCCGGAACTGTTGCGTTGCGATGCGTCGCGGATTGTCGAGGAGAGCGTGCACAGCCATTTGCTCAAGTCCAATTGCCCGGTGACCAGCCAGCCGGACTGGGGCAGTGTGGTGGTGGAGTATCGCGGCGCGGCGCTGGATCACGCGAGCCTGCTGGCGTATCTGGTGAGTTTCCGTCAGCACTCGGACTTCCACGAGCAGTGTGTGGAGCGGATCTTCCTCGACCTGCAACGCCTGTTGAAACCGGAAAAATTGACGGTGTATGCGCGTTACGTGCGACGGGGCGGGTTGGATATCAATCCGTATCGCAGTACCGAAGCGGCTGCGTTCCAGAACCAGCGCCTGGTGCGTCAGTAACGGCAGGTATAAAACCGACAGGCATAAAAAAGCCCCGACTAGTCGGGGCTTTTTCTATTGCGCGTACAGCTTAGGCTTGAACGACCGGAATCTTGGCGTTCGCCGCGGCTTCACGGAACTCGGCGATCTGGTCGAAGCTGAGGTAGCGGTAAACGTCGGCAGCCATGCTGTCGATCTTACCGGCGTACTCCATATATTCCTCGACGGTCGGCAGGCGACCCAGGATCGAAGCCACGGACGCCAGCTCAGCCGAAGCCAGGTAGACGTTCGCGCCGTCGCCCAGACGGTTCGGGAAGTTACGGGTCGAAGTCGAGACCACGGTGGAGTTCGGTTCTACCCGTGCCTGGTTACCCATGCACAGCGAGCAGCCCGGCATTTCCATGCGTGCGCCAGCTTTGCCGTAGATGCCGTAGTAGCCTTCTTCGGTCAGCTGGTGAGCGTCCATCTTGGTCGGCGGCGACAGCCACAGACGGGTTGGCAACTGGCCTTTGACCTGTTCCAGCAACTTGCCCGCAGCGCGGAAGTGGCCGATGTTGGTCATGCAGGAACCGATGAACACTTCATCGATCTTCTCGCCAGCAACGCTGGAGAGCAGACGGGCGTCGTCCGGGTCGTTCGGCGCGCAGAGCACAGGCTCCTTGACGTCGGCCAGGTCGATTTCGATGATTTCCGCGTACTCGGCGTCCTTGTCGGCTTCCAGCAGCTCCGGGTTGGCAACCCAGGCTTCCATCGCCTGAGCACGACGCTCCAGGGTGCGGGCATCGCCGTAGCCTTCGCCGATCATCCAGCGCAGCAGGGTGATGTTCGACTTCAGGTACTCGGCGATCGACTCTTTCGACAGCTTGATGGTGCAACCGGCGGCGGAGCGTTCGGCCGAGGCGTCGGACAGCTCGAAAGCCTGTTCGACGGTCAGGGTTTCCAGGCCTTCGATTTCCAGGATGCGGCCGGAGAAGGCGTTTTTCTTGCCTTTCTTCTCGACGGTCAGCAGGCCTTTCTGGATGGCGTAGTAAGGGATGGCATGAACCAGGTCACGCAGGGTGACGCCGGGTTGCAGCTTGCCCTTGAAACGCACCAGGATCGATTCCGGCATGTCCAATGGCATAACGCCTGTGGCGGCGGCGAAAGCCACCAGGCCGGAGCCGGCCGGGAACGAGATGCCGATCGGGAAACGGGTGTGGGAGTCACCACCGGTGCCGACGGTGTCCGGCAGCAGCATGCGGTTCAGCCAGCTGTGGATGATGCCGTCGCCCGGACGCAGGGAAACACCGCCGCGGGTCATGATGAAGTCCGGCAGGGTGTGGTGCGTGGTGACGTCGATCGGCTTCGGATAGGCCGCGGTGTGGCAGAACGACTGCATGACCAGGTCGGTGGAGAAGCCCAGGCAGGCCAGGTCTTTCAGCTCGTCGCGGGTCATCGGACCAGTGGTGTCCTGGGAACCGACGGTGGTCATCTTCGGCTCGCAGTAGGTGCCAGGACGAACGCCCGTCACGCCACAGGCCTTGCCGACCATTTTCTGCGCCAGGGTGTAGCCCTTGGTGCTTTCAGCGGGAGCTTCCGGCAGCTTGAACAGGGTCGAAGGTGGCAGGCCCAGTTCAGCGCGCGCCTTCTCGGTCAGGCCGCGGCCGATGATCAGCGGAATACGACCGCCGGCACGGACTTCGTCGAGCAGGACCGGGGTCTTCATTTCGAAGGTGGTCAGGACTTCATCGCTGTTGTGCTTGGTGACTTTGCCAGCATGGGGGTACAGGTCGATCACGTCGCCCATGTTCATGTTGGTAACGTCGAACTCGATCGGCAGTGCGCCAGCATCTTCCATGGTGTTGTAGAAGATCGGGGCGATCTTGCTGCCGAAGCAGAAGCCACCTGCGCGCTTGTTCGGCACGTAGGGGACGTCGTCGCCGAAGAACCACAGCACCGAGTTGGTGGCCGATTTACGCGACGAACCGGTACCGACCACGTCACCGACGTAGGCGATCGGGAAGCCGTCGTTGCGCATCTGCTCGATCTGTTTCATCGGGCCGATGGCGCCTTGCTGGTCAGGCACGATGCCGTCACGGGCCATTTTCAGCATGGCCAGGGCGTGCAGCGGGATGTCAGGGCGCGACCAGGCGTCCGGAGCCGGCGACAGGTCGTCGGTGTTGGTTTCGCCGGTGACCTTGAATACGCGCAGGCTGATCTTGTCGGCCAGCACCGGGCGGTTCTTGAACCACTCGCCGTCAGCCCAGGACTGGATCACTTCCTTGGCGTGGGCGTTGCCGTTCCTGGCTTTTTCCGCGACGTCGTGGAAGGCGTCGAACATCAGCAGGGTGTGCTTGAGTTGCGCGGCGGCAACGGCTGCCAGCTCGGCGTCGTCCAGCAGATCGACCAGGGTCACGATGTTGTAGCCGCCCTGCATGGTGCCGAGCAGTTCTACCGCGCGCTTCTTGTCGATCAGGGGGGACTTGACTTCACCCTTGGCCAGGGCGGAAAGGAAACCGGCCTTGACGTAGGCCGCTTCGTCCACGCCAGGCGGAACGCGGTTGGTGATCAAGTCAACGAGGAAAGCTTCTTCGCCAGCCGGGGGATTTTTCAGCAGCTCGACCAGGCCTGCGGTTTGTTCGGCGTTAAGCGGCTGGGGCACGATACCCAGGGCTGCACGCTCTTCGATATGTTTGCGGTAGGCTTCAAGCACAGTTATTACCCTCATCAGTGGTCCCAAATGGGTGTCCGGGACGCTCATCCAGAAATGCACGGCACTCATGCGCTGCGGGGCTTTTTGAGCCGCTTAGCCAGAGTTTCCACGATTTCCAACAGAAGCTGTTTTCAAAGTTTTACGCCTGCGGAACGGGGCTGATGAGGGTCGGCGCAGGGGCTTCCGGGGGGGAATTCCTGCGCCAACGCCGTTCTCTAGGGTGAACTGTGCTCGTGACGCTTTGAAAACAGCTTCCAACGGACATTGGCGCCTAAAAAGGCAGGCCGATTCTACGGCATATTCCAAAGAAAGGTAAGTTAGGCCCTACAGGTTCGGGGGTGACCCTTGTTAGACAAAGGGCTAACATGCGGACCTGTTCTGCTTTTCCGCGTGACCCCTGCCCATGTCCAATCAGACCATCAAGACCCCCTGCGTCGGCCTCTGCTCCACTGTTTACGGTGATCTGGTGTGCCGGGGCTGCAAGCGCTTCCACCACGAAGTCATCCATTGGAACGGCTACAGCGAGGAAGAAAAGCGTGCGGTCTGGTTGCGCCTGGAACAATTGCTGGTCCAGGTCATGGTGGCCAAGATCGAGGTATTCGATCCGTCCAGGCTGCGCCAGCAACTGGAGGCCCGCAAGATCCGCTTCGTGCCCCATCAGTCGGAATATTGCTGGGCATACCAGTTGATTGCCCGTGGCGCGCGGGTGATCAGCCAGTTGGAGGCCTATGGCATGGTGTTGCTGCCGGAGTTTCGCGACTGGGGCCTGCCTGAGCTGCGCGACGCCATCGATCGGGAATTTTTCCTGCTGTCCGAGGCGCATTACCAGCGCTATATCGCCCCGGGTTTCCTCAAGGAGGCCATGGGCGGCTGATCAGGGTCGTGGCGCCGTCTCCACCAGGTGATCGATGATTTCCTGGGGCTTGAGCACCAGCACATCGCTTTCCAGGGCATCGAGCACCACTTCCGCGGTATTGCCGATCAGTGCCCCGGAAATCCCGGTGCGCGCCACCGTGCCGATCACCGTCACCGCGGCCCCGAGCGTGCGGGCCATATGGGGAATCAGCACATCGGCGGGGCCTTCCTTGATATGCAGGTGTTCGTCATCCACATCGAATTGGCCCTGGAAATCCCGGCATTGGTCGCGATAACGGCCTTCGATGGTTTCCCTGAGCTGGTATACCGGGTCGGCGGCCGACAGCATGGGCGAGGGGTGGGCGCTGATCACGTGCAAGCTGCCCTTGGCCAGGCTGGCGATGTCATAGCCGTGATCAATGATGCTGGCGTGCAGGTGCCGGTGTTCATCATCGGCATTGCCCACGTCCACGGCCGCCAGAACGACGCCTCCTGACCAGGGCGTCTCGGTCTTGACCATCAATACGGCGCAGGGGCAGTAGCGCAGCAGCTTCCAGTCGGAAGGGGTCAGCAGGGCCTTCTTCAGCGGGCTGTCGGGGCGGTGTTGCTTGATCACCAGGCCACAGCCTTCGGCCTGTTGCACGCCGATGATGGTCTCGTGCATGGTCTTGTCCCAGGCTTGTTCGGCCGTGGCGCTGTAGCCGTCGTCATGCAACTGGCTCTTGAGCAGGCTGAGCAGGGCGCTGTGGTCGTGCTTGGGATCACACATCAGCAGGTGCAGGTGCGCATCCGTGACGCCGGCGATCAGCTTGGCGCGGTTGAGGGCCAGGCTGTGGGCGTGGTCGGGGTCGAGTATCACCAGAATGCTGCGGATGGCTTGCATGGTCGGGGTGCTCCGAGAAAGTCTGAAGGCGACTTGATACAACTATAGTTGCAGTCTGCCGACTGCGACCTTGATGCATATCAAGCAGGGCGACTGGCGATCTGCTCCGGCCGCCGTATAATCGGCGACCTTGTTCTGCCTGATCCCCCCGGTTTTTGTGAGCCCCATGTCGACTATTCCCGCGTTGCGCCCTTGCCAAGCCTCTCCTGTGACGGGAGTTTTCCTGTGAATCTGCCGGAAATCCATGAATTCCTCGGTTGCCCGACCCCGCAAGGTTGGGTGCAGGCGGCGCTGGCGGATCAGGAAACGCTGCTGATCGATCACAAGAACTGCGAGTTCAAGGCGGCCAGCACCGCCTTGAGCCTGATCGCCAAGTACCACTCCCATGTCGATCTGATCAACCTGATGTCGCGTCTGGCCCGGGAAGAGTTGGTGCACCACGAACAGGTCATGCGGCTGATGAAGCGGCGCAAGATCGAGTTGCGGCAGTTGTCCGCCGGTCGTTATGCCTCGGGGTTGCGCAAGGCGGTCCGTAGCCACGAACCGGTCAAACTGGTGGACACCCTGGTGGTCGGCGCCTTTATCGAAGCCCGCAGTTGCGAGCGCTTCGAGGCCCTGGTGCCGCATCTGGACGAAGAACTGGGCAAATTCTACTTCGGCCTGCTCAAGAGCGAGGCCCGGCATTTCCAGGGTTACCTGAAACTGGCCTACCAATACGGCGACGCCGAGGACGTCGGCCGAGTCATCGAGCGGGTGCGGGCGGTCGAGCAGGACCTGATCGAGTCACCCGACAGCGAATTCCGCTTCCACAGCGGTGTCCCGGCCGTTGCCAGCGTTTAAGTGCGCACCAGCTTTTCCAGCGCCGCGTCCGCCAGGAACGATGAGCGGCTCTTGATCCGGTGGTCGCGCACGTAACGATCGATACGCTGGATCACAAAGCCGGGAAGGGTCACGTTGACCTTCTCGGTCTTGCCCAGGTAGGGCGAGATATCGATTTCCAGCATGCCCCAGCCCATGTCCGCGAACTCGGGATTTTTCCGATGGGTGAAGGAGGGCGAGGGTGTCGGCACGGGCTGACCGTTCGAAACGATCTCCTCGAGCATGATGTGGGCGATTTCCAGGGCGGCGTTATAAGCCTCTTCGAACGTATCGCCGGCGGTCACGGCCCCCGGAATATCCGGAATCTGGATGCCGATGGCGGTGTGTTCATCACCCCATTCAATCGCGATGGGATATTGCATGATGGTCTCCTGATTGAACGGGTTCATAGCAAGCCCGCCCGTTTTCTGATGCTTCTGATGGTCCCGAGCGGCAGATCCTTCTTCGGATGTGGCACGGGGATCGAGTGGGGGCTGCTGGGGTGGACAAACACATGATGACTGCCCCTGATTCGTTTCAGTATCCAGCCAGCGGCCTCCAGTTCGGCGATCAAATCCCTGCTTTTCACCTGTGACTCCTTGTCAGGTATGTCAGGGAAGCCTAGCCGTATCGCTATCAAACATCGAATTCAAAGGTGTGTCTAGAGTTATCTATCCGGCGGGTCGCCTTTCATCGACTAAATAAAAAGCTTGCTAACTAATGCTTTGATATTAGCTGCCTAAGCAGTAATATCTCACCAACTCTCTGCCTAAGCAGCTTTTGGTGGCCTAATGAAACATTTCACCCCGGACGACTTTCACAACTGCCATCTCGGCTTGCTCCTGGGCCGTGCCGCGTTGCTCAAGGACCGGATCATCGACGCCCATATGGTGCCGTACGGCATCACCGCCGCGCAGTTCAAGGTGTTGATCATCATGGCCCAGTTCGGGGTCGATACTCCGGCCGAGCTGTGCCGCCACCTGTCCCTGGACAGCGGTTCGATGACCCGCATGCTCGATCGCCTGGAGCAGAAAGATCTGCTCGCCCGTCGGCGCTCCGAAGGTGATCGGCGCCAGGTGCAACTGGTGCTCACGGCGCAGGGGCAGGTCCTTGCCGACCGTTTGCCGGAAATCGGTGCCGATGCGATGAACGAACTGGCAGGGGCTGTCACCCCGCAAGAGCTGCGGAGCCTGGAAGAGATCCTGAAGAAAATTTTGCTGGCGGCCGGGGACTCGATCACCCTGCTGCGGGTGGGTGAAAAAAATGAGCAGTAAAACCCTGCGTACCGGCTTCAGCCTGGTGTTCGTGTCGATGGTCCTGGCCGGTTGCGCCAGCTACAGCGGCCTGAACACCGAAGGCGTCAGCCTCGAGGCGAAAGACCTCAAGGCCGCTCAATCCCTCAAGGGCGTGACCCTGTCGCCGGCGGCCTGGCCGAAAAGCGACTGGTGGAAAAGCCTCGGCGATCCGCAACTCGATGGCCTGATCCGCGAAGCCCTGCGCGACAGCCCCGATATGCAGGTCGCCAGCGCGCGGGCGCATCAGGCCAGCGCAGCGGCCGATGCCGCCGATGCGGCGCGGACGCCGACCCTCGATGCCAGTGGCGGTATCACCCGTTCGCGCCTGCCACGGGACCAGGACCCCACCGGTCGCGGCGGCCTCTACGAGACCGTGCGCAAGGCGGGTGTCACCTTCAACTACAGCTTCGATCTCTGGGGCGGCCAGCGTGACGCCTGGGAAGCCGCGTTGGGCCAGGCGCGCGCCGCCGAAGTCGACCGCCAGGCCGCGCAACTGACCCTGGCCGCCGACGTGGCACGGGCCTACAGCAACCTGGGGCAGGCGCATATCGTCTATGACCTGGCCAACGATGACCTGCAGCGCACCCACAAGCTGCTGGACCTGGGCAAGCGTCGGCTGAGTTCCGGCATCGACAGCCACTACCAGTACCAGCAGACCGAAAGCCTGGCCGCCACGGCTGAAGAGCAGGTGATCGACGCCGGGAAAAAGCTGCAAAGCGCCAAGGTCGCCCTGGCCGTGTTGCTGGGCAAGGGCCCGGATCGCGGCAATGAGATCGCCCGGCCGAAAATCCTCCAGCCGAGCGCCGTGGCCTTGCCTTCGGTGCTGCCGGCGGAACTGCTGGGGCGGCGTCCGGACCTGGTGGCCGCGCGCTGGCGTGTCGAGGCCGCGAGCAAGGATATCGCTGCCGGCAAGACGCGTTTCTATCCCAACCTCAACCTGAGTGCCGCCGCCGGTGGCGAGTCGTTGCTGGGAGATGCGATGTTCGGTTCCCCCAGTCGCTTCTTCAGCATCGCGCCGACCGTCTCGTTGCCGATCTTCGATGGCGGTCGCCTGCGCGCCGGCCTCGACGCCAAGGACGCCGACTACGACCTGGCGGTGGCGCAATACAACAAGAGCCTGGTCCAGGCCCTGGGTGATGTCAGCGACACCCTCCAGCAACTGCGCGCCCTCGGCCAGCAGATCGTGGCCCAGCAACATGCGGCGGATATCGCCCAGGACTCCTATAACACGGTGTTGCAGCGCTACGGCGCGGGCATCGGCAACTACCTGGACGTACTCACCATCGAGCAGACCCTGTTGCAGGCCCAGCGTCAGTTGGCGGACCTGAATGCCCAGCAGATCGACCTCTCCATTGAACTGATGCAGGCCCTGGGTGGTGGTTTCCAGGCTGACAACATCGCCTCGAACGCCACCCGCCCCTCGGCTCAGACTTATTAATTCAAGGTACTTGCCATGGCCATTGCAACGAACACTACTGAAACAACCCAGGATGCTGGCAATTCCCGCAAGCGCAAGGTCATGCTGACCGGTCTCACCCTGCTGGTGATCCTTGGCGGCCTCGGTGTCTGGGGTTGGCATGAAGTCTACGGACGCTGGAACGAAAGCACCGACGACGCCTATGTCAACGGCAACGTGGTGGAAGTCACCCCGTTGGCGACCGGCACCGTGGTCAGCATCGGTGCCGATGACGGCGATCTGGTGCATGCCGGGCAGGTGCTGGTGAACTTCGATCCGAGTGACGCCAAGATCGGTCTGCAAAGCGCCGAGGCCAACCTGGCCAAGGCCGTGCGCCAGGTCCGCGGTCTGTACAGCAATGTCGACGGCATACGCGCCCAGGTCGCCGAGCAGAAGACAGCGGTGCAGAAGGCCCAGGAAAACTTTACCCGTCGCAAGAACCTGGCGGCCGGTGGCGCGATTTCCCAGGAAGAGCTGTCCCACGCCCGTGACGACCTGACCTCCGCCCAGAGCGCGCTGAACAACGTCCAGCATCAACTCAACAGCAGCAATGCCCTGGTGGATGATACCGTGGTATCCAATCACCCGGATGTCAAAGCCGCGGCCGCGCAACTGCGCCAGGCTTATCTGGCCAATGCGCGGACCACCCTGATTGCCCCGGTCACCGGCTATGTCGCCAAGCGCACCGTGCAATTGGGCCAGCGGGTTCAGCCGGGTACCGCGCTGATGGCGGTGATTCCCCTGGATCAGCTGTGGATCGACGCCAACTTCAAGGAAACCCAGCTGCGTGATATGCGCATCGGTCAGCCCGTGGACATCGAGGCCGACCTGTATGGCAGTTCGGTGAAATTCAGCGGCACCATCGACAGCCTCGGCGCCGGCACCGGCAGTGCCTTTGCCTTGCTACCGGCGCAGAACGCCACCGGCAACTGGATCAAGATTGTCCAACGGGTGCCGGTGCGCATTCACATCAACGCCGAAGAGCTGGCCAAGCACCCGCTGCGGGTCGGCCTGTCGACCCAGGTCGAGGTCAACCTGCATGACCAGAGCGGCCCGGTGCTGGCCCAGCAGCCGCCGCAGAAGGCTTCGTTCAGCACCGATGTGTATGGGCAGCAACTGGCCGATGCCGATGCGGAAATTACCCGGCTGATCCATGAAAACAGCGCCACAGCGACGAAAACCGCGCAACGCTGAGTCGCCAATCCAGCCGCGACCCGAGCGTCGCGGCACCTGCCTCGTTTCCAAGGATTCGCGATGAGCTCGAACGCATCTTTCACTCCCCCCAGCCTGTTGCTCAGCACCATCGGCCTGTCGCTGGCGACCTTCATGCAGGTGCTCGACACCACCATCGCCAACGTGGCCTTGCCGACCATTTCCGGCAACCTGGGGGTGAGTTCGGAGCAGGGCACCTGGGTCATCACCTCCTTTGCCGTGAGCAACGCTATCGCCTTGCCGCTGACCGGCTGGCTGAGCCGGCGCTTTGGCGAGGTGAAACTGTTTATCTGGGCGACGATCCTTTTTGTCATGGCGTCGTTCCTCTGCGGTATTTCCACCTCGATGCCTGAACTGGTGGGCTTTCGCGTGCTGCAAGGGCTGGTCGCCGGGCCGCTGTACCCGATGACCCAGACGCTGCTGATTGCGGTCTATCCGCCGGCCAAGCGCGGCATGGCCCTGGCGCTATTGGCAATGGTCACGGTGGTCGCGCCGATTGCCGGGCCGATTCTCGGCGGCTGGATTACCGACAGCTACAGCTGGCCGTGGATCTTCTTTATCAACGTGCCCATCGGCGTATTCGCCGCGATGGTGGTTCGCCAGCAACTCAAGGCCCGGCCGGTGGAGATCAGTCGCCAGCCGATGGACTATGTCGGTTTGCTGACCTTGATCATTGGTGTCGGGGCCTTGCAGGTGATCCTCGACAAGGGCAATGACCTGGACTGGTTCGAGTCGAACTTCATCGTGATCGGTGCGGTCATCTCGGCGATTGCCCTGTCGGTGTTCGTGATCTGGGAGATGACGGACAAGCATCCGGTGGTCAATCTGCGGCTGTTCGCCTATCGCAACTTCCGCATCGGGACCATTGTGCTGATCCTCGGCTACGCCGGGTTCTTCGGCATCAACCTGATCCTGCCGCAGTGGTTGCAGACCCAGATGGGCTACACCGCGACCTGGGCCGGCCTCGCGGTGGCGCCGATCGGGATCCTGCCGGTACTGATGTCGCCTTTCGTCGGTAAATACGCCAATAAGGTCGATCTGCGCCTACTCGCCGGCCTGGCGTTCCTGGCAATCGGCCTGAGCTGCTTTATGCGCGCCGGTTTTACCAACGAGGTGGACTTCGGGCATATTGCCATGGTGCAACTGTTCATGGGGATCGGTGTGGCGTTGTTCTTCATGCCGACCCTGAGCATCCTGATGTCGGACCTGCCGCCCAGCCAGATTGCCGACGGTGCCGGCCTGGCGACTTTCCTGCGTACGTTGGGGGGCAGCTTTGCCGCATCGCTGACCACCTGGATCTGGATTCGCCGGGCGGACCAGCACCATGCTTATCTCAGTGAAAGCATCACCCCCTTCGATCCGGCGACGCGCGACACCCTGAGCAATCTCGGTGGGGCGGGTACCCGGGCTTATGCCCAGTTGGATCAGGTGCTCACCAGCCAGGCGTACATGCTCTCGACCGTGGATTACTTTACGTTGCTGGGTTGGGGCTTCATGGGCTTGATGCTGCTGGTGTGGCTGGCCAAGCCGCCGTTCGCGGCGAAGGCCGGGCCGGCTGCGGCGGGGCATTGACGATAATACGCACGGCACAAAACCTGTAGGAGCCTTGCGGGCCTATTCGCGGGCAAGCCACGCTCCTACAGGTCAGTGTTCAGGCTGGCGGCATGAAATCAAACGCCGCCAGCTGGAAACCCTGCTCGTCCACCTGCAAGGCCCAGCCCTGGCGATCCCAATCCCCCAGCACAATCCGTTTTGCCGCCTGCGCGCCGAGTTGCAGCTTGTGAATGGCCGGTCGATGGGTGTGGCCGTGGATCAGGGTCTGCACACCATGCTGCTGCATGACCTGCACCACCTCATCCGGCGTCACATCGACAATGTCATTGGCTTTCATCCGCGTCTGCGCACGACTCTCGCTGCGCAATTTGCGCGCCAGCTTGTGGCGGGTGCGCAGCGGCAGATGCCGGAGGATGAACAAGGTGATGGGGTTGCGCAGATAACGACGCAGGCGCATATAGGCCTCGTCCCGCGTGCACAGGCTGTCGCCGTGCATCAACAGCACCGGCTCGTCATTCATCCGCACCACGCTCGGGTCCTTGAGCAGGGTCGCGCCGGCCGCTTTGCAAAAGGCCTTGCCCAGCAGGAAGTCACGATTGCCGTGCATCAGGAAAACCTGCGTGCCACTGTCGCTCAATGCGCGCAAGGCTGCGCAGATCGAGTCTTGAAAGGGGGTCATGGCATCGTCGCCGATCCAGACTTCGAAAAAATCGCCCAGGATGTACAGCGCTTGTGCCGAACGGGCGCGTCCGGCGAGGAAATCCAGAAACGCCCGGGTAATGTCCGGGCGCTCCTCTTCCAGATGCAAATCTGAAATCAGCAGTATCACTCAACGATCTCTGCTTTCTCGATGATCACGTCTTCTGCGGGTACGTCCTGGTGGCCGGCCTTCATGGTGGTGGCCACGCCTTTGATCTTGTCGACCACTTCAGTGCCGGAAACCACTTTGGCGAATACCGCGTAGCCCCAGCCCTGGACGGTCTTGGCGCTGTGGTTCAGGAAGCTGTTGTCGGTGACGTTGATGAAGAACTGCGCGGAGGCCGAATGCGGCTCCATGGTACGGGCCATGGCAACGCTGTACTTCTCGTTCGGCAGGCCGTTGTCGGCTTCGTTCTGGATGCTCGGGCGCTTGTCTTTCTTTTCTTTCATGCCAGGCTCGAAACCGCCGCCCTGGATCATGAAGTTGCCGATCACACGGTGGAAAACGGTGTTTTCGTAGTGGCCGGCGTTAACGTACTCGATGAAGTTGGCCACGGTGATCGGGGCTTTCTCGGCGTTCAGTTCCAGGACGATTTCGCCGTGGTTGGTGGTCAGTTTGACTTGGGTCATCTTGGCTACTCTTTGAAGGAATTCGTGGGTTTCGGCATGCGGGTACCGCTCGCGGGGCCGAACCGATCTGGCATAAAACGACCAGGTTGCGCAGTTTAGCGTGAGGCGCGGGAATTTCGAGGCGGTTTTTTCATCCCGGCACTATTAATAGCCGCCGTTTTCGGCGCGCCACTGTCAGCTGCCTGATCGCATCGGCTATGATAGCCGTTTTGATTGATCAGGCCGCCCCCGGCCGCGCAACCGCAAGCCCAAGGATCCTATGAGCAAGCCCACTGTCGACCCTACCTCGAACGTCAAGACCGGACCGGCTGTCCCGGTCAACTTCCTGCGCCCGATCATTCAGGCCGACCTGGACTCGGGCAAGCACACTCAGATCGTGACGCGTTTCCCGCCTGAGCCCAACGGCTACCTGCACATCGGCCACGCCAAGTCGATCTGCGTGAACTTCGGCCTGGCCCAGGAGTTCGGCGGCGTCACGCACCTGCGTTTCGACGACACCAACCCGGCCAAGGAAGACCAGGAATACATCGACGCCATCGAAAGCGACGTCAAGTGGCTGGGCTTCGAATGGTCCGGTGAAGTGCGCTATGCCTCGCAGTATTTCGATCAGTTGCACGACTGGGCGGTGGAGCTGATCAAGGCCGGCAAGGCCTACGTCGACGACCTGACCCCCGAGCAGGCCAAGGAATACCGTGGCAGCCTGACCGAGCCGGGCAAGAACAGCCCGTTCCGCGAGCGTTCGGTGGAAGAGAACCTCGACTGGTTCGCGCGCATGCGAGCCGGAGAATTCCCGGACGGCGCCCGCGTGCTGCGGGCCAAGATCGACATGGCTTCGCCGAACATGAACCTGCGCGATCCGATCATGTATCGCATCCGCCACGCTCATCACCACCAGACCGGCGACAAGTGGTGCATCTACCCGAACTACGACTTCACCCACGGTCAATCGGATGCCATCGAAGGCATTACCCACTCGATCTGCACCCTGGAGTTCGAAAGCCACCGTCCGTTGTACGAGTGGTTTCTGGAAAACCTGCCCGTGCCGGCGCACCCGCGTCAGTATGAGTTCAGCCGCCTGAACCTGAACTACACCATCACCAGCAAGCGCAAGCTCAAGCAGTTGGTGGACGAGAAGCACGTCAACGGCTGGGACGACCCGCGCATGTCGACGCTCTCGGGCTTCCGTCGCCGTGGCTACACGCCTAAATCCATCCGCAACTTCTGCGAAATGGTCGGCACCAACCGTTCCGACGGCGTGGTGGACTTCGGCATGCTGGAATTCAGCATCCGCGACGACCTCGATCACAGCGCGCCACGGGCCATGTGCGTGCTGCGTCCGCTGAAAGTCGTGATCACCAACTACCCGGAAGGCCAGGTCGAGAATCTCGAACTGCCGCGCCACCCGAAAGAAGACATGGGCGTGCGCGCATTGCCGTTCGCCCGTGAGATCTACATTGATCGCGACGACTTCATGGAAGAGCCGCCCAAGGGCTACAAGCGCCTGGAGCCGACCGGTGAGGTGCGCCTGCGCGGCAGCTACGTGATCCGTGCCGACGAAGCCATCAAGGATGCCGACGGCAATATCGTCGAGCTGCGCTGCTCCTACGATCCTGAAACCCTGGGCAAGAACCCCGAAGGGCGCAAGGTCAAGGGTGTGATCCACTGGGTGCCGGCGGCGGCCAGCGTCGAGTGCGAAGTGCGCCTGTACGATCGCCTGTTCCGTTCGGCCAACCCCGAGAAAGCCGAAGACAGCGCCAGTTTCCTGGACAACATCAACCCTGACTCACTGCAAGTTCTCACGGGTTGTCGTGCTGAACCCTCGCTGGGCAATGCACAGCCGGAAGACCGTTTCCAGTTCGAGCGCGAAGGTTACTTCTGTGCGGATATCAAGGACTCGAAACCCGGTGCTCCGGTCTTCAACCGTACCGTGACCTTGCGTGATTCGTGGGGCCAGTGATTCTTTAAGGACGCCGTTGTGCTAACGATCTACAACACGCTCACCAAGAGCAAAGAAGTCTTCAAGCCCCTGGATGGCAACAAGGTGCGCATGTATGTCTGCGGGATGACCGTGTATGACTACTGCCACCTGGGCCATGGCCGCAGCATGGTGGCCTTCGATCTGGTCACTCGCTGGTTGCGTTTCAGCGGGTATGACCTGACGTATGTGCGCAACATCACCGATATCGACGACAAGATCATCAATCGGGCCAACGAAAACGGCGAATCGTTCGACGCGCTGACCGAGCGCATGATCACCGCGATGCACGAGGACGAGGCGCGCCTCAACATTCTCAAGCCGGACATGGAGCCGCGCGCCACGGATCATATCCCCGGCATGCTGACCATGATCCAGACCCTGATCGACAAGGGGTACGCCTACGCCCCGGGCAATGGCGACGTGTATTACCGCGTCGCCAAGTTCATGGGCTACGGCAAGTTGTCGCGCAAGAAAATCGAAGATCTGCGCATCGGGGCGCGGATCGAAGTCGACGAAGCCAAGCAGGATCCGCTGGACTTCGTCCTGTGGAAAGGCACCAAGCCCGGCGAGCCGAGCTGGGAGTCGCCATGGGGCGCTGGGCGTCCGGGCTGGCATATCGAGTGCTCGGTGATGTCCACCTGCTGCCTGGGCGAGACCTTCGATATTCATGGCGGCGGCAGCGACCTCGAGTTCCCGCACCATGAAAACGAAATCGCCCAGAGCGAGGCGGCCACCGGCAAGACCTACGCCAATGCCTGGATGCACTGCGGCATGATCCGCATCAATGGCGAGAAGATGTCCAAGTCCTTGAACAACTTCTTCACCATTCGCGATGTGCTGGACAAGTACCACCCGGAAGTCGTGCGTTACCTGCTGGTGTCGAGCCACTACCGCAGCGCCATCAACTACTCGGAAGACAACCTCAAGGATGCCAAGGGCGCCCTGGAGCGTTTCTACCATGCGCTCAAAGGCCTGCCGAATGTGCCGGCAGCCGGTGGCGAGGCGTTCGTCGAGCGTTTCACCCGGGTGATGAACGATGACTTCGGCACGCCGGAAGCCTGTGCGGTGCTGTTCGAGATGGTGCGTGAGATCAACCGTCTGCGCGAGAGTGATCTGGCTGCGGCGGCCGGTCTGGCGGCGCGTCTGAAAGAGCTGGCCAGCGTGCTCGGCGTCTTGCAGTTGCAAGCCGACGACTTCCTGCAGGCGGGTGCCGAAGGGCGGGTCGATGGGGCTGAAGTCGACGCGCTGATCCAGGCACGTCTGGCAGCACGGGCCAACAAGGACTGGGCGGAATCCGACCGTATCCGCGACCAGATCACCGCCATGGGCGTGGTGCTGGAAGACGGCAAGGGCGGGACCACCTGGCGTCTGGCTGACTGAGCCGGGTTCCTGTGGCAACAAAAAACCGCCGATTGGCGGTTTTTTGTTGGGTGAAGGCCTTCAGCGTTGTGGTGTCGCTGAAGGCTCCATCGCCTCAGGCATGCAGCGTTTCGGCGGCATACAAGGTGTTTTCCAGCAGGCAGGCGCGGGTCATCGGGCCGACGCCACCCGGAACCGGAGTGATCCAGCCGGCACGGGGCAGGGCGGTCTCGTAGACCACGTCACCCACCAGCTTGCCGTCTTCCTGGCGGTTGATGCCGACGTCGATGACGATGGCGCCTTCCTTGATCCACTCGCCCTTGACCAGGCCCGGCTTGCCGGCGGCCACCACCACCAGATCGGCGCGGCCGACGTGGCCGGCCAGGTCCCGGGTGAAGCGGTGGGTGACGGTCACGGTGCAGCCGGCCAACAGCAGCTCCATGGCCATCGGCCGACCGACGATATTGGAGGCGCCGACAATCACCGCATCCATCCCGTACAGATCGACCCCGGTGCTTTCCAGCAGGGTCATGATGCCTTTCGGGGTGCACGGGCGCAGCAGCGGAATGCGCTGGGCCAGGCGACCGACATTATAAGGGTGGAAGCCGTCGACGTCCTTGTCCGGGCGAATGCGTTCCAGCAGCTTGGAGGCGTCCAGATGTTCGGGCAGCGGCAATTGCAGCAGCACGCCGTCGATCTGCGGATCGTCATTGAGGCGATCGATCAGGTCGGTGAGCGCCTGTTGGGTGGTGTCGCTAGGCAAGTCGTAGGCTTGTGAAATGAAGCCGACCTCTTCGCAGTCTTTACGCTTGTGCGAAACATAAACCTGAGAGGCAGGATCGCTGCCGACCAGAATCACCGCGAGGCCTGGCGTACGCAGGCCCTGCTGGCGACGCTCGGCGACACGTTGGGCGATCTGCTGGCGCAGACGGGCGGCGATCGCTTTGCCGTCGATTAGTTGTGCAGTCATGACGCGTGATTAACCATCGAGAGGGGTTGAAAAAGAGTGCGCATTCTCGCATGTCGTGGCGCGAGGGCAAAGGCGCTTGGTCCGGATATTCCCCTAAGCCCTTTATATATCTGAATTTTTTTTAGAAAAGAGTTGACGATCTTTCGGCTCGTCTATAACATTTGTCGCGCTTGTCGGGCATAGCCTAGCACTGGTTGAGAAGGTCGAGCAGAGTTGATGTCTGGCTCAGCAAGATTGAAGCACTTGGTTTGTAGTCGTCACCGAGTACAGATTAATAAGGCGCCCGTAGCTCAGCTGGATAGAGCATCCGCCTTCTAAGCGGATGGTCGCAGGTTCGAGTCCTGCCGGGTGCGCCATTAGGCAGCTTTGGCACAAGTAACGCAATATGGTGGGCGTAGCTCAGTTGGTAGAGCACAGGATTGTGACTCCTGTTGTCGTGGGTTCGATCCCCATCGTCCACCCCATATTTCGAAAAGCGCTAGATTAACAGTCTGGCGTTTTTGCTTTAAAGGCTTCATGCGCGGATGTGGTGGAATTGGTAGACACACTGGATTTAGGTTCCAGCGCCGCGAGGCGTAAGAGTTCGAGTCTCTTCATCCGCACCAAATAAAGTTTCATCAAGGCCGCTGGGTGTTGGTGAGGCTTAACAAGGAGGTCGATCTGATCGGTCTTTTTGAACAGGCAATATGGTGGGCGTAGCTCAGTTGGTAGAGCACAGGATTGTGACTCCTGTTGTCGTGGGTTCGATCCCCATCGTCCACCCCATATTCGAATAAAAACGCCAGATTAATTATCTGGCGTTTTTTTTTTCATCAGGTTTCGCCAAGGTCCGCTGACTTTTGCAAGGCCCAGTAAAGAAGCCGCCTTGAGCGGCTTTTTTATTGTCTCGAATTTCGCCATTCCTCGTTGCCTTGGGCACATTTCCAGCTTGTTCGTGAAGGTGTCTCTGTGCCTCGATCGGAATTTACTTGGCTGCAGCCTTCCAGTCCTTTTATCGGGTGGAGAGGGTTGCCTGGTGGCGTGGCTGATCTTGCCGAGTCAAGGCGTGGGATATAACGACGGCGATAATGGCGATGGCACGAAGGCCATCGATGTCCTGGCGATACGCAATAGGCGAATGGCTGGCGGCATGCTTCTGTGGCGGCGAACGTCCTGGTGAGGTCATCGTTGCCGGTTGCTCCAGTGCATGGCTTGCATGATAAATCGGCGCAGGTTGACTGTTAACCCGCCAAGGCAAAAGGCGGATCGCCGACCTGCGGGGGTCTGTCGGTGTGCTGGCGCAATGCTCTCCCGCGGCTCTTCTATATAGTAGAAAGGTGATTGAGTGACCGCCTGTCCGGGACGCCTGGCTCAAGGGTGGCCCATGCCCAATGATTACCTGCTGTTTTTAGCCCTTTTCAGTAGGGTGACTTCTTGAGTCTGACCCTCTAGAATGCTTGCCCTTGCTTCTGAGGTCGGAAACGGCCGGCTAATGTCTGTGCAACGAGGAATATCCATGCAAGTTTCTGTTGAAAATACATCGGCTCTTGAGCGCCGCATGAGCATCACCGTGCCAGCTGAGCGCATCGAGACCCAGGTCAACAAGCGTCTGCAGCAGACTGCCCAAAAGGCCAAGATTGCAGGCTTCCGCCCTGGCAAGGTGCCAATGAGCGTGATTCGCCAGCGTTACGAGGCGGATGCCCGCCAGGAAGCCGTGGGCGATGTGATCCAGTCCTCCTTCTACGAAGCCGTGGTTGAGCAGAAGCTGAACCCGGCTGGTCAGCCTTCTGTCGAGCCGAAAGTGCTGGAGAAGGGCAAAGACCTGGAATACGTTGCTACGTTCGAAGTGTTCCCTGAGTTCACCGTTGCCGGTTTCGACTCCATCGCTGTCGAGCGCCTGAGCGCCGACGTGGCGGACTCGGATCTGGACAACATGCTGGAAATCCTGCGCAAGCAGAACACCCGTTTCGAAGTGGCCGATCGCGCCGCCCAGAACGAAGACCAGCTGAACATCGATTTCGTCGGCAAGGTCGACGGTGAAGTCTTCGCCGGTGGTTCCGCCAAGGGCACCCAACTGGTGCTGGGCTCCAATCGCATGATCCCGGGCTTCGAAGATGGCCTGGTAGGCGCTAAAGCCGGTGAAGAACGCGTTCTGAGCCTGACTTTCCCTGCTGACTACCAGAACCTGGACCTGGCTGGCAAAGCTGCCGAGTTCACCGTGACCGTCAATACTGTGTCCGCACCGACCCTGCCTGAGCTGAACGAAGCCTTCTTCGCCCAGTTCGGCATCAAGGAAAGCGGCATTGACGGCTTCCGCACCGAAGTTCGCAAGAACATGGAGCGTGAGCTGCGCCAGGCGATCAAATCCAAGGTCAAGAACCAGGTCATGGACGGTCTGCTGGCCGCCAACCCGATCGAAGTGCCGAAGGCCCTGCTGTCCAACGAAGTGGATCGTCTGCGCGTGCAGGCCGTTCAGCAGTTCGGCGGCAACATCAAGCCTGACCAGCTGCCGGCCGAGCTGTTCGAAGAACAAGCCAAGCGCCGCGTCGTGCTGGGCCTGATCGTGGCTGAGGTGGTCAAGCAGTTCGAGCTCAAGCCTGACGAAACCCGCGTGCGTGAGCTGATCCAGGAAATGGCCTCGGCCTACCAGGAACCAGAGCAGGTTGTGTCGTGGTACTACAAGAACGACCAGCAACTGAACGAAGTTCGTTCGGTTGTGCTGGAAGAACAAGTTGTGGATACTGTTCTGCAGAAGGCGAATGTGACCGATAAATCGGTCTCCTACGAAGAAGCAGTCAAGCCGGTGGAAGCTCCACAAGCCGACTGATTTTCTGACTCGTTGGAAATACACACCATAAGCCAGCCTCGCGCTGGCTTATGCGTATTCAAGACATGACTATTTGGGAGTGACTGCAGAGCATGTTCCGTAATTCTTATATTCAGCAGAACTCTGATATCCAGGCCGCAGGCGGCCTGGTCCCGATGGTTGTCGAGCAGTCCGCTCGTGGCGAGCGCGCCTATGACATCTACTCGCGCCTTCTCAAGGAGCGGGTGATTTTTCTGGTGGGCCCGGTAGAGGACTACATGGCCAACCTGATCTGTGCGCAGCTGCTGTTCCTTGAAGCGGAAAACCCGGACAAGGACATCCATCTCTATATCAACTCCCCGGGCGGTTCGGTGACAGCGGGCATGTCGATCTACGACACCATGCAGTTCATCAAGCCAAACGTGTCGACCACCTGTATCGGCCAGGCGTGCAGCATGGGCGCGTTCCTGCTGACGGCCGGTGCCGAAGGCAAGCGTTTCTGCCTGCCGAACTCGCGTGTGATGATTCACCAGCCACTGGGCGGTTTCCAGGGCCAGGCGTCGGATATCGAAATCCATGCCAAGGAAATCCTCTTCATTCGCGAGCGTCTCAACACGCTGATGGCCAAGCATAGCGGGCGCACGCTGGAAGAAATCGAGCGCGATACCAACCGTGACAACTTCATGAGCGCAGAAGCCGCGCGTGACTACGGGTTGATCGATGCAGTGATCGACAAGCGCCCCGCTTAACATTAAGCAGCGCAAAATAGGGCTGGTCGGCTGTTCCGATCACCAGCGGGCTTGAAAAAGCCCGCAATAGCCTTCATCTTGTGTTGCAAGCCTATCGGATTTGGATCGAACGAATGACTGACACCCGCAACGGCGAGGACAACGGCAAGCTGCTCTATTGCTCCTTCTGCGGCAAAAGCCAGCATGAAGTACGCAAGTTGATCGCCGGCCCCTCGGTCTTTATCTGCGACGAGTGCGTCGACCTGTGCAATGACATCATCCGTGAGGAGGTGCAGGAAGCACAGGCTGAAAGCAGCGCGCATAAATTGCCTTCGCCTAAAGAAATCAGCGGCATCCTTGATCAGTATGTGATTGGTCAGGAACGTGCGAAAAAGGTTCTGGCGGTAGCGGTCTACAACCACTACAAGCGTCTGAACCAGCGTGACAAGAAAAGTGACGACGTCGAGCTCGGCAAAAGCAACATCCTGCTGATCGGTCCGACCGGCTCGGGTAAGACCTTGCTGGCTGAAACCCTCGCTCGCCTGCTGAATGTGCCGTTCACCATCGCTGACGCAACCACCCTCACCGAGGCGGGTTATGTGGGCGAAGACGTGGAAAACATTATTCAGAAACTGTTGCAGAAGTGCGACTACGATGTGGAAAAGGCCCAGATGGGCATTGTCTACATCGACGAAATCGACAAGATTTCCCGCAAGTCCGATAACCCGTCGATCACCCGGGACGTTTCCGGTGAAGGCGTGCAACAGGCCTTGCTGAAGTTGATCGAAGGCACGGTGGCCTCCGTTCCGCCCCAGGGCGGTCGCAAGCACCCACAGCAGGAATTCCTGCAAGTGGACACCCGCAACATCCTGTTTATCTGTGGTGGTGCGTTCTCAGGTCTGGAAAAGGTTATTCAGAACCGTTCCACCCGTGGTGGCATCGGTTTCAGCGCCGAAGTGCGTAGCAAGGAAGAAGGCAAGAAGGTGGGCGAGTCCCTGCGTGAAGTCGAACCTGACGATCTGGTCAAGTTCGGTCTGATCCCGGAATTCGTCGGTCGCCTGCCGGTCCTGGCCACGCTCGACGAGCTGGATGAGGCTGCGTTGATGCAGATTCTCACCGAGCCGAAGAACGCCTTGACCAAGCAGTATGCCAAGCTGTTCGAAATGGAAGGGGTTGACCTGGAATTCCGTGCCGATGCACTGAAATCCGTCGCCAAGCGTGCCCTGGAGCGTAAAACCGGTGCCCGTGGTCTTCGTTCGATCCTCGAAGGCGTCCTGCTCGACACCATGTATGAAATCCCCTCGCAGTCCGAGGTGAGCAAAGTGGTGATCGATGAAAGCGTGATCGAGGGTAAATCCAAGCCGCTGTACATCTACGAGAACAGTGAGCTGCAGGCAAAGGCCGCGCCTGACGCCTGAGTGCGGCAGACTGTGACCTGACAAGGGGCCTTCGGGCCCCTTTTCTTTTGGCGCTTGTTTTTTTCCGAACAAGCCCCCATCTTGGTTTCAAGCTTATCCATCTGTTTCCGGCCGTACGGCCGCCGTAGAGGCGAAATCATGAAGACAACCATCGAATTGCCTCTCCTGCCATTGCGTGATGTCGTGGTGTATCCGCACATGGTGATCCCGCTGTTCGTGGGGCGCGAGAAGTCTATCGAAGCCCTCGAGGCCGCGATGACGGGCGACAAGCAGATCCTGCTGTTGGCCCAACGTAATCCTGCCGATGATGACCCGGGCGAAGATGCGCTGTATCGCGTAGGTACAGTCGCCACCGTATTGCAGTTGCTGAAATTGCCTGATGGCACCGTCAAGGTGCTGGTCGAGGGCGAGCAGCGCGGCACCGTCGAGCGTTTCAGCGAGGTTGACGGCTACTGCCGCGCCGAAGTGGCGCTGATCGACGAGGTCGATGCCCCGGACCGTGAGTCCGAAGTCTTTGTCCGCAGCCTGCTGGCACAGTTCGAACAATATGTGCAGTTGGGCAAGAAAGTCCCGGCTGAAGTACTGTCGTCGTTGAACAGCATCGACGAGCCGAGCCGCCTGGTCGATACCATGGCCGCGCACATGGCCTTGAAGATCGAACAGAAGCAGGAAATTCTCGAAATCGTCGACCTGTCGGCCCGTGTCGAGCACGTGCTGGCCCTGCTCGACGCCGAAATCGACCTGCTGCAGGTCGAGAAACGCATCCGTGGTCGCGTCAAGAAGCAGATGGAGCGCAGTCAGCGCGAGTACTACCTGAATGAGCAAATGAAAGCCATTCAGAAGGAACTGGGCGACAGCGACGAAGGCCATAATGAAGTCGAAGAGCTGAAAAAGCGCATCGATGCCGCCGGTCTGCCGAAAGATGCCATGACCAAGGCCCTGGCCGAGTTGAACAAGCTCAAGCAGATGTCGCCGATGTCCGCGGAAGCGACCGTGGTGCGCTCCTACCTCGACTGGTTGGTGCAGGTGCCGTGGAAGGCCCAGAGCAAGGTGCGCCTGGACCTGGCGCGGGCCGAAGATATTCTCGACGCGGACCATTATGGCCTGGACGAAGTCAAGGAACGTATCCTCGAATACCTCGCCGTGCAGAAGCGCGTGAAGAAAATTCGGGGGCCGGTACTGTGCCTCGTCGGACCTCCGGGCGTGGGTAAAACTTCCCTGGCTGAGTCGATTGCTCACGCGACCAATCGAAAATTCGTACGCATGGCCCTCGGTGGTGTGCGTGACGAAGCGGAAATTCGTGGTCATCGACGGACTTATATCGGTTCGATGCCAGGAAGATTGATACAAAAGATGACAAAGGTTGGCGTGCGCAACCCGCTGTTCCTGCTCGATGAAATCGACAAGATGGGCAGCGACATGCGTGGCGATCCGGCCTCGGCGCTGCTCGAGGTGCTGGACCCGGAACAGAACCACAATTTCAACGACCACTACCTGGAAGTTGACTACGACCTGTCCGATGTCATGTTCCTCTGCACCTCCAACTCGATGAACATCCCGCCGGCGCTGCTCGACCGGATGGAAGTGATCCGCCTGCCGGGTTACACCGAGGACGAGAAGATCAACATCGCCACCAAGTACCTGTCGCCCAAGCAGATCCAGGCCAATGGCCTGAAGAAGGGCGAGCTGGAATTCGAGGTCGAGGCGATTCGCGACATCATTCGCTACTACACCCGCGAAGCCGGTGTGCGGGGGCTGGAGCGGCAAATCGCCAAGGTCTGCCGCAAGGCGGTGAAAGAGCACTCCTTGGAAAAACGCTTCTCGGTCAAGGTCACCTCCGACCTGCTGGAGCATTTCCTCGGCGTGCGTAAATTCCGCTACGGCCTGGCCGAGCAACAGGATCAGATCGGTCAGGTCACGGGCCTGGCCTGGACCCAGGTCGGTGGCGAGTTGTTGACCATCGAAGCCGCCGTGGTACCGGGCAAGGGCCAGTTGATCAAGACCGGCTCCCTGGGCGATGTCATGGTCGAGTCGATCACCGCCGCGTTGACCGTGGTGCGCAGCCGCGCCAAGAGCCTGGGGATCCCCCTGGACTTCCATGAGAAGCGCGACACCCATATCCATATGCCGGAAGGGGCGACGCCGAAAGACGGCCCTAGCGCTGGTGTAGGAATGTGTACGGCCCTGGTGTCAGCCTTGACTGGCATTCCTGTGCGTGCCGACGTGGCCATGACCGGTGAAATTACCTTGCGCGGTCAGGTGCTGGCCATTGGTGGTTTGAAGGAAAAATTGCTGGCGGCACATCGTGGTGGGATCAAGACCGTCATCATTCCAGAAGAGAATGTGCGCGATCTGAAGGAAATTCCTGACAATATCAAGCAGGATCTTCAGATTAAACCGGTTAAATGGATTGACGAGGTCCTGCAAATTGCGCTGCAATACGCGCCGGAGCCCTTGCCAGATGTGGTTCCGGAGATCGTCGCGAAAGATGAGAAGCGCGACTCCGATTCTAAGGAAAGAATCAGCACGCATTAAGTACGGATCAAGCCTGGGTGGCTTCCTTGACAGCTTTTTAGAGCCCTTGTTATAAAGCGGCTCTTAAGTGTCTGTAGGCCATTCAGCACAGGTTTAGCTTTCACCCAAAAACTTAGAAATATACTCAATAGATATAAGGGGACTTAGAGTGAACAAGTCGGAACTGATTGATGCTATCGCTGCATCCGCTGATATCCCGAAAGCTGCTGCTGGCCGTGCGCTGGATGCAGTCATCGAATCCGTCACTGGCGCTCTGAAGGCTGGCGACTCCGTTGTACTGGTAGGTTTCGGCACCTTCTCCGTGACCGACCGTCCTGCTCGCATCGGTCGCAACCCTCAGACCGGTAAGACGCTGGAAATCGCTGCTGCCAAAAAGCCAGGTTTCAAAGCCGGCAAAGCACTGAAAGAAGCTGTCAACTGACATTCGTTCAAGCCTTTGCCTATCCGGGTCGGGTTATTGCCTGATCTGGCCGCGGAGCGGTGAAGCGGTCGGCCAGGGTCCTTTTTCAGGGCCGGCCTGACACGCCGAGGGACGCGTATCGAGCCCTCATCCGCTCTGCCAGTTACGAGAAGGCGCATCCTCGGATGCGCCTTTCTTCTATCCGGATTCTACCCACGCTCCACGGTTGCCCACATTGAAGTTCAACCGTTTCTGGGGGACGCATGCTGCAAAATATCAGGGACAATTCACAAGGCTGGATTGCCAAGACCATCATCGGAGTCATCGTCGCATTGATGGCGCTGACCGGTTTCGATGCCATTTTCAGGGCCACCTCCACTAGCCAGGACGCGGCCAAGGTCAACGGTGACGAGATCACCCAGACCGAGCTGAGCCAGGCGGTCGACATGCAACGTCGCCAACTCATGCAACAGCTGGGCAAGGATTTCGATGCCTCGTTGCTGGATGAGAAAATGCTCCGCGAATCCGCCCTCAAGGGGCTGATCGATCGCAAGCTGCTGCTGCAGGGCGCCGAGAAGTCGAAGTTCGCTTTCTCCGAGGGTGCTCTGGACCAGGTCATCCTGCAAACCCCTGAATTCCAGGTGGACGGCAAGTTCAGCTCCGATCGTTTCGACCAGGTGATTCGTCAACTGGGCTACGGTCGTATGCAATTCCGCCAGATGCTGGCTCAGGAAATGCTGATCGGCCAGATCCGTGCCGGTCTGGCGGGCAGTGGTTTCGTCACTGATGCCCAGGTACTGGCGTTTGCCCGTCTGGAAAAACAGACCCGCGATTTCGCTTCGCTGAACGTGCCGGTCGATCTGTCGGCGGTCAAGCTGACCGATGACGAGGTCAAGGCCTACTACGACAAGCACGCCAAGGAGTTCATGACGCCGGACCAGGTGGTCGTCGATTACCTGGAGCTGAAGAAGTCCTCGTTCTTCGATCAGGTCACCGTCAAGGATGAAGACCTGCAGGCGCTGTATCAGAAAGAAACCGCGAACCTCGCTGAACAGCGTCGTGCCGCGCACATTCTGATCGAAGTGAATGACAAGGTGAACGACGCACAGGCCAAGGCGAAGATCGAAGAGATCCAGCAGCGCCTGGCCAAGGGTGAGCATTTCGACGCCCTGGCCAAGGAGTTCTCCCAGGACCCGGGTTCGGCCAGCCATGGCGGTGACCTCGGTTTCGCCGGCCCGGGTGTCTATGACCCGGCCTTTGAAAAGGCGCTGTATGCCTTGACCAAGGACCAGGTGTCGGGACCGGTGCGCAGCGAGTTCGGTTATCACCTGATCAAGTTGCTGGGCGTCGAGGCACCGCAAGTGCCGACCTTCGCCAGCCTGAAGGACAAGCTGACCCGCGAGCTGAAAAACCAGCAAGTGGAACAGCGTTTCGTCGAGGCGACCAAGCAGCTCGAAGACGCCTCGTTCGAAGCTTCCGACCTGGCCCAGCCGGCCCAGGACCTGAACCTGAAGGTGCACACCTCAGCGCCGTTCGGGCGTGAAGGTGGTGAAGGTGTAGCAGCCAACCGTGCCGTCGTGACGGCGGCGTTCAGTCCGGAAGTGCTGGATGAGGGTGCCAACAGCACCGCCCTCGAGCTGGATCCGGACACCGTGGTGGTATTGCGTGCCAAGGAACACCACAAGCCTGAGCAACTGCCTCTGGCCAGCGTGGATGCGCCGATTCGCAAGCAATTGACCAAGGAGCACGCCACGGCGGCGGCCAAGGTCAAGGCTGACGAACTGATCGCCAGCCTGCGTGAAGGCAAGGCACTGCCGGCCGGCCAGACCTGGAAAACCCAGGAAGCCGTCACCCGCGGTCAGGAAGGTGTTGATCCGGCAGTGCTGCAAGCGCTGTTCCGCATGCCCAAGCCCGAAGGCAAGGACAAGCCGACCTTCAGCACCGTGACCCTGGCTGATGGCAGCCTGGTGCTGGTGCGTCTGAACGGCGTGAACGAAGGCGCGGCACCAAGCGAAGAAGAGAAGGCGTCCTATCGTCGCTTCCTCGCCTCCCGTGCCGGCCAGCAGGACTTCGCGGCCTACCGCAAGCAGCTGGAAGGCCAGGCGGACATCAAGCGCTTCTGAGGCACTTGATTCAGCCAACGCTCGCTACATAAAAAAAGACCGCTCATTGAGCGGTCTTTTTTTATGTCCGGGAAACAGGAGTCGTCGCTCGGCGTACCTACACTGGACCCGTCCCGGGCACCAGGAACGCCGCTTCCAGCAACTGTTTTGTATAAGGATGTTGCGGCGCGGCAAAGATGTCCTTTGCGTCGCCTTGTTCAACGGCCTTGCCATGCTTGACCACCATCAGCTGGTGGCTCAGCGCCTTGACCACCGCCAGGTCGTGGCTGATAAACAGGTAGGTCAGGTTGTACTTGATCTGCAACGAGCGCAGCAGTTCGACGACCTGGCGCTGCACCGTGCGGTCGAGGGCCGAGGTCGGCTCGTCGAGCAGGATCAACGCCGGCTTGAGCACCAGCGCCCGGGCAATGGCGATGCGCTGGCGTTGTCCGCCGGAGAACTCGTGGGGGTAGCGGTTGCGGGTTTCCGGATCCAGGCCGACTTCTTTCAGCGCCGCGATGATCGCCGCTTCCTGTTCCTGCTCGTTACCGATCTTATGGATGCGCAGACCTTCGCCGACAATCTGGCTGACGCACATGCGCGGGCTGAGGCTGCCGAACGGGTCCTGGAACACCACCTGCATTTCCCGACGCAACGGTCGCACCTGCTTCTGCGACAGGCCGCTCAACGACTGGCCTTCGAAACGGATATCGCCCTGGCTGCCGATCAGTCGCAGGATCGCCAGGCCGAGGGTGGATTTGCCCGAGCCGCTTTCGCCGACAATGCCCAGGGTCTGGCCCCGGGGCAGGCTGAACTGGATGCCGTCCACGGCCTTCACATGGTCCACGGTGCTACGCAACAGGCCTTTCTTGATGGGGAACCAGACCTTGAGGTCGTCCACCTCCAGCAGCGGCTCACCGACCTCGGTCACGGCCGGTTCGCCACGGGGTTCGGCGCTGAGCAGTTCACAGGTGTAGGGATGTTGCGGGGCCTGGAACAGGGCTTCGCAGTCGGCCTGCTCGACGATCCGGCCGCGCTGCATGACGCACACCCGGTGGGCGATCCGGCGTACCAGGTTGAGGTCATGGCTGATCAGCAGCAGGGCCATGCCCAGGCGTGCCTGCAGTTCCTTGAGCAATTCGAGGATTTTCAACTGCACCGTCACATCGAGGGCGGTGGTCGGTTCGTCGGCGATCAGCAGCTCCGGCTCGTTGGCCAGGGCCATGGCGATCATTACACGCTGGCGCTGGCCGCCTGAGAGCTCGTGTGGGAGGGCTCTGAGGCGTTTGTGTGGCTCGGGGATGCCCACCAGCTCCAGCAGCTCCAGGGTGCGTCGAGTGGCCACCTTGCCGGTCAGGCCCTTGTGTATGCCGAGCACTTCGTTGATCTGCTTCTCGATGGAGTGCAGCGGGTTCAGCGAGGTCATCGGCTCCTGGAAGATCATCGCGATGCGATTGCCGCGGATGTGGCGGATGGTCTTCTCTTTCAGGGTCAGCAGGTCCTGCCCGGAATACTGGATCGTGCCGCTGGGATGATGGGCCAGGGGGTAGGGCAGCAGGCGCAGGATCGAGTGCGCGGTGACCGACTTGCCCGAGCCGCTTTCGCCCACCAGGGCCAGGGTTTCACCGCGACGGATATCGAAGCTGATGTTTTCCACTACCCGCTGGCGCTGCTCGCCGACCACGAACTCCACCGAGAGGTCGCGCACTTCGATCAGATTGTCCTGATTCATCTTACTTCCTCGGGTCGAAGGCATCGCGAGCGGACTCGCCGATAAACACCAGCAGGCTGAGCATCAAGGCCAGCACGGCGAACGCGCTCATGCCCAGCCAGGGCGCCTGCAGATTGGATTTGCCCTGGGCCACCAGTTCGCCCAGGGACGGCGAGCCGGCCGGCAGGCCGAAGCCGAGGAAGTCCAGGGCGGTCAAGGTGCCGATGGCGCCGGTGAGGATGAACGGCATGAAGGTCATGGTCGAGACCATGGCGTTGGGCAGGATATGGCGGAACATGATCGCGCCGTTCTGCATGCCCAGGGCCCGGGCCGCGCGGACATATTCCAGGTTGCGCCCACGGAGGAACTCGGCGCGCACCACGTCCACCAGGCTCATCCAGGAAAACAGCAGCATGATCCCCAGTAGCCACCAGAAGTTCGGCTGGACGAAGCTGGCGAGGATGATCAGCAGGTAGAGCACCGGCAGCCCGGACCAGATTTCCAGGAAACGCTGCCCGGCCAGGTCGACCCAGCCGCCATAGAAGCCCTGCAAGGCGCCGGCGATCACGCCGATGATGGAACTGAGCACGGTCAGGGTCAGGGCGAACAGCACCGAGATGCGGAAGCCGTAGATCACCCGGGCGAGCACGTCGCGGCCCTGGTCATCGGTGCCCAGCAGGTTGTCCGCCGATGGCGGGGCGGGGGCCGGGACACGCAGGTCGTAGTTGATGCTCTGATAGCTGAACGGAATCGGCGCCCACAACGTCCAGGCGTCCTTGGCCTTGAGCAGTTCGCGGATGTACGGGCTCTTGTAGTTGGCTTCCAGCGGGAACTCACCGCCGAAGGTGGTTTCCGGATACCGCTTGAGGGCCGGGAAATACCAGCCGCCGTCGTAGTGCACCAGCAGTGGCTTGTCGTTGGCGATCAGTTCGGCGCCGAGGCTCAGGACGAACAGCACCAGGAACAGCCATAGCGACCACCAGCCGCGCTTGTTGGCCTTGAAACGTTCGAAGCGTCGGCGATTGAGGGGGGATAACTGCATCTCAATGCTCCCGATGTTCGAAGTCGATCCGCGGATCGACCAGGGTGTAGGTAATGTCGCCGATCAGTTTCACCACCAGCCCCAGCAGGGTGAAGATGAACAGGGTGCCGAAGACGATCGGATAGTCGCGGTTGATCGCCGCCTCGAAGCTCATCAGGCCCAGGCCGTCGAGGGAGAAGATCACTTCCACCAGCAGGGAGCCGGTGAAGAAGATGCCGATGAAGGCCGAGGGGAAACCGGCGATAACCAGCAGCATGGCGTTGCGAAACACATGACCGTAGAGCACGCGGCGCTGGGTCAGGCCCTTGGCCTTGGCGGTGACCACGTACTGCTTGTTGATTTCATCGAGGAAGCTGTTCTTGGTCAGCAGGGTCATGGTGGCGAAGTTGCCGATGACCAGGGCAGTGACCGGCAGCGCCAGGTGCCAGAAGTAGTCGAGAATCTTCCCGCCGAAGCCCAACTGATCGAAGTTGTTCGAGGTCAGTCCGCGCAAGGGGAACCAGTTCAGGTAGCTGCCTCCGGCGAACACCACGATCAGCAGGATCGCGAACAGGAACGCCGGAATCGCATAACCGACGATGATCGCCGAACTGGTCCAGACATCGAAATGACTGCCATGGCGAGTGGCTTTGGCAATGCCCAGCGGAATGGAGACCAGGTACATGATCAGGGTGCTCCAGAGCCCGAGGGAAATTGATACCGGCATCTTTTCCTTGATCAGGTCGACGACCTTGGCATCGCGGAAGAAGCTGTTGCCGAAGTCCAGGGTCGCGTAGTTCTTGATCATGATCCACAAGCGTTCCGGCGCCGACTTGTCGAAGCCGTACATGTGCTCGATTTCCTTGATCAGGGCCGGGTCCAGGCCCTGGGCGCCGCGATAGCTGGAACCGGCCACCGAGACTTCCGCACCGCCGCCAGCGATCCGGCTGGTGGCGCCTTCGAAGCCTTCGAGCTTGGCGATCATCTGTTCCACGGGGCCGCCGGGGGCGGCCTGGATGATCACGAAATTGATCAGCAGGATGCCGAACAGGGTCGGGATGATCAGTAGCAGTCGGCGAAAAATATAGGCCAGCATCTTATTGCTCCGCGCTCGTGCTGTCGGTTTGTAGCGGTACCGCCGGCTTGGCATCCGGCTTGATCCACCAGGTGTCGAGGCCGATATCGTAGGCCGGCGAGACTTTCGGGTGGCCGATATGGTCCCAGTAGGCCACGCGCCAGGTCTTGATATGCCAGTTGGGGATCACGTAGAAGCCCCATTGCAGCACGCGGTCGAGGGCGCGGGCATGCTCCACCAGGCTCTGCCGGGAGTCGGAATCGATCAGCGCTTCCACCAGCTCATCCACCGCCGGGTCCTTGAGGCCCATGAGGTTGCGGCTGCCGGGTTTGTCGGCGCTGGAAGATTTCCAGAACTCGCGTTGCTCGTTGCCCGGTGAGTTGGACTGCGGGAAGCTGCCGACGACCATGTCGAAGTCCCGCGAGCGCAGGCGGTTGATGTACTGGGAAACATCGACCCGGCGAATCACCAGATCGATGCCGATGTCGGCGAGGTTGCGCTTGAACGGCAGCAGCACCCGCTCGAAATCGGTCTGGGCGAGGAGGAACTCGATGCTCACCGGCTTGCCCTGGGCGTCGACCATCTTGTCGTCGACGATGCGCCAGCCGGCCTCCAGCAACAGCTGGTAGGCACGGCGTTGTTGCGGACGGATCATGCCGCTGGCGTCGCACACCGAGGGTTCGAAGGCCTGGGTGAAGACCTGTTCGGGAATCTTGCCCCGCAGTGGTTCGAGGATGGCCAGCTGGGCGGCGTCCGGCAGGCCGGTGGCGGCCATTTCCGAGTTTTCGAAATAGCTGCGGGTACGGTGGTAGGCGCCGTTGAACAGCTGCTTGTTGGTCCACTCGAAGTCGAACAGCAGGCTCAGGGCCTCGCGCACGCGGATATCCTGGAACATCGGTTTGCGCAGGTTGTAGATGAAGCCCTGCATGCCCGTCGGATTGCGATTGGGGATCTGCTCCTTGATCAACCGACCCTGGGCGACCGCCGGGGTGTTGTAGGCGTTGGCCCAGTTCTTCGCGCTGTTCTCCAACCAGTAGTCGAATTGCCCGGCCTTGAGGGCTTCCAGGGCTACGGTGCCGTCACGGTAGTAGTCCATGACCATGGCATCGAAGTTGTAGAAACCGCGGTTGATCGGCAGGTCCCTGGCCCAGTAGTCCTTGACCCGCTCATAGCGTACCGAGCGTCCGGCCCTGACCTCGGCCAGCTTGTACGGCCCGCTGCCGAGGGGGAACTCCAGGTTGCCCTTGTTGAAGTCACGGTCGGCCCACCAGTGCTTGGGCAGCACCGGCAGCTGGCCGAGGATCATCGGCAGTTCACGGTTGGTGGTGCGCTTGAACTTGAACAGCACCCGCAACGGGTCTTCGGCGATGACGTCGTCGACGTCGGCGTAGTAGGTCCGGTACAGCGGGGCGCCATCCTTGATCAGGGTCTGGAAGCTGAACACCACGTCTTCGGCGCGCATCGGGTGGCCGTCGTGGAAGCGTGCCTCAGGGCGCAGGTAAAAGCGCACCCAGCTGTTGTCCGGGGCCCTTTCGATTTTTTCCGCCACCAGCCCGTATTCGGTGAAGGGCTCGTCCAGGCCATGGCGCATCAGGGTGTCGTAGATCAGGTCGAGACCATCGGCCGGCACGCCCTTGCTGATAAAGGGGTTGAGACTGTCGAAACCGCCCATGGACGACTGGCGGAAGGTACCGCCCTTGGGGGCGTCGGGATTGACGAAGTCGACATGCTGGAAATCGGCCGGGTATTTCGGGGGTTCGTTGTAGAGCGTCAGGGCATGTTGTGGAGCAGCGACGGCAAGGCCGGCCAGGGCGCTGAACAGCAGGCCGCTGAAGGGCAGGAACAGGACGCGCGAAAACATCATTGGGCTTTCTCCGAAGCTTTCATCCACCAGGCGCTCAGGCCCAGGGTGTACGGCGGCGTGGTGACGAAGGCGAACCGGTTGCGGTAGGCCAGGCGATGATAGTCAAGGTACCAGTTGGGAATCATGATGTGTTGCCAGAGCAGGACCCGGTCCAGGGCACGACCGGCGGCCAGTTGCTCGTCGCGGGTGTGGGCCGCCAGCAGGGCTTCGAGCAGATGGTCGATCACGGGGCTTGCGACCCCCGCGTAGTTCTTGCTGCCCTTGACGCCGGCCTGGCTGGAATGGAAGTACTGCCACTGCTCGAGTCCCGGGCTGAGGTTCTGGTCCAGGGTCATCAGGATCATGTCGAAATCGAACTGGTCGAGACGTTGTTTGTACTGGGCACGATCCACTGTTCGCAGGCGGGCGTCTACACCTATGCTCGCGAGGTTTTCGACGTAGGGCTGGAGGATCCGTTCCAGGTTCGGATTGACCAGCAGTATTTCAACGCGCAGGGGTTGGCCGTTCTTGTTCAGCAGGCGCTGGCCGTCGAGTTTCCAGCCGGCGTCGCCGAGCAGGGCGAGGGCGCGGCGCAGGGTTTCGCGGGGGATGCCGCGACCATCGGTCTGCGGCAGGCTGAAGGGTTCGCTGAATAGCCGGGCCGGCAGTTGTTCGCGGTAAGGCGCCAGCAGCAGCCATTCCTGCCCGGCTGGCACGCCCGTGGCGGAAAACTCGCTGTTGGGATAAAAGCTCATGGCCCGCCGGTAGGCTCCGCCGAACAGCGTGCGGTTGGTCCATTCGAAGTCGAACATAAGGCCCAGGGCTTCGCGCACCGGGTCCTGGGCAAAGCTGGCACGGCGGCTGTTCATGAACAGACCCTGGGTCTGGGTCGGGATCCGGTGGGGGATCCGGGTCTGGATCACTTCGCCCCGCTCGACGGCTGGAAAGCGGTAGCCGCTGGCCCAGTTCTTGGCCTGGTGTTCGATATAGATATCGAACTCACCGGCCTTGAAGGCTTCGAAGGCGACGTCGCTGTCGCGATAGAACTCCACTTCGACGCGATCGAAATTGTATTTGCCGCGATTGACCGGAAGGTTTTCGCCCCACCAGTTCCTGACCCGTTCAAAGACCAACTGGCGACCCGGTTGCACCTTGCTGATGCGATAGGGGCCACTGCCCAGTGGCGGCTCGAAGGTGGTGGCGGTGAAGTCGCGGCCTTGCCAGTAGTGCTGCGCCAGCACCGGCAGTTCACCCAGGCGCAGGATCAGCAGCGGATTGCCCGAGCGTTTGAAGACGAAGCGGATCCGCTGAGGCGTAAGCACGTCGACCCGGGCCACTTCCTGCAGGCTGGTGCGGTACTGCGGATGACCTTCCTTGAGTAGCAGGCGGTAGGAAAAGGCCACGTCGTAGGCGGTAATTGGCGTGCCGTCGTGGAAACGCGCCTCGGGCCGCAGGTTGAACACCACCCAGCTGCGATCCTCGCTGTACTCCACCGACTGGGCGATCAGGCCGTAGCTGGCGTTCGGTTCATCCCCCGAGGGTGCGTACTGGCCGGTGCCGGCCATCAGGGTGGCGTTGAGCTCGTTGACGCCGTATTGCAGGAAATTGGGCGTGCTGACCGGGCTGGTGCCCTTGAAGGTATAGGGGTTGAGGGTGTCGAAGGTGCCGAACGCCATCACCCGCAAGGTGCCGCCTTTGGGGGCATCGGGGTTGACCCAGTCGAAGTGGGTGAACCTGGCGGGGTACTTGAGCGTGCCGAACTGCGCATAACCATGGCTTTCGCTGATCGTCGCGCTTGCGGGAGAGCTCAAGGCCAGGCTGATGAACAGCAGGAGGAGGGGACGCGTCAAGGCAGAGATCCGATCCAGGCGGCTTGGGCTATAGGGCCAGTACCTTAACAGCTTGTATCGGGTGGAAAAAGGCGTGCCGGAAGAGGCGCAATCCCCTTGTGAATGTCAGGTTGGAAATCTGGGCTTGCAGGCGACGCCGAACCTGTAGGAGCAGGGCTTGCCCGCGAAGCTTTTGGCGGTATCGAGGCCGCCTTCGCGGGCAAGCCCTGCTCCTACAGGGGCGTGATGTTTTCGCGGTCGTTGGCGATTAGCGCGGTTGGGAAACCGTCAGGATCTGCCCGGGCTTGAGCGCCTGGCCAGTGCGCGGGTTCAAGCGCTTGAGGTGCTGCATCTCGACATTGAAACGCTTGGCGACGATATACAGCGAATCGCCTTTCTGCACCTTGTAGGTGGTAGCGGCCTTCTTGCTGGCCACGGCCTTGACGTTGTCCTGCATGACCAGGGTCTGGCCGACCTTGAGGTGATGCCCGGAAAGCTTGTTCCAGTGTTGCAGGTCCTTGACGTCGACCCGGTTGGCCTTGGCGATCGAGGTCAGGTTGTCGCCGGTCCTCACCTTGTAGCGGCGGGTCAGGCGTGCCGGTGAATTGCCGGCGAGGGATTCGAACACCGGCTTCTTCGGCCGCAGGCTGATCAGCTCTTCGGGGTTCATTCGCGACAGGCTGGCGGTCAGCAGTTGCGCCTTGGAGCTGGGCACCAGCAGGTGCTGCGGGCCGTCCATCGTGGCTTTCTGCTTGAAGGCCGGGTTGAGCTGGATCATCTCGTCTTCGTCGATCTCGGCCAGGGCCGCGACCCGGCTGAGGTCCATGGGCTGGTTGACTTCGACGGTGGCGAAATACGGTTCGTTGGCAATCGGGTTCAGGTTCACGCCGTAGGCTTCGGGGGCCATGACCACCTGGGACAGGGCCAGCAGCTTGGGCACGTAGTCGCGGGTTTCCTGGGGCAGCGGCAGGTTCCAGTAGTCGGTGGGCAGGCCGAGCTTTTCATTGCGCTCGATGGCCCGGCTGACCGTGCCTTCGCCGGCATTGTAGGCGGCCAGGGCCAGCAGCCAGTCACCGTTGAACATGTCGTGCAGGCGGGTCAGGTAGTTCATCGCTGCGATGGTCGACGCAGTGATGTCCTTGCGCCCGTCGTAGAAACGGTCCTGGCGCAGGTTGAAAGAGCGGCCGGTGGACGGAATGAACTGCCACAGGCCGACGGCATCGGCTCGTGAATAGGCCATCGGGTTGTAGGCGCTTTCGATCACCGGCAGCAGCGCCAGCTCCAGCGGCATATTGCGTTCTTCCAGGCGCTCGACGATGTAATGAATGTAGAGGCTACCGCGGGAGCTGGCGTTTTCCAGGAATTCGGGGTTACTGGCGAACCACAGGCGCTGTTGTTCGATACGCGGGTTCACACCCAGGCCGTCCTGCAACTGGAAGCCCTGGCGCATGCGCTCCCAGACGTCCTGGGGCGGCGTGTGCTTGGCCTTTTCGCTGAGCCAGATCGGTTTCTGCTTGATCCGGGCGCTGAGGTTCGGGGTCGGTTCGTTGTTGCTGTCCACCGGGGTATGAAGGCTTGAACAGCCGGCCAGGGCGGCGGACACAGCCACGGCAACAGCTTGAGCCAATCGCGTCAATGCGTCTGAATGGGTGGGTTTTCGGTTGGATGACGACATTGGCTGGAAGTGAGTTCCGGGCGAAAATGTCGGGCGATTCTAGAAAGCGCTCAGGGTGCGGTCAACCATTCAGATTTTTTGTGTTGACCGCACCTCGATCAGAAGCTGTCTTTCCAGCGGCGCAGGGCCGCAAAAACCTCACTCGGCGAGCCGTTGTCGAGGCCGTTCCGTTCGTCTGCTTTTTCTTTAACAGATGTTTCGCCGACCCGCAGAAACGGGTTGGTCTTCAATTCCAGTGCCAGGTTCGAGGGCAGGCTGATGCGTCCCTCGGCCCGCCATTGGCTGACCTGTGCCATTCGTTCGGCGATGTCCGGGTTCTGCGGTTCGACCGCCTGGGCAAAACGCAGGTTGCTCAGGGTGTACTCGTGGGTGCAGTACACGCCGGTGGTCGCCGGCAGCGCCGCCAACCGGCCGAGGGAATGGTGCATTTGTTCTGGCGTGCCTTCGAACAGGCGACCGCAGCCGGCGGCGAACAGCGTGTCGCCGCAGAACAGCAGCGGGCGGGCGGCATCGCCATGGTAGAAAGCGATATGCCCCAGGGTATGACCGGGCACGGCGAATACCTGGAACTCGAGGCCGAGCACCGTGACGCTGTCGTTATCGCTCAGTGCCAGGTCGCGAGCCGGGATGTTTTCGCTGGCCGGACCCAGTACCCGGGCGCCACTGGCCTGTTTCAGGCGCTCGACACCGCCGACATGGTCGTGGTGGTGATGGGTGACCAGGATGTCCTCGAGTTGCCAGCCCGGATGCTGTTCCAGCCAGGCCAGCACCGGCCCGGCATCGCCCGGGTCGACCACGGCGCAGCGGCGGCGGGCGGTATCCTGTAACAACCAGATGTAGTTGTCGGTGAAGGCGGGCAGCGCGTCGATCTGTATCATGGTGCAATTCCCAAGCGCAAAACAATGGCGCATCTTAGTGCTTGTAAAGCACCTGTGGCGAGTTGGAGAAGGCAATGACCGATAAAGCGTTCGCTCAGGCTGATCCTGACTGGCTGGCACTGATCAGCGCGGCCCGCGACTGGCTGTCCGGTCCCCTCGGGCAACTGCTGCTCGATGAGGAGCGGCGCATGCTCGAGGACGAGTTGGGGCGGTATTTCGGCGGCTACCTGGTGCATTACGGCCCCTCGGCCGAGACCCCGCCGCAGGCCGACCAGGTGCGCCGCAACGTGCGCCTCGGCGCGCCGCTGCCGGGGGTGGAGATCGTCTGCGAGGAGCAGGCCTGGCCGCTGAGCGAGCATGCCGCCGATGTGGTGGTGCTGCAGCACGGCCTGGATTTCTGCCTGTCGCCCCATGGCCTGCTGCGTGAGGCGGCCGCCGCCGTGCGTCCCGGCGGGCACCTGCTGATCCTCGGCATCAATCCCTGGAGCGCCTGGGGGCTGCGCCATGTTTTCGCCCATGACGCGCTGCGCCAGGCCCGCTGTATTTCACCCTCGCGGGTGGCTGACTGGCTCAACCTGCTGGGCTTCGCGCTGGAGAAACGCCGCTTCGGATGCTATCGTCCGCCGCTGGCGTCGGCCGCCTGGCAAGCGCGGTTGGCGGGCTGGGAGCGGATCGCCGGCGGCTGGCAGCTGTCGGGTGGCGGCTTCTATCTGTTGGTCGCGCGCAAGATCGTGGTCGGCCTGCGGCCCGTGCGCCAGGTACGCCGCGAACCGGTCGGCAAGCTGGTACCGCTGCCGATGGCCAAGGTCAACCGGCGACAAAGCGAAGAGTAAGCATTTTTTTCCTTGAGGGTCGAGCCTGCTCGGCCCGGGATGCGTCGGTCAGTTACCGGCGCGCCACGGGGTCATTTTCGATGGAAAGGTTGTAATGAGCGATACTGTTGAACTCTTCACCGACGGTGCCTGCAAGGGCAATCCCGGCCCAGGCGGCTGGGGTGCCTTGCTGGTCTGCAAGGGCATCGAGAAAGAACTCTGGGGCGGCGAAGCCAACACCACCAACAACCGCATGGAGTTGATGGGGGCGATTCGCGGCCTCGAAGAGCTCAAGCGTCCCTGCGAAGTGTTGCTGGTGACAGACTCGCAGTACGTGATGAAAGGCATCACCGAGTGGATGGTCAACTGGAAGAAACGCGGTTGGAAGACCGCGGCCAAGGAACCGGTGAAAAACGCCGACCTTTGGCAGCTGCTCGACGAGCAGGTCAGTCGGCACACGGTGAAATGGAAGTGGGTCCGCGGGCATATCGGCCATCACGGCAACGAGCGTGCCGACCAGTTGGCCAACCGTGGCGTGGATGAAATACGGGGGATCAAACATGCGTAGCGTGGTGCTCGATACCGAAACCACCGGTATGCCGGTCACCGACGGCCATCGTGTCATCGAGATCGGTTGCGTCGAGTTGATGGGGCGCCGCCTCACCGGCCGGCATTTCCACGTGTACCTGCAACCTGACCGCGAAAGTGATGAAGGCGCCATTGGCGTCCACGGTATCACCAACGAATTCCTGGTGGGCAAGCCGCGTTTCGCCGAGGTGGCCGACGAGTTCTTCGAATTCATCAAGGGCGCCCAGCTGATCATCCACAACGCGGCGTTCGACGTGGGGTTCATCAACAACGAATTCGCCTTGATCGGTCAGCAGGACCGTGCGGACATCACCCGCCACTGCAGCATCCTCGACACCCTGATGATGGCCCGGGAACGTCACCCGGGGCAGCGCAACAGCCTCGATGCCCTGTGCAAGCGCTACGGCGTCGACAACTCCGGCCGCGAACTGCACGGCGCCTTGCTCGACTCGGAGATTCTCGCCGACGTCTACCTGACCATGACCGGCGGTCAGACCAGCCTGTCCCTGGCCGGCAACGCCACCGATGGCAATGGTTCCGGTGAAGGCTCGGGCAACCAGGCCAGTGAAATCCGCCGCCTGCCGGCCGATCGCCAGCCGGCGCGGATCATTCGTGCCAGCGAAAGCGACCTGGCCGAACACCTCGTGCGTCTCGAAGCGATTGCCAAGTCCGCCGGCGCCCCGGCGCTCTGGACCCAACTGGCCGAGGCCGACGCGCAACGCCACTGAGCAGCGCGCGGATGATCTTTTGTGCAGCGGCGATTGACCTTCTAAGCTGAAGGGACCGGTGCAGCGAGGTCCACTGTCCGGGGACCGGATGTCCCCGGACAGGACCCCGACGTTTCTCCTCCCGATCGTGCACCGTGACATCAAGGCTTGAGGATGATTGGCCCAATGCATTTAGTCACGAACCCGAAGTATCCCGAGGTATCGGTCCGTGTAGCTGACGCTGGTTTCTCCGAGTACATCTGGGGCAGCGATTTCAGTTTTCAGGTCAAGGCCCATGGCTTGGCTGAAATCGGCAAGCGGGTCGACCAATGGCCACTGGTGCCGGTGGCGCCCTATCGCAAGTGTTATGGCATCGACCCCGAGGAGTTCGCCAGCTATCGCGCGGCGGTGGACAGCGAAATCTTCATGGCCTACCTGGACGGTCGTGCGGTCGGCCATGTGGTGGTCAGTACCAACTGGAACGGTTTTGCCCATGTCGATGAGCTGGCGGTCGACGCCTCGGCGCGGCGTCACGGCGTGGCCCGGGCGCTGCTGGATGTAGTGCGCTTCTGGAGCCACAAGAAGAACCTGCCGGGGATCATGCTGGAAACCCAGAACAACAACCTGGGCGCCTGCCGCCTGTACGAACGTTGCGGTTATGTACTGGGCGGGATCGATCATCTGCGTTATCGCGGAATCGATGCGCAAACCGCCGAGGTGGCGGTCTTCTGGTACCTGTTGTTTGCCGGACAGCCCTGACGGGCGGCCGGCTCAGAGCAGCATCGCGGTGGCTTTCTCGCCGACGATTTCCAGCAGGGCCTTCAAGGCGGCGCTCGGTTCGCGGTCCTTGAGGGTCAGGGCGTACAGGGTGACACCAATGGCCGGCGACACCGGGCAGACATCCAGTCCGCCGGCCCTGGCCCCGACCGCTGTGAACGGGTCGACAATCGCCAACCCTTCACCGGCTTCGACCATGCTGCGCATCATCTGGTAGGTCTGCACCCGCGTCTGTACCTGGGGTGCCGGCCGCAGGGCCTGCAGCTTGCTGTCGAGCATCAGGCTGAGGGTGTCCTGCTCCTCCAGGCCGACCATCGATTGCCCGGCCAACTCCTGCAGGGCGATGTATTTCTGCTTGGGTTGCAGCCAGCCGTGGGGCGCCAGCAATTGCAGCTTGCCCTCGGCCAGGGCCTGGGCGTGGATCTGTGGATGATCGGGATTGTGCAGGCTCAGGCCCAGTTCGACCTCCCTGAGCAGTAGCTCACGGACGATCTCGCGGGTGTGCTGGCTGGCGAGGGTGCAGGGGGTTTCGCGAAAGCGTCGGCGCAAGGCCGCCAGGCTCTGGGGCAGCAGTTGCTGGGCCAGGGTCGGTGTGCAGACCACCCGCAGGGCGGGGTCCTGATGTTGACGCAGGCTGCCGGCCAGTCGCCGCAGCGGTTCCACTTCCGCGTACAGGCGGTGGAGCAGGGGTTGCAGCTCGCGGGTTTCCCGGGTCGCCTGCATCCGCCCGCGCACGCTGGCGAACAACAGGAAGCCCAACTGCTGCTCGGCGTCCTGCAGGGTCGCGCTGACGGTGGCCGCTGGCAGTTGCAGCAACTCGGCGGCGGTGCCGAGGTTGCCGGTCTGCAGGAGGGCCTGGATTACTTCGATATGGCGTAAACGCATGCTTGAAGTCCGTGTCCAGCCGGGAGGGGGTCAGTGGACTGATCCTAACTCAAGTCTGCGCACATGACTTCAGGTGGCTGTTGCGCCTGTTGTCCCAGATCAGGAAGCGGTCGAGGTCTCGGGTTCACGGGTGAGCGTGACCCCGGATTGAACCAGCTGAAATGAGTTGTGGTCGATTTTGTTGACGCGATCGCCAATGGCCAGTTTGTAGGTGGTGACAGGCTCCGTGCCGGCCAGGCCTTCGGCTGAAGGCGTGGATTCCTGGAATTCATGCACGGAATAGACGCGACCTTCCGCATCCCTGGCATGAAATTGTCCGACGAGTACTGCGGCCATCTGTTTAGAACCTCTGGAAATGAAAACCCGATTTGCGGCTCAGTAGACCGTGGTTTGGCGGGGGAAGTTTTGCAAGGTGGAAAATATAGTCGCTCTACTCTACAGGCTCCGGGGCATCGAAGGGGAAAGCAGTGGACTGACGGGAGAAAATCGTCGGAACAATAGCGGCCGATCATCTATAACTACTGTTCCTTCGCCCAGATAGTCGGGAGTTCTTATGAGCAACGTCTACACGGTCGCTGTGCTGGTTGGCAGCTTGAGAAAACAATCCATCAATCGCAAGGTGGCGCTGGCCCTGGCCGGGCTGGCACCGGCGAACCTGAAGCTGACGATTGTCGAGATTGGCGATCTGCCACTTTACAGCGAGGATATCGATACCGACGCGCCGCCGGCGGCCTACAAGGTCTTTCGCGAACAGGTCCGGGCCACCGATGCGGTGCTGTTTGTCACCCCGGAATACAACCGTTCGGTGCCTGGAGTCCTGAAAAACGCCATTGATGTTGGCTCGCGGCCCTATGGCAAAAGTGTCTGGAGCGGCAAGCCGGGGGCGGTGATCAGCGCCTCGCCGGGAGCGATTGGCGGTTTTGGCGCCAATCACCACTTGCGCCAATCCCTGGTGTTCCTCGACGTACCGTGCATGCAACAGCCGGAAGCCTATCTGAGTGGGGCGGGCAGTGCGTTCGACGAGGCGGGCCACCTGTCGGAGACGGTCAAACCTTTCCTGCAGAGCTTTATCAATGCCTATGGGCACTGGGTCGAGCGCAACAGGAAGATCTAGAGGGGATTTGCCAGGCGCTGATGGATCAGCCCCTGGGTTTCCCGCAGCCAAGCCTCCACCTGTGTCGCGGACAATTGCGCGGTGATGCAGTAACGCCGCCCGCCCCAGACCAGCACCAGCCAGGCATCGATGGCCTGGTCCGAAGGTCTGGAGGCGAGGTCCGTGCAGGCGTCGAAGGCCTCCCGCCATTTCTGCGACAGTTCCTGGAATACCCGTTGATGGTGCTTGGGCTCCGCGATCTCATGTTCGAGCATCAGCAGCGGGTAGTCGAACAGCGGCTGCTCGGAGCTTGCCGGATGACCGCTGAGCTGTACCAGACGCTCGACCCGTGCCTGCCAGTCCAGGCCCTCGGCACGGATCACCTGGTCATCGAGCTGACACAGCAAGCGCTCGACGCTATGGCGCACATAACCGGACAGCAGCGCGGCCTTGCTCGGGAAATAATCGTACAGCGTACCGATGGCCACCCCGGCTTCCAGGGCGACCGCGCGGGTGGTCAGGGCGGACCAGCCGTTGTGCTGCCAAATCCGAACAAAGGCTTCGTAAATGGCCTCGACGGTGAATATCGCCCGGGCCTGACTGGGCCGCTTGAGCGGCTTGGCGCGGGGCTTGAGGCTATGTGCAGCCGGCTTGCCGGCGTTTCCGAACCCGTTCTTCATGGTCTGCCATTAAGCTGGTTCCACCCGCAATCGTCGCAGAGAGGAGTCTGATTATGCCAAGTGCCAGCACGGTAACACGACTGATCACCCGCAAGAACGACCTCGGCCAGAGCCGGATCGAAACGCAGGAACGTGCCCTGGTGGTCGGTCCCGGCGAGGCGATCCTCAAGGTCGAACGTTGCTCCCTGACCACCAACAACATCACCTACGCCGCCTATGGCGACTCGATGAACTACTGGGGCTTTTTTCCTACCGCGGAGGCGGAGTGGGGGCATATACCGGTCTGGGGCTTTGCCGATGTTTTGCTGTCGAATGTCGATGGGGTGGCGGTGGGGGAACGCTTCTACGGTTACTTTCCGATGGCCAGCCATTTGTGGATGAAACCGGAACGGGTGACCGAACGGGGCTTTTATGACGGTGCCGAGCACCGCAAGGACCTGACCTCGGCCTACAACCAGTACACCCGTTGCAGTTGGGACCCTTACTACAGCCCGGATACCGAGGACCTGCAGATCCTGCTCAAGCCGTTGTTCCTGACCTCGGCGATGCTCGCCGACTTCCTTCAGGACAACCAGTTCTTCGGCGCCACGCGCCTGGTGTTTTCCAGTGCGTCGAGCAAGACCGCCTTTGGTACGGCGGTGTGCCTGGAGGGGCGGCCCGAGTTGACCCGTGTGGCGTTGACGTCCTCGGCCAATCGGGCGTTTGTCGCCGAGCTGGGCTGTTATGAGCAGACCTTGGCCTACGATGAACTGGACCGGCTGGAAACCGACCAGCCGACGCTGTATGTGGATTTTTCCGGTGATCTGGCGTTGCGTGACCGGGTGCATCAACGCCTGGGCCGGCAACTGGTCTACAGCTGTTTCGCCGGCTCCGCGCAAACCACGGGGGAGGCGCAACTCACGGCGATCGAGGGACCGCAGCCGGTGTTCTTCTTTGCGCCGATCCAGATCCGCAAGCGCAATGCCGAATGGGGGCCGGAACGGGTCAGTCAGTATATCGGCGAAGGCCTGCAGCGGTTCTATCAGACGGTGAGCGAAGGGCCGGCGCCGCTGCTGGAGGTGGTCGTCGATGAAGGCTACGAGGCCGCCCGACAGTTGGTCTCACGCCTCTATCACGGGCAGGTGCCGCCGACCCAGGGCAATATCATCAAGCTCTGAAGCCCTGCATCAGTTGCCCTGGGGCATTTCACCCTTCGCCAGACGCTTGTTGATATCGTCGATTACCTGCGGCAGATCGTTGAGGGTGTCGATCAGGTAATGCGGCCGGGAGCCGGCGAACAGTTCGTGGATACGTTGGCGTTCGGCGTCCAGGGTCGCCCGGTCGAGGTCGCGGTACTGCTCGTAGGTCAGCCCCAGCGCGTTGCCCGAACATACCAGGGCGACGGTCCACATGCCGGCTCGACGGCCTTCGAGGATTCCCGGTACGGTGTCGTCGACCTTGACGCAGGCGGCGACATCGTCGATGCCCAGCGCGATCACGTTGGCCAGGGCCTGGGCCGGCCAGGGGCGACCGTTCGGCACCTCGTCGGTGGCCACTACATGGTCGGCAACATAACCGTTGCCAGCGGCCAGGGCCACGACCTTTTCCATGACCCGGGCCGGATAACCCGAGCACGAACCGATCTTCAGGCCTTGCTGGCGCAGTGTGGCGATGGTCTCCAGGGCTCCTGGAATCAGCGCCGAGTGTTCGGCGATCTTCTCGATCTGCAGGGGCATGAAGCGCTGGTAGATGGCGGTGACGTCTTCATCGCTCGGGGCGCGGCCGAAGGCTTGGCGGTAGCGTTCGGTGATCGCCGGTTGGTCGCACAGCGTGCGGATATGGTCCCATTTGCCCATGCCCATGGGGCCGCGGGCTTCTTCGATGGAGACTTGCACGTCGAACTCGGCGAAGGCCTCGACAAAGATCTGGGTCGGGGCGAACGAACCGAAATCGACGACGGTGCCGGCCCAGTCGAGGATCGCGGCTTGCAGTTGGGTGGGGTTGCGGTAGTTCATGTCGATCAGCCTTGAATACAATAAAAGAGTTGGAATACAAACCTGTAGGAGCCGGCTTGCTGGCGATGCGATCTGATCGTCGCCATCGTTGTCGCCTGGAAAAACGCTATCGCCAGCAAGCCGGCTCCTACAGGGGGCGTGTTCAGTCTTGGGCTCTAGATATCCAGCACTTCCATTTCCCGCAGGACCTCGGCGATAGCGGCAACCGCCGCCTGCATATCGCCGCGCCCGACCTGGCCGATACAGCCCACGCGAAACGTCTCGACCCGGGTCAGCTTGCCCGGATAAAGAATGAAACCCTTGGCCTTGACCCGTTCGTAGAACGCCTTGAACTGGTAGCGCGGATCTTTCGGCGCATGGAAGGTCACGATGATCGGCGCCTGGATCGCCGCCGGCAGGAAACTGCGCAAGCCGAGCCTGGCCATTTCTTCCAGCAGCACCTGGCAGTTGTCGGCATAACGCCCGAGGCGGGTGGGCAGGCCACCTTCCTCGTGGTATTGCAACAGTGCCTCGTGCAGCGCCGCGACCACATGGGTCGGCGGGGTGAAACGCCATTGGCCGGTCTTGGCCATATAGGCGTGCTGATCGTGCAGATCCATCGCCAGCGAATGGGAGTTGCCGGCGGCCGCGGCCAACGCTTCCTTGCGGGCAAACACAAAACCCATCCCGGGCACGCCTTCCAGGCATTTGCCGGAAGCGGCGATCAGCGCATCGAACGGCACCTGGCGGGCGTCGATGGGCAAGGCGCCGAACGAGCTCATGGCGTCGATGATCAGGCGTTTGCCGTGGCGCGCGACCACCTCGGCGATCTCCGCCAGCGGGTTGAGAATGCCGGTGCTGGTTTCGCAGTGGATCAGCGCGACATGGCTGACGGTCGGGTCGGCGAGCAGCAGGTGCTCGACATCAACGGCGGTGGTCGGTTGGTCTTCGGCGGTTTCGAAGGTGCTGAACGAACGGCCCAGCACTGCGCAGATCTTCGCCAGGCGCTGGCCGTAGGCACCGTTGATCAGCACCAGCACTTTGCCGTCCCGTGGCACCAGGGTACCGATGGCCGCCTCCACGGCAAAGGTGCCGCTGCCTTGCAAGGGTACGCAGTGATGGCTGTCGGCACCCTTGACGATTGCCAGTAGTTGCTCGCACAGGCTCGCGGTCAGCTGGTTGAAGCCTTCATCCCAGGAGCCCCAGTCCTGGCTCATCGCCTGGCGAGTGCGGGCCGAAGTGGTCAGGGGGCCCGGGGTGAGCAGGATGGGAGCGGCAGTACGCATGCGGGTTTCTCGCGGCGGGGATCGTTGACGGGATACAGGGCATAAATTGCCGTTTGGCTTGTCATCAATCAAATTGTTTGTTGTTATGCGAGCTATCAGTGAGGCCGATAGCTATGAACCTGTTCCAACTGCGCGCATTCGATGCCGTGGCCCGCGAGGGCAGTTTTACCCGTGCCGCGGCCCGGTTGTTCATCAGCCAGCCGGCGGTGACCGGACATATCAAGGCCCTGGAAGAGCACTACCAGATCACCTTGCTCAGGCGCACGGCGCGACGGGTGGAACTGACCGCCGAGGGCACCCGGCTGGCGGCGATCACCCGGGCCATGTTCGGTCTGGTGGAGGAAGCCCAGGCGATGCTCGAAGCCAATCGACAACTGCTGACCGGACGCCTGGAGATTGCCGCGGACGGGCCCCATATGGTCATGCCGATGCTTGCGCGGCTGCGGGCGCGATACCCGGGGATCACCGTCAACCTGAGGCTCGGCAATGCCCAGGAAACCCTGGCGGCGCTGTTGTCCGAGCATGCCGATGTGGCGGTGCTGACCGAGGTGGAGCCGCGCAAGGGCCTGTACCTGCAACCCCTGAGCGAGTCGCGGATCTGTGCGCTGGTGCCCCAGGGGCATCCGTGGTTGGCCGAACCACAGGGCATTGCCCTGGAGCAACTGGACCAGGTGATCATGGTGCTGCGCGAGCCGAGCTCGATCACCCGGCGCACCTTCGATCAGGCCTGTGCCCTGGCCGCCGTGAGTCCACGGGTGCTGCTGGAACTGGACAGCCGCGAGGCGGTGACCGAAGCGGTGGCCGCGGAGCTGGGGGTGGGTATCGTCTCGTCGTTGGAAGTCAGTCCCGACCCCCGGGTACGGGCGCTGCCGATCAGCGGTGAGGGGCTGGGCAACCGGCACCAGATCGGTTGCCTGGAGCGCCGCAAGGAACTGCGGCTGATTCAGGCATTCCTTGGGCTGGTGCCGCAAACGCCGGGGGCATTCAGCCCGTCCTGAAGAAAGGCCTGGCGCTGGCGCTGGCTCCAGTGCTGCTGGATGTAGGCGTGCAGGGCCACGCATTGTCCTGGGTAGAGCAACCACAGCTGTTCCGGCGTGGCGGCCAACTCCAGGGCCAGTCGCCGTCTGTCGGCGGGGCTCAGCAAGGCCGCGCCACGGCTGTCACTGCGGCCTTCCAGAAGGATGTCATCACGGCTCAGGCGCGCCAGTTCCTTGAGTCCGGGCCGGGGCATTCGCACGACGTACCAGATGTTTTCGCCCAGGCAACGGGCGGTGGTTGTCGGCGGTTCATGGGGTTGCTCATACAGATAGAACTCCCCGGGGTCATCATCCGGTGCGCCGCCGCTCTCCTGTCCCTCCCACGGCGCGGCGCCGCCAGGCGGCCGGTCGGCCAGGGGCGGCGGGTCAATGGCGGCGTACAGGTCCCGATCGGTGAGAAAACCACAGATCACCGGTTGCTCCGCCTCGTTCTCGACAAAGTCGATCAGCACCTGGCTGCCAACCCGGGGGGCCTGGCTTTGCGCGACGCCGGGCGAGGCCCAGCAGCCCGGTGCGCAGTCCGCGGGCTGGACGCTGTTCGACAACTGTACCCGCAGGCGCCCCTGGGCATCCGGCCGGGCGGTGCCGGCATGCGCACCCAGTAGCGTGCCGATCTGATAACCCTGCGCCGCCGGGCGTTTTTCCCGTAAGGAGGGGCGAAACGGCGTGGCCCAGGGGATGGCCCTGAAGTGATTGCTGTAGCCGTCGCTGAAACACTCGTCATGCAGGCCGTCGTCCGCCTCGACACTGAAGGCGTCGACGGGGTATCGATCCAGGCACTGTTCGCCCAGATGCTGCACCTCGGTGATCAGCCATTGATCGTTGAGCGCCTGTCGTGGATGGCCGCCGATCCGCCGGACTTCGCCGCTGCGCAGGCTGTCCAGGTTGCTGTAGCCCTGGATCTGGCGTTGTTCGCAACGCAACCGTTCGAGGCTGCGCTGGCTGCGTTGCTGTTCGTGGCGCTGGCGCGGTGTGGGGGGGGCGGTGTGCAGGCCATAGGCGTTGGCCTGGTTGGCGGCGCCGTCGTCGGGTGCTTCCGGCGGCCAGGCGGGAGCATGCCCGGGCAGTCGGCTGTCATGGCTGGCGAGCATCTGGTGACGCTCGTAGAGTTGGCTGATAAAGGGCTGTTCCAGTCCCGCGGCACTGTCGTGACAAGGCACCACGCCGGCTCGTTCGGGAAAGCTTTGCGGGTCTTCGGCGAACACCAGGACATGTCGGTGCGACGCCTGTTCGAAGTGATAGTGGATGCCTTCTTCCTCGCAGAGCCGGTTCAGCAACTGCAGGTCGTTTTCATCCTGTTGCAGGCACAGGGCCCGGCGTGGGTACAGGCCACGCTCAAGCTCGAAGCGGTAATCGGCGGCCTCCAGGTCGTGGGCTTCAAGCAGTCGCAGGAGAATCGCCGGTACGCTCAGATCGCAGAAGGCCCGACGTCGTTGGCAACGTGCCAGGGCTTGCAGGCGCGGCACCAGCACCACCTGGTAATGACAGAGCCGTGGCTCCAGGTAGCGACTGCTGATCTCCTCAATGATCCCATGCCAGCTGGCCTGCCCGCGGCCCAGGCTCAACAGGGCCGGACGATGCAGCAGGGGTTCCAGGTCCAGGGCGGTGTCGCCCAGCAGTTCCATTTCGAAGCGGAAGGGTTCGTTCAAGGCCTCGCGGCCCTTGAAGCGGATGACCGGCAAGGGGTCAGGGAGCAGGCCGATGGTCAGTGAGATCTGTCGTTCCTTGTCCTGAGGCATTTCGTCTCTTCTCCACGGATTTGTGGCAGAGGGTACGAAAAGCCGTGGGCGCCTGGACACCGCAAAACGATGTTTGGGAAATTGCCTACGAACATCAGGGTAGAGTCGTAATCTTCGTCAGGTTTTGGTCGATTGGCGGGGACTGGCCGTATAAACTGGGCGGCAAAGCGTCGGCCAATAAATGTCACGACGCCTCTGATCGAGAGAGTGAGTAATGGGCGCACAGTGGAAGGTTAAACACAAAGAAGCGGCGGCCAACGCCAAGGGCAAGATTTTTGGCAAGCTGGTCAAGGAAATCACCATCGCCGCGCGCAACGGTGCGGATGTCTCCACCAACGCACACCTGCGGCTGGTGGTCGAACAGGCGAAAAAGGCCTCGATGCCTCGCGAGACCCTGGAACGCGCCATCAAGAAAGGCTCGGGCCAGTTGGGCGAAACCGTGCAGTATCACCGCGTGACCTACGAAGGCTTCGCCCCGCACCAGGTGCCGCTGATCGTTGAATGCGTCACCGACAACATCAACCGTACCGTGGCGGAAATCCGCGTGGCGTTCCGCAAGGGCCAGTTGGGCGCGTCGGGCTCGGTGTCCTGGGACTTCAACCATGTCGGCCTGATCGAGGCGTCCCCGGATAGCCCGGATGCCGACCCGGAAATGGCGGCGATCGAAGCCGGTGCCCAGGATTTCGAGCCGGGCGAAGAGGGCGCGACCCTGTTCCTCACCGAACCGACCGATCTCGACGCGGTGCAGAAAGCCCTGCCGGAGCAAGGTTTCACCGTGTTGTCGGCCAAGCTGGGTTACCAGGCGAAGAACCCGGTCAGCGGCCTGAGCGACGAGCAGATGGCCGAAGTCGAGGCTTTCCTCGAAGGCCTGGACAACCACGACGACGTGCAAGACATGTTTGTCGGCCTGGCGGGCTGATCCGCCAAGCCCCCCTTGTCACAAGGGGGGCTGATGCCCGGCAGTTATGCCAGGGTTGCGCAGATCGCCTCGAACCCCGGTCGCGCCAGCACATCCGGCTGGATGCAGCGCAACTGCAGGTCCTTGAGCGATTCAAGCACGCGCGGCTCCATCGCCCCGTCGATCCGTTCCAGCAGTTCGCCGAGCAGAATCCCGAACGCACGCACCTCGATCCGTTGCAGCGCGCGGGTTTCCAGGCTGTCGGTCGGTGCATGGAACGACGCGGCGCCAAAATCCCCGAGCAGGCAATCCCCGGCCTCGTTGTAGAGAATATTGTGTGCGTACAGGTCGCCATGGCAGAGCCCCAGGCGATGCAGATGCGCGCCCACCGAGGCGATCCCGCGGGCCATGCGCAAGGCTTGTTCCGGGCTGAAGCGGGTCTCGTCCCGGTACACATCACGGCTGCACGAATCGAGGCTCGGCAGTGCCGCAAGATTGGCGAACTGCGGATCGATCAGTTCCATCACCAGGCCGGCCTGGGCATCGGGGTGACCGCCGATGCGCCCTTCGACCTTGATCAGGTTCGGATGCAGGCCCGCCGCGATGCAGGCATTCATTTCATTCAAGGGCGAACCGTCGCTGGTCATGCTGCCCTTGTACAGCTTGACCGCCACCGGCAAGGCCGGCGCCTCTGGACGGCTCCAGCGTGCCTGGCTGATCACCCCCGAGGCGCCTTCGCCCAAGCGTTGCGCCAGTTGCAGCTGGCTCCAGTCGATGCTCGGGGTGGTGTCGCCGACCAGCACCTCACCGGTGTGATCAAGCTTCGGGTTACCGGCATAGGCGATCCAGGCCAGGCCCGGCAGGGTCAGCAGCCACTCGGGCAACTCGTCCAGCTGGTTGGCGGCGATGCGGATCAGCTCCAGCCGGTGACAGTCCGCCAGGCTGGCGGGCAGGGTGCGCAGGCGATTGCCTGCCAGCATGAGTTTCTGCAGCAGGGGCCGGCGGCCGAGTTCTTCCGGTAGCTCGGTGATGCGGTTGTCGGTCAGGATCAGCCAGCGCAGCTGGGGCGGCAGGGCGGCGGCCGGCACTTGCTCGATGCGGTTGGCCTTGAAGGCGACCATGCTCAGTCTGGCGCACTGGCCCAGGCACACCGGCAACTCGGTGAACTGGTTGTCCGAGCAGAACAGGATGCGCAGGTGTGGCAGCCGGTACAAGTCGTCCGGCAGGCTGCTCAGGGCATTGCCGCTCAGATTGAGGATTTCCAGGGAGTCGGCCAGCTGGAAAATCTCCCGGGGGAACTCGGTCAGCCCGCAGGACAGGTCGAGTCGCTTGATACCGGTCAGTTGACCGGCGCGCAATTGGGCAAGGGTATCCATAAGCGGGCGTGAGTACTCGTCGCGATCATCAAAAAAAGATCGCCATGATAGCAATGTTGTTCAGCAACGGCGCTGTGATGAGTGGGTGTCAGCCCTGGTTGAGGGACTCGGGTCCGACTTCGACCAGTTGCCCCAGGCGGCTGCGGGTCCGTGCCAGGTCGATGGCATTACCGCCCAGGCTGTCGCGCAGCGGCCGTTCGCCGATCAGCAGCAGGCGTTTGTCCTGGTCGTACAGCACGTCGATCAGGTTGATAAAACGCTGCTGGGCCGCGATCGAACAGTCTTCCAGGCTGGGCAGTTCATCGACGATCCAGGTGTCGAAGCGTCGGCACAGTTCCAGGTAGTCCATCACGGCGGTGGGCTGGTCGCAGAGGTCGGTGAACTCGAAACGCACGGTGCGCTCGCTACACAGACGCGCCTTCAGTTGCCGGGCGCCGACCTGCAGGGCAAAGGCCGGAGCCTGGCGCTGCGGCAATAGCAAGGCCTGGCGTTGTTCCGCAGTGCCCGGCCAGACGTACTGGCCCTGGGTGAATTGCTGTTGGCTATGGCTGCGTGGTTGGCTGCGGTAGTCATGGGGGCCGCCGACCTCCATGACCTCCATGCGGGCGTTGATCAGGTCGATTACCGGCTTGAAGCGGGCGTGATAGAGCGGGTTGGGCAACAGGCCTTCGGGCGGGTAGTTGGAGGTCACCAACAGCAGCACGCCACGTTGGAACAGCGCCTTGAACAGCCGATTGATGAGCATGGCATCGCCGATGTCATGGACATGGAACTCGTCGAAGCACAGCAGCCGGCAGTCTTTGAGCAGCTCATCGAGGGTCCGGCCCAGGGCATCGGGGGTTTCCCGGTGGAGGAACATGCCCTGGTGCAGGTGGGTAAAGAAGTCGTGGAAGTGCACCCGCTGTTTCTCGGCAATCGGCACGGCCTGGAAAAAGCCGTCCAGCAACCAGCTCTTGCCACGTCCGACCGCGCCGTGCAGGTACAGGCTGCGTTGGCGGCCCTGGTGCGCGCTGTACAGCAGCGCGCTGGCCTGCTGTGCCATGCGTTCGATGACCCGCTGCTGGCTCAGGCTCAGGGTGTAGCCCTGGTGGTTGGCCTTGCGTCGGAAATACTCGTGCACGTCGTGGGACAGCGGTGCGGCGCTGCCCTTGCCGGCGAAAGCCTTGCCGAAAAAGCGGCGCAAGGCTGGCCAACGGGATTTCACGCCAGGGCGATGGGGGGGCAGAGCAGCCAACGGAGAGAATCCCCTTGCATGAAGGTCCGGAGCGAGTTCATTCGTCAGATAGATCAGAAAAGGCGTGAAGGCATATCGATTAATCTTTAACCAGTTTCAAGTTTTACCGTGACGCTTCAATCAAGGCAACCACTATCCAACAGGAATGATGCCTTGGAAGGCTCTATTGTTTTGGTATTGTCCCTTGTGCATCGACGATGCATTTGTGGTGGCTGGCACCAAGGGTTGCTCGAGGGTCTACACCGACCAGAGCACGCCGTCGGCAGGGACCTGCACCGACAACGTGATTCTGGATGTGGGTTTTTGAAGGGGGGGTCTAGCGCTCGATACTGCGGTTCCAGCGCGCGTTCCACTCAGGCCGCAGCAGGTTGACCTGATCCCAGTCGATGGCCACCGCGGTGTCCAGGTATTTTTTCATGGCCTCGACCTGGCCGCGGGTCTTGTCGGTGGTCGGGGTGTTGGGGTTGGACGGGATCTGGTCGCCATCTTCCAGCGCCGCCGCCTGGGCCTCGGGAGTCAGGAGGAACTCGGCGAGTTTCTGCGCCAACGCCGGCTCAGTGTTGTTGGCGATCGCACATTCGGCGACGTTCAGCACCACCGCGCCTTCCTTGGGTTGCGCGTACTCCACCGGGATGCCCTTGAGCTTGAGCGCGGTAACCTGGGTCGGGGTCAGCGGGAACAGTGCCGCTTCATCGGTCTGGACCATCTCCGAAAGCTTGGCCGAACTCGGGATGTACTCCAGCACATTACGCCCTACGCTGTTCGGCCAGGCCTTGAAACCCGGTTCGACATTGGTCTCGCTGCCGCCCTGGAGCCGGTTGAACATCAGGAAACCGTGCAGGCCGAAGGTCGAGGACGACATCGACTGGAACACCAGCTTGTCCTTGTACTTGCTGTCCGCCATGTCCATCCACGAGGTCGGCGCGGCCCAGCCTTTGGCCTTGAACAGCCGCGTGTTGTAGGCCAGCCCGGTCACCCCCAGGCTGACCGCCACGGCCTGGTCCTTGATCCGGCCCTTGGCCGGGATCTGTGCCAGGGTCGGGCTGTCTTCGAGCTTGCTGCACAGGCCCATGGAGATCGCCCGGTACATGATCCCGTCATCGAGGAAGATCACGTGCAACTGCGGATTGTCCTTGCTCGCCTGGACCTTGGCGAGGATGTCGGCGGAGGTGCCCGGCACAATGACTACCTTGACGTGATTGGCCTTTTCGAAGGGCGGCAGCACCTCGTCGGTGTACAAGCGTTCCATGGTCCCGCCGTTCATGCCCAGGTACAGCGTGGGCTCGGCCTGGGCCGGCGCGGCGCCCAGCAGGGCCATGAGAGGCAGGCAGGACAAACCGATCAGGGCATTGCGTTGAGTCTTCTTCATGGCGCGATCTTCCTCTGGGTTCTGACGGCCCGCTCAAACGGCGGGAGTGGCGTGGAAACGGGTAATGGAAAAAGCTTCTATCGGCGTCGACGACTGGCCCTGGCACACCAGTTCGGCGAGGACTTCACCCACCGCCGGAGCGATCTGGAAGCCCGCCCCGGCAAAACCGAAGGCGTGCAGCAGGCCGGGTTGGGTACTGCTCGGGCCGATCACCGGCTGGCGGTCGGGCAGGTAGCCTTCGGTGCCGCTCCAGGTGCGGATCGCCTGGGCCCCTTGCAGAAACGGATAGAGCTCGACGGCCTGGCGCAGAATCTCCAGCACGGCGCTTTGTCCCGGTCGGGCACGGGCGTGGTCGAGGGCAAAACCCTGGCCGCCACCCAATACACAGTTGCCGCGACTGACCTGGCGGGCATAGATGCCACCGCCCTCGACACCGGTGCTGGCGTCCATCACCAGGGGCAAGGGCTCGGTCACCAGCATCGCCGGATGGCCGGAGTGCATCGGCACCGCCTCACCGAACTGTGCGGCGAGTCCGCCGGCCCAGGCGCCGGCGCAATTGAGCAGCCAGGGCGCGCGGACTTCGAGGCCCTTTTGCGTGCGCAGGAGAAAACCTTGGCCGTCGTGCTCGACCTGGGTCACTTCGCTCTGTTCCAGCACCGTCGCGCCGAGCAGACGAGCCGCCCGGGCAAACGCCGGGGAGACCAGCCGGGGGTTGGCATGACCGTCGTCGGGGCAGAAGGACGCGCCCTCGGCGACCTGGCCGACCCACGGAAAACGTCGGTGCAACTGTTCGCGGTCAAGCACTTGCAGATCGAGCCCGAAGCCCTGGCTGCTGTCGGCATAGGCTTGCAGGGCGGCCAGGTCGTCGAGGCTGCGGGCCAGCTTGAGATGCCCCGAGCGCTGGTATTCGCCGTCGATGCCGATCAACTCAGGCAGGCGAGCCCAGATCCCGTGGGCACGCTGGGACAGCGGCAACTGCGACAGCGGCCGACCCTGGCGGCGCACACCGCCGTAGTTCACGCCGCTGGAATGCGAGCCGCAGAAGTCCCGCTCCAGCAACGCCACGCTGCGGCCTTGGCGACTCAAGGCGAGGGCCGCCGAAGCACCGACAATGCCGCCGCCGAGAATTACTACGTCGACTTCGATCATGGTGCGACCTCCACGCCGAACGGCAGCGGCTTGATCGGCGCCTGGGCCCGCAGACGGCCAATACTGTCCAGGGCCAGGCCGCTTTCACAGGCAATGATTTCCGCTGTCGCCGCGCCGCAGATCCGCCCCTGGCAGCGGCCCATGCCGACCCGGCAATGGGCCTTGACCCGATTGATTTCCCAGTGGCCTTCGCGGACCACCGCACGCACCTCGCCGACGCTGACTTCCTCGCAGCGGCACAGCATCAGCGTGTCAGGGACGTTCGCCGCCCAGCGCTCGGGGAAGGGGAAGGCCTGTTCCAAGCCTTGGCGGAAGCCATCGATACGTTGCAGTTGGCTCTCCAGAAACGCTATTCGATGGGGATCGACGGCGCGTCCCAGGTCTTCCAGCAGGGCCAGGGCGGCGCGCTCGCCGGCCATTTCCGCCGCATCGGCGCCCATGATTCCAGCGCCATCACCGGCCAGGTAAACCCCCGCCACACTGCTACGCCCGGCGCTATCGCGCTCCGGCAGCCAGGCGCGGTTCAAGGGGTTCCAGGCGAAACGACAGCCGAGCAGATCGGCCAATTGGGTTTCGCTGCGCAGCCCGTGGGCGAAGGCCAGTGCGTCGCAGTCAAGCGAGCGCAGGAGGCCGCCCTGGCGCCAGCGCAACGACTGCACGCGTTGTTCGCCGTCAATCTGTTGCAGATGGGCGTTCTGATGTACCGGAATACCGTGGGCCGTCAGCCAACCGCGGTAATACAGGCCCTTGGCGAGGGTCAGCGGCTGCCTGAGCAGACCGGGCAGGGCGCGGCACTGGGCGCTGAACGGCGTGCTGTCGAGCACCGCGACCACCTTGGCCCCGGCCTTGGCGTATTGGTAGGCCACCAGGTACAGCAGCGGTCCGCTGCCGGCGAACACCACCCGTTGGCCGATGGCACAGCCCTGGTATTTCAGGGCAATCTGCGCGGCACCGAGACTGTAGGCACCGGGCAAGGTCCAGCCGGGGATCGGCAACACCCGGTCGGTGGCGCCTGTGGCGACGATCACCTTCGTGTAGTCCAGGCGCCCGGCACGGCCTTGCTGCAAGGTGTCGAGGGCGCCGTCTTCGGCATTCCACACCAGTGTGTCGGGCCGGTAGTCGAGTTGTTCGCGCAGACGGTCCAGGGTCTGGTGAATCGCTACCGCCTTGCGGGCTTCGAACCCATAGAGTTTCACCGGAGAACGGCGGAAGTTCTCCGGTTGACGGCGATAGATCTGCCCGCCGCCGCGTGCGGCTTCATCCAGCAGGCAGGGGCGCAGGCCATGGGCAACCAGGGTTTGTGCGGCGCGGATACCGGCCGGTCCGGCACCGACGATCACTATCTCAGACATGCTCGACCCGCCGTCTTCTGGAAAAAATGCCACGGCCTTTTACCGACGTGCGGGTCATGCTGGCTTTCTCCCTTCCCGACTCACCTGCTGCCCGGCTTCGAGCATCGTCGAACAGGCGCGCACCCGGCGCCCGTCGGCCAGCCTGACCCAGCAATCCTGGCAAGCGCCCATCAGGCAGAACCCGGCACGGGGTTCGCCACTGAAGTCGCTGTGGCGCAGATATTCACCGGCGGTCAGCAGCGCGGTCAGCAGGGTATCGCCCTGCAATCCGCTGGCCGGTTCGCCGTCGAGGGTAAAGTCCAGGGCCGGGCGATCGCCTTCGGCCAGTCGTGTCAGCAGCGCCATGTCGGCCTCATTGTTTGCCTACCAGTACCCGGTCCAGGCCATAGACCCGGTCGAGCAGAATCATCGTCAGCGCGGTCAGCGCGATCACCAGGGCCGAGACCGCCGCCATCATCGGATCGATGGATTCGGTGGCGTACACGTACATGCGCACCGGCAGGGTCTGGGTCGAGGGGGAGGTGACGAAGACCGACAGCGTCACTTCGTCGAAGCTGTTGATAAAGGCCAGCAGCCAACCACCGGCCACGCCGGGGAGGATCATCGGCAGGGTGATCTGGCGGAACAGCGTGAAGCGCCCGGCCCCCAGGGATTCGGCGGCCTGCTCGGCGCTGCGGTCCATGCCGATGGCGGCGGCCAGTACCAGGCGCAGCACATAAGGCGTGATCACCAGCACATGGGCGGCGATCAACCAGGCGAAGCTGCCGTTGACCCCCATCAGGGCGAACAGGCGCAACAAGGCGACCCCGAGCACCAGGTGCGGGATGATGATCGGCGAGAGAAACAGGCCATTGAGAAAGTCCCGCCCGGGAAACTGATGACGGGTCATCGCCAGGGCCGCCGGGACCGCGATCAGGGTCGCCAGGCTGGCGGCGCTGAAGGCCAGGATCAGGCTGTTGTAGAACGCCTGGACAAAGTCCGCGCGTTCGAACACCGCGCGGAACCAGCGCAGCGAGAAGTGCGTGGTCGGCAGGCTCAGGGTGTTTTCCGGGGTGAAGGCCACCAGGCACACCACCACCAGCGGCGCCATCATGAACACCACGATCAGGCTATGGAACAGCAGGGCCAACGGGCCGTTTCTGGACATTTACGCGGCCCCCAGGGATTTTTTGTAGCGACGCTCGATCATCCGGTTCCACGACAGCATGATCAGCAGGTTGAGCAGCAACAGCACCACGGCAATCGCCGCGCCCATCGGCCAGTTGAGTTCCGAGAGGTACTGGTCGTAGACCAGGGTCGCGACCATCTTCAGCCGGCGTCCGCCGAGCAGGCCGGGAATCGCGAAGGAACTGGCGGACAGGCCGAACACGATCAGCGTTCCGGACAGCACCCCGGGCATCACCTGCGGCAACACCACCAGGCGCATCACCGTGGTGTGGCTGGCACCGAGGGACAGCGCGGCCTGTTCGGCGGCCGGATCGAGCTTTTGCAGCGAGGTCCAGACCGGAATGATCATGAACGGCAACATCACGTGGACCAGGGCGATTACCACCGCGAACGGCGTGTAGAGCAGTTTCATCGGCGCCAGGCCGAAGGCTTGCAGGCTCTGGTTGACCAGGCCGTCGGCACCCAGCAGCAGGCTCCAGCCGAAAGCCCGGACCACCACCGAAATCAGCAACGGGGTGAGGATCAGGATCAGGAAGATCGAGCGCCAGGGCGTGCCCATGCGGCTGAGGATGTAGGCTTCGGGCACCCCGATCAGCACGCAGAGCAGGGTGGTCAGGCCGCTGATCCAGAAGGTCCGCAGGAAGATTTCATAGAAGTACGGATCGCTGAACAGCAGGCCGTAGTGTTCCAGGGTGTAGGCGTGGTTTTTGACCCCGGTCTGGTAATCGAAGACGTTGAACGACAGCACGGCGGTCAGGCCCAGCGGCAGGATCAGCAGGCCGAGGTAGAGCAGCAGGGCCGGCGCCGACAACAGGTAGCCACGGCGCCCCTGGCGCATCCGCACGAGCAGGTTCATGCCGGCACCTCGCCGTGCTCCAGCACCCGCAGCAGCTCGGCCGGCCAATCCAGGCCCACCGCCGTGCCTTCGTTCAGCGGTGCCGAACCGTCATTGCGGCGCACCACCGTGATCTCGCCGATGGCGGTGTCGATCCGGTACAGCCACTGGCTGCCGAGAAAGAACCGGCTGAGGATTTTGCCGGGCAGACGTCCGCTACCCGCGGCCAGCAGGTCGATCTTTTCCGGGCGCAGGCTCAGGGTCAATTCGCCTTCGCCCGGCAGTTGCCGCACTTGCGGGCAACCACTGGCATCGCGGTCTCCCGGTAGCAGGTTGGCCTTGCCGACGAAGCCGGAAATAAAGCGCGTGCGCGGGTGTTCGTAGAGTTTGTAGGGTTCGTCGATCTGGGTGATGCGCCCGGCCTGCATTACCACCACGCGGTCGCTGATGGACAGAGCTTCGGCCTGGTCGTGGGTGACCATCAGGGTGGTGATACCGACTTCGCGCTGGATGCGGCGAATCTCGAACTGCATCTCTTCGCGCAGATTGGCGTCGAGGTTGGACAGCGGTTCGTCGAGCAACAGCACCGGCGGTTCGATCACCAGGGCCCGGGCCAGGGCGACCCGCTGGCGCTGGCCGCCGGACAGTTCGCGCGGATAACGCTCGGCGTGCTGGTGCAGGCGCACCAGCTGCAACACCGTCGCCACCCGCTTGCGCACTTCGGCGGCCGGTACCTTGCGCATGCGCAGGCCGAAGGCGACGTTGTCCTCGACACTCATATGGGGAAACAGCGCGTAGCTCTGGAATACCACACCGAGGCCGCGACTGCTGGGCTTGGCGTGGGTGATATCGCGGTTGTCGAGAAGAATCGCGCCGGCGCTGACTTCGACGAAGCCGGCGATCATTTGCAGGGTCGTGGTCTTGCCGCAACCGGAGGGACCGAGCAGCGAGACGAACTCGCCCTTGTCCACCGAGAGATGCGTGGCGACTACGGCTTCGATCTCGCCATAACGCTTGCACACGCCTTCAAGTCGTAGAAAGGCCATAACTGCGTTCCACCTGTGTGTTGTTGTGTACGCCGGGGCGCACTTTTTTGTCATGGGCAGAGACGAAAGGGTATTGCCGGGGTGCGTGGTGCTCGACGTGTGTCGGCTACCGGTGTTGTTCGAATCGCCCCTTGTGGACGCAGAGTAGGACGAAGCCTAGGATGTGCGAAAGAGTGAATTTCACTGAAAGAATGATTATTTTCACTTTCATTCATTGAATAAATTTTCAGTCGAGAAAAGTGCCAATGGATTCCACTGAGCGGAATGACAAGAAAAACGAAGTGGGTGTCAGCGCGGTGTCTCGGCTGTTTGCCGTGTTGCGCAGCCTGGGGGAGACACCGGAGGGCGGCGAACGGGTGACCCAGTTGGCCGAGCGGGTCGGTTTGTCCCAGCCGACCACGCATCGGTTGCTGCGCAGCCTGGTGGACGAGGGCATGGTCGAGCAGGACGGGCGCAGCAAACGTTATCGCCTGAGCCTGGATTTTTTTGCCCTGGCGGCCCGGGCCGGGCAGACCGGCAATCTGCGTGAACTGGTGCGGCCGGCGTTATTGCGTTTGTCGGCATCGCTGGGGGATTCGTTGTTTCTCCTGGCCCGCAGCGGCTTTGATGCGATCTGCCTGGACCGTAGCGAAGGACCGTTTCCGATCCGCACCTTTACCGGCGATATCGGTGGGCGCGTGGCCCTGGGGGTGGGGCAGGGCAGTTTGGCGATTCTCGCCTTCCTGCCGGAGGAGGAGCGGGAAACGGTGATCCGCTACAACCTGCCGCGTCTGCGGGATTTCCATCTGTATGACGAAGTGCTGCTGCGTTCGGAAGTGGAGAATGTGCGCAAGCTCGGGTATGCCGGTCGCAATACCGGGGTGCTGCAGGGCATGGCCGGGGTGGCGGTACCGATCCTGGATCGCGAGGGACGGGCGGTGGCGGCGTTGAGCGTGGCCACCATCAGCGACCGCCTGGGACCGGATCGCCTGCCGACGGTGGTGGAGTTGCTCAAGCGCGAGGCGGCGACGATCGGGCCGCGGATCAATCCGTTTGATCCGTTGTTGCGGCGGCCGTCGCAGATATTTGCTGCCGCGCAGTAGTGGTTTGCCTTACCTAGAACCGCGTGGTCTGCTGCAACAGCTGCGCCGCCGGGCTGTCCGCCGGGGTCACCATCGCGTAGTTGTAGCCGCTGCCGGACCAGTACTCGGCCCGCAGTTCACCATCCCGCCGCCCACCGCGCTCCAGCAGATGATTCTGCGGTCCCGGCGGTCGTACGTAGTAGCTGATCCGTTGCCCTTGCGGGTTCTCATACAGCACCATCGCCGCCGCGCCCTGCTCGGTGCTCAGCAAACGTGCACTGACCGGCTTGAACCCGGCGTTCTGCAAGTTCGGCAAGCGGTTGGCCTGGGTGAAATAGCGGTCGAGCCAGCCTTGCAGGTCGCCGCTCTGCTCGACCTTGAAGTCCGCCGGCAAAATGTCCTGGGTGGCGAACATGCGATAGGCCTGCACCGCATCGGCCATTGGCGCAGGCTGCGGGAAAGTCATCTGCCGCGCCTGCCAGCCGCTGACACCACCGATGCTCACGGCAATCAGCAGCACCGCGGCACTGGCCAGGTGCCGGCGGGACTGACCACGCAGGCGTCGGCGAATCACGCTCGGATCCAGCGCCGGGTTCGCCGGCATCTGCAAGGCACCGCCCAGGGCCGCGCGCAAGTGCTGGGCATCACGCTGCCAGTCGCGGACCTGTTCGGCCAGTTCCGGGTGGCTCGCCAGGTACGTCTCCAGCAACTGCCGGTCGGCATCGCTGAGCTGATGATCGACGTAGGCGTGCAGGTCGCGTTCGCTTGGAGGAATAGTGATCATTTCAATATCCGCAGGGAGGGGCTGGTGATTTCGCCTTCGCTGAGCTGACGCAGGGCCTGGCGGGCGCGGGACAGACGCGACATCACGGTGCCGGTGGGGACGTCGAGAATCTCGGCGACCTCCTTATAACTCAAACCTTCCACCGAGACCCAGAGCAACAAGGCCCGTTGCTCGGTGGGCAGCAGCTCGAAGGCTTCCAGGGTCGACTGGGCCACCACCGTGCGTTCCACCGAGGGCTGGGCATCGTCGCGGTCGGTAAAGAACTCGAGCATCCGCGCATAACGCTTGCCGCGACGGTGGGCGTCGATGAATTGGCGATACAGGATCGAGAACAGCCAGGCCCGCAGGTCGCCCTCGGCACGCTTGTCGCCCCAACTGGACAGGGCGCGCTCCAGGCTGGCCTGGACCAGGTCGTCGGCGCTGCTGGGATTGCGCGTCAACGACACGGCGAAACGCCGCATTCGCGGGATCAATTCACGTAACTGCTCATCGAGATCGTTCATGGAATCCTGCGGGTTTTTAACCAGTCACTACGCTTGGACTAGCAAGACGCCTGGCCTCGAAGGTTATTCCAACGGCCGGAAAATAAATATTCGAAAAATAAATCGGGGCGCCTGGAATAAACCGGGACGGCCTTCGTCTTATAGCTCCTTCACCCTGTGGCCGCCTGAGGCCCTGGAGTTTTTTCATGGTAGATCACACACCACCGCCCCTCAGCGGTTCGAGCAAGGTCTTGCGCCTGGCGGGCATCGCCGCCGTGCTCGCCGTCCTGGTCGGGGCCTTTGCCTATGTCAACGGTCGGCTCGATCCGGCGCGCCTGACCCCCGGACGGATCGTCAATACCTTCGAGAAAAACAACGGCCTGCATGCCGGCTTCAGGCGTAATCATGCCAAGGGCGTGTGTGTGGCCGGGTATTTTGAAAGCAGCGATGCCGCCCGTGCCTATTCCACCGCCCAGGTCTTCCGCGAAGGCAGCGTGCCGGTGGAAGGACGCTTCGCCTTGCCCAGCGGTAACCCTTACGCGCCGGACAGCAGCGTACCGATTCGCAGCCTCGGTTTGCGCTTCACCCAGGCCAACGGCCAGCAATGGCGCACCGGGATGAACAGCATGCCGGTGTTTCCGGTGGGCACCCCCGAGGCATTTTTCCAGCAACTCAAGGCGGCCTCGCCCGATCCGAGCACCGGCAAGCCGAACCCGGCGGCCATGGCGGCGTTCTTCGCCAGCCACCCGGAAACCGCGCCATTCCTGCAATGGGTCAAGACCGCCAAGCCGTCGGCCAGCTATGCCACCGAAAGCTATAACGGTTTGAATGCCTTCTATCTGGTCGACGCGGCCGGCCGGCGCCAGGCCGTGCGCTGGGGACTGCTGCCGTTGAGCCAGGATGCCGCGGGGGCGACGGCGCCGGACGGTGCCGACTTTCTCGCCAAGGACCTGGCCCAGCGCCTGGCGGCAGGCCCGCTGAAATGGCAATTGCGCCTGACCCTGGCCAATCCCGGCGATCCGACGGACGATGCCAGTCGGCAATGGACCGGCGAACACAAGGTGCTCAACGCCGGCACCCTGGTGCTGGAAAGCACCCAGCCCCAGGACGACGGCGATTGCCGCGATATCAACTACGACCCGCTGATCCTGCCGAGCGGTATCGAGGCTTCGGCCGATCCCCTGTTGGCGGCGCGTTCGGCGGCCTATGCCAGTTCCTATCTGCGTCGCACCAGTGAAGTCGGCTCCCTGCCTGCCGCCCATTCGTCACAGGAGTCCCGCCCATGAGCGCCCCTTCGAATCACTTCGCGCCCCTGGCGCGCCTGCTGCATTGGTTGATGGCACTGATGATCCTGGCGATGCTGTTTATCGGTGCTGGCATGGTGGCCTCGGTGTCCGAGCGGCATGAATGGTTGCTGCACCTGCACAAGCCGCTGGGGATTGCGATTCTGCTGCTGGTGGTGGTGCGCCTGCTGGTGCGTTTCAGTACCCGCCAACCGCCGTTGCCGAAAGACTTGCCGGGCTGGCAGGCGCTGGCGGCGAAGCTGTCCCATGTGTTGCTGTATGCGTTGATGCTGGTATTGCCGCTGCTGGGTTGGGCAATGATTTCGGCGGCGGGGGATCCGGTGATGCTGAGCAGTTCGCTGCAATTGCCGGCGATCATGTCGGCCAATCCGACGACTTTTGCCTTTTTGCGCAAGGCCCATGGGTACCTGGCATATCTGTTGTTCCTGACGGTGTTGGTGCACCTGGCCGCGGCGCTGTTCCATGGCTGGATTCGTCGGGATGGGGTGTTGGAAAGCATGGTGCGCGGTAAGGATTGAAGTCATTGGTTGTTCGGGAGGGCCTCTTCGCGGGCAAGCCCTGCTCCTACAAGTTCCGGGTGTACGCAAGATTTCGGTACGACTCGATCCTGTAGGAGCAGGGCTTGCCCGCGAAGGCGTCCGTCCCGGCACCACTGATTCAATGGTTTTTCACCACCCTCAGCGACCACCCCCAATACCCCAACGCCAGCGTATTGAGGCCCGCCCCCAACAGACAAACCCCCAACCAACCTGCCCAGGCATACATCGCCGTCGCCCCGATCGACCCCGCCGCGCTACCCACTGAATAAAACACCATATAACCCGCCGCCAGCCGGCTTTGCGCCTGCGGCCTGACGCTATAGATCAGCGTCTGGCTGGTGACATGCACCGCCTGCAAGCCCAGGTCCAGGGCAATCACTCCCAGCAGCAAGGCCCACAGCGACGATTGGGTAAAGGCAATCGGCAGCCAGGACAACAGCATCAGCAACAAGGCGCCGCCGCTGGTCCACTGCGCCCAGCCGCGATCCGCCAGTTGTCCGGCCCGGGCGGCGCCCAGGGCGCTGGCGGCACCGGCCAGGCCGAACAGACCGATCTCGGTATGGGACAGCGACAGCGGCGGGGCGCTCAGGGGCAACACCAATGGCGTCCACAACACCGTCGCGGCGGCAAAGATCAACATCGCCAGCACGGCTCGATCCCGCAGGACCTTTTCCTCCTTGAACAGCGTGAAGACCGAAACGATCAGCGCTCCATACGCCCGCCGTGGCCGGGGCGGCTCGACCCGCGGCAGGGCCCGCCACAGCAGGCCCGCCATTAACAGCGTCAGGGCACCGGACAACCCATAGACCGAGCGCCAGCCGGCCAGGTCGGCCATGCCGCCGGCCACACTGCGGGCCAGCAGCAGGCCGACCACGATGCCACTGGTGACCGCCCCGACCACCTGGCCGCGCTCACCCGGTGCTGCCAGATGGGTGGCGTAGGCCACCAGCACCTGGGTCACCACGGCCAGCAAGCCGACGCCGGCCAACCCGATCAGCAGCCAGGCACTGCTGGGGGCCAGGGCAGTGACCAGCAGCGCCACCACCGAAAGCAGCATCTGCCCGACGATCAGACGTCGGCGGTTGAACAGGTCGCCGAGGGGGACCAGCAACAGCAGGCCCAGTCCATAGCCGATCTGGGTCAGGCTGATCACGATGCCGACGCTGGCAGGGTCCATGGCAAAGGTCTCGGCCATGGCGTCCAGCAGCGGCTGGGCGTAGTAGACATTGCCCACCGACAGCCCGCAGGCAAAGGCGAACAGCAGCACCACCGCGCCGGGCAGGTGTGTGGCAGTGTCCAGGGCATGGGAGGTGAGCGGTGCTTCAGATTCCATGATCGGCTCCGGGATTTGTGGTTGCTTTTTGAAACCAGTTGTACCCTAGAGTGACTGGTTTTATATTGCAACCACATTTATCGGCGGAGCTTCAGGCCATGGTCAAGCGTTCGAGTCTGGAGGGGGGCGAATGTCCGGTGGCCCGGTCACTGGACGCCATCGGTGATGGTTGGTCATTGTTGATCATCCGTGATGCATTTGACGGCATCCGTCGTTTTGGCGAGTTCCAGCGCAATCTGGGCATGGCCAAGAATATTCTCGCGACGCGACTAAAAAGCCTGGTGGCCCATGGCGTGCTGGAGATCGTCCCGGCGTCCGATGGCAGTGCGTATCAGGAGTACGTGTTGACGACGAAGGGTAAGGCCCTGTTTCACCTGATCATCGGTTTGCGCCAGTGGGGCGAGGCGTATCTCTACGAGCCGGGAGAGCGCCATTCAGTGATGGTGGATCAGCAGCAGGGTGCGGCGTTGCGACCGCTGGAGTTGCGTGCCGAGGATGGCCGCTTGCTGGGGCCGGAGGATTGTCGGCGGATTCCGGCGGATGAGGTGTGACCACCGCTGACCTTGAAGTCGACGCCGCTTTTGTAGGAGCCGGCTTGCTGGCGATAGCGATCTGCGGGGCGCCGCCAGAACCTCAGCCTATCGGCTGATCGCCTGCAAGCCGGCTCATAAAGATCAGCGTATGGCGGTTATTCGCGGGAAAACCGCTCGCGGCTGTTGCTCAAGTGCGTCCACATCGCTGCCCGCGCCGCATCCGGGTCCTGGCGGCGGATGGCGTTGAGGATCGCCTCGTGCTCCAGGCTGGCGAGCTGGCCCAGTTGCGCCAGGTCGGCATCGCCGCGCTCCGCCCCCGGCACCCGGGTGCGCGGAATCATCGAGCTGCCCAGGTGCAGCAAAATCTCGGAAAAATAGGCGTTGCCGGTGGCTTCGGCGATCAGCAGGTGAAAACGCTGGTCGGCCGCCACACAGCTATCGTTGTTGGCCAGCAGGCTCCGATACTCGTCCAGCGCCGCACGCATCTGCTTGAGGTGCTCATCGCTGCGCCGCCGCGCCGCCAGCGCCGCCGCCTGGGTTTCCAGACCCAGGCGCAGTTCCAGCAGATCGCGCACGCTCAACGCGGTTTCCACATTCAGGCGCAAGCCGTGGGGCTCCTGGCGCTCCAGCACGAAACTGCCGACACCATGATGGGTTTCCACCCAGCCGGCGGCCTGCAATTTGGAAATTGCTTCGCGCACCACCGTACGGCTGACCTTGTGCTCAGACACGATGGCACTTTCCGACGGCAGTTTGTCGCCCGCTTTCAAATGTCCCAGGCGAATCTGCTGGGTCAGATGATCGACCAGGTCATGGGCCAGGTTGGGGCTGCGTTTGCGCCGCGGCGCAGAAGGGGCGGTTTCAGTGTTCATGGGCGTGTCACACAGGAGCGAGGGCAAAGCTTAACACTCGTATGACAAGAGGCGTAGGGGGGGGCGCCAGCATGTATGACAACTTGAAATCAGGAGCGTCTGACTTCGAATGATGGCTTTGGCCAAACATCCCCGGATGATTTTTTTGGGTATTTTGATTTTATAAAAAATACTTATAAATCAATTAGATAGATATTTTTTTTGAATGATTTTACGTTCAGCATCGGTCATTTGTCCCAGGAAACCCCGCAGGAGCACTTGTTGAGCTATTTTTCTACTCGTATGATGACTGTCGACTGGCTCGTCTGATCCAGCACCCCCGCACACAAAAATAACCCGTGGGAGACCTGTCGTGAACAACACCCTAGATCCGTCCGCAGCAGCGGAACGCGATTCCCTGCTGGCCGTCGCCGTGGCGAAGGTCAAGCGCCATGTGCTGCCGCTGTTCGTCATCATGTTTATCGTCAACTACATCGACCGGGTGAACATCGGTTTCGTGCGCACGCACCTGGAACACGACCTGGGGATCGGCGCCGCCGCCTACGGTTTTGGTGCCGGATTGTTCTTTATCGGTTATGCGCTGTTCGAAGTGCCGTCCAATATCCTCTTGCAGAAGGTCGGCGCACGGCTCTGGCTGACCCGCATCATGTTCACCTGGGGATTGGTCGCCACGGCCATGGCCTTTGTCCAGAACGAAACCCACTTCTACATCCTGCGTTTCCTGCTCGGGGTGGCCGAGGCCGGCTTCTTTCCCGGGGTGATCTACTACTTCACCCGCTGGTTGCCAGGGGTCGAGCGCGGTAAGGCGATCGCCATCTTCCTCAGCGGCTCGGCCGTGGCCTCGCTGATTTCCGGTCCGCTGTCGGGGGCCTTGTTGCAGATCGAAGGCTTCGGCTGGCACGGCTGGCAGTGGATGTTCGTCATCGAAGGGCTGGCGTCGGTGGTGCTCTGCGGTTTCACCTGGTTCTGGCTCGATTCCTCTCCCAAGGACGCCAAGTGGTTGAGCGTCGCCGAACAGCAACGGTTGGTGCAGGTCATCGAGGATGAACAGCAGCAGCGCGACGCCTCGATGCCGGTCAAACCGTCGATCTGGAGCCTGCTCAAGGACCGCCAGATCCTGCTGTTCTGCGTGTTGTATTTCTGTATCCAGCTGACCATCTATGCCGCCACTTTCTGGCTGCCGAGCATCATCAAGAAGATGGGCCAGATGAGCGACCTGCAGGTGGGCTTCTTCAACTCGATTCCCTGGCTGATCTCGATCATCGCCATGTATGCCTTCGCGGCTGCCTCGGGCAAGTGGAAACACCAGCAGGCCTGGGTCGCCTCGGCCCTGCTGATCGCGGCGCTGGGGATGTTCATGTCCACCACCGGCGGGCCGATCTTCGCCTTTGTCGCGGTGTGCTTCGCGGCCATCGGCTTCAAGTCCGCCTCGTCGCTGTTCTGGCCGATTCCCCAGGCCTACCTGGATGCGCGCATCGCCGCGGCGGTGATTGCCCTGATCAACTCCACAGGCAACCTCGGCGGCTTTGTCGCGCCGGCCACCTTCGGCCTGCTGGAGGAGCGCACCGGCTCGATCCAGGGCGGCTTGTACGGCCTGGCGGCGGCCTCGGTGATCGCCGCGATCCTGGTGTTCTTTGCCCGGACCCAGCCCAAGCCGACCCAGACATTACCGGGATCGGTCAGCCCGGCCCTGAACAAATCCCATTGAAGACTGCGGTTGAACACAGGTACGAATCATGACGACAAATACTCTCCACGCGGCCGGCCAGGCCCCCGTCATCACTGGCTTGCAGGTCATCCCGGTGGCCGGCCACGACAGCATGTTGCTGAACCTGAGCGGTGCCCACGGCCCGTTTTTTACCCGCAATATCGTGATCATCACCGACAGCAGCGGCCGCACCGGCGTCGGTGAAGTGCCGGGAGGCGAACGTATCCGCGCGACCCTGGAGGACGCCCGCTCGCTGTTGCTGGGGCAGTCCATCGGCAACTACCAGAAGCTGCTCAACGAGGTGCGCCGCACGTTCGCCGAACGCGATGCCGGCGGTCGTGGCCAGCAGACTTTCGACCTGCGGATTACCATCCATGCGGTGACGGCACTGGAAGCCGCGCTGCTCGACCTGCTCGGTCAGTTCCTCGGCGTACCCGTGGCAGCCTTGCTGGGCGAGGGGCAACAGCGTGATGCGGTGAAGGTGTTGGGTTACCTGTTCTATATCGGTGATCGCGGCAAGACCGACCTGGCCTACCGTCACGAAGCCGAGGCGGATGACGCCTGGTTCCGCCTGCGTCATGAAGAGGCGATGACCCCCGAAGCCATCGTCAAGCTGGCTGAAGCCGCCCAGGCGCGCTACGGCTTCAATGACTTCAAACTCAAGGGCGGCGTGCTCAGTGGCGCGGCGGAAATCGAAGCGGTCACGGCGCTGGCCGAGCGCTTCCCCCTGGCGCGGATCACCCTCGACCCCAATGGTGCCTGGTCGCTGAAGGAAGCCATCGCCCTGTGCCGTGATCAGCATCATGTGCTGGCCTATGCCGAGGACCCTTGCGGTGCCGAGAACGGCTATTCGGGTCGTGAAGTCATGGCCGAGTTCCGCCGGGCCACGGGCCTGCCGACGGCGACCAATATGATCGCCACCGACTGGCGGGAAATGGGCCATGCGATTCAGTTGCATGCCGTCGATATTCCCCTGGCCGATCCGCATTTCTGGACCATGCAGGGCTCGGTTCGGGTCGCGCAGATGTGCCATGAATGGGGGCTGACCTGGGGTTCGCACTCCAACAACCACTTCGATATTTCCCTGGCGATGTTCACCCATGTCGCCGCTGCCGCGCCGGGTGAGATCACTGCCATCGACACCCACTGGATCTGGCAGGACGGCCAGGGCCTGACCCGGGATCCGCTGCAGATCGTCGACGGTTTTATCCAGGTTCCGCAAAAGCCGGGGTTGGGCATCGAACTGGATATGGACGCGGTCGGCCGTGCCCATGAGTGCTACAAGAACATGGGCCTCGGTGCCCGCGATGACGCCGTGGCGATGCAGTTCCTGATTCCCGGCTGGTCGTTCAACAACAAGCGCCCGTGCCTGGTGCGCTGAGGCCTATTCGGGGCTGAACAGGGTCACGGCGACGATCTGCTCGCCGTCGACGCGTACTTGCAACACGCTACGGAGGCCTTGCTGTTCATGCTCTGTCCTCTGCGAAAAAGTAGGGTTCGCGCGTCGACGTCAGCAGGATATCGACGGGTGGACACCTAGCCAATCCGTTGGAAAATACTCCCGGGAAGCAAGGTTTTGCCACTAGAGTGGCGGGTCTGAAAGCAGGATTGCGGAGAGGCTGCATGCCAACGTTTTACGATGCGCGCGGGAATATCTATGCCGTGGCCAGTCCCGGGGAAGTGCGGGCATTGGGTCTGGATGTGCCGACGAATGCCGCGCAGGCGGCGCTGTCACGCCAGGACTGGGCGCTTGAGGCGGTGGAGGCACTTTGTGGCTGGGGAGGGCAGGTGCCTGCGCGAGGTGGCAAACACCATCGTTCCGATGGCCTGCTGGTCGGGCCGTTCCAGAGCGAAGCGCCGTTCGACCTGTTGATTATCAATACCGACGGCACCCTGGCCGAGCGCAGCGGCAACGGCTTGACGATTTTCGCCCAGGCGCTGACCGAGCAGGGCTTGATGCCGGTTCAGGGCGCTTGTCTGTTGCGGGTTCATCACGATCAGCCGGGGGGCCTCTCTCCGGTCGCCACCTTGGTCGAGCCGGCACAGGTCGAGGATCAACAGGGGTTCTGGCTGGACCTGGGGAAACCGGCGTTCGGTCCGGAGGCAGTGTCTGCCCGGCGTGTCGGTGAGGCGCAGTTGAATGGCCGCCAGTTGAGCCATGTCGCACAGTTGTCGAGTTTGAACGCCGGCTGGCAGCGCAGCCAGTTTGTGCGTATCGGCAATCCGCATTGCGTCACCCTGGTCGACGAGCCGACGTTGCTACCGAGCAACGCACAAATGGGCGAGTCGGCCCTGGAGCCTGGCCTGACCCGCATCGCCTTTGCCCCACCGACCGGTGCCGGCGAACCCTGTCCGGCGGGAGTGAATCTGCAATGGGCAACCCGGGTGGCGCCGGGACAATTGCAGGCCCGGGTGTTCGAGCGCGGTGAAGGACCGACGGCGTCTTCCGGCACCAGTGCCAGCGCGGTGGCCTGTGCGGCCTGGCGGGTCGGTTGGGTCGAGGCCGGCGAAGTCCGGGTCGGCATGCCGGGCGGCACGGCGCCGATCCGCCTGGTGGCCCTGGACGACGAGTTGCAGAGTGTCCACCTGTTTGGCGCGGCCCGGCGTCAATCCTGAGGCCGACATCGAGACCAGAAAAAGTCCCCCCTGCGCAGGCCTGTTCGGCCCTTGTCCGACCCTGGCGGTTTTGGCTTGATGAGTCGACAGGGTGGAAGGCCGACGAGCGCCTTGCCCTGATCGGCCCGTGAGAACGGGTCCGAATTTCCGACTCGTTTAAAGGGAATTTACGATGAGAGCAATCAAAGGTTTATTCAGCGCGCTGGTGTGTGCCGGGCTGGTGTTCAGCACCGCCTCCACGTGCGCTCAGGCGGTGCCCGAGCCGGCCATCAGCGATAAGAAAGTGGTTTCCTCCACCACTACCGATGCGGTTGAGTCCAGTCCGGCGGAACTGCTGGAGGGCAGTCGAACCGACTATTTTTCATGCTCGGTGGGCCGCTTCAGGGGCGAACTCGAGGCGAGGGTGGTGTTCGCCTCCGCCGGCAGCACGGCTTACTTCGATGTCAGTACGGTGCGCTACCGGATTGTCCGCAGCAGCGGCCAGGGTGGCGGCAACAAGGCCAATATCAACTTTCACCTGGACACCCTGAACAAGCAGGGGGTGACCAGGGCCAGCGACCAATACCGTTCGCCGGACTCCTTGCGCCAGGATGGCAGCTGGCACCTGCTGGACGTCAACCGGATCGTCCGCACGGATTATCAGGGCGCGGTGACCTTCGAGTTCGTGTTCGACCGCTCGGTGGCCAGTGACACCCGATGTGCGGCCCACAAGACCTACCAGTGGGCCGGTGCCTCGACCGCGCGCACCGGCGCGGCGGATTGAGCCGGTTCAAGGGGCATCAAGTCCTGGCGCCTGGCGAATCAGGAAGTGATCCAGGTTGTCGATTTCACAACTGAACACGCTGAAGGTCTGGTCCGGGTTCTTCTTGCTCGGCACTTGCTTCAATTGCGGCGTGACACCGTAGAAGAAGCAATACAGGTCTTCAGCCTGGTCGATGACACTCTTGATCTCTTCCAGGAACACCGTGCGCTGGCGGTAGTTCTCGATCAGGCTTTTGCTCAGGTAGACATTGATCGAGTAGCGCTTCTTGTCGGCCCACACCGGTTTGTCGAAAACCACGCTGAAGCTGGTCTTGTAGTCCTTGATTTCCTTTATTTTTCCCCAGTAGATCAGGCCCTGGCGGTCCTGGCAGTATTCGACCTTCTTGAAGAAGGTGTTGTAGTTCAGGGTCAGGTCGCCAATGGTCAGGGGCATGCGTTTGAGCAGGTCCTTGTTGGCGTGGTTGGAGACGAAGCACTCCACCGGATGGGCGAACACGCTGGTGCGGTTCGGTGGGGCCTTGGTTTCCTGGACGGCGGGAGTATCGATGATGACTGGCGTCGGTTCCGCTATTGGTTGCGCCGGTCGGGTGTCGACGCTGGCCGGCGTCTTGCGGGCATAGGTGCGGCGGGTCAGCAGCAGCTCGACGGGGAAGTTCTGTTCGCCTTCGATATCGTCCGGCGGCTGTTCCCCATCGAGCCCGCTCGGTGCGGTTTCCGCGCTCAGGTACGGGCAGTCCGCCAGGTGCCGGGTACTGGGCATGTTCTTGAAATGCGGGGTGCGTTTGAAGCGTGGGTTGCTGGCGTTGTAGGTGGTCAGCCGGTTGCTGCTGTCGAACGCCGCGCGGCAGGCATCGTTCGGGCACTGGAAGCTTTCCCGGCTGGAGTCGAACTCCACCGTCTCGTCGAAGTTCAGATCGCGGACGTCATAGATCGTCAGTTTTTCGTCGAGGCTGATGCAGTAGGCCTTGTCGAATTTCATAGCGGGTCCTGCCACTGCAACTGCGCCGGCTGGCGTTTCACCAGGACCTTGCCGTCACGGATCGAATACAGCGGCAGGCCCTGGCTGCGGATCATCTCGTAGTCGCTGTCGGCCGAGAGGATCAGCAAGTTGGCCGGGCGTCCGACTTCCAGCCCGTAGCGTTCACCCAGGGCCATGGCCTTGGCACTGTTGTCGGTGACCAGGTCCAGCGCGCTTTGCAGATTGCGATAACCGAGCATATGGCAGATATGCAGCCCGGCCTCCAGCACCCGCAGGATATTGCCGTTGCCCAAGGGGTACCAGGGGTCGACGATGGAGTCCTGGCCGAAACAGACATTCATCCCGGAGTCCAGCAACTCGCCCACCCGGGTCACGCCCCGCCGCTTCGGAAAGTTATCGAAGCGGCCCTGCAAGTGAATGCTCTCGGTGGGGCAGGAGACAAAACTGATCCCCGAGGCTTTCAGCAAACGGAACAGCTTGGCGCAGTAGGCATTGTCGTAGGAGCCCATGGCCGTGGTGTGGCTGGCGGTCACCCGTGAACCCATGTCGCGGCTGCGGGCTTCTTCGGCCAGCACTTCAAGGAAACGCGAGTGCGGATCGTCGGTTTCGTCGCAATGCACGTCCACCAGGCAGCCGGTTTTTTCCGCCAGGTCCATCAGGAACTTCACTGAGGACACGCCCTGGTCCCGGGTGTATTCGAAGTGCGGGATGCCGCCCACCACGTCGGCACCGAGATTGATCGCCTCGACCATCAGTTCCCGGCCATTGCGATAGGACTCGATGCCTTCCTGGGGAAACGCCACGATCTGCAGGTCGATCAGGTGCCGGCTTTCCTCGCGCACTTCGAGCATGGCCTTGAGCGCGGTCAGCTGCGGATCGGTGACGTCGACATGGGTCCGCACATGCTGGATGCCATGGGCGGCAAGGCTGCGAATGGTTTTCTTCGCGCGGGTCTTGGTGTCTTCATGGGTGATGGTCGCCTTGCGTTCGCCCCAGCACTCGATGCCTTCGAACAGGGTGCCGCTCATGTTCCAGCGTGGCTCGCCGGCGGTGAGGGTGGCGTCGAGGTGGATATGCGGTTCGACGAAAGGCGGGACCACCAGGTTGCCCTGGGCGTCGAGATCATCTGGGCCGGCGCTCAACGGGCCGGTTTGCGGGGTGATGCTCGCGATCCGTGCGTGTTCCAGGTGCAGGTCATACAGGCCTTCGCGGTGACGCAGCTTGGCGTTGAGGATATGCATGGGCGGGGTCCTTGTCGTACGTGTCGTCATAAGGTATCCGAAGTCTGCAGGAAACTGCTCGGAGATCGGCCGAGAACTCGGCGGAACATGGTCGAAAACGCCGCCGGGCTCTGGTAGCCGAAATCCAGGGCAATCCGCGTGACCGACTCGCCTTGACTCAACCGGGCCAGGGCCAGGACCACGCAGACCCGTTGTCGCCATTGGGAAAAGCTCAGGACGGTCTGGTCCTGGAACAGGCGCCCGAAGCTGCGCAGGCTCAGGTGCAGGCGGTCCGCCCAGGCCCGGGGGGACTGGCGGATGTCCGGTTGCCCGACGAAGGCCTGGCACAGCGGCAGCAGGCGCGGGTCCTGGGGCAGGGGGATATGCAGAGGCAGGCTGTGGGCGCGGGCCAACTCATGCAGCAACAGGGTGATCAGCGCGCCATCGCGGCCCTGTGGGTCGTAGTCCACCGGCATGTCGACGGCGGCGATCAGCAACTGCCGTAGCAGGGCCGAGACTTCCAGTACCTGGCAGGCCTGGCTCATCTCGCCGACGGCATCGGGCTCGATATACAGGCTGCGGGTGCTGACACCGAGCATCAGCACCTGATGGGGCACGCCGGGAGGAATCCACACCGCGCGTTGCGGCGGGACGATCCAGTTGCCGCCATCGGTGAGCACATGCATCACCCCCGTGGCGCCATAGAGCAATTGCGCCCGACGGTGCTGGTGGCGGGCCAGCAGGTGCCCGTGGGGGTAGTCGGTGCCGATGGCGATCACGGCCTGGGGCAGGTGATCGAACTGAGCGAGGGACGTGTTGCGCATGGCAGGGTCTGTCTGGCCGAAACGCAAACAGTATTGACGGACTTGCGCAAGCGCGCCAAGTGTCAGCTGCTTAAGGTTGGGGTTCTCTCTTTCTGAAAGGACCCGACGTGATGCTTTATGGGCTGTTGGCACTGTTTGGCGGACTGGCAGGGGTGACCAGCGTGCTGTTCGGTTTTGGTGGCGGTTTTGTGGTGGTGCCGTTGTTGTACTGGGCCCTGAGCGGCAGCCCGGACCCGGCGATCAGCACGGCGGCGATGCAGATTGCCGTGGCGACCTCGACCTGCGTGATGATCGCCAATGCCCTGATCGCCACGGGCAAGCACCGGCGTGCCGGAAATCTGCGGCGCGCTTATATCTGGCCGCTGGCGGGGTTTATCGGGCTGGGTTCGGTGTTGGGGGCGGTGCTGGCCAGTTTGGTCAGCAGCGGGACGGTACGTTGGGCCTTTATCGCTTATCTGGCGCTGACCATTGTCGATTGTCTGGTACGGCGCGGGTTTATGCAGCAGGGCGCGACGGGGTTGGTGCAACCGCTCAAGCCCTTTGTCACGGTGGGCGGAGGGGTGGTGATCGGTGTCGTGGCGACTTTTCTCGGTGTCGGTGGCAGCGTCATGACGGTGCCGCTGTTGCGACGCAACGGCTTGAGCATGAACCTCGCTACGGCCATGGCCAATCCACTGAGCGTGCCGGTGGCGGTGGTCGGGACCCTGACTTATGTGGCGCTGGCCGGGTTCCGGCCACTGGGGCTGGGGCCCTGGTTTGCCGGGTATGTGGATCTGCTGGCGTTCGCGGTGCTGATCCTTGGATCGCTGGCGGGGATGCGCCTGGCGACGCCTTGGATCGGGCGCTTGCCGGACCGTTTGCATGCCAGGGTCTACATCGGCTTGCTGGCGCTGGTGCTGTTGGCGATGTTACTGAACTGACTCGCCCATCAATACACCCCGAACCTGTAGGAGCAGGGCTTGCCCGCGAAGAGGCCCGCAAGATCGCTAAAAGCTTCGCGGGCAAGCCCTGCTCCTACAGGGGGCGGTGCTCGGCCTCAGGATCAGACGGTCAACAAACGCTCGCGCAACTTGGCGACCTCGTCGCGCATCTGCGCCGCCGCCTCGAACTCCAGGTCGCGGGCCAACTGGTACATCTTCTCTTCCAACTGGCGGATACGCTTGGTGATCTCGCTCGGCGAACGCAGTTCGTTTTCGTAGCGGGCGTTTTCCTCGGCGGCCTTGGCCATGCCCTTGCGCTTCTTGCTGCGCGAACCGGGCACGGTGGCGCCTTCCATGATATCGGCGACATCCTTGAACACGCCCTTGGGCGTGATGCCATTGGCCAGGTTGTGGGCAATCTGTTTGTCGCGGCGGCGCTCGGTCTCGCCGATCGCCCGTTCCATGGAACCGGTGATGCGGTCCGCATAAAGGATCGCCCGGCCGTTGAGGTTGCGCGCCGCCCGCCCGATGGTCTGGATCAGCGAGCGCTCGGAGCGCAGGAAACCTTCCTTGTCCGCATCGAGGATCGCCACCAGCGACACCTCGGGCATGTCCAGGCCCTCGCGCAGCAGGTTGATCCCCACCAGCACATCGAAGGTGCCCAGGCGCAGGTCGCGGATGATTTCCACGCGCTCCACGGTGTCGATGTCCGAGTGCAGGTAACGTACCCGTACGCCATGGTCGGCGAGGTAGTCGGTAAGGTCTTCGGCCATGCGCTTGGTCAGGGTGGTGACCAGTACGCGCTCCTCCACGGCCACACGTTTGGCGATTTCCGAGAGCAGGTCGTCGACCTGGGTCAGCGCCGGGCGGATCTCCACCTGGGGGTCCACCAGGCCGGTGGGACGCACCACTTGCTCGATGACCCGGCCGGCGTGTTCGGCTTCGTAGTTGCCGGGGGTGGCGGAGACAAAAATGGTCTGCGGGCTCACCGCTTCCCACTCGTCGAAGCGCATCGGCCGGTTGTCCAGCGCCGAGGGCAGGCGGAAGCCGTATTCCACCAGGGTTTCCTTGCGCGAGCGGTCGCCCTTGTACATGGCGCCGACTTGCGGAACGCTGACGTGGGATTCGTCGATCACCAGCAGCGCGTCGGCCGGCAGGTAGTCGTAGAGGGTCGGCGGCGCCTCTCCGGAAGCGCGGCCGGAGAGGTAGCGCGAGTAGTTTTCGATACCGTTGCAGTAACCCAGTTCGAGGATCATTTCCAGGTCGAAGCGGGTGCGCTGTTCCAGGCGCTGGGCTTCCACCAGCTTGTTGTTGTCGCGCAGGTAGTCCAGGCGCTCCTTGAGTTCCTCCTTGATCCCGTCGATGGCACCGAGCAGGGTTTCCCGTGGCGTCACGTAGTGGCTTTTCGGATAGAAGGTAAAGCGCGGCAGCTTGCGGATCACTTCGCCGGTCAGCGGATCGAAGGCCGAGAGGCTTTCCACTTCGTCGTCGAACAGCTCGATGCGGATCGCTTCCAGGTCGGATTCGGCCGGGTACACGTCGATCACATCCCCGCGCACACGGAAGGTGGCACGGGCGAAGTCCATATCGTTGCGAGTGTATTGCAGGTCGGCCAGGCGGCGCAGCAGGGCGCGCTGGTCGAGCTTGTCGCCGCGGTCCACGTGCAGGACCATCTTCAGGTAGGTTTCCGGGCTGCCCAGGCCATAGATGCAGGACACCGTGGTGACGATGATGGCGTCCTTGCGCTCCAGCAGCGCCTTGGTCGCCGACAGGCGCATCTGTTCGATATGGTCGTTGATCGAGGCATCCTTCTCGATAAAGGTATCGGAGGAGGGCACATAGGCTTCCGGCTGGTAGTAGTCGTAGTAGGAAACGAAATACTCCACGGCGTTGTTCGGGAAAAATGCCTTGAACTCGCCGTACAACTGCGCGGCCAGGGTCTTGTTCGGCGCCAGCACCAGGGTCGGGCGTTGCACCTGGGCGATGACGTTGGCGATGCTGAAGGTCTTGCCCGAGCCGGTCACCCCGAGCAGGGTCTGGTGAGCCAGGCCGGCTTCGATGCCCTCGACCATCTGACGGATGGCTTCAGGCTGGTCGCCGGCGGGCTGGAAGCGGGTGACGAGCTGGAATTCGGACATAACCTACCTCTGGGTTCATTCCCACCTGACAGTCGCGGCGAAAACGAGAAAGACCTCTTACGACCGATGTCGTAGGGAAAAAACATGATAATGCTGGATATGGTGCCCGGGAGGACAGCTTTCAAGGCAATCGCCACCCGGGCAGCTTGTTGCAATTGGACGGGCGTCCCGCAAATAAATCAAAAAACTTGTCACATTCCGACAATAGTCGGTCGCCCTGGCCGGTGATGGCCTCTATACTAGCTCCCCGTTTGTGCACCGCTCTAGTGCAATCGGCCGGAGCGTTGTCACTTCCCTCCACCCCCCATTCAGAGCCGCCGCAATAATGAGCCTGTTCTCCGCTGTCGAAATGGCACCACGCGATCCTATCCTGGGCCTCAACGAAGCATTCAATGCCGATACCCGTACCGACAAGGTCAATCTGGGTGTGGGTGTTTACTGTGACGAAAGTGGGAAAATTCCACTGTTGCGGGCCGTTGTCGAAGCCGAAACCCAGCGCGCGGCTCAGCATGCCTCCCGTGGCTACTTGCCGATCGACGGTATTGCCGCCTACGACAAGGCCGTGCAAACCCTGTTGTTCGGTCAGGATTCGCCGCTGATCGCCGCCGGTCGTGTGCTCACCACCCAAGCGGTGGGCGGTACCGGTGCGCTGAAAATCGGTGCGGACTTCCTCAAGCAACTGCTGCCGGACGCTACCGTCGCCATCAGCGACCCGAGCTGGGAAAACCATCGCGCGCTGTTCGAAACCGCCGGTTTCCCGGTGCAGAATTATCGTTATTACGATGCCGCGAGCAACGGTGTGAACCGTGCCGGTCTGCTGGAAGACCTCAACGCGCTGCCGGCCAAGTCCATCGTCGTGCTGCACGCCTGCTGTCACAACCCGACCGGTGTCGACCTGACCCCGGCCGACTGGCAGGACGTACTGAACGTCGTCAAAACCAAGGATCTGGTGCCGTTCCTCGATATGGCGTACCAGGGTTTTGGTGATGGCATTGATGAAGACGCCGCCGCCGTGCGTCTGTTCGCTGAATCGGGCCTGACCTTCTTTGTCTCCAGCTCGTTCTCCAAATCGTTCTCGCTGTACGGCGAGCGGGTTGGTGCACTGTCGATCGTCAGTGAGTCGAAAGAAGAGACCGCCCGCGTCCTGTCCCAGGTCAAGCGCGTGATCCGCACCAACTACTCCAACCCGCCGACCCATGGTGCGACCATCGTCGCGGCGGTGTTGAACAACCCTGAGCTGCGCGCCCAGTGGGAAGCGGAGCTGGCGGAGATGCGCCTGCGTATTCGCGGCATGCGCATGCAGATGGTCGACCTGCTGGCCCAGTACGGCGCCAAGCGTGACTTCAGCTTCGTCGGTCGCCAGCGCGGGATGTTCTCCTACTCCGGCCTGACGGTCGAGCAAGTGGCCCGCCTGAAAAACGAGTTCGGCATCTATGCCCTGGATACCGGCCGTATCTGCGTGGCGTCGTTGAACCAGCGCAATATCGAAGCGGTGGTGAAGGCGATCGTTCAGGTGATCTGACTCCGCCGGTAATACCCTGGCGCCCCATGAAAAAGGCCTGCAGCGATGCAGGCCTTTTTTTTGTCTGGAGCAACATGAACCACAACTTAAAACTCGGTGAAGAAATTTTCACCGCTACTTAAATCAGTGTTCATGAAGGCCATGGGCAAAAAATTATATATAGGTGCTGGCAATCACAATAACAGCTGCACCCGCCACCTCCTTCGCTGACGCGAAGATTGTCCTTGCCTTCGGGCACTTTCTGCCCTTTACCGCTTTACGTTTCCACCCCTTCGCGCGGAGGACGGAGTGTATCCGTCGTTTGCACTAACAAGAGGGTGAAACATTATTAACCAGGGGAATTACAATGATGTCGACCAAACTCAACTTCCTGACGCTGGCGGTCTCGCTGGGCATGGCCCAGGCGGCCATGGCGACCACCGTGACGGATCAAGACGAGGCCAAGGGTTTCGTCGAGGACAGCAGCCTCAACCTGCATCTGAAGAACCAGTACTTTGACCGTGACGTGAAAAACGGTCCGGCGGACAAGAAGGACTGGACCCAGGGCATCTTCGGCAACTACAGCTCCGGCTTCACCCAGGGCACCGTCGGTTTTGGCGTGGATGCCTTCGGTTACTGGGGGATCAAGCTCGATGGCGGCGCCGGCACGGCCGGTACCGGTAACCTGCCGGTGGGTCGCAATGGCGAGCCCGAGGACGATTACGCCAAGGCCGGCGGCGCGGTGAAGATGCGGATTTCCAAGACCGAATTGCTCTACGGCGATATGCAGCCCACCGCGCCGGTCTTCGCCGCCGGCGGTACCCGGCTGATTCCGCAAACCGCCACCGGCTTCAACCTGCTGAGCAGCGAGATCAAGGACCTGGACCTGGAAGCCGGGCATTTCACCAGTGGCACCGGGGTGGTCTCCACCAGCAACGATCACTCGCTGTATGCCACCTACGCCAACGTCACCGCCAGCGCCGTCAACTACCTCGGTGGCAAGTACAAGGTCAACGACAACCTCAACTTCACTCTCTACGGTTCCGAGTTCGAAGACGTCTGGCGCCAGTACTACACCAACGGCAACTACACCCTGGCGCTTTCGCCGGGTCAGTCGCTGAACTTCGACTTCAACCTGTACAAGACCAATGACGAAGGTTCGGCCAAGGCTGGTCCGATCAACAACACCGCGTTCTCCTTCGCCACGGCCTACACCTTCCTGACGGCGCATACCGTGACCCTGGCGTTCCAGAAGATCCATGGCGACACGCCGTTCGACTATGTCGGCTTCGGCACCAACGGCCCTGGCGACGGCGGCGACTCGATCATGCTGGCCAACTCCGTGCAGTACTCGGACTTCAACGGTCCGGGCGAGAAATCCTGGCAGGCGCGTTATGACCTGAACATGTTGACTTATGGCGTGCCGGGCCTGAGCTTCATGACCCGTTATATCTACGGTGACGATATCGACGGCACCAAGATGGCCGCGGACAGCGCGTACAACCAGCTGCACTACGGTGCCAACGGTACGCACCACGAGACCGATGTCGAGGCCAAGTACGTGGTGCAAAGCGGTCCGGCGAAGGACCTGGCGTTGCGCCTGCGCCAGTCGTTCCACCGTGCCAATGCCGATCAGCCTGAAGGCGACAACAACGAATTGCGCCTGATCGCCGATTACCCTATCTCGATCTTCTGATCACAGGGTGGGAAGAGGAGGGCTCAGGCGCTCTTCTTCCTGTTGTTCCAGCGGGCAGACATCCGCTTCTGGCCGCGCTGCCTCGACGCGATTCCTGCCCGAGCGCTTGGCCTGGTACAGGGCCGCATCCGCCAAGCCATAGGCCGTGTCGAAACTGGTGCCCATGGGACTGGCACTGACCCCGAAACTGGCGGTGATCTGCCGGTTCACCGGTTGCCCGAAGACATGCGAGGCAATGCAGTCACGCAGGGTCTCGGCAAGACTGAGGCCTTCCTCCAGCGTGCCGGCGGGAATCAGCACGGTAAATTCCTCTCCGCCCACGCGACCAATAAATCCCGCATTGCCCACGGCCCGGCGCAGGCAGCCGACGATGCCTTGAATCACCGCATCGCCCGCCGGATGGCCGAATTCGTCGTTGACTTGCTTGAAGTGGTCGATGTCCAGCACCACCATCGCCGCCCCGGTCTTGCGCAGCGCTTGCACGGTCAGGTCAATCACCGCGCCGCGGTTCAGCACATCGGTCAGTGCATCGTGGGTGGCACGGTATTCGAGCTGGCGGGCGAGGGTTTGCAACTGCGCATTGAGGGCGTTCATTTCGCGCTCGGCACGGTCGCTGCGGCGTATCAGCCGGCGCGTCTCGCGCATGAGCCGCTCGAAGTGCACGGTCAGCTCGCCGAGGGCTTGCTGGTACACCGGGGCGTCGGCTTCAGTCAGGGCCAGAATCGAACGGGCGTGTTCCAGGGCGTCGGTTTCGCTCCTGAACAGGTCGTGTGCCGCGTCATCCTGTGCGCCGGCGGAAGTGACTGAAGCGGTCATGCTCACCATCCTTCTCCAGGAATCATTGGAGAGTCGTTGCGTGGTCGTTGAAGATGATGGCGGTAAAATCGGCCTTCAGTTCTTCACCGAATTCGAAGATGGTTTCATCTTCTTCGTCGTGGTACCAGTTCACCTGCATCTCGTTACCCGATTGGGCGGCCTTGTCCAGGGCATCGAAAATGCTGAACAGCATCTTGGTGCTGGAGCTGTTGAAGTAGGCCAGCGCAATATGGGTGGTGATGGTGGTGTCCTCGCGGGCGGCGAGGTAGGTGCGCAGTTGCTGGAGGACAGGGGCATAGAAGGCGGCGGCATTTTCCGGGTAGGACTCGCCTTTTATCGTCAGCAGATTCTGATCGAAACGAAAGTCGACTTCCGGAGATGTGGCAGTTGCTTCAATGTAGAAATTATCCATGGCGATTGCGTCACTCTACTTAGATAGTGGCTTTAAGGCAGAACAGCGTGGTTCCCGGCTCGTCCGCTCTTGGGTAGAAATCGAATTCCAACGGTGCGCAGGCATCGCGCGCCATTGTCAGGAAGCCCAGGCCGGCCCCCTTGCTGTCCGCAGGGGTTTCCGCACGCAAGGTCACTTTGTACGCTTGCTTGATCTCCTCCAGCGACATGTTGCGCAGGGGCTCGAGCTTTTCCCGCAGGCGGTCGACATCACTGGTGGCGATCGGGTTGGCACAGAGCATCAGGTGGCGATCACCTTCTGCGCTGATGCACACGGCACCCTGGCGCAGCGACGACTCTTCACGCGGCTCGGTGGGCAACGAGTCGGAGGAATAGTGAATGATGTTTTGCGACAATTCGACGAAGGAGGAAAACAGTTTGCGCCGTGTCGGCCCGTTCACCCCTGAAATCTCCAGCTGCAGCCGCACCACCTCGGCCATCGCGGTAATGATGGTGTGGGAGAAATAACCCATGTGATAGAAAATCACATTACGTTGCTGGGCCAGGTCGAAGAAGTGGCAATCGGCGTGGGCTGTGTTCGAATTAATCATGATTGTTTCCAAGACGCGCGCAGAAGAGGGTGAGATCGTCACGCCGGTTTTGCTCTCCTTGCCAATTGGCCAGCGTGCGTTGCAAGGCTTCGCAGATGACGGTCGCTGGCTGATTGCGGTGTTCCAGTATCGTGTCGAAGGTCTTGCTCTTGCCGAACGCAATGTTGCGCGGGCCGCCAATCTGGTCGGTCAGGCCGTCGGTGGCGATGAATACCAGGCTGTCCGGCACGATCGTCACCTGGCTTACCGGCCATTGGTAGTTGATGTCACTGTCGACGTAGCCGACGCCGACACGCTGACCGGCGAGGGTTTCCAGTTGTTGGGCATCAGGCGGCAAGAGGTTGAGGGACATGCGCGCGCCGGCAAAGCTCAGGGTCTGGCTGGCGCTGTCGAACCAGAAGAAAGCGGCATCCAGGCCATCGTCGGACTCGGGGGTTTCATCGACGCCCTGGACCTGCCCCAGCAGTTCCTTGACGCTTTTATTCACCGCCGATAACAGCGCGCCGGGATCACGCGGTCCGAGCTTGGCCAGTGCCTGGGTCAGCGAGGAGGAGGCGATCAGGGTCATGAAGGCGCCGGGAACACCGTGCCCGGTGCAGTCGGCAATCGCCCCGAACCAGCCATCGGGGTAGGCGCAGAAATGGTAGAAGTCGCCGCCGACCACATCCCGTGGTTCCCACAGCAGGGTGGCATCGTCCAGGGTCGACTTCAGGGCATCCCGCGAAGCGCGCAGCATGGCGCGCTGGATAACGCTCGCATACTCGATGCTCTGCATGATCTGGCGATTTTTTTCGGCCTGCATGGCCGCGACCACTTCCATCAGTTGCAGGCCACTGCCCAGTCCGGCGAATTGGCCGTTGCGGGTAATGATAAAACCGTCGGCCAGGGTCTTTTCGCCAAATTCCACGGTCTTGAACGTCAGCTCTTCGATGCTCATTCCGGCATCGACGATCAAGGGTTCCTTGTCCATGAAGGCAATGCAGCTTTTCTTGTCGTACAGCTCGCGGTGAAACGGCTTGCTCATCATCGACAGGAAGATATTGCGGTTGATCAGGCCGATCGGGCGCTCGTCTTCGAGTACTGCCAGGCAGACGATTTCCTTGTGCGCGTTGAAGGTCTCCATCACCAGGGCATTGGTGCTGTTGGAGTCGATCACCGGCACTTCAATGCACAAGTCACCGGCGCAGCGATGATCTCTAGGCCGCTGTGGACGCATAAAGGGGAAGTTTTCTGCGCGCATGCTGGGGTCGCCGGGCGAGGTGAAGGCACAATGCTATCTGCGGAATATGAAGCTTATATGACGGCCTCCCGCTTGGTCGCCGAGTCGAGTCCGCGACGGGATGGCGGTCGTTGCACGGCAGGTGATGTATCACACTGTGTACGAACCGGCGGCGGATACATCCCGCGACGTGCTGCCCGGGTCCGCGACACAGAAGGGATACACGCTCGCGGTTAACTTTGCTGGTCGAACAACGCAGCCCACGACGCTGCTGGTTCGCGCCATTCATTGTTGATCGGGAGATGTCCATGAAGCGCCCCTACGCGGCCCTTGCCGCCACCCTTGCATTCTCGCTGACGGTTCTCGCCAGCGCTGCCCATGCCGCCGATGAAAGCCCTAAGGAAAAATGCTACGGCGTGTCCAAGGCCGGCCAGAACGATTGTGCCGCCGGCAAAGGCACCTCCTGTGCCGGCACCGCCGAGGCCGACTACCAGGGCAATGCCTGGGTGCTGGTGGACAAGGGCACCTGCCTCCAGATCAAGACGCCCAAGGGCGTCGGCTCCCTGACGGAGCAGCCATGAACCGCGGCAACAGCGGCGCGACTGCCGGCCTGAGGCGCCTGCTGCCTGAGCCACTGTTGCTGCTGGTGGCGCGCCTGGGGATCGCCTCGGTGTTCTTTCTTTCCGGGCGCACCAAGGTGCAAGGCCTGTTGACGATCAAACCGTCGACCTACGTGCTGTTTCGTTCGGAGTACGTGTTGCCGTTGATTCCGTCCGACCTGGCGGCGCACCTGGCGACCTATGCCGAGCACCTGCTTCCGATCCTGCTGGTGCTGGGTCTGCTGACACGACCGGCCGCCGCCGCACTGCTGGGCATGACCCTGGTCATCGAGATCTTCGTTTATCCCGATGCCTGGCCGACGCACCTGACCTGGGTAGGCCTGCTGTTGCCACTGATCGCTTATGGCGGCGGTCACTGGTCGCTCGATGCGCTGCTGCAGCGCCAACGCCGCTAACGCACCACCCATCATCCACCATCACATCAGGCCCTGGCGGCCTGTGGGGAAACACCATGCGCAAGATTCCAACCCTGGCCCTGGCCGCACTGGCCCTGGCGACACCGATGTTTGCCGGTGCCGCCGAGGCGACGCCGCCCGCTGGCGCGAAAAACATCGTCATCGTCCACGGCTCCTTCGTCGACGGGTCGGGCTGGCGGGTCGTTCACGACATCCTGATCCACAAGGGCTACAAGGTCACCGTCGTGCACCAGCCGGCGACCAATATGGACGAAGACGTCGCCGCCACCCGCCTGGTCCTCGACCAGCAGGTCGGTCCGGTGGTGCTGGTCGGTCACAGTTCCGGTGGTGCGGTGATCGGCATGGCCGGTGATCGCGACAAGGTCAAGGCACTGGTCTATGTCGCCGCGCTGCAACCGGAAGTGGGCGAAAGCCTGACCCAGTTGCTGGACTCCATGCCGGCGCCGAACAACGACATCCATGCCACCCGTGACGGGCACCTGTTCGTCGACCGCGCCAAGTTCGGCGAAGACTTCGCCGCCGACCAGACCAGCAATCGCACCGATTTCCTCGCGGCCTCGCAAGTACCGGCGACCACCGAGACTTTCGGCGCGCGGACCTGGGCCGCGGCCTGGCACCAGAAACCCAGCTACGGGATTGTCGCCACTGAGGACAAGGCCCTGAACCCGGATCTGCAGCGCTGGATGTACAAGCGCGCCGGTTCCACGGTGACCGAGATCAAGGGCAGCCACACGCTGTACATCTCGCAGCCCGAGGCGGTGGCGAAAGTCATCGAGCAGGCCGCGTTGAACGTCAAGTAACACCCATCCGGCACCTGAACTTTCACTGTTGTACCCCCTGACTGAACTGGAGAAACATCATGGCTAGCACCGCATCCCGTTTGAGCCTTGCCACCGCCGCCGCGTTGATTGCACTGGCATCCGCATCCTTTGCCGTATCGGCCAGTGCCGCCGAGAAAGAGCAGCCGGGCCGCTGCTACGGCGTCAACAGTTGCAAGGGCGAAAGCCTCTGCGCCACCGCCAGGAACGACTGCAAGGGACTGAACAGCTGCAAGGGGCAGGGCGTTATCGTCAAGACCCCGAGTGAGTGCCTCAAGGCCGGCGGCACCCTGACTGAGCCGAAGTAAGGGCAGGGCACGGACGTAGTGCCCTACGCAAAATTTGCCTTCGACACCATCCTTGTAGGAGCAGGGCTTGCCCGCGAAAGGGCCCGTGAGAACGCCAAAGCTTCACGGGCAAGCCGGGACGCCGGACCGCCTGCTCCTACAGGTTGCGCGGTGTTTTCAAAACAGTATTCCTCTCTCAAGCCGAGTACATGCGATGTCCACTACCCCCTTCTCGGGCTACGGCCTGGGCCTGCGCAAGGAGCACTATCGGGACTTCCTGGAGAACCGGATCCCCGTCGACTTCGTCGAGGTGATTTCGGAGAACTTCATGGTCGACGGCGGTCAACCGCGGCATATCCTGCGCCAGATCCGCGAGCGTTATCCGGTCGCGCTGCACGGTGTCTCGATGTCCGTCGGCTCGGCGGACGGGCTCGACTCCGCTTACCTGCATCGCTTGAAGGCACTGGTCGACGAGATCGAACCCGTGTTCGTCTCCGACCACCTGAGCTGGTCGCGCATCGATCACTTCAATTCCCATGACCTGTTGCCCGTGCCTTATACCGACGAGGCGCTGGATCTGGTCTGCGCGAATATTTCCCGCGCCCAGGATGTCCTGGGTCGCACCCTGCTCTTTGAAAACCCCTCCAGCTACCTGGCCTTCGACGGCGCTTCGATGACCGAGTGGGAATTTATTGCTGCCATGTCCAGGCGCACCGGCTGCGAGCTGCTGCTCGACGTCAACAATCTCTTCGTCAGTGCAAGCAACCACCACTTTGACGCCCTGGCGTTTCTCGATGGCCTGCCGGCCGACCGGGTAAGGCAGATCCACCTGGCCGGCCACAGCCAGGGCAAGGAGCTGCTGATCGATACCCATGACAGCCCGGTCTGTGCCGAGGTCTGGGCGTTATACACCCTGGCGATGGCCCGCTTCGGCCCGTTGGCGACAATGATCGAGCGCGATGACCGGATCCCGCCGCTGGCCGACCTGCTCAAGGAACTGACGATAGCCCGGACCCTCGGCGGCCTCGATGGGCGGGCCTGCTCGCGGAGTGGCGCATGAACCTGGCGCAATGGCAGCGTGAGCTGCGCAACTCTCTGGTCAGCGCCTCGGCGCAAGCGGCCGCCAATCTTGGCGCTACGGCGCAAGCCGGATTGTCCGTCTACCAGAACAACTACCGCGCGCAGTTGCTGGGATGCCTTGAGGAGGCTTTTCCCCAGGTCCGTACATGGATCGGCGCCGAGGCTTTTTTTACCGCCGCCGTCACCTATATCGATCAGCATCCGCCCCATGCCTGGACCCTGGATGCCTACCCGCAAGGATTCGCCGCGACCCTGGCGACGTTGTTTCCCGACAGCCCCGAGGTGCACGAGCTGGCCTGGATCGAGCGGGCACTCGATGAGTCGTTCGTGGCCGCCGATGCCGAGCCGCTGCCCATGGCTGTGCTGGCGAGCATGGATTGGGAGACGGCCTGCCTGAGATTTACAGCGTCCCTCAGAACTGGTGCCCTGACCAGCAACGCCGAGCCGATCTGGTCGGCCCTCAGCGAAGGGCTGCCGCTACCCGCGCCCGAGCGCTTGGCCGAGACAGCGGGCCTGCTGGTCTGGCGTCGGCAGAGGGTGGTGCGCCTGCGACCTGTCGAGGCACTGGAACACCAGGCGCTGTTGCGCTTGCAGGAGAACGGCAGTTTTTCCGGGTTGTGCGAATGGCTCGTTGAACGCCTTGGCGAAACCGCCGGTATTGCCAAGGCCGGATCGCTACTCGCCAGTTGGTTGGCCGGCGAGCTGATTGTCGGCGTCGACTGATCTCGCTCGACGTCGCTCGAAAACCGGGCGCCTGCCCGATTGACTGTATCCTATGGGGGGGGATAGGATAAAAGCACATTCATTCGGAAACCGGCGCCATGAGCGAATCCTTGCACGTGCATCAGACACACGAGGCGATCATCAAACGGCTCAAGCGTGCCGAAGGGCACCTGCGCAGCATCATCGGCATGATCGAAACGGGGCGGCCCTGCGTGGACGTGGCCCAGCAACTCCATGCGGTGGAAAAGGCCGTGTGCCAGGCCAAGCGCACGCTGATCCAGGACCATATCGACCATTGCCTTGAAGACACCGTCGGGGCGATGACCGCTGCCGAACGGGCACCGCTGGAAGCATTCAAGCAGATCACCAAATACCTGTAGACGGGGGTGGGTGTTCATCCCCGCTGCACGGGGTTGAAGGGCCCGGACACGTCGGAGCATCGCCATGCTGGATATCCTGAAAAACACTACCTATCGGCATCTGTTTCTCGCTCAGATCATTGCGCTGGTGGGGACTGGCCTGGCCACGGTTGCCCTTGGCTTGCTGGCCTACGACCTGGCCGGCGCCCAGGCCGGGGTCGTGCTGGGCACCGCCCTGGCGATCAAGATGAGTGCCTATATCGGCGTCGCCCCCGTGGCTGCTGCCTTTGCCGAACGCCTGCCGCGCCGGGCAATGCTGGTGGCATTGGATCTGATTCGGGCCCTGGTGGCGCTGGCCTTGCCCTTTGTCAGCGAGATCTGGCAGATCTATGTGCTGATCTTCGTGCTGCAATCGGCCTCGGCAGCGTTTACCCCGACGTTCCAGGCGACCATTCCCGACATTCTTCCCGACGAGGAGCAATACACCCGCGCTCTGTCGTTGGCGCGTCTGGCCTACGACCTGGAAAGCCTGGTCAGCCCGATGCTTGCCGCCGCGCTCCTCGGCGTGATCAGTTTCCATGGCCTGTTCGGCGGCACCGCGCTGGGATTTTTCGCTTCGGCCATGCTGGTCGGCTCGGTGGTGCTGCCCAAGGCCAGGAGAGGCGTGCGGCGCAGCATTTATGAGCGCACCACCCGTGGCGTGCGGCTGTTCCTGGCCACCCCGCGTTTGCGCGGGCTGCTGGCCCTGAACCTGGCGGTGGCTGCCGCCAGCGCTATGGTGATCGTCAATACCGTGGTGTTGGTGCAGGCGCATTTTTCCCTGCCGCAGCGGTTTACTGCCTTTGCCCTGGCGGCCTTTGGCGCGGGGTCGATGCTCACCGCCCTGGCGTTGCCGCGTCTGTTGAGCCGAGTGGCGGACCGCACGGTGATGCTGCTGGGCGCCGGGTTGCTGGTGATCGGCCTGGGCATCGGTGCGACGCTGGCTTCCTATAGCGCGCTGTTGCCGCTGTGGTTCCTGCTCGGAGTTGGTTATTCCCTGGCGCAGACTCCCGGCGGCAGGCTATTGCGTCGCTCGTCCCACGCAGAAGACCGTCCGGCATTGTTCGCGGCACAGTTTGCGCTGTCCCATGCCTGCTGGCTGATCACCTATCCGCTTGCCGGCTGGTTGGGCGCGCAGGTCGGTCTCGGTGCTTCGTTCATGGTCTTGAGCCTGCTTGCTGCCATGGCAGTGCTGGCCTGCCTGGTCATCTGGCGGCCGGCTCACGAGCAGGCCGCGCTCAGGCATAGCCATGATGACCTGCCATTGGATCACCCGCACCTGCACGACGCCGGCGGTAAAATCCACGAACACGCCTATATTATTGACGACGAGCATCGTCGCTGGCCGGTGTGACGGGCGGGCAGCGGCCTGTTGCCGATCCGGCAGGGGTTGACTTCTCTTTTTATATCAGTAACATACACGGCATTCCGCAATAGCTCAGTTGGTAGAGCAAGTGACTGTTAATCACTGGGTCCCTGGTTCGAGTCCAGGTTGTGGAGCCAGATAGAAGAAAAGCCTGCAGCGATGCAGGCTTTTTTTTGCGTTTTTTTCAGCCCTGTCGTCTATAGGCCCGGAGGCGGGTGCCCCCGGGGCCGGGCAATACCTTCAGCGGCGATCCAGCCACACCGTCTGCGCATTGCAGAATTCGCGGACTCCGAAGTGCGACAGTTCACGACCAAAACCGCTTTTTTTCACGCCGCCGAAGCTGACCCGAGGGTCGCTGGCGCTATAGCCATTGATGAACACGCCGCCGGTTTCCAACTCGTCAGCGAACTTGCGGGCCAGCTCCAGATCCGCGGTGTAGACGGTTGCCGTCAGTCCGAACTCGCTGTCATTGGCCAGCGCCAGCGCATGCTCGGCATCCCGCGCGGTAATGATGGATGCCACCGGGCCGAACAACTCCTGTTTGAACGAGGTCATCTGGTCGGTGACATCGGCCAATACCGTGGGCTCGTAGAAATTGCCGGAGCCGTCGGCCTTCTTGCCGCCGAGCAATAGGGTCGCGCCTTGCGCCAGGGTGTCCTGGACCTGTTGATCCAGCTCGTCACGCAGATCGAAGCGGGCCATGGGACCGATATAGGTCTCGGTTGCCAGCGGGTCGCCGACCACCAGGCGACGGGTGGCCTCGACGAACTTCTCGGTGAAGGCTGCGACTACGCCTTGCTCGATAATCAAGCGTTTGGCAGCCGCGCAGACTTGCCCGGTGTTCTGGTAACGACCGATCACGGCGGCCTTGACCGCTTCGTCGAGGTCGGCGTCATTGAGCACGATAAAGGGGTCCGAACCGCCCAGTTCCAACACGCATTTCTTCAAGGCCGCACCGGCCTGGGCGCCGATGGCCATGCCAGCGCGTACGCTGCCGGTGAGAGTGACCGCCGCAATACGTGGGTCGGCGATGGCCCGGGAAACGCCCTCCGGGGTGACATTGATGACTTCGAAGACGCCTTCGGGGAAACCGGCGCGCTTGATGGCATCCAGCAGCAGGTAGGCGCTGCCCATGACGTTGGGCGCATGCTTGAGCACGAAGGTGTTACCGGCCAGCAGCGTCGGCACTGCACCGCGCAGTACCTGCCAGATTGGGAAGTTCCATGGCATCACGGCGAGGATCGGACCCAGCGGGCGATACTCGATACGGGCCTTGCCGCCTTCCACCGGGGTCGCTTCGGCACTGAGCATGGCCGGGCCGTTTTCCGCGTACCACACGCACAGCTGCGCACATTTTTCAATTTCACTGCGGGCCTGGGCGATGGGCTTGCCCATTTCCAGGGTGATCATCTCGGCCATCTTCGTGGCGTTGTCACGCAGCGCCTGGGCCAGGGCGAGCAACGCCTGTGAGCGTTGTTCCAGCGCGGTACGGCGCCAGAGCGAAAACCCGGCCGCGGCCCGGGACAGGGCGGCATCCAGGGCCGAATCGGATTCGAAAGGGTAGTGGCCGATCTGTTCACCGTTGGCGGGGTTGATCGACAGGGCATGGGTGAGGCTGGAAATCGAAGACATGGCACCGTCCTGCTGTGTGGGTATGGCCTCAGATTACGGTGGCGTTAGTTTTCTGGAAACTGAATAATGGTGAGCATATCGTTCACGATTGGAGAATGACTTGGATCTGGTCCAGTTGGAGATTTTCAAAGCCGTTGCCGAGCACGGCAGCATCAGTGCGGCCGCCCAGCAGATCCATCGGGTGCCGTCGAACCTGACCACGCGGATCAAGCAGTTGGAGCAGGATCTGGGGGTGGATCTGTTTATCCGCGAGAAGAGTCGCCTGCGGCTGTCACCGGCGGGCTGGAGTTTCCTCGACTATGCCCGGCGCATCCTCGACCTGGTCGGCGAGGCGCGGGCCACCGTGGCCGGCGAGGAACCACAAGGCGCCTTTGCCCTGGGGTCGCTGGAGAGCACGGCGGCGGTGCGTATTCCGCAACTGCTGGCGGCCTATAACCAGCGCTATGCCAAGGTTGACCTGGACCTGTCCACCGGCCCGTCCGGGACCATGATCGATGGCGTGTTGTCGGGGCGCCTGGCGGCTGCGTTTGTCGATGGGCCGGTGCTGCATCCGGCGCTGGAAGGAGTGCCGGCCTTTGAAGAGGAGATGGTGCTGATCGCGCCGTTGCAGCATGCGCCTGTCCGGCGTGCGCAAGAGGTCAACGGCGAGAGCATCTATGCCTTTCGCGCCAACTGTTCCTACCGGCACCATTTCGAAAGCTGGTTTACCAAGGACGGCGCGGTGCCCGGCAAGATCCATGAGATGGAGTCCTACCACGGCATGCTCGCCTGCGTGAGCGCCGGGGCCGGCCTGGCGCTGATGCCCCGCAGCATGCTGGAAAGCATGCCGGGCTGCAGCACCGTGAGTGTCTGGCCGTTGACCGAGTCCATGCGTTATCTGCGAACCTGGCTGGTGTGGCGCCGAGGCACGGTGTCGCAAAGCCTGAGCATGTTCGTGCGCCTGCTCGAGGAGCAGGGCGTGGTCCGCGAGGAGGCCTGAGCCCCAGGGTAGGTTGGGAAAGTTGCTGCTGGCGGCTTAGCTGACCTCCAGTAAGTAATAGCCGGCGAAGCCCGTGTCGTTGACGGCGGTGACGGTCGCCTTGGGGTTGCTGGTGGTCACCTCGTCGGTGGTGACACCGTTGATCACTGCATGGATCGAGAAGGTGTTGCTGATGTCCAGCGTCTGGGTCTGGAAGCTACTGGTCACTACGATGTTTTGCAGAGGTTTGCCATTCTTGCTGATGGTGAAGGTCACTGGGTTGAGGCAGGTTTTCTGAAAGGCCAGTTGATTGGGGGCGACGTTTTGAAACATGACCATGTCGAAGTCATAAGCCTCTTGAGAGGGCGATTGCAGCACTTGCGCCAGAAAACCCATGCCGCCTGAAGCTGTCATCGGAGCAGAAGTGTAGGTGTTGCCATCGATCAGGGTGGTGGCGCTAACTTCATAGATGTCGTCCACCGGAATGATCGCCTGGGCGTTCGGGTTGACGTCGAGTTGCCTCACAATGACCTTTTGGTCTTTTAGGACGAGGTAAATAGCAGGGTATCGAGTCTGGTTGAGCAAGGTAATACTCATGGACGGCTCCTGGGTACGCGGTTGGCCTTCGCCCGAACAGGATCTCGGTGGCCGCTGCAAAAAACGCTCTGGAGCTTGGCTGAAATATCCAGAATGTCCAGGCTTGCCTCGATTGGGCTGGCGGTGGAGCTCTGGACCGGCGGTTGCCCGCTGCTTTGACATCAGGCAGTCAAGGGATTAACTTCGCGACTTTTTACCCGGGGCTCCAAAGGGTTGCGGGCAGTTATGGTTAAGGAAGGGCACGATGATGGAAGAAATGGTACTGCAGGACGATTTGTTTCAGACGGACAAGCGACTCTCCCTCAAGCCCGTGACGGACTTCAATGCCTTCCTGCTCCAGGCGTTTGCCGACGGGCCGTGCAAATGCCTGCGCTGTGTGGAAGCAGCGGGTGTGGAAACCGGCTATGCCTTCCAGCACAGCTTCGAACTGGGCAAGGTGGTCAACCGCCAGTTCGCCAGGACCACCCCAAGCGAGGTCCTTCTGGTGCTGAAGAAGGCCTGGCTGTCGTTCTTCAAGAGCGAACTGGAGGTTCCAGGTTTACTGGACTTGTCCAAGGTGCATGAGTTCGTGAAGCCGGAGTTGCACGTCCGGTTGCGCCCGCTGCTGCTGGCCTGTGGCCTGATCGTGGAGCAGGAAGGTGGATGGGTGTTGCAGGCGGTTGCCGAGTAACCCATAGGCAAGCGCCGCCGGCACGAAGATTAATGCTCACTTAACCTGCAACCGTTCAAGTAGCGTATCTTTTCCCGCAACCCTTCTTCATTGGCGTCCTCGATGTTCAGGTTTCAGCTGATCTTGACCCTGGTGCTCAGCCTGATGCTGCCGATCTTCGGCAGCGTGGCCGCGGCCGCGTCTTTTGCTGAACCTTGCCCGATGCCGTTGATGAACCACGCCGGGTCGAAAATGACCGGCGCCCCCTGCTGTAATGATATGGAGCATGGTGCCGCGTCCAAGTCGCCCTGCAAATCCGGCGAGGAGTGCAAGATCGGTGGACTGGTTCAGGTCCTGACGATCAGCACCTTTACCCCTGTTCCGCCGCTCCCGCTTACCCTGCAGGCGCCCGCCGTGCTCCAGTCGGCGCCGGCCGATCTGTGGCGCCCTCCGCGTTACCTCTGATGCCTTGATCCGAATCCCTGCACGCCTGCACAAAGCGGCGTAGGGGCCATCGCGACCGCTATTTGCAGCGGACGCGTCGATCCTGCATTGGAGATGAAAGCATGTTCGCTTTCCTTCCCTCACACCGCGTATTGGCCGGTGTGATCGCTGTTGTCCTGGGCGCCAGCCCACTGGTGGCCGTCAGGGCCGAGCCGCTGAGTTTCGAGCGGGCCCAGCACCTGGCCGAAAACACCGCCCCCGAAAACCTTGCACGCCTGGCGCAGGTCGAGTCGGCACAGTCCTCGGTCGGGCCCGCCGATGCGTTGCCCGATCCCAAGTTGATGCTGGGGATCCAGGACCTGCCGATCCAGGGTTCCGGGCGTTATTCCTTTGACGGCGACTCGATGACCGAGCGCCAGATCGGCCTGCGCCAGGAGGTGCCCAACAGTGACAAGCGCCTGGCCCGCAAGCAGCTGGCGCTGGCCAGCGTGGACGTCGCCGAAGCCGAGCGTCGGGCCTCGCTGCTGGAGGTCAAGCGGCAAACCGCGCTGGCCTGGCTGAATGTCTATTACGCCGAGCTCAGCGTGAAAAGCTTCGATCAACTGGATCATCAGGTCGCGCTGTTGCGCAGCACCACACCCTCTCGTATCGCCGCCGGCACCGCACAGTCGGGCGATCTGTTCCAGGCCGACCAGGAGGCCCTGGCCCTTGCCGACCGCCGTGACGAACTGGTACAGAACATCGCCATGGCCCGGGCCAAGCTGCGCCGCTGGATCGGTGCCGATGCCGACCAGCCCCTGGCCGACGGACCGCCGACCTGGGGCCCGATCCTGCCACATACCCAGCACACCCTGGCCCGCCATCCGGACCTGCAGGCCGCCACGGCCCGGGTCAGCGAAGCCAATGCCGAACTGGCCGATGCCATCGCGCAGAAGAAGCCCGACTGGGGCGTCGAGCTGGTCTACGGTCACCGTGACCGACAGTTCGGCGGCGACATGGCGTCGCTGCAATTCACCTTCGACCTGCCGCTGTTCACCGGTTCCCGCCAAGGGCCGCGGATCAATGCGCGGCAGCATGAGGTCGAGCAGCGGGAGGCCGAACAGGAAGTCATGTTGCGTGAGCACAAGGCCGAGCTGGAAAGTGGGTTGGCCGAGCTTGAGCGTTTGAAGAAAGCCCTGGAGCGCTCGCAGCAGTCAGCGATTCCCCTGGCCGAGCGCCGCGCCGAGCTTTCATTGGCCTCCTACAAGGCCGGCAAGAGCCCGTTGAACGAAGTGATCGGCGCCCGTCGCGATCTGATCGAGGCGCGGCTGCGCAGCGTCAGCCAACAGAGTCAGTTCAGCCAATTGTCCGCCAGCCTGTACTACGCCTATGTCGAGGGCCTGAAATGAACAAGCTCACTTACTCGCTGTTGACCCTCACGCTGGCCGGACTCGGTGTTGCCGGTGGCTATTGGCTCGGCCACGGTGGGCCCCTGATGTCCGCTGCGGCCGATGGCGCAAAAAAGGAACGCCCGACCCTGTACTGGTTTGACCCGATGTACCCGACCCAGCACTTCAATGCACCGGGGAAGTCGCCGTTCATGGATATGCAACTGGTGCCCAAGTATGTCGATGGCGCCGAGGACACCTCGTCCATCAGCGTGTCGCCGCAACTGGCCCAGAACCTCGGCATGCGCACGGCCTCGGTGGTACGTGAACGCCTGCCCGGCGGTCTTGATGCCGTCGGTTCGCTGGGCTACAACCAGCGCGATATCGCCAATCTGCAAGCCCGTGCGGCGGGCTTTGTCGAGCGCGTCTATGACCGCGCGCCCGGTGATGTACTGCCGGCCGGCGCGCCCCTGGTGGATCTGTTGATACCCGAGTGGTCGGCCGCGCAACTGGAGTTCGTCGCGGTCCTTGCCAGCGGCGACAGCCGTTTGATCCAGGCCTCGCGCCAACGCCTGCAACTGCTCGGCATGCCCGAGGCAGTGATCGCCCAGGTGGCGAAGACCCGCACGGTGCGTCCGCTGCTGACCCTGACCACGCCGATTGCCGGTGAGCTGCAAAGCCTGGAGGTGCGCGCGGGCATGAGCGTATCCGCCGGGATGAGTCTGGCGCGGATCAACGGGCTGGGCAGCGTCTGGCTCGATAGCGCGATCCCGGAGGCGCAGGCGACCCTGGTCCAGGTAGGGGCCCCGGTGTCCGTGGCCTTGTCCGCTTATCCCGCACAGACCTTGACGGGAAAGGTGGTGGCGATATTACCGAGTGTCGATCCGCAGAACCGCACCCTGACGGTACGCAGCCAGTTGCCCAACCCGGACGGCAAATTGCGTCCGGGCATGTTCGCCAGTGTGCGCCTCGCCGATCCCGATCCGACCCCGAGCCTGCTGGTGCCCAGCGAAGCGGTGATCCGCACGGGCAAGCGCACCCTGGTGATGCTGGCCGGGGATCAGGGCCGCTACAAACCGATGGAAATCCGTATCGGACGCGAGTCCGCCGGGCGTATCGAAGTGCTCGACGGTCTGAGCGAAGGTCAGAAAGTGGTGACCTCCGGGCAGTTCCTGCTCGACTCGGAAGCCAGCCTGCAAGGCATAGTTCCAACCGATGAAGCAATGGCTCCGATGGCACCAATGGAAGCGACGGACTCGATGGAGGGCAGGAAATGATCAAGCGCCTGATCCACTGGTCCATCGGTAATCGTTTCCTGATCCTGCTGGCGACTCTGTTTATTGTCGCCTGGGGTATCTGGTCGGTGCGCAACACGCCGCTCGATGCACTGCCGGACCTGTCCGACACCCAGGTAATCGTCCGTACCAGCTTTCCCGGACAAGCGCCGCAGATCGTCGAAAACCAGATCACCTATCCGCTGGCCAGTACCTTGCTGTCGGTCCCCGGGGCGAAGACCGTGCGCGGTTACTCGTTCTTCGGCGACTCCTTTGTCTATGTGATTTTCGAGGACGGCACCGACCTGTACTGGGCCCGTTCGCGGGTACTGGAATACCTCAACCAGGCCCAGGGTCGTTTGCCCTGGGGCGTCACCAGCACCCTCGGCCCGGACGCCACCGGTGTCGGCTGGATCTATCAGTACGCCCTGGTGGACCGCACCGGGCAGCATGACCTGGCGCAGTTGCGCGGGATCCAGGACTGGTTCCTCAAATACGAGCTCAAGACCGTGCCCAATGTGGCTGAGGTCGCCACCATCGGCGGCATGGTCAAGGAATACCAGGTGCTGCTCGACCCGCAGAAGATGGTGACCTACGGCATCACCCAGCAGCAGGTGAACGAGGCGCTGAAGAGCGCCAACCAGGAGGCTGGCGGTTCGGTACTGGAGCTGGCCGAACGCGAATATATGGTGCGGGCCTCGGGCTACCTGAAGAGCCTGGAGGACTTTCGCAATATCCCGCTGAAAACCTCGGCGCAAGGCGTGCCGGTGTTGCTTGGCCAGGTGGCGACGATCCAGGTCGGCCCCGAGATGCGCCGTGGCATCGCCGAGCTGGACGGTCAAGGCGAGGCGGTCGGTGGCGTGGTGATCCTGCGTTCCGGCAAGAGCGCCGATGAAACACTCCAGGCGGTGAAAGCCCGTATCGACAGCTTGCGCGGCAGCCTGCCGTCCGGGGTAGAACTGATCACCACCTACGACCGTTCGCAGCTGATCGACCGGGCGGTGCACAACCTCAGCTTCAAACTGCTGGAAGAGTTCGGTGTGGTGGCGCTGGTCTGCCTGCTGTTCCTCTGGCACTGGCGCTCGTCCCTGGTGGCGATCATCACCCTGCCGTTGGGGGTGTTGATGGCCTTTATCGTGATGCGCATCGAGGGCGTCAACGCCAATATCATGTCCCTCGGCGGTATCGCCATTGCCATCGGCGCGATGGTCGATGCGGCGGTGGTGATGATCGAGAACGCCCATAAACATATCGAGGCCTGGCAACTGCGCCATCCCGGCCAGAAGCTGCAAGGCGAGGCCCATTGGCGGGTGATCGGCGAGGCGGCGGCGGAGGTCGGGCCGGCGCTGTTTTTCAGCCTGTTGATCATCACCTTGTCGTTCCTGCCGGTGTTTACCCTGGAGGCCCAGGAAGGGCGGTTGTTCGGGCCTCTGGCGTTTACCAAGTCCTATTCGATGGCGGCGGCGGCGGGATTGTCGGTGACCCTGGTGCCGGTGCTGATGGGCTACTGGATTCGCGGTCATATTCCCAGCGAGCAGCAGAACCCGCTTAATCGCTGGCTGATCGCGGCCTATCGTCCGCTGCTGGATGCGGTGCTGAAATGGCCGAAAATGACCCTGGCGCTGGCGCTGCTGATCTTCCTTTCCAGCCTCTGGCCCTTGAGCCAGTTGGGTGGGGAATTTATGCCGGCGCTGGATGAAGGCGACCTGTTGTACATGCCTTCGGCGTTGCCGGGATTACCGGCGAGCAAGGCCAGCGAGTTGCTGCAGCAGACCAATCGGATGATTCGCACGGTGCCGGAAGTCGAGCATGTCTTCGGCAAATCCGGGCGGGCGGAAAGCGCCACTGATCCGGCCCCCCTGGAGATGTTCGAAACCACCATCAAGTTCAAGCCTCGTGAGCAATGGCGTGCCGGTATGACCCCGGAAAAGCTGATCGAAGCGCTGGACCAGGCGGTCAAGGTGCCGGGGCTGTCGAACCTCTGGGTGCCGCCGATCCGCAACCGTATCGATATGCTCGCCACCGGTATCAAGAGCCCGATCGGGGTCAAGGTGGCCGGCACGTCGCTGGCCGATATAGATGAGGTCGCCCATCAGGTCGAAGCGGTCGCCAAGCAGGTGCCCGGGGTCAGTTCGGCCCTGGCGGAACGCTTGACCGGAGGCAGCTACCTCGACATTCGGATCAATCGCCTGGCGGCGGCCCGCTACGGGCTGAGCATTGCCGATGTGCAGGCGGTGGTGTCCGGTGCCGTGGGTGGCAGTACGGTGGGGGAGACGGTCGAGGGCGTGGCCCGTTATCCGATCAATCTGCGTTATCCGAGGGAATGGCGCGACAGCCCGCAGGTCTTGCAGCAATTGCCGATGCTCACCGCCAGTGGGCAGCAGATCACCCTCGGTGCGGTAGCGGATATCAGCGTGAGCGCGGGGCCGCCCATGCTGCGCAGCGAAAATGGCCGGCTGTCCGGTTGGGTCTATGTGGATGTCCGGGGCCGCGACCTGGCGTCGACCGCTCGTGACCTGCAGCAACAGGTGGCGCAGCAGGTGAGGCTCAAGGCCGGGATGACGGTGTCCTATTCCGGGCAGTATGAGTTCCTGGAGCGGGCCAATGCCCGTCTGATGTGGGTGGTGCCGGCCACCTTGCTGATCATTTTCGTGCTGCTGTACCTGACCTTCGGGCGTTTCAGTGAGGCGGGCCTGATCATGCTGACCTTGCCTTTTGCGCTGTCCGGCGGTGTCTGGTTGCTCTACCTGTTGGGCTTCAATCTGTCGGTGGCCACGGGAGTGGGGTTTATCGCCCTGGCCGGGGTGTCGGCGGAGTTTGGTGTGATCATGCTGCTGTATCTGAAGAATGCCTGGACGGCGCGTCTGGATGCCGGACGGGAGGAGAACGGCGATTTGCTGGAGGCCATCGGCGAGGGCGCGGTGTTGCGGGTCCGGCCCAAGGTGATGACGGTGGCGGTGATTGTCGCCGGTCTGCTGCCGATTCTCTGGGGCAGCGGTACCGGGTCCGAGGTGATGAAGCGGATTGCCGCGCCGATGGTTGGCGGCATGATCACCGCGCCGTTGTTGTCGATGCTGGTGCTGCCGGCGGCGTACTGGTTGATGAAGCGTCGGCGTTAGAGCGATGGACCGTGTCGCCTGCTTCGCGGGCAAGCTCCGCTCCCACATTGTCCGAGTCAAACACAAAACCTGTGTACGACCGCAGACCTGTGGGAGCGGAGCTTGCCCGCGAACGGCGCGACGGGGAGCCTCTGACACCACCGGAGCGCCGAAGCGGCCCCCAGGACTTTTGTTCCTCTTTACTGGCCTGGATCAAATGGCCGAAGCGCCGAATCCCTTAGCGTGCACCTTTCACGCTAGTCATGGATGATGCACCTATGCAAAACCTGGATCGACAACACGATATCCAACCCCTTTCCCAGGTGGACATGACCGTCCACCTCAACGGTCAACCCGTACCGGCCGCTGCCGGTGAGACCGTCCTCAGCGTGCTGCAATCGGTCGGCCTGCGACAACTGGCGCGCAACGATCATGGCGAGATCGCCGGAGCCTTCTGCGGCATGGGCGTTTGCCAGTGCTGCCTGGTCTCGATTGATGGCCGGCACAAGCGCCGGGCCTGCCAGACGCTGGTACGGCCCGGCATGCAGATCGAAACCGCTGTCAGCCGCTTCCCCGTGCTGGAGGTGCTATGAGCCGCCTGCCCGTGGTGATTGTCGGCGGAGGTCCGGCGGGCATGGCCGCCGCCGCCGAGCTGGCCCGGCACGCGGTACCCAGCGTGCTGTTCGAGGAAGCCTCGCGCCTGGGGGGCGTGGTCTATCGCGGACCGTTGCGCCGCGGCGTCGACCTCGGCTATCTGGGCACGCGCTACCGCCAAGTACTGGAGCGTCTGCACGGTGAGTTCGCGCGGTATTCCGACCGGGTCGATGTGCGCCTGGGCACGCGGATTCTCGGTGGTGAAGGCACGCGAACGCTGATGGCGCTGGATGCCGACGAGCACCTGCAGCAGATCGAGTATTCGCAACTGTTGCTGGCGGCCGGCTGCCATGAGCGCAACGTGCCGTTTCCCGGCTGGACCTTGCCCGGGGTCATGCTGCTCGGCGGTTTGCAGTTGCAGATCAAGAGCGGCGTGGTCAAGCCGTTGGGCGCCACGGTGATTACCGGTACCGGTCCCTTGTTGCCGTTGGTGGCCTGTCAGTTGCACGCGGCCGGGGTGCCGGTGGCGGGTGTCTATGAGGCCAGCGCCTTGGGCCGGATCGCCCGCGAAAGCCTGGCTCTGCTGAACAAGCCGCAGATGTTTCTCGACGGTTTGAGCATGCTCGCCTATCTGAAATTGCACGGCATCCCGTTTTACTACGGCTGGGGTGTGGTCGAAGCCCAGGGGCAGGAAGAGTTGACCAGCGTGACCCTGGCGCCGTATTCCAGCGATTGGCAGCCGGACCTCGCCCAGGCGCGGCGGGTCGAAGCGCAGACCCTGGCGGTCGGTTATGGTTTTGTCCCGCGCACCCAACTCAGTCAGCAGATGGGCTTGGCCCATGGCGTCGGCGAGGACGGCTGCCTGCGGCCCGAGAGCAACGTCTGGCAGCAGAGCAGCGAACCGACCATCCATCTGGCCGGCGATATGGGCGGGATTCGCGGCGGCGAGGCGGCGATGCTGGCCGGCAGGATTGCCGCCGTGTCGATCCTGATGCAACGCGATGTGCTCGACGCCGAGGGGGCCCTGGTCCTGCGCCAGATCTACCTGGACAAACTGACGAAAATCCGCAAGTTCCGCGCCGGTGTTGATCGCTACACCCGGCGCGGTACCCGGCAGATCGACTTGCCCCGCGCCGACACATTGATTTGCCGTTGCGAACACACGACTCGCGCCGAGATCGACCTTGCTCTGTCCCAGGGCGTCGAGGACATGGCTGGGCTGAAGATGCGTACGCGGGTCAGCATGGGTGATTGCCAGGGGCGCATGTGCGTCGGTTATTGCAGCGACCGCCTGCGGCAGGCCACCGGACGCGCCGATGTCGGCTGGCTGCGCCCGCGTTTTCCCATCGAGCCAATTCCCTTTTCCGCCTTCGAGAGCCTGGGTAAGGACGCCTGAACCATGAACAGAACCTATGATGTGGTGATTGCCGGTGGCGGCGTGATCGGTGCTTCCTGTGCCTACCACCTGTCCCGGCGCCAGAACCTGCGGATCGCCCTGATCGACGCCAAGCGTCCCGGCAATGCGACCCGCGCTTCGGCCGGCGGCCTGTGGGCCATCGGCGAGTCGGTGGGGCTGGGCTGCGGGGTGATCTTCTTCCGCATGATGTCGGCCCAGCGTCGCCAGGCCCATGGTGCGGCGGTGGCGGTGGACGCAAGTACCCCGCATATCCTGCCGCCGGCATTCTTCGAGTTCGCCTTGCAATCCAACGCGCTCTATCCGCAGTTGCACCGTGAACTGATCGAACGCCATGGCATGGACTTCAAGTTTGAACGCACCGGCTTGAAATACGTGATCTATGACGATGAGGACCGGCAGTATGCCGAGCATATCGTTTCACGCATTCCGCACCTGGCGGACCAGCTGCGCTGGCTGGATCGTGAAGCACTGCGCGAAGCGGAACCGGCGGTAAGCCATGAGGCGCAGGGGGCGCTGGAGTTTCTCTGCGATCACCAGGTCAGCCCGTTCCGCCTGGCCGATGCCTACACCGAGGCCGCGCGGCAGAATGGCGTGGACCTCTACTTCAACACCAATGTCATCGGCGTTCTGCATCAGGGCGACCGGGTCAGCGGCGTGCGCACCGCCGAGCAGGGCACCTTCCATTGCGGCACATTGATCAATGCCGCCGGGGCCTGGGCCGCCGAGCTCGGCGAGCAGGCCACCGGGATCAGGCTGCCGGTCAAGCCGGTGAAGGGGCAGATCCTCCTGACCGAGCGCATGCCCAAGCTGCTGGAGGGCTGCCTGACCACCAGCGATTGTTATATGGCGCAAAAGGACAACGGTGAAATCCTGATCGGCAGCACCACCGAGGACAAGGGCTTCGATGTCAGTACGACCTTTGCGGAAGTCGCCGGCCTGGTCCAGGGGGCCATTCGCTGTGTGCCGCAACTCAAGGACATCAATCTCAAGCGCTGCTGGGCCGGCCTGCGTCCGGGCTCGCCTGACGAACTACCGATACTTGGGCCGATGGCGGGTGTCGGGGGTTATCTCAATGCCTGCGGACATTTCCGTACCGGTATCCTGACGTCGGCAATCACCGGTGTGATGCTGGAGCGGCTGGTCCATCAGGAGCCGCTGCCCCTGGATATCACGCCGTTCCTGGCGGATCGCTTCGAGGTGGGCTTGCTCAAAGGCGTCGGATAACGGTATCTATCCAGGTGTTTCGCTGGCTCACGCATTGAGCCGCACCCGAGTGGATACCCGCATGGACTATTTCGCTGCTCTCACGGCCTTTGTCGAGGCCGCCCAGGCCAACAATTTTTCCCGGGCGGCCGAGAAGCTTTCGATCAAGGCCTCGACCGTCTCGCGTTATATCAAGGACCTGGAGCAGGACCTGGGCATCGCCCTGTTCAATCGTTCCACCCGTACCCTGCGCCTGACCGAGGGCGGCGAAACCTTTCTGCATCACGCCTTGCGGGTACTCGCCGAACTGGATCAGGCCAGGGCCGCGACCTCGGCCCTCAACCAGCAACCCCGGGGGCTGCTCAAGCTCAACCTGCCACCGGCCTTTGCCCGGCATCATGTGTTGCCGCTGCTGGGCGACTTTGCCGAGCGCTTTCCGCAAATCCGCCTGGAGCTGACCCTGGAAGACAGTCACGTCAACCTGATCAGTGCCGGTGTCGACCTGGCCCTGCGGGTCGGAGTGCTGCCGGACTCGTCGCTCAAGGCGCGCAAGCTGGCGGCCGAGCACACGCTGCTGTGCGTCAGCCCCGAGTACGCCCGGCAGCATTCGCCGCCACGCTCGCCGCAAGCGCTGGCGGAGTGTGCTGCGATACTGAATGGCAACCTGCCTGACGAGGTGTTTTTCGTTGCGCGGCAGTCCCCCGGTGCCCAGGCCGAGCGCGTTGCAATCAAGGGCCATCTGCGGATCAACGATCTGGATGCGCAACTGCTGGCGGTGCGCCAGGGGTTGGGCATGGCGTTGTTGCCGGACTGGCTGGTGGCCGATCTGCTCAGGCGAGGCGAACTGGTGCACTGGCTGCCCGATTGGCAGGCCCAGGCCACACAGATCGCCGCATCACTCTGGTTTGTCTATCCGCCCAAGCGCACCGTCTCGTCGAAGGTGCGCAGTTTTATCGACTTCATGCTCGAACGTATCGGCACGCCACCTTATTGGCAGCCCTGATTCAGCTCAGCTGAAGCGAATGTCCAGGGCGCGCAGGTAGGTCTGCAGGCCGGCATCCTGGATCGGAATCAGGAAGGCTTCGCGGTCCGACTCGTTGTAGTGCGCATGCCAATAGCCCGGCGGCGTCACGAACGCCAGTCCGGGCGCCCAGTCGACCTGGGTCGGGTTGCGGATCTGGCCGTGTTCATCGACCTCGGTGCCGACCAGGCTGTAGCAGCCGGGCGGGCAGTCGATGATGAAGTCCAGGGCGATCGACTGGTGACGATGGGGTTTCTGCACCGAGCCCGGCGGCAGGATGCCGTACATCGCCCAGAGCACATGGGTCACGGTGCGAGTCTGGGGGAAGTGCCGATTGCCCAGCAGGATGCTGATCCGGCTGCGGTCCTGGGCGCGTGGGTCGTCGGCGGCTTCGCGCAGCTTGGCATTGGCGGTCTGCGCCGGGTACAGGGTGGCACTGAAGCGGTCCTGCTGGCTGCTGACACCGAGGTAACGCAGCAGCGGTTCGTCGTGCACGTAGTAGAAGCGGCTGTCCTCGCCGGCGGCCAGTTCGACCGCCTGGCGGCCGGGCAGGGCGATAAAGCAGCCCTTGTCCCACTCGAAGCGGGCCTCGCCCTGTACCAGGCGGCCATGCCCGGCAATCACATAAAGCACCTGGGACGTGGCGTTGGGTTGCAGTGTCAGCGAATCGCCGGCATTCAAGCGGATAAAGTTCGCGCACAGCCCGGGACCGGTGGCCGGGCCTTCGCAGCCGAGGGCCTCGCTCAGGTCCAATGGCACCAGCCGCGACGGCCCGCTGTTGTAGAGCGAGGCGGGAAAGTCCTGATAGGGGATGCGCGAGATCAATCCGGCGCTGATCGGGTTGGCGGCCTTGCTGTACTCGAAGTACTCGGCGTCCTGTTCGCAGGCGGGCAGTTCGGTGCTGGCGATCATCGGCTGTTGAAGGTTCATGCTCGGGCCTCTCGACGTTGTGGTTATGGGGCGCAGAGCACTCACTATACGAAGCGCATCGCCGTGGGTTAAAGCCTCAACGGGAACAGCAGTTATGCGCAAAAGGGCAGCGGGGCGATGCCGCCGCCCTGCAAGCTCGTCCGTCGCCTCTACAGGGCGAACGCCGCCCGTGACGTTGACGTGATTGTGGCGATTGTGGTCTACGCTGGCAGTGTCGCGCAGCCAACAGTAAAAGGAGATCCCCATGGGCAGTCCCCAGGTGTGCAGCGGCGCCACCCTGCAATGCAGCTTTGGCGCCGCGCCCGGCATGCTGAACGTGCTGCCGATCAACCGGGCCCTGACCAGCAGCATGCCCGCCGCCAATATCATGGATTACATCCCGCTGGTGAATATCGGCACTTTTGCCGTGTGCCAGAGCATCGCCAATCCGATGGTGGCCGCCGCGACCGCCGCCGCCCTTGGCGTCCTGACACCCATGCCGTGTATCCCGGCCACCGCCGCGCCCTGGATTCCCGGCGGCCCGCCGACCCTGCTGCTGGGCAATATGCCAGCCCTGGACGCCAACAGCTGCGTGATGTGCATGTGGGGCGGGGTGATCAAGATCGTCGTGCCTGGCCAGGTGCAGATGCTGATTCCCTGAGGCTCAGGCTTCCTCCGGACCTTCACGCCGCAACCACCACCAGCGCCAGCGCGAGATCGGTTTGCCCTCGGCATCCAGGGGGCGGCCATCCTCGGCATAGGGCTGTCCAGCATCGAGCAACTGGCCATTGAGATAACGGCTGCTCAGGGCGATTTGTCCGTTCTGATGAAAGCGCTGGTACAGGCCGTCGCGCACGCCGTCGCGGTTGTGCTCGACGTCCGCCACGCTGCCATCGGCAAAGTAGTTGGTCGCCTCGCCATGCAGCAGCCCGTTGCGATAACCCGCCTTGCGCTGCAAGCCGCCTTCCGGGCTGAAGAAACTGGCAATGCCGTGGGTTTTTCCGGCCACATAGGGCACCTGCGCCGAGACCTTGCCGTTGGGGTGATAGAGCGTCGACAACCCTTGCAACTTGCCCTGGCTGTAGCTCAGGTTGGCTTGGGGACGCCCGGACTCCTCGATCTTCAGCGGACCTTCGAGCTGATCGTCCAGAAGGCGCCCGGTGAGATGGCTGTCGCCGCGTATCAGATCCAGTTTGGTCGACTCACTCATGTGCGCTCCTCAATTGACCTTCACCAGGCCGCCCTTGATGGTCAGCATGCCGCCGCCGTCCACGGTCTGCTCGGCGCCACCCTTGTTCATCAGGCTGACGCCGGCATCATTGGTCAGGGTGGTCCCGGCCTTGTTCTCCAGCGACGTGCCGGCCTGGTTGCTCAGGGAGGTGCCGGCCTTCTGGCTGATGGAAGTCGCGGCCTGGGCTGCCAGGTCGGCATCGCTCTTGATGGCGAAACTGCCGCCGCTCTGCAGGGTCAGGGTGCCGGTCACCTTGATTGTCAGGTTGCCGTCGACGGTCAGGTTGTAGTTGCCGGTGACCTTGTGCTCGTAATTGCCGCCGGTGCTATGGGTCTGGTCGGTACCGACCTTCACCGTGCGGCTGTCCTTGACATCGAGAGTATCGCTGCCGGTCTGGATGGTAACGCTGCGCTTGCCCTTTTCCAGGGTCACGGTTTCGTCGCCCTCCTTTACCGTGCGGGTACGGGCGTTCTGTACGGTGAGGGTTTCATCGTGGCCGACGGTGGCGGTGGTGTCGTTGAGCACATTGATCTTGAAGTCCTTCTGCGCCTGTAAGAACACCTCCTCGGCATCCTTCTTGTCCTCGAAGCGCAGCTCGTTGAAGCCGCCACCGCCCTTGGATGATTGGGTCTTGATCCCGGACTGGGTCTGGTTGGCCGGCAGCGCGTAGGGCAGGGCATTGTCGCCGTTGTAGACGCAGCCGGTGACCAGCGGCCGGTCCGGGTCACCGTCGATAAAGGTGACGATCACTTCCTGGCCGATCCGCGGCACGAACTGCATGCCGAAGCCCTTGCCACTCCAGGGCAGCACCACGCGGACCCAGCAGGAGCTGGTCTCATCGTTCTTGCCGTCGCGGTCCCAGGGAAACTGCAGCTTGATCCGACCGTATTCGTCGGTCCAGATTTCTTCGCCGGACTTGCCCACCACCAAGGCGGTTTGTGTGTGCATGCGCGGTTTTGACGTGTCGCGCATCGGGCGAAAGGGCGTGGCCTTGGGAATCGCCTCGAAGCGATTGCGGTAGTGCTCGTGATTGGCTTCGTGGGTCACCGAGGTCACCAGCCAATCGATATTCAAGCGGGTGTCGTCATGACCGGTGAGGGTGAACCAGTGCCCTGGCACCAGCCAGCGACAATCGCTTTCGCCGACAAAGCGTTTTTCCTGGCTGCGCAGGGCGTCCACCCGCTGCTTGGTCAGGGTATCGCCTCGCGCCTTGGCCGTGTAGCCGCCGGGATGTTCATAGACCGAGCGCGGCCCGGCAACGGCTTCGGCCTGGCCGTAGAGCGAGGTAGTGGGGGTGGTGAACGCGTAGTCGGTGGTCTTGTAGGTCCCGGAGACGGCTTGTAGGCAGAGTTGCCCGGAGCGGATACCGTGCAGTTCTCGTTCGCCCATTCTTTGACCTAGATAGGGCACTTTCGGGCCGTTTGGAATCGGCGGGAAGGCCTCATTGCTGTCCGCCAGCACCAGCGTGTGTTTACCGTCCTCGTGGGTGAAAAACCAGAAGATGCCTTCTTCTTCCAGCAGGCGCGAGACAAAGGCGAAGTCGCTCTCGCCGTACTGGATGCAGTATTCACGGGGGGTGTAGCTGCCGCTCAGCGAGAGTTTGAAATCGCTGAAGGCGTGGGCCTTGAAGATCGTGGTGACGATATCCGAGGTGCTGAGATTCTGGAACACGCGGTTGTTGCTGGCCAGGGTCAGCCACCAGAGCCAGGGCCGCAGCACCAACTGGTAGCGCTCGGCGCTGGCATCGGCGGGAAGCTGGCGGATTTCGGCGACCAGGGCGTCGAGGGGACGCAGTTGGGCATCATTGTGGAAGGTGCTGGTAACGTGGGTGGCGATGGCGGTGGACAGGGTGAGGGGGGGGCCGTCGTTGAGGCCGAGCAGGTTGTGCTGGCCGAGCAGGTTAAGTGCCTCCTCACCGGAAATGGACTCAGGGTAAAGTGCGGCTAATGATGTGGCCGTCAGGGATAGACTGGTGTTGGCATCGATGGTGCGTGGCATCGAGTGACCTCAGTGGAATGACAGAACGGTGTTGCCAGTGCATTTAACGCTGTCCAGCGTTCTCTCTTCTTGGACTGAGTGAAAGGCTTAAGCGACTATGAGTCCTTTGTTTATATATATCCTGACCCCGTCCAATGGTGCGTTTCCGACGGTCATTGCTTCAAGCAGTTTTTCCCATTGCTTGGCGCTTAAAAATGAATATTGCTTGCTCTCTTCGATGTCAAATTCCGTGTATCCGGCGATCAGGTTGTCTCCGGAAAGTAGTTCGGCGCGTCTTACGTAGTGGTCGGCAATGGATTTTTGATATCCTTTGGAGTTTGGGTAGTCGGCGACGCAATAGTAGACGTAATCAGGGGCCGAGAAGGGAACGAATTGAGTGGCCTGTGTGCATTGCCACTTTCCCATCTGAGTTTTGCTCCGTATAACAATGTCGGTGATTAGAGCGTTCGCAAGAGTTCTTTCTTTACGGGTTTTGGCAAGCCATTTGTTTAAGGCTTTGAAAAAGCCAGCCGTATTCAGATCCCTGACCTCATCGTTAAACGTACGAGCATCGGTTGGAAGTAGGAACGAACTGACAACGACCGTGTGGTCCGCATTGTAACGTTGCGTGGCTCGTTGTTGGGCTACCTCGGTTGTCTTTGCAACATGTCTTTGAGAAAAGCGCTCGCTGAGATATGGGTAGGTGGCATCTGCCTTTGGGGCTTCGAAGCTGATGACTGTGGCGGCTTGCGGCTGAATAACTTCAAATAACACAATGACCGCCATAAGCTTCTGGACCTTGGAGGCGGGAGCGGGGGGAGTACCTACACCTACGTGCATTAGGAAATTTACCCCGGCAGTTGTTGGCAAGGCTCCGAGGGTTGTTATGTTGGTGTGGGGCGGGATGACAACCAATATGTCCTTGATTTGCCCTTCTGCCTCAATGATTTTTTGATTGAGCAGTTTTTGTTTTTTTGAATAGTAATCATCTTTCGCTACAGATTTTAGATAGGTAATGTCTACCCGCTGTGCGACGAGGTTGTTGGATATTTTATTCAATAATGTCATTTGTCGTCTCCGTCTTGTTTCTGTGAGCTGATCGGCTGGTAGAGGGGCGATTTTATCCGAGTGCCCATTCAGCAAGCTTTCCAGTCACCTGCGTCATCAATACATTTTCGATGTCCCTGGCACCTGCTACGCTGCATTTGGCGAGCACCGCTTTAACGATTCCGGCATCGAACTCGAATGGTTTTCCGGTTGCCGCCTTGTACCGCTCACGCAACTTTTCTAACTTCGCCAGAACAATCCCTTCCAATGTCACCTCATCCAGTGCTCGATAAGGCACCACCGTCATCCGCGCCAGAAACGCCGGTCTGAAGGCTTGTAGCAACACCTTGCGCAGATGCTCGTTAAAAACATCGGTGCTCAATTGCGAGACGGGTGTGTCAAGAATCAACTCCGCGCCGACATTGCTGGTCGCCAGCATCACGGTGTTCTTGAAGTCCACCACCAAACCGGTGCCGTCCTCCATCACGCCCTTGTCGAACACGTTGTAGAACGCCTCCAGCACATCCGGGTGGGCCTTTTCGATTTCATCCAGCAACACCACCGAATACGGCTTGCGCCGTACCGCTTCGGTCAGCACGCCGCCACTGCCATAGCCGACGTAGCCAGGAGGGGCGCCTTTGAGTTGGCTGACGGTATGGGCTTCCTGGTATTCCGAGAGGTTGATGCTGATCAGGTTGCGTTCGCCGCCATACAGGGCATCGGCCAGGGCATAGGCGGTTTCGGTTTTGCCGACGCCCGTGGGGCCGAGCAGCAGGAACACGCCGACCGGTTTTTGCGGGTCGGTCAACCCGGCGCGATAGGCTTGCAAGCGTTGGGCGATGGTCCCCAGCGCCGTGGTCTGGCCCATCACCCGCAGGCCCATGCGCTGGCCGAGGGTACGCACGGCATGGGCTTCGTCGGCGAGCATCTTGCCCACTGGAATCCCGGTCCAGCCGGCGATCACCGCAGCCACGGTTTTTGAATCGACCTGTTCCGGTACCAGTGGATCATCCTGGCGAATGGCATCGAGCCCGGCCTCCAGTCGAACCAACTCGGCGGCCAGGGTGTCGATGCGGCCATCGGTGTCTTCATCGGACTTGCCGCTCTCCACACGGTCGCTCAACATCAGCAGCTCACGGCGTTTTTCCAACAGTTCACGCACCGCCTCGCGCTCTTCGCCCCATCGGGTTTCCAGTTCGCGTATGGCTTGCAGATTGCCGATGGATTCACTCTCCAGCGCGGTGATGCGCTCACGATGATCCAGCCCGGTGGCCTGTTCACGGCGCAGGCGGTCGACTTCTTCCTTCAGGCTCTGCTGACGATGACGCAGGCTTTCCAGCGGCGGCGGTACATCGTGCTGGCCGAGGGCGACCCGGGCGCAGGCGGTGTCGAGAATGCTAATGGCCTTGTCCGGCAACTGTCGCCCGGAGATATAACGGTGGGACAGCTTCACCGCATCATGAATCGCCGCATCCAGCACCTGCACGCCATGGTGCTGTTCCAGCTTGGCGGCCACGCCCCGGAGCATTTCCACGGCGGTGGTTTCGTCCGGTTCTTCCACCTGCACCAGCTGGAAACGCCGGGCCAGGGCCGGGTCTTTCTCGAAGTATTTCTTGTATTCCATCCAGGTGGTGGCAGCCAGGGTGCGCAATTCGCCCCGGGCCAGCGCCGGCTTGAGCAGGTTGGCCGCGTCGCTGCCGCCTTCCGCGCCGCCCGCGCCGATCAGGGTATGGGCCTCGTCGATGAACAGGATGATCGGTTTGTCGGCACTGCGCACCGCGTCGATCACGCCCTTGAGACGCTGCTCGAATTCGCCCTTGACCCCGGCCCCGGCCTGCAACAAACCCAGGTCCAGTACCCGCAGGCTGACTTCCTGCAACGATGGAGGTACATCCCCGGCGGCAATCCGCAGGGCCAGTCCTTCGACCACCGCCGTCTTGCCGACACCCGGCGCGCCCACCAGAATCGGGTTGTTCTGCCGACGACGCAGCAGAATATCGATGCACTGGCGGATCTCCCCATCACGGCCAACGATGGGATCGATGCGTCCGGCATGGGCATCGGCGGTCAGGTCCTGGGTGTATTGGTCCAGAACCGAGTCCTGCGCTGTGTTTCGGGCAGCGGGTTTTTCCAGCGTCGTCGCCGAGCGTTTCGGCCCGGTATGTTCGCGGGAGTTTTCCGTCCACTCCAGCAAATGGCTGCGCAATGCATCCCGAGGAATCTTCAGCAGCGACGAAGCACTATTGAGTAGCAGGCTGCGTCGCTCATCGCGGTCAAGCAGCGCCAGCAGCAGTAAACCGGAACGAATGCTCTCGAGCCCGAGCACGCTGGCCTGGACCACCGCATCCTCCAGCAAGCCGATGGTCTGTGCCGACAGTGATGGCGTGCGGGTGCTGCCGGACTTGAACAGTTCCAGCGCCTTGTTGATCTCCGCCGACAAGGCATCTCGCTCCAGCCCGAAACGCGGTAGCAACCAGGCAAAATCACCGCCTTCGATTTCCAGCAGCTCGAGCAACAGGTGCTCGATTTCCACATAGTGATGACCCCGTTGCAGGCAGCGCTGGGCGGCCTTTTCCAGGGCACGACGGTTGTCGGCGTTGAGGCGTCCGATCAGGCTGCCCAGTTCCATGTTCAAGCGATCTCCAGTTGGCGCAAACGGGTTTCGATCCGTTGTACATGGTCAGTGGGCTGCTGCTGCAGGCCGCCGTTCCAACTCAGTTGTGGCGGTGCGGCGCTGTCGAGGATCATCGGCGAGGCACCTCGTATCAGCAGGGCCAGCGTGCAATCCAGGTCGGGGCCGAAGTACAGGGCGGCGAGTGCGGCCAGGGCCGCATGGGCGCCGCCGTCCGGGAGAAAGCGCACGACCTGGCTGCCAGGCAGGGGACCGAGGGTCAGGCGAATGCCGGCATGTTCATCCCAGACCCGCGTTCCCGCCACGGCATCGCGGCCAAGCGTCAGATTGGGGCCACCGGCAAGCATGCAACTGCGACTGGCCTGGGGGATATCCCGCCAGGCGCCGATATAAGCCTCGACCGTCACCGGTATATTGAAATGCTGGCGTACCACTGCCGCAAACCCTGCCAATGAACGACGCCCGCCGGCAAACAGTGCAGTGCGCGCCAATACCGCGGCATCCGGCAGGGCCCCACGATCATGCAGGGCCTTGGGCAGTAATCCGCTCAGTGCGCGCAACTGGTTGTGTACCGGCGTCGCGGTGGGCGACGAAAAACCCACGGCGATCCGGTGTTTGCGCATCACCCGATACAGCAGGCTGATCAGCCGGTGCTGGAACAGGTTGAGGAATTCGGCGGGGGCGTGGTCCTTCTGCCGTGCTCGCTGTTGCAGCCATTCCTGATCGGCGTAAGGCAGCGGCCCATCGGGGCCGCCGAGGCCGAACACCGGCGTGGTCAGTACCGGTTGCTGGCCTTCGGTTTCCCTCAGGCTTTGCACTTCACTGCTGGGGAACAGCGGCGTCAGCGGTCCGCGCAGACGCACTGCCTCGGCTTGGGGCGCGGTGCCGGTGCCCAGCGGTACGGCCTGTGGATGTTCACATTCCAGCAGCAATAACGCCTGTAACAATTCGAAAGCCTGCGGGTCATCCCGCAGTTGCCGACTCAGAGGGACAGTGGCTGGCCGGGTTGGGGTTGCCATGTCTTGACCTCCTTGTCGGACTGGACCAGCACCGTTCGCACAAAGCGATTGGCGGTGGCATAGAGTGAAAAGAACTGTGCCAGCACTGCGGAAAACAGCACCGCGCTATTACCGACAAAGCGTTGCGGATCGAGTTGCACGCGTACTTCCAATCCATTGCGCCAGCCGCGCCAGGCATCCTCGCCGACATGGGCGACCACTCGCTCGCAGGTCAGCCCCAGCAAACCTTCGACCTGCCGGCGGGCATTCGCCTCGTCGCGCAGGTTGTGCAGTTCGAGGATTTCCTTGAGGGCGTCCAGCGCCTGGGGGCCTTCCACCAGCGACAGGTGATTGAGGGTCAGTTGCGACACCAGCTTCCAACGTGACTCACCGCCCAGATGCGGCAGGCTCTGCGGAGTTGGCGGGTTGCGCAGGCGCGCCCAGGCTACCGGTCCCGGGCGCTCGAAGCCCAGTGCCGTGCCGGCTCCGAGGCTTTGTGCCAGATGTCGGTTGGTGCACAGCAGTTCGGCGGTGACGCTGTAGTCCGGCGCCTCCTCGCGAGGCTTGAACTGGGTGTCCACCAGACTCAGCATCAGGTCGCTGCCCAGCCGATTGGGGGTCAGGCCGCTGATGCGCCGGGCATGCCAGTACAGGCGGCTTTCACCCAGCGCGTGCTGGCTGCCGTAGTAGGCCGGGACCTTCAGCACGCCATGCGGGGTCATGGCGCGCAGGCCTCGGATGCTGTGGATTTCGACACTGTTTTCCCGATGACTGTCGGCGATCAAACGGTGTTCGCTGCGGGTGCCGTCTGGACGCAGGGGTTCGGAGGTGCGCGGGAACAGGTTGAGCACTGGACTGCAGCCCAGCACGATATCGCTGGCTTGCAGATGCAGGCGACTGCCGGGCGTGTGATCGAATACCAGGTACAGGTAGAGTATTTCGCTATCGTCCCGTCCCCCGCCGAAGGGCACGTCGAAGAAGCTGAATTTGTCCGGAAAGGCAAAGTATTCGGCCAGCAGGCGCAGGCCCGGATGGACGCCATCCTCTTCCGGCAGCAAGGCTTCGTTGTTGGCGAAACCGACGATCTGTGGCAAGCCGACGAGGGGGCGTGGCGGGGTGCCGGGTGGGCCAGCCAGTATTTGGGTGGTGTGGGCACCGAGCAGGTCATACAGCCGGGCGTTGACCACGGGCGAGGCGGCCAGGTGCAGGCGCAGCCGCTGTGCCTGCAACTCCGACCAGAGGGTTTTCCCCTGGCAGCGAAAGCTCAGGCGCAGGGCCGAGCGCGCCTGATTCACCCCGGTCAGGGCTTGGGTCTCATCGCTGTCGAGCAGCAGTACCTCGGTGATTTCCAGCGGCCACAGATTGACCTCGGCGGTACTGCGAAAATGGATGCTTTCACCCTTCTGGGTGGTGACAAACAGCGGCGTGTCCCGGGGCAGGCGATAACCGGCCGCCAGGTTGCCCTTGCTCGGGTCCGGCTGGAACTGGACGATGGCGCAGGAGGGCAGGGGCCGCACCGCCAGGGGATAGAGTTGCTCGAGCAGGGCGTCGCTGAATTCCGCGTAGTCATCGTCCAGCCGTCGTTGCAGGCGCGCGGCCAGCAGGGCGAAGCCTTCCAGCAGGCGCTCGACATGCGGGTCGGGGCATTCGCCGGGCGACAGTTCCAGGCGTCGGGCCACCTTGGGGTACTGCTGCGCGAAGATATCGCCGGCATGCCGCAGCCAGGTCAGTTCCCGCTGGTAGTAGTCAAGCAGTTCGGCGTCAATCGAGTCGCTCATGGCTGACCTCCAGGCCCTGGCGGGTTTTCTCGATGACAAAGGCCACCGGCCAATGTTGATGACCACTGCGCAGGGCGCCATGCAGGACAATATTCAACTGCTGGGGTTGACCTTCCACCGGCTGCACATCGACTGCATCCAGTGCCAGGCGGGGTTCGAAGTGCTCCACGGCCAGGCGGATTTCCCGGGCCAGCCTGCGGCGGTCATCGCTGCGCTGGCCCTGCAGCGCGGTCCAGTCGGCGATACCGTAGTCGAGAATGCTGGGCGGCGAGGTCATGGCCTCGCGCGCCCGGCGGGTGTTGAACAGCCGCAGCAATTCGCTGCGCACCGAGTCGACCAGGGCTTGACGGTCGTACGCCTCCACGAACGATGCCTGGTCTTCGTGGGAAGCCAGGCGCTCGAACAGGGGCGGAAGAATGCCGGTCGCTGACATGACCGCCCGGCTCCCTTACTTGACCAGCTTGTTGGCAGCCATGTCCCAGGTCGAGGCGGCGGTGCCTTCCTTGGTGCCGTCGTCTTTCTGGGCGGTGAGTTCCCATTTGATCTTGGTGAAGTTCAGCGAGATGGTTTCCACCGGTTTGCCGCCGGCGCCGCCACTGACACTGACGTTGGACAGCACCACGTTGGTCAGGGTGTAGATGATGAAGGGCAGCAACTGCCCGCTGCCCTCTGAGGCGTTACGGCCGATGGTGATCTTGGCTTCCGGGATAGGTTTGCCGGCGCAGCAGTATTCATTGAGCGACGGGGTCGAGGTGTCGACGAACTTGGTCAGGGTGAACTCGCCGATATGCGGCTTGCCCGAAGTCCGTTCCGAGTTGCTGACGTCGTTGGTCACTTGCATTGCCACATTGTGGCTGTAGGACATGATCTCGATCTTGTCCTTGTAACCCTCGAGCAGGCTGTCGCCTTTGATGTCGCCGCCGAGGTCGAGAATGATTGCATCCATCGCCTGAAACTCCAGAAAGTGTTCGCACTAGAAGGAAGGGAAAACCCCGCCGGCCAACGGGCCGGCGGGCACAGGCTCAGGCTGCAACCGGCGGTGGCAGGCTGGCGACCAGGCGGATCGAGGCGGTCAGTTCTTCCAGCTGGAAGTGCGGCCGCAGGAACACCGTGGCGCGGTATGCGCCGGGCTTTCCGGCGATTTCCGTCACGTCGACCCGGGCTTCGCGCAACGGGTATTGCGCCTTGATTTCCTGGGGCGCGTTGTCGTTGATCAGCACGTAGTCGGCGATCCAGTTGTTGAGGTAGGTCTGCACGTTGTCGCGGGTCATGAAGCTGCCGACCTTGTCGCGCATGATCACTTTCAGGTAGTGAGCGAAGCGCGACGCCGCCAGCACGTAGGGCAGCATCGCCGAGATCCGCGCGTTGGCATTGGCCTCATTGGTGTTGTACAGCCTGGACTTGTTGGTGGTCTGGCCGCCGAAGAACACCGCCACGTCGCTGTTCTTCTTGTGGCACAGGGCGATAAACCCGAGGTCGTTGAGCTCTTTTTCGCGACGGTCGGTGATCGCCACTTCGGTCGGGCACTTGAGCGACAGGTCGCCGGAACTGGTGCGGAAGGTATGAGCCGGCAGCCCTTCCACCGCGCCACCGCCTTCGGCGCCACGGATGGCCGCGCACCAACCGTACTTGGCGAACGCTTGGGTGATGCGCTGGGACAAGGCCCAGGCGGCATTGCCCCAGAGGTACTTGCTGTGGTCGGAGCCGTTTACATCTTCGACGTAGTTGATACCTTCCACTGGCTTGGTGTCCGGGCCGTAGGGCAGGCGCAGCAGGGTGTGCGGCAGCACCAGGGAGACATAACGCGAGTCTTCGCTTTCGCGGAAGGAGCGCCACTTGATCAGTTCCTGGCTCTCGAAGATTTTCGACAGATCACGGGGCACGGCCAGTTCGGTGAAGCTGGTCATGTCGAACAGTTTCGGGCTGGCGGCGGCGATGAACGGCGCGTGGGCCGCGGCGGCGACATTCGAGAGTTTCTCCAGCAGACCGATGTCCTGCGGATGGCGACCGAAGGTGTAGTCCCCCACCAGCAGGCTGTAGGGGTGCCCGCCCAGGGTGCCGTATTCGTCTTCATAGATCTTCTTGAACAGTGCGCTCTGATCAAAATCGACGGCTTTTTCCAGGTCGTTCTGCAGTTCCTTCTGGCTGACATTGAGCAACCGCAGCTTCAACCGTGAACTGGTCTCGGTGTTCTGCACCAGCATGTGCAGGCCGCGCCAGGAGGCTTCGAGGGCCTGCATGTCCGGGTGGTGATAGATTTCGTTGAGCTGGGCGCTGATCAGCTTGTCGATCTGGCTGATGCGATCGTTGATCATCGCCACGGTGTCTTTGTCGATCGCCATGTCCTTGTCGAGGACTTGGGTGGCGAACTCCGCGAGCATGTCACGGGCATATTCCTGCTGGCTGTCGTCGTGGGCCATGCGCCCATCGGCAATGATCTTGTCCAGCAGGGACAGGGTCTGGGTATTGCTCTCGCTGCTTGAACCTTCGGTACTGGCGGAACTGGGCATGACAAATCCTCCGAGAATGGATAGGCGATCAGGCTTGCGGTTCTTCGGCAGGGGCGGCGGTGTCCTTGTCTGCGGCTGGGGCATCCTGCACGCGGGCGGACGACTTGATCTCCTGCAAGCCTTCGGTGTTGGCGATCACGTCACGCAGCAGTCTGTCCAGGTCGTCGTTGCCGTCGAGTTTGGTCAGCAGGTCGCGCAGGCGCTGGCGAGCCTCGAACAGGCGGCGCAGCGGGACAACCTGCCCCACCACCTTGACCGGGTCGAAGTCATCGATATGGTTGAACTTGAGCTCGATATTGAGCTTGCTGTCGTCCGTGGCGAAGGTGTTCCTGACCTGTAGCACCGAGCGCGGGGCGATGGACGCGAGGACTTCGTTGAAGTTGTCGCGATCGATCTCGACGAAGCGGCGGTCGCTCAGTTTCGCCGGAGGTTTTTCTGGCTTGCCGGACAAATCGGCGAGGATGCCGACCACCAGGGGCAGTTCCTTTTTCTCGATGGCACCGCCCGTCTCTACGTCATAGGTAATCTGGACGCGCGGCGGACGAATCCGGTCGAGCTTGTGCTGGGTACTTTCGGCCATGTTGGCTGACTCCGATGCGTTGAGCGGGCGCAATGCATCGGTTACCCGTGATCGCTCCCTTGCTGAACCGTGAAGCCAGACAGGGGGGTGGAGAATGCGATCCTGTCAATCCTTCGACGGTCCCTCCAATTCGTCGTGCTGACGAACTACCCAAGACGCTAGAACAGGTCTATAAAAAAGCAAGGCAAACTGCCATATGAGCTGCACGAAAAAAGGAAAATTCAATTTTGTGTAAGAAGATCCTTATCTGCATGGTGTTGTTGTTTCTGTCCGGGTGCTCATTTTTCGGACCCTCGGTCGGTGTGGCGAGCCTTACGCTGGACGTGGCGCCCCTGGCTAACGACAACACACCGATTGCCGTGGATTTCGTCGCGGTGAAGGATCCCGACCTCCTCAAGCAATTGGCCGGAGTGAGCGCCAAGCAGTGGTTCGGCGAGCGTGAGCAGTTCCAGCGCGACTATCGTCAGCAACTGAGCGTGTGGGGACTGGAACTGGTCCCCGGGCAGTTTGTTGCCAAGCAGGACTTTCCGTTGAGGGGCCAGAGTGCGGTTGGACTTTTGGTGTTCGCCAGCTATAACACTCCCGGTGCGCACCGGCTCAGGCTAGACGATCAGCATGATGCCTGGCTGAAGTTCGACAGTCGGGAGATGAGTCTGTTGAACCCAGCCGAGCGCTGATCAGCGCCGCTCAGGAACATTATCGGATGTCGAAGGGAGTCGTATGAGCCTGTTACCTGATGCGGTTTGCTGGTACGAGGGGATGCAATTGCAGCCCCAGCACTTCCAGTTGCAAGGGCTGCGTGCCGAGGTTCTGGCCGCGCATTTCGCCCAGGCGGCCAATCCCTGGTTCTGGGGCGTCGAGAAACTGGAGATCGATCCTTCCGCGCTGTGCGCCGGGCAGGTACGCATCCTGGTCCTGGACGCCACCTTGCCCGACGGCTTGCCCGTAAGTCTCAACGCCGCCGATGGTGCGCAGCTTGAATTGGAAGTGGGCGATGCCATCGCCCAGTCGATACATTCGATGGTCACGGTGTACCTGGCGGTCAGCCCGCTGTGGCGCGCAGGGCACTTGCGCGATTTCAAGGGGCGCCTGCAGTCGCTGACCAGCGAGGCGTTGCCGGACCTCACCAGTGGCCATAACCCGCAGTCGATCACGGTCTGGCGGCCGAATCCGCACCTGTGCACGGACTCGAACAAGGCCGACTCGATCTGCCTGCCGCTGCTGCGCATCCGCAAGGAGGGCGGTGGGTTTGTCCAGGTGCCGTATGTGCCGCCGACCCCCAGGTTGCTACCGGAGTCGCCGTTGGGGCGGCGGGTTGCAGCGTTGTGCGCGCGGACCCGGGAAAAGTGCCTGTTTCTCGCCGGCCGCCTGCGTCAGGCACAGCAGGCGGGCAACCAGGAGGATGCGCTGGAAATTCGTCGACAGCTCGGTGCCCTCTGGGCCCGTCTGCCGGAAGTCGAAGGCCTGCTGAACACGCGTGTCGCCACGTCCCAGGCTCTGCACGGGCTATTGCTCGGGATGGCCGGCAGTTGGTCGGCGCTCGACCCGTTGGCCGGGGTGCCAGCCTTCATGCCGTTGGACTATCTGGATCTGCAACGCGGTTATGAAGAAGTACTGAACTGGCTCGAATTGGGCTTGGAACTGATCCGCGTTGGCTATCGCTGCCTGCCGTTCGAGCAGACCGGCGAACTGTTTTCCCTGCAATTACCCGGGCGCGAGCCCGAGCAGCGCCTGGTGATCGGCCTGCGGATGCCCGCCGGAGCCGGCGAAAGCGCGGCGATCGAATGGCTGGAGCGCACCATCATCGCCTCCGACAGCAACCTGACCGTGCTGGCCCGGCAACGCATGCCCGGGCTGCGGCACCAGGTCATGAGCCGCCAGGAGCAAGTGGCCTACAGCGTCGGCAGCGACACCCGGCTGTTTGTCGTCGAGGCCCGGGGTGAGTGGTTCGATCCCGAGCAACCGCTGCACATCATCGCGCCGGCCTCGAAGCTGGCGCTCAACCCGTGGCAGATCGTCCTGTTCGTCAAGCAGGTCAGCGAAGCACTTTAGTCAAGGAAGGGGAAGGCAATGCCAGAGGGAAGCGTCGGCACGGGGTTACCGCAGTCACCGTTGAGCAACGCCTTTCGCCAGGCCTGGTTGGAGTGGTTGGTGGCCTGGGACGGCTTGAACAAGGACGACGAAGACCTGGCGCGGCAGGTCGGCACGGCGGTGGAGTTCTCCACGAAGATCAGCCGCAAGCTCTGGCGCAGCGCCTTCGCCAGTGTCGGCGACTCGGCGGAACATCAGGTCAAGGCCACGGTGTATGCCTTTGTCGCGCTGGTGGATGAAACCCTGTTGTACGCTGACTGGCCGGGGCAGCGGACCTGGCAGAGCGATCCCCTGGAGTCGCTGTTGTATGCCTCGCGCCATGCCGGCGAGCACCTGCCCCAGGCGATCGAAAAACTGCTGGTCGACGAGGTCCCCACCAGTCGCGATCTGGCCAATGTCTATCTGCAATGCTTGATTCTCGGTTTTCACGGGCGCCTGCGCGGGGAGTCCGGGCTGGCACAGCATGAAAAATGGCGTCACGCGCTGTTCGCTTTCGCCTGGCAGCGCGAGCCGGACTATGTCGATGTCAGCGATTGCCTCGAACGACCGAGCAATGCGCCCGTGCGGCGACTGCCGATTCGTCAGTCCCTGCCGGACGGCCTGCGCCTGGGGCTGGTGATTCTCGGTGTAACACTGGTGATGCTCGGTGTCAGTCACTACTTCTGGTACGACATCAATCTGCAGGTGCAATCGGTGTTGAACCAGGCCAGCCCCGACGCTCTTGCGGAGCGGAATCCATGACTCCTCTTGCGATTGTCGCGTGGGTGGTCGGCGTGTTGCTGGTGCTGGTGTTGCTGGTCTTGGCTATCTGGTGGTTGCGGACCCAGAGCGGGGCGGCGATTCGCAGCTTCTACGGTGCCGTGCGCAATATGGAGCAGGAGCAAGGGGTGCAGGACCGTTACCAGTCACCCTGGCTGTTGATGCTGGGCAATGATGCCCAGGGTTCGCAACTCTGCTCCTGCTGGCACCTGCTACCCACGGATAAACCGGCCTGGTTCGGGCGCTGGTGGTCCGACCCCGATGGGGCGGTGCTGGTGGTGCCGGAGTCGTTGTTCATGCCGGATGAGGGACTGAAGCTCAAGCGTGGAAGTTGGTGGCGATTACTCGGGCTGATTCTGCGCCTGCGTGCCCGACGTCCGCTGGACGGAGTGATCTGGACGGTCTCGGCCAGCCGCCTTTGGGATGACGAACAGGCAGCAGCCCTGGGAATCGCCGCGCGCCGGCGCTTTATCGACCTGCTGCTGCGCCTGGGCCTGAGCCTGCCGGTGTATGTGGTGGTCACCGATATGGAGCAGGTTCCCGGCTTTCAGGAACTGATCGCCGCGCTGCCTAAAGAGTCCCATGAACGAATCCTGGGTTGGACCTCGCCGTTTGCTCCGGAAACCCTCTGGCAATCGGAGTGGAGCGATCAGGCGCTGGAGCAGGTTACCCGGGCGCTGGCGGAGGCAATCACCGAGGTCGGAGCGCTGTCCGGGCAACTGAGCGAAGACCTGTATCGCCTGCCGGAGCGTTTCGAGGCTCTGCGTCGTAACCTGCAGGTCCTGCTTGATCCGGTGTTCCAGGGCAATGCGCAGAACGAGGCAGCGCGTTTTCGCGGGGTGTATTTCACCGCCAGCGAGGCACCGACTTCGACTCCGGTTTTTTCGGCCAGCGATATTCCATTGCTGCAAAGCACCTTCGCCCGGCAGCTCTGGCAGCGACGAATTGTCGCCGAGCAAGGGCTGGCCCAGGTGGTCCCACGGCTGTTGCGGTTGCGTCAGCGCTGGCAGTGGGTAGTGGGTGTGACGGCGGCGGTGGTCGGGCTGATCTGGGCGGTGGCGATGGTCTGGGTCTGGCAGGACTCGCTCAAGGACGCCCGCGAGCTGTCGAGGCTCTTGCAAGAGGCGCAGAAGAGCTATGTCACGGTCAACGACGAAACCCACCGGCTGGGGCCGACCCGGCGCAATGTGCAGGCGTTCTGGCAACTCATGGAGCAGTCGCCGCGTTGGCACTTCGCCTCGCTGGTGTTGCCGACCTCGTGGTTTTCTTCCCTCGATCATCAACGTGACCAGGTGCTGCGCAACGTTGCCATGAGCCAGATGATGCTGCCGCTGCGCGATCTGTTGCAGGCGAATCTGACCCGACTCAAAGCGATCCAGAGTACCGACCGCCGTCCCAACCTGGAAAGCGAGGACCCGGCGCAATGGCAGACTTATATCAAGTCCAAAGAGCTGGTGGAGCAGGCCACGGCACTGGAGCAGCAATACCAGTTGTTGAACAAGGCGATCAACAACCACAAGACACCGCTGGACGAGCTGGCCTCCCTGAGCAACCTGGCCCTGGGCCTGAACCTCAATGCCGCGACGTTGCACAAGGCGGCCTTCTATAACCAGCACCTGGCGAAGATGGACATCTCGAACCTGATCCGCCTGGACCTGCCGGCAGAGCGACTGACCATTGGTGCGAACTTCAAGGAATTGATGGGGCGCTGGCTGGATCAGTACTTCCTGGCCGAGAACTTCGTGCGCCAGGCCGGCTACCTGAAACTGCACCTGGAGCAACTGGAATCCGGTGCGCTGAACTCACCCGCGGACCTGGAAGACCTCAAGGCGATGATCGACGACTTGCAGACGGTGGTCAGCCAGACCAACTCGGCCTGGAGTCGCGGCAAGGGCCAGGACCTGGTCCCCGGCTACAGCGCGTTGATGGACAAGGTGCGCCAGAGTGCCTTGCTCGGTACGCCGTTGGAGCAGAGCCTGGAAGACCAGGCGACCCAGTTGCAGCAGAGCTTTCGCGACCAATGGATCGCCAAGGCCGGCTCCCGGGGCAATCTGCTGACCCAGCAAGGCAACGGACAACTGCTGTTGCAAGAGTCGGTGTCGCAACTGAACAACGCGATCTCGGCGCTGTTTCGCCGCGACTTCGTGGCAATGGCCATGCGTGCCGATGACAGCGCCGGCGGGACCTATCAAAGCCTCGACAGCGATGGTCTGAACAATGCGCTCGCCTACTTCGCCAGCTACAAGAGTTACGCCGGCGAAGAGATGCCACACATCCCGCCGGCCTATCGCGGGCCGATGCTGCGTGTAGCGGAAAGTGCGGCGGCCAAGGCCATGTGGCTGAGCCTGGAAAGCAACCGCGGTCGGTTGCAGGGGACGGCGGCGTTCAATATCAAGACCGATCAGGCGCTGGCGTTACAAAGCGCGTTTATCGAACTCAAGCGGGCGGACCTGGCGAGCAACCTGCAAAACTCCCTCAACCGGCGGGCGCTGGCCGAGGTGGATAGCGGGCTGGAACAGATCAATGCCCAGGCGGTGTTCCATGAACGGGTCGATATCGACAGTTGGGACGGCTCGAAGAATCTCGGCCTGCAGTTGTTCAGGGCCAGTGATGTGCAGGGTCTGAAGCTGGATCTCAAGCAGCAGTTCAGCAGCATGCAGGCGATTGCCGAGGCGAGGGCTCCGGCGCTGGATTGGCTCAGGGCCCAGCAGCAGAACCTGGCGGCGGGCGACTTTGAACGGTTCACGCGTTTGAGCGACTTGTACGACGAACTGCTCAAGTACAAAGAGCAGAATCCGGCCAGTTCACCGGCACTGATGGAGCAGTTGGTCAGTCGTGACTTTATCGACATGGATGCCGGCTCCTGTGGGCAGATTCTGTCGTCGGTCAACCTGCCGGCCGGCCAGGGTGAACTGGCGTTGCGGGTACAGGCCTTGCAACAGGGGGCCATGCGCCGCTGCCAGGCGTTACAGCAGGAGCAGGCGGTCAAGGCCTGGAACGAGTTGGCGGGCTACTTCAACCAGTACCTGGCCGAGCGTTTTCCGTTTTCCCTGGGATTACAGGCCGTGGATGCGGAGCCCGCGCGGGTCCAGCACTTGCTGGAGTTGATCGACACGCGCTTGCCGCTGGCCCAGGCTGGCTTGGTGTTGAGCCAGTCACCCGATCGGCTGGCGGCGGCTGATTTCCTCGATCGCCTGAAACAGGCCAGGGCCTGGCTCGGGCCACTGTTCCAGCGCGACCCGAGCGGGATGATCGGCTTTGACCTGGACGTGCGCTGGCGCACCGACCGTGATGAAGAACGCGGCGCCAATCAGGTGATTGCCTGGGGCCTGAATGCCGGCAGCCAGCAGATAAACTACCCGGGCGATGCCCAGCAGCGTTTGCGCTGGATGGTCGGGCAGCCGATCCGGTTGACCCTGCGCTGGGCCCGCAACGGACCCGAGCGGCCGGTCAGCGATCCGTCGCAGCCGAGTCTGGCGGTGGCCGACGTGGACGCCGGCTGGGAATACGGCGGGCCCTGGGCTTTGCTGCGGATGATGCGTTCACACCTGTCGGTGGTACGCCAGCCGAGCATGGATTACACCGACTTCCCATTGACCTTGCGCCTGCCGGTACGTGGCGCGACCAACGGCGATGCCCTGACCACGATGTTCCTGCGCCTGTCGTTGATGACCCAGGGTGGCAAGTTACCGTTGTCGTTGGCACCGCTGCCGGTGCGGGCTCCGTTGTCACCTTTTTCAAGTTTCGGCACGGCGAGCACGGCTGCCGGTAATCAGGGGGTATTATGAGCCAGTCGATCGCCGGGCTGCCGTTGTCGGTGGAGCCCCTGCTCGAGGCGATTTCCGAGGACTCGCCGTGCGGGCAGAACCTGCGCTATGAAGCCGACTATGATCGGCTGCGTGAGTTGCGGCGCGAGGATGACACCAGTTTGCCCAACGGGGTCTGGGAAAAGGAGATCAAGCGGGCGGAGTGGGAGAGCGTCGAACAGTTGGCCAGCGAAATCCTGCAGGGCCGCAGCAAGGACCTGATGGTCGCGGCCTGGCTCGGTGAGGCCTGGCTGCATCGTCATGGGCTGGAGGGGCTGCAGGCGGCCTTGGCGTTGCTGCTGGGGTTGTGCGAGCGCTATCCCGAGCAGGTCCATCCGCAGGCGGAGGAGGGCGACCAGTCCTGGCGGGTGACGCCGGTGGACTGGGTGGTACGGCGTTACGCCGAGGTGTTGCATACGCGGGTGCCATTGTTCGCCCCGGGCGGCAGCCACGGGTTTTCCGGGTTGAGCCTGTATGGCTGGCAGCAGTTGCAGGCGCGGCAGGTGCTGGCCGGGGACAACAAGAGCGCCAGGAGCATTGTCGAGACCGCGCGGCTCGAGCAGCAAAAGGTCAATGAGTTGATCCGCGCAACGCCGTTGTCCTGGTGGCTGCACAGCCAGAATCTGGTGCAGGCGTCGTTGCGCCAGTTGCAGGGACTGGAGCAGTGGACTGATCGCTATCTGAGGGAACTGGCCCCGACATGCGGGCCCTTGCGTGACGTCATGCAGGCATTGAGCACACTGAACCGGGAGTTTATTGCCATGCACCCTCAACAGCCGGAACCGCCTGTGACTACCATCGAGGAGGAGACGGCTTCAGCGCCGCAAGGCGCCGCGTCACCGGAGCCGGCGGAGCAACCGCTGCTCTCGGCGACGCCGCGTAGTCGGGAGGAGGCTTATCGGCAATTGTTGTTGATCGCCGATTACCTGGCGAGAACCGAGCCCCACAGCCCGGTGCCCTATGTGGTCAAGAAGGCGGTGGAGTGGGGCAACAAACCGTTGAACGAACTGTTGTCGGAACTGATTTCTTCCGACGCGGAGGCGCGACGGGTCTGGGCGTTGCTGGGGGTGCTTTGAGCGGGTGAGGAGGGCAGGCGGGACCTGCCCACGATCACTCGACAAACAACTGCGCGATCAACCAGGTATTTGCCGCGCTGATCACCACGAACAGGCCCCAGGCCAGAGCCTTGGTGTACCAGCGATTGACGAAAGGTCCCATCAGGCGTTCATCGCCGGTCATGCGGATCAACGGGTACAGCGCAAAGGGCAACTGCAGGCTCAGCACCACCTGGCTCAGCACCAGCAATTTGCCCACCGCGTCTTCGCCCATCAGCCAGACCCCGACGAAGGCCGGGATCAGTGCCAGGCCACGGGTGATCAATCGGCGCTGCCAGCAGGGAATCTTCAGGTTCAGGTAGCCTTCCATGATCACCTGGCCAGCGATGGTGCCGGTAAAGGTCGAACTCTGCCCGGACGCCAGCAGCGCGATGCCGAATAAAGTGCTGGCGAACGCGCCGCCCACCAGCGGGTCGAGCAGGTGGTAGGCGTCCTGGATCTCCACCACGGCGGTATGCCCGTTCTGGTGGAAGGCCGCCGCGGCCAGGATCAGGATCGCCGCGTTCACCAGCAAGGCCAGGGCCAGGGAACCCAGGGTGTCGATACGCGCCAGTTGCACAGCGTCCTGGCGGCTGGCCAGGTCCGTGCCGATCAACCGGGTCTGCACCACCGAGGTGTGCAGGTAGAGGTTATGGGGCATCACCGTGGCCCCGAGAATGCCGATGGCCAGGTACAGCGGTGCGGCGTCGCTGATGGCCGAGAGGGACGGCTTGAAACCCTGGAACACGTCCGGCCAGTAGGGTTTGATCAGCACCAGTTCGATAAAAAAACACACGCCGATGGTCGCCACCAGCACCAGCATGATCGCTTCCAGGCGCCGGAAGCCGCGGTTCTGCAGGGCCAGGATCAGCACCGTATCGAAGGCCGTCAGGGCAATGCCGAAGGTCAGCGAGCAGCCCAGCAGCAGATGAAAGGCCAGGGCACAACCGAGGACTTCGGCCAGGTCCGTGGCGATGATCGAGATTTCCGCCAGCAGCCATTGGAGTTTGGCGGAGCGCGGGCTGTAGCGCTCACGGCAGAGCTGCGCCAGGTCGCGGCCGGTGGCGATCCCCAGGCGCGAGCAAAGGCATTGCACCGCCATCCCGGCGAGGCTCGCCAGCAGCACCACGAACAGCAGGTTGTAGCCGTAACGCGAGCCGGCCTCGATCGCCGTGGCCCAGTTGCCCGGGTCCATGTAACCGATGGAAATCAGCAGGCCGGGCCCGGCGAAGCGCAGGGCGCGCTTGAAGAACGGTGCCCCGCGGTCGACAGCAATGGAGCCGTTCACTTCAGAGGGACAGAAGGGGGCGGTGGCAACTTTCGGCAGGCTGAATTTCACACGGCGTTCCAGAACAACAGGCGGGAAATGCCAGCTTAGACGTTTGGCGCGCGTGGCCCAAGCTATCGAGGTGATTGAAAAGGATATTCAATCTGAAAAGCTCCGCTCCCACACAAGCACCGCCCCTCACAAGATATGGGTTCAGCAAGCGGCGTCAGGGTTGCCACGGCGTGACCTCGCCGCTGAGTTTGCGGTCGAGGAAACACGCGGCGCTGATCAGCGCCAGGTGGGTCAGTGCTTGCGGGGGATTACCGAGGTGCCGGGCTTGCGGGTCGAACTCTTCGGCGTACAGTCCCAGCGGGTTGGCATAGCGCAGCAGTTGCTCGAACTCCAGGTGCGCCTGCTCCACCCGTCCGGCCCGGGCCAGGCATTCGACGTACCAGAACGAGCAGGCAGCGAAGGCCCCTTCGCTGCCCGGCAAGCCGTCGATGGGGTGATCGTCGTTGCGATAGCGATAGACCATGCCGTCGCGCACCAGGCTTTTCTGAATCGCCTCCAGGGTCGCCAGCCAGCGCGGATCGGTGGCGCCGACAAAGCGCACCAGTGGCATCAGCAGCATCGAGCCGTCGAGGCCGGTGCCGCCGATATGCTGGACGAAATGTCCAAGTTCGGCGTTCCAGAAGTTGCTCCAGATATCGGCGTGGATCGCCTGGCGAGTCTGGTCCCAGCGGGCGAACGGGGCCGGCAGCGAGCGCTTGGAGGCCAGGCGAATGGCGCGGTCCAGGGCGACCCAGCACATCAGCCGCGAGTGCAGGAAGTGGTGTTTCTCGCCGCGCATTTCCCAGATCCCGACATCAGTCTGGTTCCAGGTGTCGCAGACCTGATCGACAATCTGGCCGACATGCAGCCAGCCTTCATGGGAAATCGCCTCGCCGTATTTGTTGGTCAGGTACACCGCGTCCAGCAACTCGCCGAAGATATCCAGTTGGACCTGCTCGTAGGCCTGGTTGCCGATACGCACCGGACGGGCATTACCGTGGCCGGACAGGTGCGTCAGTTCGGTTTCCGGCAGTTCCTGGGTGCCATCGATGGCGTAGAGAATGTTCAGCTTCAACGGCTGATCGCTGCAATCGCCGACCCGTCCGCGCAACCAGCGCATGAAACCGTTGGCTTCCTCGACATAACCCAGGCGCATAAAGGCGTAGATGGTGAAGGAGGCGTCACGGATCCAGGTATAGCGATAGTCCCAGTTACGCTGGCCGCCGGGGCTTTCCGGCAGGCCGAAGGTAACGGCGGCGAGGATCGCGCCGTGCTTGCGCGAGGTCAGCAACTTGAGGGCCAGGGCCGAGCGGTTGACCGCTTCGCGCCAGCGCCCGCGATAGTTCGAGCGTCCGAGCCAATGGCGCCAGAAGGTCAGGGTGCGTTGCAGGGCGAGGTCACTGCTGCCGACCTTGATGCGTGGATCGTCGACCGCACCGAGAAGGAATTCGGCGTTCTGTTGCTGTTCCAGGGTGAAGCGGGCGACGGCGGCCTGCCGCTCCAGTTGCAGCGGTTGGTCGGAGCACAGGCGCAGGCTGGGCTGGCCCGGCGCCTCGAAGCACACATCGTCGCCGTCGAGACGGGCACGGGTCGCGGCGCGGGCATAGTCATGGCGCACGGCGCAACGCACGTGGAAGGTGGCCCGGCCGCTGATCACCCGGACCCGACGGATCAGCATCGGCAGGTCGTTTTCATCATCGCTGACCGGCAGCAGATCGGTGATTTCCACCACCGCGCTGGCGCTCAGCCAGCGGGTTTGCAGGACATTGGTGTCCGGCAGGTAGATCTGTTCGCGACGGGCATCGGGCAGGTCCGGGGCCAGTTGGAAAATCCCGGCTTCGGGGCTGTCGAGCAAGGCGCAGAAGATCGAGGGGCTGTCGAAAGCCGGCCAGCAGAAAAAGTCGACGCTGCCGCGATCGTTGACCAGCGCGGCGCTACTCATGTCGCCAATGACGCCGTGGGCCTCGATCGCGCTCTGGGGTTCGTTGGAAAGATCAGGCATGGCCGCGAAACTCCGGGTAGAGAGGCCTGCCGCTGTCAGCGCAGGCCTTTGAATGCACTTATTGAGCTGACTGGCATTCCTCGGCGGAGTTCAGGCGGGGAGACGCTTATTGCTCCGGGGTGTCTTCGGGCGCCGGGTCACCGCCGTAGTGCTGGCCCAGTTCGACGCGCTTTTCCTCGACCCAGCCGCTGAAATCATCGCCGTTCTTGGCGATGTACATGACCTGGGCCCAGCCGTCCTCGGTGCTGGCGTACACCGTGAGGCCGTCGCCAGGCACGACGAAGACCTTCTTGGTGATGCAGGCACTGTTGGGCGCGCTGTGAAAGTAGACCCGGCCCTGGCCGATGACCTTGCCTTCGACGGGGGGGCGGTAGCTGCCGGCTTCGGCGTTGGCCTTTTCATGCAGGGCATCGCAATCGACCGGTGCCTCGGCGGCAAAGGTCGAGGGCGAGAGGCCCAGCAGCAGGCAGGCAAGAGGCAGCAGGCGGGCGGTGCGTTCCATGCGGGAGGTGTCCATCAGGCGTGTGGGAAGGTGGTGATCATAATGGGTTGGCTCGTTGGCCGTCAGCCGGGAAGGGCAATCGGCGTGAGTACCGGCTTGCCGGAAAAATACGCCAGCAGGTTTTCGGCCACCAGCGCTACCGTGGCTTCGGAGGCTTCCGGCGACAGACCGGCCACGTGGGGTGTCAGCACCACGTTGCCCAGGCTCTTGAGGACTTCAGGCACATTCGGTTCGTCGTCGAACACATCCAGTGCCGCACCGGCGAGGCGACCTTGCTGGAGGGCGGCCACCAGGTCGGCGGTCACCACCACGCTGGCGCGAGCAATGTTGACCAGGAACCCTTGCGGGCCGAGGGCTTCAAGAGCCTGTCGGCCGATCAGGCCGTCGGTGCCGACACCGCCTGGGGTGGCGATGATCAGGTAGTCCGAGGCCAGCGCCAGTTCGGTGGTCGTGGCGCAATAGTGGTAATCGATATCCGTGCGCGGTCGCCGGTTGTGATAGCTCACCGTCATGTCGAAACCCAGGGCCGCGCGCTGGGCAATCGCCTGGCCCACCGCGCCCATGCCGAGGATGCCCAGGCGCTTGCCGCCCAGGGACGGACGCATCAGCTTGCGCCACTCGCCACGGCGCACCGAGGCGTCGGCGCGGGGAATATCGCGCACCAGCGACAGCAACAGGGCCATGGCATGGTCGGCCACGGACGAGGCGTTGGCACCGGCGCCGTTGGTCACGACGATGCCCCGTTGCGCGGCGGCGTGCAGGTCGACCTTTTCATAGCCGGCACCGATCACGCAGATGATTTCAAGTTTGGGCAGGGCGGCGATTTCATCGGCGAACAGCCCCAGCGGGCCGCGGGTGAGCACGGCATTGATGCGTTCGCCCTGCTCGGCGATGGCTTGCGCGCGCAGGGCCTGGGTCGGCGCGAGGATCAGTTCGAAGCCGTGCTTCTGGATGATTGGCAGGTAGTCGTCGACGGTTTCCACGAGTACCAGCAGCACCTTGCTCATGTGTTTCTCCGGGCCGTATCAATAAGAGTGACCGGCAAGGCATCGCCCTGCCGGTGGTTGAGCTCAGGTCGCCCTGACGCCGTAGCGACCTCGGTAATCACTGGGCGAGAAGCCGGTGATTTTCTTGAAGGTCGAACGGAACGCACCGGGGTCCTGGTAACCCACGGTCCAGGCGATATGGTCGACGGTGCCGTTGGTGAATTCAAGCATTTCCCGCGCCTTGCCAACCCGCAGGTGCTGGCAGTACTCCGTCGGACGCAGGCCGGTGGCGGCGCGAAAGCGGCGCAGGAAGGTGCGCTCCTCCAGGCCGGCCTTGTCGGCCATGGCATTTACGCTCACCTCCAGGGCGCCGCTGCTTTGCAGCCAGTGCTGGACCTTGAGGATCGCGGCGTCGCCGTGGCCCAGGATCGGCGCAAAGTTGCCGGCGCATTCGCTGTTGTCACGGTGTTCGATCAGCAGGTAGCGCGCGGTGCGCGTGGCGATCCCCGGCCCCAGCAGCCGTTCGACCAGGCGCATGCCCAGTTCGGCCCAGGCCATCAGCCCGGCGGTGGTGATCAGGTCGCCGTCGTCGATGATCGGCTTGTCGGTGTCGAGGCGTATCTGCGGGTAGAGCGCGGCAAAGGCCTTGGCCGAATTCCAGTGGGTGGTGGCGGGGCGTTGGTCGAGCAGGCCGGTCTGCGCCAGCACGAAGGCGCCCATGCACACGGAACCGATGATCGCTCCGTGGCTATGTTGTTCGCGGACCCAGGCGGCACTGAGTTGCAGGGCGGCGGGCGAGGGCGTATCGCCCAGCGAAGGGGGAATGACCACGGCGACCGGATGGCCGTCCATGCCCGGCTGGCTGTCGTAGATCCGTTCGAGGGACTCGCCCGTGGCGCCGGTGGCCCAATGGCTGACACGCAGCCGCCGGGCCGCATCGCCGTGTTCGGCGACCATGCGATTGGCCACGCTGAACAGGTCGGTCAGGCCGTGGACGGCGGCGGTCTGCGCGCCGGGATAGAGGAGCAGGCCGATCTCGGACACGGCACTGTCGTGGCGCCCTTCGGTTGTCGTGGTGTGGTCGATGGCGGCCGTGGGCGCGTCCATTGTCAGTTTTCCCCTCGAAAGTGTCGGTCCGGCCAATCCCCGGAACACCGTGGGAACTGGATACTTGATCCGGTAAGGCAAAGCAACCGAACGCTGCACCACTAATCGAGGAAGATGATATGTCCGTACAAGCGCTGATCCTGGTGGATATCCAGAATGACTATTTCCCAGGCGGAAAGTGGACCCTGAGCGGTGCCGATGCGGCGGCCGACAAGGCCGTCGCGATTCTGGCCGCGGCGCGTGAGGCGGGTGACCTGGTGGTGCATGTCCGCCATGAGTTCGCCAGCGCCGATGCGCCGTTCTTTGTGCCGGGTTCCGAAGGGGCGCGGCTGCACGCCAAGGTCCTCAATCGCGCCGACGAGCAGGTGATACTCAAGCATTTCGTCAACTCGTTTCGCGACACCGAACTGAGCGCGGTGCTGGAGCGCAATGAGATCAAGGAACTGGTGGTGGTCGGCAGCATGAGCCACCTGTGCATCGACGCCATCACCCGCGCGGCGGCTGACCAGGGCTACACGGTCACGGTGATCCACGATGCCTGTGCTTCACGGGACCTGGAGTTCAACGGCCTGACGGTGCCGGCGGCCCATGTGCACGGGGCGTTCATGGCCTCCCTGGCGTTCGGTTATGCCACGGTGGTTTCTGCCGAGCAGTGGCTGGCGCGCTGAGCCGTCACGGATGGACGCGACTCCCCGGCAGGCACCGGCCTGCCGGGGAGTCGATTATTGAGTTCCCCCCATAATCGATTTCGGCTCGAGGAACGCCTCGAGCCCGAAGCTCCCGTATTCCCGGCCGATTCCCGACTGCTTGAAGCCGCCGAAAGGCGCCGCCGGCTCGTGGGCCAGGGTGTTGATCAGCACGCGTCCGGCCTCGAGGCGGTCGGCGACCTGGCGGGCCCGTTCGACATTGGCGGACATCACATAGGCCTGCAGGCCGTAGGGTGTGTCATTGGCGATGCGGATGGCTTCTTCCTGGTCGCGGTAGGTGATGATCGACAGCACCGGGCCAAAGATTTCCTCGCGGGCGATGGTCATTTCATTGGTCACGCCGCTGAATACCGTCGGGCGCACGAACCAACCTCTGTCCACGCCCTGGGGCAGGCCTTCGCCGCCGACCAGCAGGCGGGCGCCGTCGTCGATGCCGATGCGGATATAGCGTTGCACCCGCTGCCATTGTTTTTCGCTGACCATCGGCCCGACGGTGGTCTGTGGATCAAGGGGATCACCGACCTTGACCACGTCGATGGCCTGGAGCACGGCGGCTTCGACTTCGTGCAGGCGTTCCTCCGGTACCAGTATCCGGGTCCCGGCGATGCACGCCTGGCCGCTGTTCATGAAGCCGGCCTGCAAGGCCAGGGGAATGGCCTGGCTCAGGTCGGCATCGTCGAGTATCACCACCGGCGATTTTCCGCCGAGTTCCAGGGTGACGCGCTTGAGTGTCTCGGCGGCGCTACGCAGGATGCTCTTGCCCACCGGGGTGGAGCCGGTAAAGGAGATTTTCGCGATATCCGGATGACTGCTGAGGGTGGCGCCGACGGTTTCACCGCGACCGGTGACGATATTGAACAGCCCCGGTGGCAGGTCGGCCTCGTGCAGGGCCTCGGTGACGATACGGGTCTGGATCGCGCTCATCTCGCTGGGCTTGATCACCGCGGTACAACCGGCGGCCAGGGCGGCGGCAAGCTTGCCGCAGATAAAACCGGCGTCGTTGTTCCAGGGGGTGATCAGGCCGGCCACGCCGAGGGGCTGCATGATCACCTCGGCGGTTCCGGCGCGGCGCTTGAAGTCGTACTGTTCGAGGACCTTCGCCGCTTCCAGAAAGACGCTGGCGGCATGCTGGGCCATCCAGCGCGAGCGGGAAGCGGGGGCGCCGTATTCCTCGATGATGGCGTCGTTGAGCGGGTCTTTCCGGGCGACAATGGCGGCGTGCATGCGCTGCAACATGGCCAGGCGTTCGGCCTTGGTGGTGCGGGAGAAGGCTGGGAACGCGGCCTTGGCGGCGGCAATCGCGGCATGGGCATCCTGCTCGTCCGCCAGGCGCACCTGGCCGATGACCTGGCCGGTGGCGGGGTTGAACAGGTCGAACAGTTCCTCGCCGTGGGGCGTGACAAAGGCGCCATTGATATAGATATGGTCGATGCGTTGCATGGCTGCTCCGAGGTGTGCGTCTGTGGTGTGAGTCAGGATAAGCGGCTAGGATTAGCCTGATAAGCCGGACGAAGCGGCATGGGTTAATGAGTGATCCGGGATAATGCGCACATCAGGCCTGACAGAGTTGGAAGCGGTACTGGCCGTGGCCCGGCATCGGAGTTTCCGGGCGGCGGCGGCCGAGCTGGAGGTCTCGACCTCGGCCTTGAGCCATGCGGTGTCGGCGTTGGAGAGCCGGATCGGGGCGCGGCTGTTCAACCGTACAACCCGTAGCGTGGCGTTGTCCGAGGCGGGGGCGCAGTTTGTCGAGAGCATTTCGCCGGCCATGTCGACCATTCGCGCGGCCATGGAACAGGCGGGCAGTCATGCCGGTATTCCCGCCGGTACCTTGCGGATCAATACCGCCGTGGGCGCGGCGAAGCAGGCGATGCCGTTGTTCGTCGAGTACATGCGCCGCTACCCGCAGATGAACGTGGATATCGTCACCGAGGGCAAGCTGATCGATATCGTGGTCGAGGGCTTCGATGCCGGGATTCGCCTGCACGAAAGCGTGCCCCAGGACATGATCGCCATTCCATTGGGCTTGCCGTTGCGTTTGTTGGTAATGGGCAGCCCGGAGTATTTCTCGCGCCATCCGGTGCCGCAGACGCCGACCGATCTACTCAAGCATCGGTGTATTCGCTTGCGCTTGCCGAGTGGACGGATCTACCACTGGGAGTTCGAGCGCCATGGCGAGACCCATGCGGTGGATGTCCAGGGCGTATTGACCCTGGATGAATCGACCCTGGTGCTGGAGGCGGCGCGGGCGGGGTTGGGGCTGGTGTATGCGACACAGTGGAACGCGGCGGCGGACCTGGCGGCGGGCACGCTGGTGTCGGTACTGGAAGACTGGACACCGCCGTTTGACGGCTTGTCGCTGTATTACCCGGGGCGGCGGCATGTGCCGGCGGGGTTGCGGGCGTTGATCGAGTTGATTCGCGAGCGGAGTGGGCAGGGATTTTAGAGGAATGTTGTCTGTTCCGGCCTCTTCGCGGGCAAGCCCTGCTCCTACAAAGTTATGTCGTACGCAGTTTTTGTGTTCGACGCAAAACTGTAGGAGCAGGGCTTGCCCGCGAAGGCGTCATCAGGATCAATGCGCTTCCCCAGCCTTGATCCCCGCCGGCAGCGCCTTGGTCAACAGCACCGCCAACATGCTGATCCCCAGGGCGATCCCGACAAAATGGAAAGCGTCGTTATAGGCCATGATTGACGCCTGTTGATGGGTGATCTCGCTCAGTTTGCCCAGCGCCGCGCCGTCGCTGCCAAGCTTCTCCGAAAGCATCGCCAGGCGCTCGGCCACCTGCGGGTTGCCCGGCACGATCGCCTCGCGCAGATAGTCGAAATAGATCTTGGTCCGCGCATCCAGCAAGGTCGCCAGCAAGGCGATGCCAATGGCCCCGCCGAGGTTGCGCAGGATATTGAACAGGCTCGACGCCGACCCCGCGTCCTGGGGCAGGATATAGGCGGTGGCGATCAGCGAGATGGTCACCATGATCAGCGGCTGGCCCAGCGCCCGGATAATCTGGATCTGGTTGAACTGCGGGCCGGCAAAGTCCGGGTTGAGCACTCCGGAGGAAAAACTCGCCAGCCCGAACAGGCCGAAACCCAGGGTACAGAGCAGCTTCGGCGAGACGAATTTCATCAGCTTGGGCACCAGCGGAATCAGGAACAGCTGCGGCACCCCCATCCACATGATCACTTCGCCGATCTGCAGGGCGTTGTAGTTCTGGATCTGCGCCAGGTACAGCGGCAACAGGTAGATCGAGCCATACAGCCCCACGCCCATGCCCAGGCTGGCAATGCTGGACAGGCCGAAGTTGCGGTTCTGCAGGATGCGCAGATTGATCAGCGGATTGGCCTTGGACAGTTGCAGGATCACGAAGGTAATCAGGCTCAGCAGGGCGATACTGCCCAGGGTCACGATCAGGTCCGATTCCAGCCAGTCCTTGCGATGACCTTCTTCGAGAAACACCTGCAGGCACCCCAGGCCGATGCCGAGGCTGACGATCCCGGCATAGTCGGTGCTCTTGAGCAGTTCCCAATGGGACTCCTTCTTTTCCAGGCCGTAGAGCAGGCCGCCGATCATGATCAGGCCGGGCGGGATGTTGATGTAGAAAATGTACTGCCAGCCCCAGTTCTCCGTAAGCCAGCCGCCTATGGTCGGGCCGATGGACGGGGCGAAGGTGGCGGTCATGGCGAACATCGCCATGCCCTTGGCACGGTGGTGGTCCGGCAGCTTGATCAGGGTCAGGGTGAACGCCAGGGGAATCAGCGCGCCGCCGGTGAAACCCTGCATGGCGCGGAACACGATCATGCTTTCCAGGCTCCAGGCCATGGAACAGAGCAGCGACGAACCGAGGAAACCCAGGGAGACCCAGACCGCCAGCCGCCGCGCCGAGAGCAATTGCACCAGCCAGGCGGTGAGGGGAATCATGATGATTTCCGCCACCAGGTAGGAGGTGGAAATCCACGAACCTTCTTCCAGGGTCGCCGATAGGGCGCCCTGGATATCCTTGAGCGAAGAGTTGGTGATCTGGATATCGAGCACCGCCATAAAGGCGCCGAGCATCACGCTCATCACCGCAATCCAGTCCCGGCGGGTCGGCTCGCCCACCGGTCGGATCAGTTGATCACCGGCCATGCTGGGCGTCGCGCAGATCGACCTTGACGGTGACCGACATGCCCGGACGGATCTTGCCCTGCAACGGATTGTCGGCGGCAAAGGTCAGCTTGACCGGAATGCGTTGCACCACCTTGGTGAAGTTGCCGGTGGCGTTGTCCGGCGGCAGCAGGCTGAACTGCGCGCCGGAGGCGGCGAACAGGCTCTCGACCTGGCCCTGGATCGGCGTGTCCTCATAGGCATCGAAGGTCAGCGTCGCGTGCTGGCCCGGCTGCATATGGCCGATCTGGGTTTCCTTGAAGTTGGCCTGGATCCAGATGTCCTGGTCCGGGACGATGGACAGCAGGTAGGCACCAGCCTGCACATACTGGCCATTGCGCGCCGCGCGCTGGCCGACCAGGCCGCTGATGGGCGCATGGATCTCGCTGCGGGTCAGGTTCAGCTCGGCCTGGGCCAGGTCGGCGCGGGCATTGGCGATCTGTGCGTCGAGGCGCTTGAGCTCGGCACTCAGGGCCGTGACCTGCTGGCGCTGGCCTTGCAGGTCGGCCTGGGCCTTGGCCACTTGCGAGCGGGCGATATGGTTGTCGGCGGAGAGCGTGGTGACCCGCTCTTCCGAGACGTAGCCGGGCTTGCGCAGGGTCTGCGCACGGTTCAGGTCGAGTTGCGAGCGGCCGAGGCTGGCCTGGCTGGCCGCGACCTGGGCATCGGCGGAGGCGATCAGGCTGGCTTGCTGGGTCAGCTTGCTCTGGGCCTGCACCCGTTCGGCCTCGCGGGTGGCGAGGACGGCATTGGCGCGGTCGATGGCCAGTTGGAAGTCAGCGCCTTCGAGCCGGACCAGCAACTGGCCTTTCTCCACATGCTGGTTGTCTGCCACCAGCACTTCGTCAATGCGTGCGCCCAATTGGCTGGAGACCCGGGTGATTTCGCCCTGGACATAAGCGTTATCGGTGCTTTCATAAAAGCGTCCCCTGAAAAACCACTGGACGAAAAAGCCCAGGGCAATCACCAGGACCAGGAACAGGAAAATAAACAGTCGACGCTTGAGTTGGGAGGGCATGGGCAGCAACACATCAATGTGTAAGTGAATTTTACGGTAGACGAATCTGGCACAGCAGGATTAATGGGTAAATGCCAGTAACCGAGAAAGCCCGGCTTTCGGGGCCTGGAGCCATTTTTAGACCGAAGCTTGGCTTATATGCCCTCGGCCGGATGCCCTGTACTGGAGCCCGGACGGCTGTGCCTGTTACCATTCGCCCTTTGTTTTATCTCCACTTCGAGACCGCCCATGACCACCGTTCGCACGCGCATCGCGCCATCGCCCACCGGCGATCCCCACGTCGGCACCGCCTACATCGCTTTGTTCAACTATTGCTTTGCCAAGCAGCACGGTGGTGAGTTCATCCTGCGGATCGAAGACACCGACCAGTTGCGCTCGACCCGCGAGTCCGAACAGCAGATTTTCGATGCCCTCAACTGGCTGGGTATCACCTGGGCCGAAGGCCCGGATGTCGGCGGTCCCCACGGTCCGTACCGGCAGAGCGAGCGTAGCGAGATCTACAAGAAATACACCCAGCAACTGGTGGACATGGGCCACGCCTTTCCGTGCTTCTGCACCGCCGAAGAGCTGGACCAGATGCGTGCCGAGCAGATGGCTCGCGGCGAGACCCCGCGCTATGACGGTCGTGCGCTGTTGCTGTCGAAAGAGGAAGTGGCCCGGCGCCTGGCCGCCGGCGAGCCCCATGTGATCCGCATGAAAGTACCGAGCGAAGGCGTCTGCGTGGTGCCGGACATGCTCCGTGGCGATGTCGAGATCCCGTGGGATCGCATGGACATGCAGGTGCTGATGAAGACCGACGGTCTGCCGACCTACTTCCTGGCCAACGTGGTCGACGACCATCTGATGGGCATCACCCACGTGCTGCGCGGCGAAGAGTGGCTGCCGTCGGCACCGAAGCTGATCCTGCTCTACGAATATTTCGGTTGGGAACAGCCGCAGCTGTGCTACATGCCGCTGTTGCGCAACCCGGACAAGAGCAAGCTGTCCAAGCGCAAGAACCCGACTTCGGTGACCTTCTACGAGCGCATGGGCTTTATGCCTGAAGCCATGCTCAACTACCTGGGGCGCATGGGTTGGTCGATGCCCGACGAGCGCGAGAAGTTCTCCCTGGAGGAAATGGTCGAGCATTTCGACCTGTCCCGCGTTTCCCTGGGCGGGCCGATCTTCGATATCGAGAAGCTGTCCTGGCTCAACGGCCAGTGGCTGCGCGACCTGCCGGTGGAAGAATTCGCCAGCCGGGTGCAGAACTGGGCGCTGAACCCCGAGTACCTGATGAAGATCGCGCCGCTGGTCCAGGGCCGGGTCGAGACCTTCAGCCAGGTCGCGCCGCTGGCGAACTTCTTCTTCGCCGGTAGCCTGCCGCTGGACGTCAAGCTGTTCGAACACAAGAAACTCTCGGCCGACGACGTGCGCAAGTTGATGCAGTTGATCCTGTGGAAGCTGGAAAGCTTGCGCCAGTGGGAAAAGGACAGCATCACCGCGACCATCCAGGCGGTGGTCGACTCCCTGGAGTTGAAGCTGCGCGATGCCATGCCGCTGATGTTCGCCTCGATCACCGGGCAGGCCAGTTCGGTGTCGGTGCTCGATGCGATGGAAATCCTCGGGCCGGACCTTACGCGTTTCCGTCTGCGCCAGGCCCTGGATTTGCTGGGCGGGGTGTCGAAGAAAGAAAACAAGGAATGGGAAAAGCTGCTGGGCGCGATTGGCTGATCAGCGACAGGGGCGGCCCTGAGGGCGTCAAAAGCTTCGCGGGCAAGCCCTGCTCCTACAGTCCCTCGTCGAATACAAAATCCATGTACGACGCAAACCTGTAGGAGCAGGGCTTGCCCGCGAAGAGGCGCATAAGATCACCAAAAGCTTTGCTGGCAAGCCAAGCTGTTACGGGTTCTGAGTGCCTACAGGGTTGTAGAGGATTCCACAGTAGGTGGTATTCCCCCCGGTTTTACCGGGGCAGGGCGGTAAGTGGTTGTTATGCCGACAAAAAATTTTCAAAAAGTTTGAAAATAAGTTTGACAGCTCCCCGATACGCCCTTAAGATTCGCCCCGTCCTCACCGATGAGGGGCTATAGCTCAGCTGGGAGAGCGCTTGCATGGCATGCAAGAGGTCGACGGTTCGATCCCGTCTAGCTCCACCAATTTACACTTCAAGGCCTGGCCACACCGGTCTTGAAGCGATCAGCACTCAGCGTTGATCAGTTGTATAGAAGGGTTTGCGTCCCCTTCGTCTAGTGGCCTAGGACACCGCCCTTTCACGGCGGTAACAGGGGTTCGAGTCCCCTAGGGGACGCCAGTTTTACAGAAGCGATGTTGCAGGTTGATGTCGTTCCGCCTCCGAGGCGAAAAATCCGGGGCTATAGCTCAGCTGGGAGAGCGCTTGCATGGCATGCAAGAGGTCGACGGTTCGATCCCGTCTAGCTCCACCAATTTACACTTCAAGGTCTGGCCACACCGGCCTTGAAGCGATCGGCACTCAGCGCCGATCATGTTAGAAGGGTTTGTGTCCCCTTCGTCTAGTGGCCTAGGACACCGCCCTTTCACGGCGGTAACAGGGGTTCGAGTCCCCTAGGGGACGCCACGATTGCCCGCTCTGCGGGATTTTATAAGGGTCATTCAATTATTGAATGGCCCTTTTGTTTGTCTGGCGTTTGGCCCTTTGCTCCCTTGATTCATTTTTTAATACCCATGGTGCGGACCAGCGGTCAAAATAAAGTCTTGCGGAAAAATATTATGCGAATAATATTTTCTGTGTGATGTCTGGAGGTGGCAATGAACGACAAGAAAGCTCAAACCCGCGAGCGCATCCTGCAGGCGGCCAGTAACGCCCTGATCCAGCGTGGTCCGGTGGAGCCGAGTGTCAGTGAAGTGATGGGCGCCGCCGGGTTGACCGTGGGTGGGTTCTACGCGCACTTCGAGAGCAAGGACGCGTTGATGCTGGAGGCGTTCAAGCAATTGCTCGCCCAGCGCCGGGTGAAGATGGGAGAGGTCGACAGCCAGTTGCCGGGCGAGGAGCGACGTGCCCTGTTCGCGGCCTTCTATCTGTCGCGCAAGCACCGTGATGCGGTCCAGCAAGCCTGTCCGATCCCGTCGATCGTCGGTGAGATGTGCAATCTGCCGGAGTGTTTTCGCGAAGCCCTGAACGAGCATGTGGAACTGATGGTCGCGCAGTTGGCGTCCAGCCCCGAGGACACCGACAAGGCCCTGGCCGATATCGCCCTGATGGTCGGTGGTCTGGCCGTGGCCCGGGCGCTGGGGCCCGGCGAATTGTCCGACCGAATCCTGCGGGCGGCCAAAACGGCGGTGATCTGAGGGTTGTTCCGTTACACTGCCCGGGTCTTTGATTTGACCGGGAGCGGTACATGAGTTGGGATCTGGCGACACCCTTCATCCTCGATTTGCAGGTGGCCGACGAGGATATCGACGGTCTTGGGCACGCCAACAACGCGGTGTATGTCAGCTGGCTGGAACGCTGCGCCTGGCGTCACTCGCAGCGCCTGGGCCTGGACCTGAGCGAATATCGGCGCCTGGATCGGGCCATGGCCGTGGTCCGGCATGAAATCGACTACCTGGCCGCCGCCTACGAAGGCGACGAGTTGCAACTGGCGACCTGGATCGTCGACTGGGACCAGCGCCTGAAGATGACGCGGCGTTTCCAGCTGGTCCGTCCCCGCGACAACCTGACCCTGTTGCGCGCGCAAACCACCTTTGTCTGCATCGAGCTGTCCAGCGGCAAGCCCAAGCGCATGCCGGCGGAATTTATCGAGGGCTACGGGCCGGCGCTGCAGTCGGTCTGATGGCGTACCGGTTTGTGCCGGAACCCCGTAAACTGCCGCACTTTTTCGCCGGTCGCTTTTTTTGATGACCGCTTTTTCCGATGAGAGTACCCATGCAAATTGCCCTGGCACCCATGGAGGGGTTGGTCGACAACATCCTGCGTGATGTGCTGACCCGCGTTGGCGGTATCGACTGGTGTGTCACCGAGTTTATCCGGATCAATGACTCGCTGTTGACGCCTGCCTACTACCACAAGTTCGCCCCCGAACTGCTGACCGACGCCCGCACGGCGGCGGGTGTGCCGTTGCGGGTGCAACTGCTGGGTTCCGATCCGGTGTGCCTGGCGGAAAACGCGGCCCTGGCCTGCGAGCTGGGGTCGCAGGTGATCGACCTGAATTTCGGTTGCCCGGCCAAGACCGTGAACAAGTCCCGGGGCGGGGCGGTGCTGCTCAAGGAGCCGGAGTTGCTCAACGCGATTGTCGAGCAGGTGCGGCGCGCGGTGCCGGCGCATATCCCGGTGACGGCGAAGATGCGCCTGGGTTTCGACAGCCCGGATGGAGCGTTGGTCTGCGGTACGGCCCTGGCTGAAGGTGGCGCATCGCAGATCGTGGTGCACGCCCGGACCAAGGTCGATGGCTACAAGCCGCCGGCCCATTGGGAATGGGTGGCGCGGGTGCAGGAAGTGGTCAAGGTGCCGGTGTTCGCCAATGGTGATATCTGGTCGGTGGACGACTGGCGGCGCTGCCGTGAGATCAGCGGTGCCGAGGACATCATGCTCGGTCGCGGCCTGGTCTCGCGTCCGGACCTGGCTCGGCAGATCGCCGCGGCGCGGGCCGGCGAAGAAGTCGTGGAGATGACCTGGGCCGAGCTGCTGCCGCTGTTGCGTGACTTCTGGGTACAGGCAGAGGCGCAGCTGACGCCACGCCAGGCGCCGGGTCGTTTGAAGCAGTGGCTGGCGATGTTGACGCGCAATTATCCGGAGGCGGTGGAGCTGTTCACTCACCTGCGCCGTGAGACCGATTGCGCGGCGGTCGGGCGCCTGTTGAATGTGCCGTTGTCTGAAGCGGCCTGAAAATTTTCACGACAATCTCTTGAAATGTCTGGGCGAGTTCCTATCTAGGGAGTACGCGATGCCGAATTCGGGTCGCGGACTAAACCACTCGCTGAATTTCAGGAGATTGACATGACTACCGCATTTTCGCTGGCTCCGCTGTTCCGTTCTTCCATCGGGTTCGATCGTTTCAACGATCTGTTCGAGACCGCCCTGCGCAACGAACCGGGCAGCAGCTATCCACCCTACAACGTTGAAAAGCATGGTGATGACGAGTACCGCATCGTCGTGGCCGCCGCCGGTTTCCAGGAAGAAGACCTGGAACTGCAGGTCGAGAAAGGCGTACTGACCGTCAGTGGCGGCAAACGTGACGCCCTGGCTGAAAACGTCAGCTACCTGCATCAGGGCATCGCCCAGCGTGCGTTCAAACTGTCCTTCCGCCTGGCCGACCATATCGAGGTCAAGGCCGCCGGCCTGAGCAACGGTCTGTTGAATATCGACCTGCTGCGGGTCGTGCCGGAAGAGGCCAAGCCAAAGCGCATTGCCATTAATGCCGGGCAAAAGCCGGCACTGCAGCACTAAGCGCCAGCCCGCTGAAAAAGAACCCCGCCACGGCGGGGTTCTTTGTTTGGTGCACTCAGATCAGGAGCTTTTTGAACTCCTCCAAAGGCAGCGGCCGACTGTGCAGGTAACCCTGGTACAGATGGCAACCCAAGCCTTCCAGGAACACCAGTTGCTCCGGCAACTCCACCCCCTCGGCAATCACTGTCAGCCCCAGGCTGCGGGCCATGGCGACAATGGCACGGATGATTTCCGCGTCGTTGGGGTCGTGGGTCGCGTCACGCACGAACGACTGGTCGATCTTCAGGGCATCCACCGGCAGGCGCTTGAGGTAGGTCAGCGACGAATAACCGGTGCCGAAATCATCCATGGCAAAACTGACGCCGAGCTTGTTCAGGCGGCGCATCTTGCTGATGGTGTCCTCCAGGTTCTGGATCACGATGCCCTCGGTAATTTCCAGTTTCAGCATCGAGGACGGTACGTTGTAGCGGATCAACGTGCGTTCCACCCGCTCGACGAAATCGGTCTGGCGAAACTGCCGCGGGCTGATGTTCACGCACAGGCTGAAAGCGTGGCTGATCAGGCCTTCGCCCAGCAATAGGCCGAAGGCCTCGCAGGCGTGGTCAAGAATCCAGGTGCCGACTTCAAGGATCAGCCCGCTGTCTTCCAGGACCTTGATGAACTCGGTCGGCGATTGCGCGCCGAGTTCCGGGTGGTGCCAGCGCACCAGGGCTTCGGCGCCGATGATGCTGTTGTCGCGGGCGTCCACCTGGGGCTGGAAATGCACGCTGAATTCACCCCGGGAAAGCGCCTGGCGCAGGTCGTTTTCCATGCGCAGGCGCTCGCTGGCGGCTTTCTGCATGGTGCTGTGGAACAGCTGGGTGATGTTGCGACCGGAATCCTTGGCCCGGTACAGCGCGATATCGGCGCGCTTGAGCAGGTCGGCGGGGGTCGTGCCGTGATCAGGAATCAGCGCCACGCCGATGCTCGGGGTCACTTGCAGGCGCTGGCCGTCGAGGAACATCGGTTCGGCCAGCAGCTCGCGAATGGTGTCCGCCAGCTCGCGGACTTTGTGCGTGACCTCGCTGCGTGAACCGTCCAATCCGCTGAGCAGCACCACGAATTCGTCGCCGCCGAGGCGCGCCACGGTGTCCTCGGTGCGCACGCTGGCTTCCAGGCGGGCGGTCACCACCTTGAGCACGGTGTCGCCCACCGGGTGGCCGAGGGAATCGTTGATGTGCTTGAAGTGGTCCAGGTCGAGAAACAGCAAGGCGCCGCGCAGGTTGTGGCGCTTGAGCAGGGCGATCTGCTGGCTCAGGCGGTCCATCAGCAGGGCGCGGTTGGGCAGGTTGGTCAGCGGGTCGTGATAGGCCAGGTGGCGGATCTGCGCCTGGGCGTTCTTCAATTGGCTGATATCCCGGGCCGTCAGCAGCAGGCACGCGGTTTCATTGAGGATGATGGGTTCGACCGACACCTCGACGGTGAGCACGTCGCCGCGCTTGTTGCGCCCGAGCATGTCGCGGTGTGGGACATGACCCTTTTCCTTCAGCTCCGCCAGCAGGGCGCTGCGCTGCTTGTGATCGGCCCAGACACCGATTTCATACACCGTTCTGCCGATGACTTCGCCGCTGGTGTAGCCGGTCAGCCGGCAGAAACCGTCGTTGACCTCCAGGTAGCGGCCGCTGTCGCGCTCGGTAATGGTGATGGCGTCGGGGCTGGAGTGGAAGGCCTTGGCGAATTTCTCCTCGCTGGCCTTGAGCGCTGCCTCGGCCCGCTGTTGCTGGGTGATGTCGCGCAAGGTGGTGACGATGCACAGCTGCCCCTCGACCACGATCTGCCGACTGGCGATCACGCAGGTCAGGGCGTGGCCGCGCTTGTGGTGAACGATCACCGCCACATTGTTCAGGGCCTGGTCGCGGATCACCTGCTGGATACGTTGCAGGCGCTTGGCCGAGTCGTCCCACAGGCCGATCTGCTCGGCGCTGCGATTGCGCACTTCATCGATGTTCCAGCCGAACACCTGGGTGAAGGCCGGGTTGATTTCAATGAACTGCCCGGTTTCGTGACGGGTGACGCAGATCGGGTCGGGGCTGGCCTGGAACAGGCTGGCGAATTTCTCTTCCGAGGCCACCAGGCGTTGTTCGCGCTCCACCTGTTCGGTGATATCCAGCAGGGTGCCGGCCATGCGCAATGGGTTGCCCTGCTCGTCGCGGTAGAGGCGGGCGCGGCTTTCCAGGTAGCGCGAGGTACCGTTTTCCAACTGTACCCGATAGGTCAGTTGATAGCTGCCTTCCGGACCTTCGCGCAGGCTGCGGTAGGCGTTGCGCATGCTTTCGCGTTCGCTGGCGGGGACACCGTCGAAAAAAGCGTCGAAGGACTCATGGAACGGCTGTGGCTCCAGGCCGTGCAACTGCGCGGCGCGCGCCGAGCCATAGAGCATGCCGCTGGGAATATGCCAGTCCCAGGTGCCCAGTTGCGCCGAGTCCAGGGCCAGATCGAGACGGTCCTGGCTGTCCTTGAGGGCCAGCTCGGCATTCTTGCGTTCGGTGGTGTCGAGAAAGGTGCTCAGCAGATAGGCCTGGCCTTCCAGTTCGACCCTTTGGGCGCTGAGGATACCATCATGAATTTTGCCGTTGCTGGCGCGAAACTGCACCTCCTGGCTGACTGACTCGCCACGGATGTTGATCGATTTGACCAGGCGCTCGCGTTCTTCGGGATTGACCCAGAGCCCGATCTCCACGGTGGTCCGTCCGATCACCTGGAGCGCCGGCCAGCCGAACAGGCTTTCGAAGTACTGGTTGGCCTCGCTGATCAGGCCGTCTTCCTCGCGGGTCAGCAGCACCATGTTGGGGCATAGATGAAACAGGGTGGCGAAGCGCTTTTCCGAACTGCTGAGGGCATGTTCGCGCTGGCGCTGGTGGGTGATTTCGCGGATGACGCCGATCATTCGCGGCTTGCCGTTCTTGTCCGGCAACAGGCTGCCATTGATTTCCAGCCAGTGCAGGCTGCCGTCGGGCCAGAGGATGCGGTGATGCATGGCCTGTCCGACGGGCTCGCCTTCCAGTACCGCGTGGAAGGCCCGCAGGGTGCGCGCGCGGTCCTCGACCGGCAGCAGGTCGAGGTAGTCCATGTCCTTGGGCAATGGCTGGTGCGGATCGAAGCCGAACAGCGCCTGGGTGCCACGGGACCAACTGACCTGGCCGCTTTCAATATCCCAGCACCAGGCTCCGAGGCGCGCGCCATTGAGGGCCGCCAGCAGCTGTGTGGCGCTTTCCCAGCTCTGTTCCGACACCTGGGGGTCGAGTGCATGAATGCGTGGCAGGGGTGGAATACGGCTGGCGTACTTGGGCATTTACAGCTGTCCTTGGTATGAAAGGAACGTTGTGCCGCAAAAAGCTGTTTGGAATAAAGCAGGCTTGCCTTATGCGGTCAATCCTGGCTTGTCACCCTGCGCATCCAATAAAGCCATGAACGCCCGGGCGGCATTCGACAGAGTCCGTTCCGTGTGCAGGATATAGCCTAGCTGGCGAGTCAGTTGTATGCCCGGTAAAGGAATGCGTGCCACCTGGTCATCGAGCATGGTTCGCGGCAGGACGCTCCAGGCCAGGCCGATGGAGACCATCATCTTGATGGTTTCCAGATAATTGGTACTCATGGCGATGTTCGGCGTCAGGCCCTGGGCTTCGAACAGGCGCTGGACGATATGGTGGGTAAAGGTATTGCCCCCCGGGAAGACTGCCGGGTGATGGGCGATGTCCTTGAGACTGACCGGGCCGTGGCTGACCAGCGGATGCTCGAGGGCGACGACGAAATCCAGCGGGTCGTCCCACACCGGCACGGCGCGTACCAGGCTGTGGGGTTCCGGGGCCAGGGTGATGACTGCCAGTTCGGCGCGGCCGTGAAGAATTTCCTCGTAGGCGATTTCCGAATCGAGGAACTGAATATCCAGTGCCACCTGTGGGTAGCGTCGGGTAAAGGCCCGCAGCAGGGGCGGCAGACGGTGCAGGCCGATATGATGGCTGGTGGCCAGAGTCAGCCGGCCGCTGACTTCGCCGGTCAGGTTGGTCAGTGCCCGGCGGGTATCGTCCAGTACATTGAGAATCTGGTAGGCGCGCGGCAGCAGGGCCCGGCCGGCCTCGGTCAGGCCGACTTCGCGGCCGAGGCGGTCGAACAGGCGGACATTGAGTTGCTGTTCGAGGCCGGCGATGCGCTTGCTGATGGCCGGCTGTGTCAGGTGCAGGCGCTCGCCCGCGCCGGAAAAGCTGCCGGTCTCGGCGATGGCGATAAAGGCGTTGAGGTTGGCCAGGTCCATTCTAGTATTCCACTTGGTTATCCAAAGCATAAAAAATATGAATTTGAGTTATTCACTCTAACCCCATAGCATCGACCTCACAAGCCAAGGGGTTATTGAGAACAGCCATCAATAAACCGGGGCATAGAAACAAGCTGATGAGGAAACGTCTGATGGCCGGCAAAACGCTTTACGACAAGCTCTGGGATTCTCACGAAGTGAAACGGCGCGACGATGGGTCGTCGCTGATCTATATCGACCGTCACATCATTCATGAAGTGACTTCGCCCCAGGCTTTCGAAGGCCTGCGCCTGGCCGGGCGCAAGCCCTGGCGTGTCGACTCGATCATCGCCACCCCGGACCACAACGTGCCGACCACTCCGGAACGCAAGGGCGGGATCGAGGCGATTGTCGACCAGGTATCGCGTTTGCAGGTGCAGACCCTCGACGATTACTGCGATGAATATGGCATCACCGAATTCAAGATGAATGACGTGCGTCAAGGCATCGTCCACGTGATCGGCCCGGAGCAGGGTGCAACCTTGCCGGGTATGACCGTGGTCTGCGGCGACTCCCATACGTCGACCCACGGCGCTTTTGGGGCCTTGGCCCACGGTATCGGCACTTCCGAGGTCGAGCATGTGTTCGCCACCCAGTGCCTGGTGGCCAAGAAGATGAAAAATATGCTGGTGCGGGTCGAAGGCACCTTGCCGTTTGGCGTGACAGCCAAGGACATCGTCCTTGCCGTGATCGGCAAGATCGGCACCGCCGGCGGTAACGGCCATGCCATCGAGTTCGCCGGCAGTGCGATTCGCGACCTGTCCGTCGAAGGCCGCATGACCATCTGCAACATGTCCATCGAAGCCGGTGCCCGCGTGGGCCTGGTGGCCGCCGATGAAAAGACCGTGGCCTACGTCAAGGGCCGTCCTTTCGCCCCGAAAGGCGCGGAGTGGGATTTGGCCGTCGAAGCCTGGAAAGAGCTGGTCTCCGATGCCGATGCGGTGTTCGACACCGTGGTCGAACTGGATGCCGCGCAGATCAAGCCGCAGGTCAGCTGGGGTACTTCGCCGGAAATGGTCCTGGCGGTTGACCAGAACGTGCCGGACCCGGCTCGCGAGCCCGATCTGGTCAAGCGTGGTTCCATTGAGCGCGCCTTGAAGTACATGGGTTTGACCGCCAACCAGGCGATTACCGATATCCAGCTGGACCGCGTCTTCATCGGTTCCTGCACCAACTCGCGGATCGAAGACCTGCGTGCCGCTGCCGTGATCGCCAAGGGCCGCAAGGTCGCCTCGACCATCAAGCAGGCGATTGTCGTACCGGGTTCGGGTCTGGTGAAAGCCCAGGCGGAAGCCGAAGGCCTGGACAAGATCTTTCTCGAAGCCGGTTTCGAATGGCGCGAGCCGGGTTGCTCGATGTGCCTGGCGATGAACCCGGACCGCCTGGAAAGCGGCGAGCACTGCGCCTCGACGTCCAACCGTAACTTCGAAGGGCGCCAGGGCGCCGGTGGTCGTACCCACCTGGTGAGCCCGGCCATGGCCGCCGCCGCCGCCGTGAGCGGTCGTTTTGTCGACGTTCGTGAATTGATCTGAGGAGCGCAGCATGAAAGCCTTTACCCAGCACACCGGTCTTGTCGCGCCTCTGGATCGTGCCAACGTCGACACTGACCAGATCATTCCCAAGCAGTTCCTGAAGTCGATCAAACGCACCGGTTTCGGTCCCAACCTGTTCGACGAATGGCGTTACCTGGACGTGGGTTATGCCTACCAGGACAATTCCAAGCGGCCGTTGAACAAGGAATTCGTGTTGAACGCCGAGCGTTACCAGGGCGCCAGTGTGTTGCTGGCCCGGGAGAACTTCGGTTGCGGTTCCAGCCGTGAGCATGCGCCGTGGGCTCTGGAGGAGTACGGCTTCCGCAGCATCATTGCGCCGAGCTATGCCGATATCTTCTTTAATAACAGCTTCAAGAACGGCCTGTTGCCGATCATCCTCGACGACAGCGAAGTCGACGAGCTGTTCCAGCAGGTCGAGGCGACGCCGGGTTATCAGTTGACGGTCGATCTGCAGGCGCAGACCGTGACCCGTCCGGACGGCAAGGTCTATCACTTCGAAGTCGATGCGTTCCGCAAGCATTGCCTGCTCAACGGCCTGGACGATATCGGCCTGACTTTGCAGGACGGCGAGGCGATTGCCGCGTTTGAAGCCAAGCACCGGGCCAGTCAGCCGTGGTTGTTTCGCGACGCTTGATTTGAGGTAGGCAGGGCCGGCCTTTTCGCGGGCAAGCCCTGCTCCTACAAAGTTATGTCGTACGCGGCTTTTGTGTACGACGCAAAACTGTAGGAGCAGGGCTTGCCCGCGAAAGGCCGGATCGGCAACACGGAACTCTCGGCAAAAGGAAAATCCCATGACCGGCAACGCCCACACCGCAGTCGTTCAAAAGCAATTCGGCGAACAGGCCAGCGCCTACCTGAGCAGCGCCGTGCACGCCCAGGGCGCCGAATTCGCCCTGCTCCAGGCCGAGCTGGCCGGACGCTCCGACGCCCGGCTCCTGGACCTGGGCTGCGGTGCCGGCCACGTGAGCTTCCATGTCGCCCCGCTGGTCAAGAAAGTGGCCGCCTATGACCTCTCGCAGCAGATGCTCGACGTGGTCGCAGCGGCGGCCGCCGAGCGCGGCCTGAACAATATCGCCACGGTATGCGGCGCGGCCGAAAGCCTGCCGTTCGCCGATGGCGAGTTCGACTTTGTCTTCAGCCGCTACTCGGCACACCACTGGAGCGATCTGGGGCAGGCCTTGCGGGAAGTGCGGCGGGTGCTCAAGCCCGGTGGCGTGGCCGCGTTCATCGACGTCATGTCCCCCGGCAGCCCATTGTTCGACACCTACCTGCAAAGCGTCGAGGTTTTGCGCGACACCAGCCATGTCCGCGATTATTCGGCGGGCGAGTGGCTGCGTCAGGTCAACGAGGCCGGGCTGCACGTACGCAGTACCCAGCGTCAGCGCCTGCGCCTGGAGTTCAGCTCCTGGGTCGAACGCATGCGCACCCCGCAACCGTTGCGGACCGCCATTCGCGATTTGCAGCAGGCAATGGGCGCGGAAGTGCGAGAATATTTCGAGATTGAGGCCGATGGTTCATTCAGTACCGATGTGCTGGTGCTGTGGGCCGAGCGATAGACTTTTTCCAGCCGCGCCCGTGACCATGGGCGCGGCGACAGATGACATGAGGAAAGCATGAGCAAGCAGATTCTGATTCTCCCAGGCGACGGTATCGGTCCGGAAATCATGGCCGAAGCGGTCAAGGTGCTGGAATTGGCCAGCGAGAAGTACAGCCTCGGTTTTGAGCTGAGCCACGACGTGATCGGCGGTGCCGCCATCGACAAGCACGGCGTGCCCCTGGCCGACGAGACCCTGGAACGTGCCCGCGCCGCCGATGCCGTGCTGCTGGGCGCCGTTGGTGGGCCGAAGTGGGACAAGATCGAACGGGATATCCGCCCTGAACGCGGCCTGCTGAAGATCCGCGCGCAACTGGGCCTGTTCGGCAACCTGCGTCCGGCGATTCTCTATCCGCAACTGGCCGATGCTTCCAGCCTGAAGCCGGAAATCGTCGCCGGCCTGGATATCCTCATTGTTCGCGAACTGACCGGCGGTATCTACTTCGGCGCGCCACGGGGTACCCGCACCCTGGAAAACGGCGAGCGCCAGTCCTACGATACCCTGCCGTACAGCGAAAGCGAGATCCGCCGCATTGCCCGGGTCGGTTTCGACATGGCGCGGGTGCGCGGCAAGAAGCTCTGCTCGGTGGACAAGGCCAACGTCCTGGCGTCCAGCCAGCTGTGGCGTGAAGTGGTCGAGCAAGTTGCCCAGGATTACCCGGACATCGAGCTGAGCCACATGTACGTCGATAACGCCGCCATGCAATTGGTGCGGGCGCCGAAACAGTTCGACGTGATCGTCACCGACAATATGTTCGGCGATATCCTGTCCGACCAGGCTTCGATGCTCACCGGCTCCATCGGCATGCTGCCGTCGGCGTCCCTGGATGCCCATAACAAAGGTATGTACGAGCCGTGCCACGGCTCTGCGCCGGACATTGCCGGGCAGGGCATCGCCAACCCGCTGGCGACCATCCTGTCGGTTTCGATGATGCTGCGTTACAGCTTCAACCTGCACGAAGCGGCGCAGGCGATCGAGACCGCGGTCAGCCGTGTGCTGGACCAGGGCCTGCGCACCGGTGACATCTGGTCGGCCGGTTGCACTAAAGTCGGTACGCAGGAAATGGGCGACGCAGTAGTCGCCGCGCTGCGGAATCTGTAATCTCTCGGGCCCACCGCCTCTTCCATCCCTGGAGGCGGTGACCCACTTTTGTAAAAGGTGTAGTTGCGATGAAACGTGTAGGTCTGATCGGTTGGCGCGGTATGGTCGGTTCCGTGCTCATGCAGCGGATGCTGGAAGAGCAGGATTTCGACCTGATTGAGCCGGTGTTTTTCACCACTTCCAATGTCGGTGGCCAAGGCCCGTCCGTGGGCAAGGACATTGCTCCGCTGAAGGATGCCTACAGCATTGAAGAGCTCAAGACCCTCGACGTGATCCTGACCTGCCAGGGCGGCGACTACACCAGCGAGGTTTTCCCCAAGCTGCGCGAAGCCGGCTGGCAGGGTTACTGGATCGATGCGGCTTCCAGCCTGCGCATGCAGGATGACGCAGTGATCATTCTCGACCCGGTCAACCGCAAGGTCATCGACCAGCAGCTGGATGCCGGTACCAAGAACTACATCGGCGGCAACTGCACCGTCAGCCTGATGCTGATGGGGCTGGGTGGCCTGTTCGAGGCCGGCCTGGTGGAATGGATGAGTGCCATGACCTACCAGGCGGCCTCGGGTGCCGGCGCGCAGAACATGCGTGAACTGATCAAGCAGATGGGCGCGACCCACGCCGCTGTCGCCGATCAACTGGCCGACCCTGCCAGTGCCATCCTCGACATCGACCGTCGTGTCGCCGAAGCCATGCGCAGTGACGCCTACCCGACCGAAAACTTCGGTGTGCCCCTGGCCGGCAGCCTGATCCCATGGATCGACAAGGAACTGCCGAACGGCCAGAGCCGTGAAGAATGGAAGGCCCAGGCCGAGACCAACAAGATCCTCGGTCGCTTCAAGAGCCCGATCCCGGTGGACGGTATCTGCGTGCGCATCGGCGCCATGCGTTGCCACAGCCAGGCGCTGACCATCAAGCTGAACAAGGACGTGCCGATCGCCGATATCGAAGGGCTGATCAGCCAGCACAACCCCTGGGTCAAGCTGGTGCCGAACCAGCGTGAAATCAGCATGCAGGAACTGAGTCCGACCAAGGTCACCGGCACGCTGAATATCCCGGTGGGGCGTCTGCGCAAGCTGAACATGGGTTCGCAGTTCCTCGGTGCCTTCACCGTGGGCGACCAGTTGCTCTGGGGCGCGGCCGAACCGCTGCGGCGCATGCTGCGTATCCTGCTGGAACGTTGATCCGCTGAAACGCTGAAAAACCCGCGTCTCGTCAGATTCGCGGGTTTTTTTTATACCCTGCATCTCTGCAAGGCCCGCGTGCAATTGCCTGACTGCCTGGTCACGGGTAAAGTGCCGCTCCCCCCGTTTCACCTGAGGTCATCCCATGAGCCAGTCCTTTGATATTGCCGTGATCGGCGCCACCGGCACCGTCGGCGAGACCCTGGTGCAGATCCTCGAAGAGCGCGATTTCCCGGTGGCCAACCTGCACCTGCTGGCCAGCAGCGAGTCGGCGGGGCATTCGGTGCCTTTCCGCGGCAAGAACGTGCGGGTGCGCGAAGTCGACGAATTCGACTTCGGCAAAGTCCAGCTGGTGTTTTTTGCCGCCGGCCCCGCGGTGACCGTCAGCTTTGCCCCGCGCGCGACAGCGGCGGGTTGCACGGTGATCGACCTGTCCGGCGCCTTGCCCGCGCCCCAGGTCGTGCCGGAGGCCAATCCCGAGGTGCTGGCGACCCTGGGCAAGCCGGTGCAGGTCGGCAGCCCGAGCGCGGCCGCCACGGCGTTGGCGGTGGTGCTGGCGCCGCTCAAGGGCCTGGATATCCAGCGGGTCACTCTGACCGCCTGCCTGGCGGTATCGAGCCAGGGCCGCGAGGCGGTGACCGAACTGGCCCGACAAACGGCGGAGTTGTTGAATGTCCGTCCGCTGGAACCGCGCTTTTTCGATCGGCAGATGGCGTTCAACCTGCTGGCCCAGGTCGGCAAGCCGGATGCCCAGGGGCATGTCTCCCTGGAAAAACGCCTGGTCAGCGAACTTCGCGAACTGCTCGCCGCACCTTTGTTAAAAATTTCAGTGACTTGCATTCAAGCCCCGGTGTTTTTCGGCGATAGCTATAGTGTCTCTCTGCAAACCGCCGGCGAGGTTGATCTGGCCGCGGTGAACGCTACGCTGGAAGCAGCGGCGGGAATCGAGCTGGTGGAAGCCGGCGACTATCCGACGGCGGTGGGTGACGCGGTGGGCCAGGATGTGGTTTATGTCGGGCGGGTACGTCGCGGTGTGGACGACCCGTGTGAGCTGAACCTGTGGCTGACAGCCGATAATGTACGCAAAGGCGCGGCATTGAACGCTGTGCAACTGGCAGAGCTGTTGATAAAAGACCTGCTGTAAAAGATACTTGGCGGCAATTTGCAGAATGACTCTAGCCTGACGCTATGCTCAGGCTGGTTGCTGGAGGTGAACCTGTCCTCGGGCATTTGCAAGGGCGTCGGCTGAAACCGCGCGCTGCGGCGATGTTTTCAAGGGCGCGCACGCTGCCGCAAGGCGGGCGACACCACCTTCTCGCTAGCCGAGGAATGCACAAACAAAGGAAGAGGCTATGGTTCAAGTTCGCAAACTGGTGTTAGCAATAGCGGCCGCTTCGGCGCTGTCTTCCGGTATGGCACACGCGCTTGGGCTGGGGGAAGTGACCCTCAAGTCAACTCTGAACCAGCCATTGCTGGCAGAAATCGAATTGCAGGATGTCAGTGGTCTCAGCGCCTCGGATATCGTGCCGAGTCTGGCCTCGCCCCAGGCCTTCGCCGATGCCGGGGTCAGTCGCCAGGATTTCCTCAACGACCTGACGTTCACGCCGGTGATCAACCCCAACGGCCGCAGCGTGGTTCGGGTCACCTCGAGCAAACCGTTGTCCGAAGCCTATGTGCGCTTCCTGGTGCAGGTGCAGTGGCCCAATGGCCGGTTGATGCGCGACTACAGCGTGTTGCTCGATCCGTCGAAATACACCCCGCCCGCTGACGCCGCCAAACCAGCTGCTGCTCCGACGGCAGCCGCCGCGCCTGTGGCGCCGGTTACCGCGCCGACCAAGGCCAAGCAATACACCACCGGCCCCAAGGACACCTTGTGGGATATCGCCCTGAAGGAGAGCAATGGCGCTTCCGTGCAGCAGACCATGCTGGCGATCCAGGCGTTGAATCCGGGGGCCTTCCTCGACGGCAATATCAACCGCCTGAAGACCGGCCAGGTGCTGCGTCTGCCTGATCGCGTGGAAAGCCGCGCGTTGGCACAACCCAAGGCTATCGCTGAAGTGGCGGCACAGAATGCCGCTTGGCGTGCGGGACGGCGCTCGCCCCATGCCGGCAAGCAACAGATCGATGCCACCCGGCACAAAGGGACCGAGGGCGCGCCGACCAAGGCTGCTGCCAAGGACAACCTGAGCCTGATCTCCGCCGAGTCCGGCAAGAAGCACGGCAAAGGTGCCGCCGGCGATAGCAAGGCCCTGAACAACAAACTGGCGGTGACCCAGGAAAGCCTGGACACCACACGTCGCGACAATGCCGAGCTGAAGAGCCGGATGGAAGACCTGCAAAGCCAGCTGGACAAGTTGCAGCGTCTGATTCAGTTGAAGAACGATCAGTTGGCCAAGTTGCAGGCCGACGGTGCGACAACCACGCCTGCGGCACCCACTGCCGGGCAACCGGCCAACGCCATGTCCGCCCAGTTGGCGGCCAAGCCGGAAGTGGCCCCCGCGCCGATCGCTCCGGCGGCGGAAGTGGCCAAGCCTGCAGCGGTTGTACCGCCGATCCAGCCTGACGCCGCCGTGCCCCAGGAGCGCAAGCTCGATGACCTGCTGGCCAGTCCGATCCTGATGGGACTGCTGGCCGGTTCCGTGGTGCTGGTGTTCCTCTTGCTCCTGCTGTTCCTGGCGCGTCGTCGCAAGGCCAAGCAGGAAGCGGAAAAACACCTGCGCATGGCCCGGGCGCTGAACGAGGAAGGTGGTTTTTCCGAAGAGCTGGATATGCCTGAAAGCAGTTTCGAGGGTCTGGAGGTCCCTCCGCCGAGCGTAAAGCTGGCACCCGCTCCGGCCCCGGTCCCGGCCGCTGAGCGTCCTACCGATGTACTGGACCAGGCTAACCTGCATATCCAGCGCGGTCACCTGAACCAGGCGGCCGGCTTGCTCGAAGAAGCGGTGAAATACGAACCACAGCGTACCGATGTGCGCCTGAAACTGATGGAGGTCTACGGCCAGCAGGGCGATCGTGATGCGTTTATCGCCCAGGAGCGGCAGTTGCCTGCCGGTCAGCACCAGGCCGAAGTCGAGCAGCTCAAGAGCCGTTTTCCGTCGATGATCGCGGTTGCCGCGGTGGCCGGGCTCGGAGCGGCCGCGGTGGCGGCTGAACTGAGCGAGGATTACGTCAAGGAATTGCTGGCCGATGAGCCGCCAGCGCCAGTGCCAGCTCCTGTTGCGGCGCCGGCACCGGTGGCGGCAGCGGACGATCTCTTCGACAGCGATTTTGACCTGAGCCTGGATGATCTCGAAGCCGCCTCGCCAACGGTGGTTGCACCGGCCAAGGCGGATCTGGATGACCTGCAACTGGATGACGACCTGAGTTTCGAGTCGATTCTGGGGCAGCAGGCAGGCGCCACGCCGGCGCTGGACGACGATTTGAGTTTCGAGTCGCTCATGGAACAGCATGCCCCGGCCAAGCCGGCCCTCGACGACCTGGCGGATTTCGATCTGGACCTGGGTGGGGAAGCGCCGCTGTCGACTTCAGCGGACGAGGACTTCCTGCTGAGCCTGACCGAAGACCTGAAGGATTCCGACGCCGAGGTCCCGACCCTGGGCGCCGGCGGTCTGGATGATCTGGATCTGCCGGCGGATTTCGATCTGTCGCTGGCGGACGAACTGGAGGCGCACGCCGGCCCGAATGCGTTCACCGACGAGCTGGATGACGTCAACGCCGAGCTGGATCGTCTGTCCCAGAGCCTGGAGCAGCCGCCGCTGGCTACACCGAGCCTGGCGGCCGACGAATTGCCCGAGGACGAGTCGTTCGACTTCCTCTCCGGCACCGACGAGGCGGCCACCAAGCTCGACCTGGCCCAGGCCTATATGGACATGGACGACAGCGATGGGGCGCGGGATATCCTCGCCGAGGTGCTGAACGAAGGCAGCGAGGCGCAGAAAGCCGAAGCCCGGGAGATGCTCAAGCGTCTGGCTTGATCGGTGCTTCAACAAAAAACGGCAGCCTTCGGGCTGTCGTTTTTATTTGTAGGGCCAACTAAAAGTCCCTGGTGCATGGCGTCTCGGCCGGCTGGCCTTATAATGCCCGCCTTTGCGTCAACCAGCAGGCTGTGAGTTCTTGGCAAATATAGATAATCCGGCCGCCGAAGTGGCGGCCGACGGCGTTTTCAGGATCGCCCTGGGCGTCGAGTACAAGGGCTCGCGCTATCGCGGCTGGCAACGTCAGGCGTCCGGTGTGCCGACGGTGCAGCAGACCCTGGAAGAAGCGCTGTCGAAAGTGGCGGATTCGCCGGTTTCGCTGATGTGCGCCGGGCGCACCGATGCCGGCGTGCATGCCTGTGGCCAGGTGGTGCACTTCGATACCCAGGCCGAGCGTTCGCTGAAGGCCTGGGTCATGGGTGCCAATATCAATCTGCCCCATGACGTCAGCGTCAGTTGGGCGCAGGTGATGCCGGCGCACTTCCATGCGCGTTTCAAGGCCATCGCCCGGCGTTATCGCTACGTGATCTACAACGATCAGATCCGTCCGGCCCACCTGAACGAAGAGATCACCTGGAATCATCGCCCGCTGGATGTCGAGCGCATGGCCGAGGCCGCCCGTCACCTGATCGGCACCCATGATTTCAGCGCCTTCCGGGCCGGCCAGTGCCAGGCCAAGTCGCCGATCAAGGAAGTGCATCACCTGCGGGTCACCCGCCACGGCAAGATGATCGTCATCGATATCCGTGCCGGGGCCTTCCTGCATCATATGGTGCGCAATATCGCCGGGGTGCTGATGACCATCGGTGCCGGTGAGCGGCCGGTGGAGTGGGCCCGGGAAGTCCTGGAAAGCCGGGTCAGGCGTACCGGCGGCGTTACCGCCCATCCGTTCGGCCTTTACCTGGTACAGGTAGAGTATCGCGACGAGTTTGCCCTGCCGCAGCGTTACATCGGGCCGCACTTTCTCACCGGCTTCTCGGAACTTGACGGCTGACGCCCGGAAAAGCATTTGTTACCATCCGGGACTTTCTCGGAAAAGCACTCGGGGTTTTACGACATGTCCGCCGTTCGCAGCAAAATTTGCGGAATTACCCGCATTGAAGATGCGTTGGCCGCCGTCGATGCCGGGGCCGATGCCATTGGTTTTGTGTTCTACGCCAAAAGCCCGCGGGCGGTGACGTTCCAGCAGGCACGGGCGATTATCGCCGCCTTGCCGCCGTTCGTGACCACCGTCGGCCTGTTCGTCAATGCCAGCCGTTGCGAGCTGGGGGAAATCCTCGACGCGGTGCCGCTGGACCTGTTGCAGTTCCATGGCGATGAAACCCGCGAGCAGTGCGAAGGTTATCACCGTCCCTATATCAAGGCCTTGCGGGTCAAGGCCGGTGACGACATCGCCGCGGCCTGTGACGCTTACCCGAGTGCCAGCGGGATTCTCCTCGATACCTATGTCGAAGGTGTTCCCGGGGGAACCGGCGCGGCGTTCGACTGGTCCCTGATACCAACGGGCCTGAGCAAGCCGATTATCCTCGCCGGCGGCCTGACCGTCGACAACGTGGCCGAGGCCATCGCCCGGGTCAAGCCCTATGCCGTGGATGTCAGCGGCGGGGTGGAGCAGGGCAAGGGCATCAAGGATCGTACAAAGATCGAAGCGTTCATACGCGCCGTACGCGGTTGCCGAGCGCCAATGTGACGGCTGGCAGCCTGCCGCCGTCCATGCATACCGCCGCAGAAAACAGGCGGGCCCGGTTGTTCGACGGGCCGAAAACGAATTGGAGAAAGACAGCATGAGCAACTGGTTAGTAGACAAACTGATCCCTTCGATCATGCGTTCCGAGGTGAAGAAAAGCTCGGTGCCTGAAGGTCTGTGGCACAAGTGCCCATCGTGCGATGCGGTGCTCTACCGTCCGGAACTGGAAAAGACCCTGGACGTCTGCCCCAAGTGCAACCACCACATGCGCATTGGCGCCCGTGCACGCATCGATATCTTCCTCGACGCCGAAGGTCGCGTTGAGTTGGGTGCCGACCTGGAGCCGGTGGACCGTCTGAAATTCCGTGACGGCAAGAAGTACAAGGACCGCTTGACCGCGGCCCAGAAGCAGACCGGCGAAAAAGATGCCCTGGTGTCCATGAGCGGCACCCTGCTGGGCATGCCGGTGGTGGTTTCCGCCTTCGAATTCTCGTTCATGGGTGGCTCCATGGGTGCCATCGTCGGCGAGCGTTTCGTACGTGCCGCCAACTACGCCCTGGAAAACCGTTGCCCGATGATCTGCTTCGCCGCTTCCGGCGGTGCGCGCATGCAGGAAGCACTGATTTCCCTGATGCAGATGGCCAAGACTTCGGCCGTACTGGCGCGCTTGCGTGAAGAAGGCCTGCCGTTTATCTCGGTGCTGACCGACCCGGTCTACGGCGGTGTTTCCGCCAGCCTGGCCATGCTCGGCGACGTGATCGTCGGCGAACCCAAGGCGCTGATCGGCTTCGCCGGCCCACGGGTGATCGAGCAGACCGTTCGCGAGAAGCTGCCGGAAGGTTTCCAGCGTAGCGAATTCCTGCTGGAGCACGGTGCGATCGACATGATCATCGCCCGCCAGGAACTGCGTCCGCGCCTGGGTAACCTGCTGGCGCAGATGATGGGCCTGCCGACACCCGAATACATCGCCTTGCCTGTTGAGCCTGTCATTGTCCCACCGGTGCCTGCAAGCCTATGACCGAACGTACCCTGGGCGAGTGGCTCGCCTACCTGGAGCAATTGCACCCATCGGCCATCGACATGGGGCTGGAGCGCTCGCAAGAGGTAGCGAACCGCATGGGGCTGGGCAGGCCGGCGCCTCGGGTAGTGACCGTGACCGGCACCAATGGCAAGGGTTCGACCTGCGCCTTTGTTGCCTCGTTGCTGCAAGCGCAGGGGCTCAAGGTCGGCGTCTATAGCTCGCCACATCTGCTGCGCTACAACGAGCGCGTGCAGATCAACGGGGTCGAGGCGACGGACGCGCAGTTGTGCGAAGCCTTCGCCGCCCTCGATGCCGGGCGGGGCGAGACCTCCCTGACCTATTTCGAGATGGGCACCCTGGCCGCGCTCTGGCTGTTCGAGCGTGCGGCCCTGGATGTCGTGGTCCTGGAAGTCGGTCTTGGTGGACGCCTGGATACGGTCAATGTGGTGGATGCCGACCTGGCGTTGGTGACCAGCATTGGTGTCGATCATGCCGAATACCTGGGCAACACCCGTGAATCGGTGGCGTTCGAAAAGGCCGGGATCTTCCGCCCGGGCGCACCGGCGCTGTGTGGCGACCTGAATCCGCCGCAGCCGCTGCTGGACAAGGCTCGTGAGTTGGGTAGCCCGTTCTTCCTGCGTGGCCGGGACTTCGATCTTGGCCTCACCGATGCAAACTGGCAGTGGCGTGGCGTCGACCGCCAGGGCCAGGCGGTCGAGTTGCGCGATCTGCCGCTGCTTGGCCTGCCGATGGAGAACGCCGCCCTGGCCCTGCAGGCTTACCTGTTGATGGATCTGCCATGGCAGCCCGAGCGGATTGCCCAGGCGCTGCTGGATACCCGTATTGTCGGCCGGCTGGATCGGCGTAAGCTGACCTGGCAGGGCAAGTCCCTCAGCCTGATGCTGGATGTCGGGCACAATCCCCATGCCGCCGAATACCTGGCCGAGCGCCTGGCGCACAGTCCCTTGAAGGGGCGGCGTTTGGCGGTATTCGGGCTCTTGTCGGACAAGGACCTCGATGGGGTGGTTGCCCCGCTTGAGCGTCATATCCAGCACTGGGCGGTAACGCCCTTGCAGACGCCGCGCAGTCGCCCGGCGGCTGACCTGCAGGCCGCCTTGGCGGCCCGTGGTGCGTCGGTGAGCGTCTACGAAAGTGTCGCCGCGGCGCTGGAAGGGCAATGCGCCCAGGCCACGGCCGATGACGAAATTCTGTTGTTCGGATCGTTTTTTTGTGTTGCCGAGGCGCTGGAGTGGCTGGCCCGGCGCGCCACGGAGGAGGCTGCCAATGGCAATGCTGGATAAAGCGTACAAACAACGGATGGTCGGTGCCCTGGTGCTGGTGGCCTTGGCGGTGATCTTCCTGCCGATGCTGTTTTCCCGCCAGGACGAGCAGCGCCAGGTTCGGGTCGAGGCGCCGACCGCGCCCCAGGCCTCGGCGTTGCCCCAGGTCAAGGTCGAGCCGGTGCCGGTTCCCGAGCCGCAGGCATTGCCCCCGGATTCGGTCCCGGCTGATGAGGAAGTCGAGGAAACGCCGGTGCCTCTCGCACCAGCACCGGCACCCAAGCCAGTGGCTCCGGTCGCGGCGGCCAAGCCCGTAGCCCCAGCGCCTGTCACCAAACCGGCTCCGGCCCCGGCGCAAACACCGGCCCAGGTGGTTGCAGTGGCGCCGGCCAAGCTCGATACCACGCAAAACCGCGTAGACCCCAACGGCCTGCCGATCAGCTGGTCGGTGCAACTGGCCAGCCTGTCCAGCCGTGACAGTGCTGAAAGCCTGCAAAAGACCCTGCGCAGCCAGGGTTATAACGCCTATATCCGTTCCTCCGATGGCAAGAACCGGGTCTTTGTCGGCCCGCTGATCGAGCGTGCCGAGGCCGATCGCCTGCGTGACCTGCTGGGTCGCCAGCAGAATCTGAAGGGTTTTGTCGTGCGTTTCCAACCGGAACGCGGTTAAGCCCGCGGCTTTGTATCGAAATGCTCTGACAATCGCCTTACCAGTGGGGCGGCGCTCTGCTAAAATGCGCCGCCTTATCCGTCTGTAGGCTGCACTGTGCCATTTACCTGGGTTGACTGGGCGATTATTGCGGTAATCGTCGTTTCTGCGTTGATCAGCTTGAGCCGTGGTTTCGTCAAGGAAGCCCTGTCCCTGCTCACCTGGATCATTGCCGGCGCGGTCGCCTGGATGTTCGGTGGCTCGTTGTCCGTGTACCTGACCGACTATATCCAGACACCTTCGGCACGCGTGATCGCGGGCTGTGCAATCATGTTCGTCGCCACCCTGCTGGTGGGCGCCATGGTCAACTATCTTATCGGCGAACTGGTTCGCGTCACCGGCCTGTCCGGGACCGATCGCTTCCTCGGCATGGCCTTCGGTGCCGCGCGTGGCGGGCTGCTGGTGGTGGTGGCCGTCGGGCTGCTGAGCCTGGGGCCGGTCCAACAGGATTCGTGGTGGCAGGGCTCCCAGCTCGTGCCAAAATTTCTATTGGTCGCCGACTGGTCCAAGAACCTCATCCTGGGGTGGAGCAGTCGGTGGTTAGCCAGCGGAATCAGCGTACCCGCTGACCTTCCGTTCAAGGAACATCTCTTGCCGGCCAAAACGCCTCAGTAAGAGCTGTTCAGTTCAGATTCATTAAGTAGGGGTTGCGTCGCATGTGTGGCATCGTCGGTATCGTCGGTAAGTCGAACGTCAATCAGGCGCTGTATGACGCGCTAACCGTGCTCCAGCACCGCGGCCAGGACGCTGCCGGTATCGTGACCAGCCATGACGGCCGGTTATTCCTGCGCAAGGACAACGGCCTGGTCCGCGATGTATTCCATCAGCGGCACATGCAGCGCCTGGTCGGACACATGGGCATCGGCCATGTGCGTTACCCGACCGCCGGCAGTTCGACTTCGGCTGAGGCCCAGCCGTTTTATGTCAACTCGCCGTACGGCATCACCCTGGCCCACAACGGTAACCTGACCAACGTCGAACAGTTGGCCAAGGAAATCTACGAGTCGGATCTGCGCCACGTCAACACCAACTCCGACTCGGAAGTGTTGCTCAACGTGTTCGCCCACGAGCTGGCCCAGCGCGGCAAGCTGCAACCGACCGAAGAAGACGTGTTCGCCGCGGTGACCGACGTGCACAACCGCTGCGTCGGTGGTTACGCGGTGGTGGCGATGGTGACCGGCTACGGTATCGTCGGTTTCCGCGACCCCCATGGCATCCGTCCGATCGTGTTCGGCCAGCGTCACACCGACGAAGGCGTCGAGTACATGATCGCCTCGGAGAGCGTGTCCCTGGACGTGCTCGGTTTCACCCTGATCCGCGACCTGGCACCGGGCGAAGCGGTGTACATCACCGAAGACGGCAAGCTGCACACCCGTCAATGCGCGACCAACCCGTCGTTGACCCCGTGCATCTTCGAACACGTCTACCTGGCGCGTCCTGATTCGATCATCGACGGCGTGTCGGTATACAAGGCGCGTCTGCGCATGGGCGAGAAGCTGGCGGAGAAGATCCTGCGCGAGCGTCCGCAGCATGACATCGACGTGGTCATCCCGATCCCGGACACCAGCCGTACCTCGGCCCTGGAGTTGGCGAACCACCTGGGCGTGAAGTTTCGCGAAGGCTTTGTGAAGAACCGCTATATCGGCCGGACCTTCATCATGCCGGGCCAGGCGGCCCGCAAGAAGTCCGTGCGGCAGAAGCTCAACGCCATCGAGCTGGAATTCCGTGGCAAGAACGTCATGCTGGTGGACGACTCCATCGTGCGCGGCACCACTTGCAAGCAGATCATCCAGATGGCCCGCGAAGCCGGCGCGAAAAACGTCTACTTCTGCTCGGCGGCCCCGGCGGTGCGCTACCCGAACGTCTACGGTATCGACATGCCGAGTGCCCATGAGCTGATCGCCCACAACCGCACGACCCAGGACGTGGCCGACCTGATCGGCGCCGACTGGCTGATCTACCAGGACCTGCCGGACCTGATCGAGGCCGTCGGTGGTGGCAAGATCAAGATCGAGAACTTCGATTGCGCGGTGTTCGACGGCAAGTACGTCACCGGCGACATCGACGAGCACTACCTGGCCAAGATCGAGCAGGCGCGTAACGATGCGTCCAAGGTCAAGACCCAGGCGGTCAGCGCGATCATCGACCTGTACAACAACTGAGTAAAAACCGGCTCTGGGGTGTGGCCGCGGTCCTGAAAACACCGCAACCCTGTAGGAGCCGGGCTTGCCCGCGAAGCTTCTGGCGGTCTCAAGGGCCCCTTCGCGGGCAAGCCCTGCTCCTACAGGGGTCGTGTCCCCCCTTAAAACCGGTTTTAATCTTCAAGAAAGTCGAACAAGGAGTGGCAGCATGAGTCAGGAATGGGATGCCGGTCGGTTGGACAGCGATCTCGAGGGCGTAGCCTTCGACACCCTGGCCGTCCGTGCCGGTCAGCACCGCACGCCGGAAGGCGAGCACGGCGACCCGATGTTCTTCACCTCCAGCTACGTGTTCCGCACCGCCGCCGATGCGGCAGCGCGTTTCGCCGGGGAAGTGCCAGGTAACGTCTACTCGCGCTACACCAACCCCACCGTGCGTTCCTTCGAAGAGCGCATCGCGGCCCTGGAAGGGGCCGAGCAGGCGGTTGCCACCGCCACCGGCATGGCCGCGATCATGGCCGTGGTCATGAGCCTGTGCAGTGCCGGCGACCATGTGCTGGTCTCGCGCAGTGTGTTCGGCTCCACCATCAGTCTGTTCGAGAAGTACTTCAAGCGCTTCGGTGTTGAAGTCGACTACGTGCCCCTGGCCGACCTGTCGGGCTGGGACGCGGCGATCCGGCCGAATACCAAGCTGCTGTTCGTCGAATCGCCGTCCAATCCGCTGGCTGAACTGGTGGATATCGCCGCGTTGGCTGAAATCGCCCATGCCAAGGGTGCGATGCTGGTAGTGGACAACTGTTTCTGCACGCCGGCCCTGCAACAGCCTTTGAAGCTGGGCGCGGACATCGTCGTGCATTCGGCGACCAAGTTCATCGACGGCCAGGGCCGTTGCATGGGCGGCGTGGTTGCCGGGCGTGGCGAGCAGATGAAGGAAGTCGTCGGTTTCCTGCGCACCGCCGGGCCGACCCTCAGTCCGTTCAATGCCTGGATTTTCCTCAAGGGCCTGGAAACCCTGAACCTGCGCATGCGCGCCCACTGTGCCAATGCCCAGGCCCTGGCCGAATGGCTGGAGCAGCAGGACGGTATCGAGAAGGTCCATTACGCCGGCCTCAAGAGCCACCCGCAGCACGAACTGGCCCAGCGTCAGCAGCGCGGTTTCGGTGCGGTGGTGAGCTTCGAGGTCAAGGGCGGCAAAGAGGGCGCCTGGCGCTTTATCGACGCCACCCGACTGATCTCGATCACCGCCAACCTGGGTGATAGCAAGACCACCATCACCCACCCGAGCACCACTTCCCACGGCCGCCTGGCGCCGCAGGAACGTGAGGCCGCGGGGATTCGCGACAGCCTGATCCGTGTCGCCGTCGGCCTCGAAGACGTGGCCGACCTGCAAGCCGACCTGGCTCGCGGGTTGGCGGCCTTGTGATCGAGTGGTCCCTGGACACGGCCGTTGCCAATAACGGCCGTGTCGCCCTGGTGACGGGCGCGGCCCGTGGTATCGGCCTGGGGATCGCGGCGTGGTTGATCAGCGAAGGCTGGCAGGTGGTGCTCACCGACCTCGATCGTCGCCGTGGCGCCAAGGTGGCCCGGATCCTGGGCGAGAATGCCTGTTTCATCGGCATGGATGTGGCCGATGAAGCCCAGGTGGCCCAGGGCGTTGCCGAGGTATTGGGCCGTTTCGGCCGGATCGATGCCCTGGTGTGCAACGCGGCGATTGCCGACCCGCACAACATCACCCTTGAAAGTCTCGACCTGGCGCACTGGAATCGTGTGCTGGCGGTCAATCTCGGCGGGCCGATGTTGCTGGCCAAGCACTGCGCGCCTTATCTGCGTGCCCACTGCGGCGCGATCGTCAACCTGGCCTCTACCCGTGCGGCGCAGTCGGAACCCGACAGCGAGGCCTATGCGGCGAGCAAGGGCGGTCTATTGGCCCTGACTCACGCCCTGGCGATCAGCCTCGGGCCGGAGATCCGGGTCAATGCGGTCAGTCCGGGCTGGATCGATGCCCGCGATCCCTCGGTACGTCGGGCCGAGCCGTTGAGCGACGCCGACCATGCCCAACATCCGGCGGGAAGGGTAGGGACGGTCGAGGATGTGGCGGCGTTGGTGGCCTGGTTGCTGTCGAGGAATGCGGGGTTTGTCACCGGCCAGGAATTCGTGGTTGACGGTGGCATGAGCCGCAAGATGATCTACCGGTAGGAGCGAGCTTGCTCGCGATGGACGTCAACGATAACGCGGGAAGTCTGCTAGCCCGTAGTGTTCCGGCTACCATCGCGAGCGAGCTCGCTCCTACAGAGAGCAGGGCTTGATGGTCTTGCCTGTGACACGAATCTGTCTTTTTCTGAAAAACTTCAAGCAGGCTATTGACTTAGGTCCGCTACCTGCGTAAATTTCGCGGCCTCAACGAAGCAAAGGGTGATTAGCTCAGCTGGGAGAGCATCTGCCTTACAAGCAGAGGGTCGGCGGTTCGATCCCGTCATCACCCACCACTCGTTGAGCTTCTCGCAAGAGAATCGGATGTTCCGCAAGGAGCTTCCAACCGACGCGCAGCGGTAGTTCAGTCGGTTAGAATACCGGCCTGTCACGCCGGGGGTCGCGGGTTCGAGTCCCGTCCGCTGCGCCATATTTGTACAGGTCGCCTTGTGCGGTCTGCGATTGAAAGGCACCGAAGCTTTTCGATCACGGGTTTCAAGATTTCAAACGGACGCAAGTCCGAGCGATACGCAGCGGTAGTTCAGTCGGTTAGAATACCGGCCTGTCACGCCGGGGGTCGCGGGTTCGAGTCCCGTCCGCTGCGCCATACACCGCTTCAAGGCCCTTGAACTCCTTGAAGCAAAGAAAATGCCCCGGCTTGCCGGGGCTTTTTTTTGCCTTTTTTTTGCCCGCCACTGCCTGGGCTTCTTGCGCTGACTTGAAGTCGTCCCCTTCGATTCTCTTGTGACACGTTTTAAATACGCTGCGAATGTTTAAAAAAGTGTCATGAAAGTTCCTTCTTTGCTCTTCCTTTGAAAGTTGCAAACTTTCGTTATTTATTTCCTTTGCAACGGCACTTCGTGGTTATCCGATCTAGGACGATTCCTATGTTTTCGGCCCCCCCCTTTGACTAGAGTGAATCCACGCAGCGCCTGGCTTGCCGTGTGCGCAGGGCGCTGAGGTTTAACGTCTTTCACTTTGGTTTGGCGTGCCTGAAGGGCATTTTCATGGGGCTGGAATATGTCGATAAAAGAACTGATTCCTTATATTAATACCCTGCCAGACAGGCCCTGCGGTCCGAACTTGGAATACCGCGCGGACTTTATTCAACTGTTAGAAGAAATAGACGGCGGCAACGAAGTTCAATACGGCGATCATGTGTACCCCGCAACGCCGGTGGACTGGCAACGGGTACGCTCGCTGTGCCTGACGCTGCTGGAGGATGCTCTCGACCTGCGGGTGGCGGTTTGCCTGGCGCGGGCCTTGCTGGAATTGCACGGGCTGCCCGGCTTTGTCGATGGCTTGCGGCTGATCGACAGTCTGCTGCGTGAGCGCTGGGAGGATGTTCACCCGCAGCTCCTGGCCGAAGACGATCACGATCCGCTGATGCGCCTCAATACCCTTGCCGAGCTGGCGGTGCCCACCAGTGTGGTCCAGGTGCTCAAGCGTCAGCAGCTGGGCAATGCCATGGGCCTTGAACCGCTGCGTGTGACCGATCTGGCCTGCATCGCCGAGTCCGCCGAGGAGGAGGTCCGGACACAAGGACTGGCGCGTCTGGGTGCGCTGATCGAGTCCAAGGCCCGTGCTGAGCTGATCGAGAACCTGAGCTTGTTGAGGGCTCTGGTCGAACTGATCGCGCGGATCGGCGCTTGTCTGGAGGAAAAAATCGCGGCCCCCGGTATTTCGCCGCTGGACGGCCTCGGGCGGGCCCTGGACAAGTGGTGCCGCATCGCCGAAGAGCGTTGCGATGTCGTCTTGCCGCCGCCAGACGATGATTTGCCCCAGGCCCTGGCCACCGATGTGACAAGTCGTGCTCCAGCCACCTGGAGCGGTGTCTGCCAGTCCCGTGAGGACGTAGTCCGCGCCCTGGATGCCATTTGCGCTTACTACGCCCAGCACGAACCTTCGAGCCCGGTGCCCTTGCTGGCGGCCAGGACGCGTCGGCTCGCCAGCATGAGTTTTCTCGAAGCGATCGCCGAACTGGTGCCAGGCAGCCTTGCCGACCTGCATGCGCTGGGCGGTATCACCGATGACTAACCTTTCCCTCCCTGCTCAGGTTTATCTGTATGTCCAGTAACAACAGCCAGAAATTCATTGGGCGCAACCGTGCGCCACGGGTCCAGATCGAATATGACGTCGAGTTGTACGGCGCCGAAAAGACCATCGAGATCCCCTTTGTCAACGGCGTGTTCGCCGATCTCTCGGGGGCCAACCGGGACGACCTGCCGCCGGTGGCCGAGCGCAAGTTCCTGGAAATCGATATCGACAATTTTGATGAGCGCATGGCCGCCATCGAACCCCAGGTGCGCATCAGTGTGCCCAACCAACTGACGGGGGAAGGGCAGATGGCGGTGTCGCTCGCCTTCAAGAGCATGGACGACTTCTCGCCCGGCGCCGTGGCCCGCAATGTCGAGCCGCTGCGTGAACTGCTGGAGGCGCGCAATCAACTGGCCAATCTGCTGACCTATATGGACGGCAAGAGTGGCGCCGAGCAACTGATGGCCAAGTTGCTGGAAAACCCGGCCCTGATGCAGTCGCTGCTGGCCCACGCCAAGCCGGCGGCCACCGAGTCCGAAGACTGATGCCTTCGATGATCGCTCCCTGAAACAGGTAAATATCCGTGTCCGCCACATCTCAGAATCAGTCCGGCATCGACCCGACGGCCGAGCTCTCGCCCAGTGAATTCAACGACCTGCTGCAACGCGAGTTCAAGCCCCGCGGCGAGCCGGTGCGCGAAGCCATTGAAAATGCGGTGCAGACCCTGGCCCAACAGGCGCTGCGCACGACCCACCTGATTGCCCACGACACCCTCGGCACCATCCAGGCCCTGATCGGTGAAATCGACGCCAAGTTGTCCGCGCAGGTCAATGACATCCTCCATCACCCGGATTTCCAGGCCGTCGAATCTGCCTGGCGCGGCCTCGACTACCTGGTGAGCAATACCGAGACCGACGAGAAACTCAAGATCCGTTTCCTCAACGTCGCCAAGGACGAAGTCGCCCGCGAGCTGAAGAAGTTCAAGGGCGCGGCCTGGGACCAGAGCCCGCTGTTCAAGAAAATCTACGAGCATGAGTACGGCCAACTGGGCGGTGAGCCCTTCGGTGTGCTGATCGCCGATTTCTATTTCGATAACAGCCCACCGGATGTGGAACTGTTGGCGTCACTGGCCAAGATTGCCGCCGCGGCCCATGCGCCCCTGATCAGCGCGGCGTCGCCGGCGGTGATGTTGATGGACTCCTGGCGCGAGGTCGCCAACCCCCGCGACCTGAGCAAGCTGTTCCTCACTCCCGAGCATGCCGCCTGGCGCAATCTGCGGCGCTCCGAGGATTCGCGCTATATCGGCCTGACCATGCCGCGTTTTCTCGGGCGTATTCCCTACGGCGCGCGTACCGCGCCAGTGGAGGAGTTCGCCTTCGAGGAGGTCACCGAAGGCCAGGCGCAGAACTACCTGTGGGCCAATGCAGCCTATGCCATGGGCATCAATATCAACCGCTCCTTCAAGGAGTACGGCTGGTGCTCGCGGATTCGCGGCATCGAGTCCGGCGGCGCCATCAGCGGGCTGCCAGTGCATACCTATCCGACCGAGGACGGCGGCGTCGACATGACCTGTCCGACCGAGGTCGCCATCAGTGACCGGCGCGAAGTGGAGTTGGCCAAGAACGGCTTCATGCCCCTGGTGCATTGCAAGAACAGCTCGCTGGCGGCGTTTATCGGCGCGCAGTCCTTGCACGCTCCCCAGGAATACGACGACCCCGACGCCACCGCCAATGCACAGTTGGCGGCGCGGTTGCCGTATCTGTTCGCCACCTGTCGTTTTGCCCATTACCTCAAGTGCATCGTGCGCGACAAGATCGGCTCCTTCAGTGAGCGCGAAGACATGGAGATCTGGCTCAACAATTGGATTGTCAAGTACGTCGAGCATAACCCGGCGACCGCCAGCGACGCCGACAAGGCGCGCAAGCCGCTGGCGGGTGCCGAAGTGGTGGTGCAGGAAGTGGAGGGCAGCCCGGGCTTTTACCAGGCCAAGTTCTTCCTGCGTCCCCACTATCAATTGGAAGGCCTGAGCGTATCCCTGCGACTGGTCTCCCGACTGCCCTCGGTCAAAGGCTGAGGGGTTCATGCCCGACCGGGGCCTTGTCCCCGGAAAGGTACTTAACCATTCAAATAAACAGATGTTGGAGTCCGCATGATTGTATTGAAATTCAAAACCGAGATTAAGGGGAACTGCCAGGAGAAGGATCACAAGGACTGGATCGTCATCGACTCCTGGGGGTTCAGCAGTGGTCGTTCCATCTCCATCGGCAATGACCGTGAGCCGAGTGTCGGGCATGTCACCGAGATAACCTTGAACAAAACCACTGACGTCGCTTCGCCTAATCTGTTTATCGAGTCGGTTAGCGGCAAGTCCCTGGACGAGGCGACCTTGCGCATCATCCAGACCAGCGGCAGTTCGACGGGCAAGAACGAACCCTACGTCGAGTTCACGCTGACGGCGCCGATCATCAGCAGCTACTCCATCAGCGGTAGCGGTGATCGCCCGAGCGAAACCATCCAGATTAGCTTCACCGCCATCAAGTACCAGTACAAGCACTTCGTTGATGGCAAGGCTGTCGCGACCCTTGCAAAGAGCTACGACCTGCTCAGCAACACGACCGTGTGATCGAACGCCGACGGCCCCCGCAGCATGCTGCGGGGGCCGTCGGCGCCGGGTTTTTTTCGGGAGGATTTTCATGAGCACTTCCATGACACCGCTGCTCGAACGTCTGCTGCGTCCCGCCAATCCTGGCGATGAGATGACCCGGCGCCGGGCGGGGGGCGGTGCGCAGCAAGAGCTGGAACACCTGTGCCGAGATTTGACGCTGCTGTTCAATGCCACCGGACTCGGGGCGATCTGCCCGTTGGGCAGCCAGCCCCATGTCACCCGTTCAGTGCTCAACTATGGCCTGGGCAACCTGGCGGGCGTGGTGCTGTCGAGCATCGATACGCAGAAGCTCGAGAGCCGCATCCGTGAAATCGTCCTGGATTTTGAACCGCGCATTCTGCGTTACAGCGTCGCGGTGCAGCTGCTGCCGGTGACGTCCTGCAGTGCCAGCCTGAATTTTCTGATCGAGGGCGAGATCCGCGGCCTCGATGCGTTGCACGCCTTTCGCCTGGAGTCGGCCTGGAACACCGAAAGTGGTGAGGTGCGGGTCCGGCCCTATGGTCGACCGTCCACCCATGGATGAGCGGCTGCTGCGGCACTACGAGCGTGAATTGAGTTTCCTGCGTGAAGCCGGTGCCGAGTTCGCCGAGGACTACCCCAAGATCGCCGCCACCCTGGGGCTGCGCCCCGATGAGGTGACCGATCCGTCGGTGGAGCGTTTGCTGGAGGGGCTGAGTTTTCTCACTGCCCGGGTGCAACTGCAAATGGAAGCCGAGTTTCCGCGTTTCACCGAGAGCCTGCTGGAACTGGTGCAGCCGCAGCAGTTGCTGCCGGTGCCGTCCATGGCGGTACTGCAGCTTTCCCCGGACTTGCAGGAGGGCTCGCTGGCCTCGGGGTTCACCTTGCCGGCCGATAGCGTGGTGCGCTCCGTGGGTGAGGCGGGCGGGCAAGACCCGCGCTGCGAGTTTCGCAGCCTGCGCCCGGTGACGCTCTGGCCCCTGGTCCTGGACTCGGCCGAGTACCTGCCCAGCGCGGGACTGCTCAAGGGCTTGCCCGCCAGCGTCGTCAAGCAGGAAGGTGGTGCCTTGCGCCTGCGTCTGCGAACCACCGCCGGGGTGTCCTTCGATCAATTGGCACTGCAGGAGCTGACGCTGTTCCTGCGCGGCGATGGCTCGCTGCCGCTGGCTCTCCAGGAAGCCCTGTTGACCCGTGCCGAAGGTCTGTTCATACGTTGCGGCGAAGGCGAGGGCGGATGGAGCCCGCGAATCGACCCCGAGCATATCCGGCAACCGCCTGCGCACCCGGTCTCCAGCCAGTATGCACGGTCGTTGAACAGTGACGCGGTGTGCGCGCAACTCAAGACCTTTCTCGCCTTCGCCGAGGGCGAGCGCTTTGTCAGCCTGGGTGGCCTGGGGCCGGCGTTGCGCGATTGTCCGGCGCGCAGCGTGGAGCTGGTGGTGGTGTTCGCGCCCCTGTCACAACCCTTGTCGGCGCTGCTCAATGCCAGCCACTTCGGGTTGTTCTGCGTACCGGTGATCAATCTGTTCAACAAGCGGGTCGAGCGAATCGTCGTCGATCCTTATCGGCATGACTTGCCCTTGGTGGTCGACAAGGCCCGGCCACTCGCCTACGAGATCCAGGAGGTCCTGGCGGTCCATGGCTATGCCGCCGGCTCCAAGGAACGCCAGGTCATCCTGCCGTTGTATGCCCCGCAACGGCAGGATGGAGACGAGCGTCGCCTGGCGGGGTTCTACCAGATGCAGCGCACGCCCAGCCGCGTTCCACAGCGCTTTGTCGACGGGCAGCGGCGTTATCGCGGCTGTGACGCCAGTCTGGTCGTGGCGCTGGAGGCGGATGCCGAGTTGCAGCGCCTGGCGGTGGACGTGCTGTGTTCCAACCGCGACCTGCCGTTGCGCCTGCCCCTGGGGGCGGGCAACACCGACTTCGTCCTCGACGTGGGCGCCCCGGTATTGGCGATCCGTTGTGTGGCCGGGCCTTCGCGACCGCTCCCCGCGCCGTCCCAGGGCGACCGGCAATGGCAGGTGGTGCGGCAGTTGTCGCGCAACTACCTGCCCCTGGCTCACCACGACGGGGCGGCCGGGGCCCGGGCCTTGCGCGAGTTGCTGGCGCATTACCTGCCCGAGGGCGACAGCAGCGGGCACAAGTTGCTGCAAGGCATCGTCTCGTTGCGCGCGCAGGTCGTCACCCGGCGTTTGCCCGGGGCCGGGCCGGTGGCGTTCGGTCGCGGGCTGAACCTGACCCTGGTCCTTGATGACGCCGCCTGCGAAGGCACCGGGACCTATCTGTTCGGCGCCGCGCTGGAGCGTTTTTTTGTGCGTTATGCCGCGCTCAATGCCTTTATGCAGACCGAGTTGCACAGTGTGAGCCGAGGCCCTATCAAGACCTGGCAGGCGAGGGCGGGTCAATGCATGATCTGGTAGCGCCACCGCCCGAGTTGGTCGAACAGCCCTGGCGCTACGATTTTTTTGCCGCGATGCGTTTGCTCGAGCGCACCTACCCTGATGCGCCGCGCTGGGGGACTGCGCCGCGCCTGGGCGACGATCCGTTGCGTCTGGCGCAGCACGTCTCGCTGGCGTTCGAGCCGGCGATGATCGCTCAACTGCGCCTGCGTGAGGGCCGTGCCGCGCAACTGGCGGTGAACTTCTTCGGCCTGACGGGGGCGAACGGGCCGATGCCCCTGCATTTCAGCGAGGATGTGCTGTCGCGCCAGATCAACCATGGCGACAGTACCCTGGCGCACTTTCTCGATGTGTTTCACCACCGTCTGCTGAGCCTGCTTTATCGAAGCTGGGCGCGGGTGCGGCCGGTGGTCTGGGCCGATCGTCCGGCCGACGACCGTTTCGCCGACTATGTGTCGGCGTTCTCTCCGGGCCAGCCCCGCGCCTTGCCCAACGCCACGCGCTACTACGCGCCGCAGTTTATCGATCAGCGCCGCAGTGCCGCCGGTTTGCTGGCCCTGGTCCGGGATCTGCTGCGCCTGCCGGTGGCGCTCAGCAGCCTGGGCCGGCATCGGACTGTCCTGGCATCCGATGAACGCTTGCAGCTGGGTCGGCGGCGCGAGTCGGCGCGGCTGGGCGGGGCCGCGTTGCTGGGGCGCCGGCTGTGGAATATCCAGCACAGTTTCTGCTTGCACCTGGGGCCTTTGTCCTGGGCGGACTACCAGCACCTGCTGCCCGGCGGACGTTACTTCGAACCCTTGTGCCAACTGGTCGAATGTTATGTCGGACCGACCTTTCAATGGGATCTCGATGTGTGTCTGGAGGCAGGGCAGCGACCAGGCCTGCAACTGGGCGCACGGCAGGGCCTGGGACGGGCCTGCTGGTTGGGGCACAAGGGTGCGACGGCAGCGGGATGGCGCTTCGAACCTGCGCGCTTTCAGCGACCCGCACCGGGCCACGTCGGCTGATTTAGGAGTTATCCGATACCCCGCAGGGCACCCTTCACTGACACTGCGCGGGCTTTCCACGGATGTCTGTCTGGAGCACGCATGAATCAGCAAGTTGTAATGGGCGCCTTGCTTTCCTGTTCGTTTGGCGCCGCACCGGCTCCCCTGGGTGTCCTGCCGCTGGGGCGGGTCAAGGTCGAAGGTCGGCTGGCGGCGAACATTCTCGATCATCAACCCATGGTCAATATTCCTGCCTTCGGCCTCTGCCGCAGCCCGGCCAACCCCCAGGTCGCGGCGGCGACGGCCGCCGCCATGGGCGTGTTGACGCCGATGCCCTGCGTGCCCGCCACGCTCACGCCCTGGCAGCCCGGTGCGATGCGAACACGGATTGCCAAGCTGCCGGCGCTGGACCACTGCTGCACCTGCCAGTGCAACTGGGGTGGTCAGATCAGCGTCAACGCCAGTGCCACCCTCAAGACCACGATTGCCTGAGCGAGCCCTTGTCACCATGTCCGAAAACACCTACCACCGTGTCCAGGTGCCTGGCGTCGATGCCAAACTGTCGCTGCTCGAACTCAGCGGTCGCGAGGGGCTGAGCCAGCTCGGTGAATACGAGCTGACATTGTCCAGCAGCGACGACGCACTGCAGGTCGATGATCTGCTGGGGCGACCGCTGGCACTGAGCCTCGGTGTCGTGGACGAACGGGCACGCTCCATCCACGGCTATATCACGGCCTTCAGTGCCATGGGCCGCGCCGACCGCCAGGCGTGCTACCGAGTCTCCCTCAGGCCCTGGCTCTGGTTCCTGACACAGTCCCGGCGCCAACGTATTTTCCAGAACCAGACCCTCAGGCAAGTGCTTGATGAGGTCTTCAGCGACTACCCTTTCAGTGTCGATTGGCAGGCCGAATGCCCGGAGGCGATGGAGTATTGCGTGCAGTTCGGCGAAAGCGACTTTGCCTTTTTCAGCCGCTTGCTGGAGGACGCGGGGCTCTACTACTTCTTCGCTCATCAACCTGACGATCATCTGCTGGTGATCGCCGATTCGATGAGCGCGCACAAACCGGTGCAGCACCTGTGGGAAATGACTTATCGGCCCAACCAGGACAAGGTCCCGGGCAGCCTGCTGAACTGGGAGTCCCACGGCGAACTGCGGCCCGGGATGTTCAACCTGGTGGATTTCGACTTCACCAAGGCCAGCAACCGCGAGGCCAGCGTCCTTTCGGCGAGTCATGGGGCGGCGGCGACGGAGCGCCACGGCAACTACCGACAAGAAGGTTTCCCGGGGCGATTCAGCCGTCGCGACTCTGGTGAAACCCTGGCGCGGATCCAGCTCGAAGCCGCGCACGCCCGCCAGCAGTGGCGATGGGGCGTCAGCCAGTCGCCGTACCTGGCGCCCGGACAGTACTTCACTCTGGTCGATCACCCGCGAGCCGAGCAGAACGGCGATTACCTGATCGTGGCCGCGACCTTGCAGTTCGAGGCCACGACCGAGTTGCGCTGCGAGGTCGAGGCGATCCCGACCACCCAGGTGTTTCGCGCGCCGATCCAGACACCGCGTCCGCTGATCGCCGGACCACAGACGGCCTTTGTGGTCGGTAAGGAAGGCGATCCGATCTGGGTCGACGAGTACGGTCGGATCAAGGTGCAGTTTCACTGGGACAGCAGCGGGCGACGCAACGAGGCGTGTTCCTGCTGGGTCCGGGTCGCCCAGCCGATAGCCGGCAAGCGTTGGGGGGCGCTGTTCGTGCCGCGGGTCGGGCAGGAGGTGGTGGTGGAGTTCCTCGGCGGCGACCCCGACCGGCCCCTGGTCACCGCCGGGCTCTATAACGCCGGTCACCGGCCACCCTGGGAGCTGCCGGCCCAGGCGGCCCGCAGTGGTCTCAAATCGCAGTCCCTGGGCGAGCAGGATGTCTACAACGAGTTGCGCTTCGACGACAAGAAGGGCCACGAGCAACTGCTGATCCATGCCGGACGCAACCAGGACCTGACGGTGCGCAACGATGCGTTCGCCAGCATTGGCAACGACTGGCACCTGACGGTGGGCGCCAATCAGTTTCTCAAGGTCGAGGATGACCTTCATGAGTCCGTGGGCGGCCGGCGCAACACTCGGGTCGATGCCGATCAATCGCTGGATATCGGCGGCGACAGCCATTGCCGGATTGCCGGCCAATGGCAGTCGAGCGCCACCGATATGGATTTCAAGGCCAACGGCAAGCTGGTGCTGGAAGCCGGCAAGAGCCTGACCCTCAAGGTCGGTGCCAGTACCCTGGTACTCAGCGCCACGGGTGTGGCGATCAACGGCAAGACCGTTACCCTCGACGGTACCGCCTCGGTCGACATCAATGGCGGCGCCGCCGCGGCCACCACCTCGGCCAAGGCGGCGGCACCTGCGAAGGCCAAACAGCCCAAGGAGGCCGACGATGGTCGTGATTAAGCCGGTGTTTCGACGCGCCCTGTGCCTGCTGCTGGTGTCGACGCTCCCGGGCTGTGCCTGGTTTTGGTCGGACGAACCGCCGCCTGAACCGCGTATCGTGTTGTCCCTGGAAGCGGCACTGGACAGCAATCCCGACCTGCATGGGCGGCCGTCGCCGGTGATTGTCAGGCTCCTGCAACTGGCGGACGGCAAGCGCCTGGAACAGGTCGAGCTGTTCCAGTCCGAAGCCGCGGCCGAGCAGGCGCTGGGCCGTGATCTGCTGCGCCAGGAATCGTTGCTGCTGCGCCCGGGCCAGCAGCAGGAGCAGAACTTTCTTCCCGTGCCCGGCACCCGCTTTATCGCGCTGGTGGCCGAGTACCGCAATATCGACCATGCCCAGTGGTGGGCCTGGGCCGAAATCGACCCGACGCGCCCCTCGCGGCTGAAGGCCCAGATCGCTCGCCAGCGCGTGGCGTTGACGTCGGCGCCGGCAGAGGAGAATGCCGATGAGTAGTCACGACGGCGTCGTCTGGTCAGAAGGCATGTTTCTGCTGCCGCAGCACTTCCAGCAGCAAGAGCGCCATCATCGGGCCCGGCTGGCGCAGGTCCTGCGTGCCGTGCAACCCCATGGCTGGGGCTTTGTCACACTGAAAATCGATGCCGCGCAGTTGGCGCTGGGCAACCTGGCCCTGAGCGCCTGCGAAGGGATCATGCCCGATGGCAGTCCCTTCGCCCTGACGGACGAGGAACTGGTCCGGCTGCGTTATCCGGTGGCCGACGGCGAGCGTGACGTGCAGTTGGTGCTGGCCCTGGCCCTCAATCGCCCTGGGGCGGCGGACACCGAAACCGCCCCCGGGGACGACAGCCTGGCCCGTTACCGGATCAGCGAAGTCCTGGTGGCCGACGCCAATACCGAGGGCGGCGAGCCGGCCTGTTTGCAGGTCTGTCGTCTGAACCTGAAGCTGGCGCGGGAGGCGGATGTCGCCGCCTCCCATGTCTTTTTGCGGGTGGCCCGGGTGGTGGAGCGCACGGCCGCCGGCCTGGTGGTGCTCGACCGGCAACAGGTGGCACCGTTGCTGGCCTGGCGTAGTTCGCCGGTGTTGGCGCGCTCCGTCGACGAACTGATCGCCCGCGCCCGCCAACGCGGTGTGGCCCTGGCCGGCGGGCTTGGCCAGGGCGGGCTCGGCGGGATGACCGAGATCCAGCAGTACGTGATGCTGCAGAGCGTCAATCGCGCCGAAAGCCTGCTGATGCACCTGGCCAGCCAGCCGGCGTTGCACCCCGAGTTGCTGTACCGCGAGTTGGTGCGGCTGGCCGGCGAACTGGCGATTTTCGGCCAGGAGCGCAAGCGCCCCAGGGCGTATCCGCCGTACCGCCATGACCGCCTGGGCGAGAGCTTTGTGCCGTTGATCCAGGACCTGTTGCAGGCGTTGAGTGCGGTGGCCAGTGCCGATGTGGTGGCCCTGGCGCTCAAGAGCGGAGCCTTTGGTTTTCGTTTTGCCCAGGTGCCGGATATCAACCTGTATCAATCGGCGCGTTTTATTCTCGCGGTGCGCGCGCAGGTGCCCGACGAGGAACTGCGCAAAAGTTTCCCCAGCCGCTTGAAGATCGGTCCGGCCGAGCGCCTGCACGACCTGGTGAACCTGCAATTGCCGGGGTTGGCGATCCAGGTGTTGCCGACGGCGCCCAGGGAGCTGCCTTACTACCCCGGCTTCAGCTATTTCCAGCTGTCGAACGACCATCCCTTGTGGGCTGATCTGGTGGACACCAGCGGCTTCGGCCTGCATGTGGCCGGTTCGTTTCCGGGACTGCAATTGGCGTTCTGGGCCATCAGGGAGGCGTGATGGCGTTTGCCAGAACGGCTCGCGGATCGCGCAAAAACGCTCGCGAGCGTGTCCAGGCCGGACCGGCGGTTGCCGATGAAAACCTCTGCGTGCTGGCTGACGACCTGCTGCATGAGGTGGTGGTGTTCCAGCGGCTGAAGCGCCAGCCCGACCTGCCGGCGCTGCGTTTGCGCCTGATCGCCCGGTTGCGGACCTTCCAGCGGCAGGCCCTGGCTTGCGGTATCGAATCACGCATCGTGTTGCGTGCCCGTTATGCCCTGTGCACCTTGCTCGATGAAATCATCGCCAGCAGCGAATGGGCCCGGGGCGCCTGGTCACGGCACAGCCTGCTGATGACCTTTCATCAGGAAGCCAAGGGCGGCGAAGGATTCTTCGCCTATCTGGACGAGGCGCAGCTCAAGCCTGTGGAGCACCTGGCGCTGCTCGAACTGATGTACCTGTGTCTGGCCCTGGGCCTGGAGGGGCGTTATCGAATCGAACGCGAAGGCCGTTCGATCCTGATCCTCAAACGTGCCCGACTCTACGAAACCCTGCGCCTGCATCGCGAGCGTTATCCGCGTCCGTCGCCGAAAACCGCGCTACCGAGCCGCTGGCCACGGCGTGCGCTGCGCTGGACCTTGGGCGGCCTGCTGGTGTTGCTGATGGGCCTCGCCGTCGCGGGTGCCTATGACTTGCAGGTGCGTTCCGCCCAGCAGCGGCTTGGATTGTCGCGGCTGTTGTCCACCGTGGCGGCACTCCCTCCTGCGCCGGCAGCCCTGCCCACGCTGGCTGAGCGCCTGGCCGAGGATATCCGCGCCGGACGCCTGACGTTGCAGGAGGAGGCCGGCGCCGTGCGGCTGTTGCTCGGTACCAGGCAATTGTTTGCCCCAGGCGGCAGCGTGATCGCGCCAGAAAGTCGAGCCACCTTGCAGCGTACTGCCACGGTGCTGGCGGATTGGCCGGGGCGTATCCGGATCATCGGCCACAGTGACGACACGCCGGTGGGCAAGGGCCGGGTCTCCAACCAGCAGCTCTCGCTGCGGCGCGCCCGCGCGGTGTTGGTCGAGATGTTCGGCGCGGCGGCCGACCCCGGGCGGGTCCAGGCCCTGGGGCGTGGTGCCAGTGAACCACGGGTGCCGAATGACAGCGCGGACAACCGGGCTCGCAATCGTCGGGTGGAGATTGTGCTCGAACCGCTGTGACCGCCAGCGCCCCGCCAGGGGGCGCGTCACCCCATTTGCCCTCGCCGGATGACTGCCACCATGCTCTTGAGATTGCTGAAAAACCTTTTGCGGGCGCTGCCGCTGGTGGTGGGGCTTTATCTGCTGACCCTGCTGGTCCGCCATCAGGGGCCGCGCTTGTCTATCGATGGTGTTGCGCCGCTGGCCCAGGACTGGCAGCAGTGGCTGTTGCTGGGCCCTATGTACCTGGTGGGGCTGATTTTTTTCGGGTGGGCCCGGCGACGGCGCAAGCGTCGGGAGTTGCTCCGCGCCGAGGCGGCGCAGTCGGCGTTGCAGGAACTCAATCCTCCTGGCATCCGGGAACGGCGCTTGCGCGAGCGGTTGGAGCACTGGCGCCTGGAAAGCCAGGCCAACGCCAGCGGCCCGGTGTTCCTGCTGTTGGGGGCGACCGGTGCCGGCAAGCGCAGTCTGATGGGAGAGAAGGGCCGTCGCGCACCCACGGGCGACGAGTTGCCGCATGATGATTTGCACCCGGGGCGTATCGGCGCTTTTTCCGTCATGGCCGTGAGCTCCGCGTTGCTGACCCAGGCCGATCCTGACGGCAAAGGGTTATGGCGTTGCCTGCTCGATGAACTGAGCCGCTCGCATCGTCACGGCTTGGGGGTTGCGGGAGCGGTGCTGGTGCTCAATGCGGTGCATCTGTTGCGTCTGGCGCCCGCCGCCCGCGATGCCCAGGCGTTGATCCTGCGGGCGCGCCTGGAAGAGCTGGGCGCCCGGTTCGGTCAGGGCTTGCCGGTGCAGGTGATCGTCACCCACTGTGATCGCTTGCCGGGATTCGAGCCGTCGTTGCTGGCCTTGCCGGCCGAGGAACGAGACCTGGCGCTGGCCTTTGCCCATGGGCGCAATCGGCAGAACCTGTCGGGGCTGGCCGAGCGCCTTGTCCGCGCCTTCGCGGCGGTGCAAGACACAATACCCGAGCGTTTGCAGAGAGAGACACAGACCGCTGCGCGGGTTCAACTCTACGGTTTCCCGCGCTTGTGGCGACAGTTCGGCGAGGTCTTGCAGCCTTATCTGCAAACGGCGTTTTTCGAGCAGCCGCGGGTTGCGCAGGCCCATCTGCAATCGCTGCATTGCAGCGGCCACTTGCGGTTCGAACCGGGCACCCGGGCTGCCAGCCAACGCTTGGTCCGTTGTCTGCAGCAGACTCGACGTCACGGGCGCTGGCGGGGATTCTTGTCGCGGGGGGCGGGTGGGGCGCGCTGGTTGCTGGTCTTCGGCGCGGCGGCCCTGGTCATTCTGTTGGCAACGCTGCTCGGCAACGGTTACTGGCAGCAGGCCCGGCAGTTGCAGTGGCTGACCGAGCAACAAGTTTTGCTTGAGCAGTTACCGGCCAGCGCTACCGGAGCGAGTGTGACGCCGACGCTGCTCGAACGCCTGGCGCACTTCAGGAACCTAGCCTATCCACCCTCGGGCGCCGGGTTGTGGCCCGGCTTCTGGTTGAGCGAGTATCGCCGCTTGCTGGGCCAGACCCGTAGCCTTTACCAGCGGGCGTTACTCGAAGAATTGCTGCCTGGCGTTGTGCAAAGCTTGCAGTATTCCCCGTTGAACGAGCCGTATAGCGAGCGCCAGGAGCGTCTGCGCTTTTACCTGATGCTGGGCGGCCAGGGCCGCTTCGAATCGGCGGCCTTCGACGACTGGCTGTTGGCCCGGGTGCGGGGCGATCTCGGTCAGTCGCTGGCCCCGGAGCAACGCGAGCAATTGCAGGTTCATGCCCGGGCACTGATACCGCTGCTGGCGACGGGGCCGGTGCTGAGCGTCGATCCGCAGTGGGTCGAGCGGGAGCGTCGACAACTGCGTAGCGAGCCGCAACAACAGCGTTTGTACGCTCGACTGAGCGCGATGTTGGCCAGTGCCGACGCGGAGGATTTCAGTGTCGTCGCGGTCAGCGGCAGCGAGGGGCTGCTGAGTCTTGCCCGGCGTAGCGGCGAGCCCTTGAACCGAGGTGTTCCCGCACGCTTCAGCCCCAAGGGCTATGAACAACTGCGGATCCGCCTGCCGCTACTGGTGGCCGAGGTGCTCAAGGATGAAGACTGGGTCATGGGCGAGGGGCTGCGGCTGGACGCACTGACCTTGCACAACGAAGTGTCGGCGCTTTATGCACAGGACTATATCCGTCACTGGGAAAACTTCTTTGCCGACTTGCAACTGGTTGGCCTCGACCAGCCCGAATCCCTGGCCCTCAGGCTCGAGCGGTTGTCGCGGGCCGACTCGGCGCTGTTCAGTCTGCTGCGCGCGGCAGGGCGTGAAACCCGCCTGGAGATCCCCGAGGTTCCCCAGCGTCTGGTCGACAGAGCGCGTCAGCAAGTGTCGTCACTGGCCTCCGGTTTCTCCTCGGAGGTGGCCAAGGCGCTGCCTGCCACGATTGCCGCCGAGGAGCACCCGGTCAACCGGCACTTTGCGCTGCTGCAACAGCTGACCGAAGGCAGCGCCGCCGGGCTTGAGGCATTGCGCGAAGCCCTGGCCCAGGCGGCGGTTTACCTCCAGGCCCGCGAGCAAGCCTTGGCGATGGGCTTGCCGAGCCCGCCGGTGGATGCCCTGGAGCAGCTGAGACGGCAGATCGACAGCCTGCCGCCGCTGCTGCATCCGCTGTTCGCCGATATCGTCAGTGTCGGCCGGCAACATCTGCATCAGAAGACGGTGGCGACGGTCGGTGCCAACCTGAACCTGCAACTGGGCCCCGAATGCTCGCGGCTGCTCGCCCAGCGCTATCCCTTTGACCGGCAGGCCCGGGAGCAGCTATCGCTGGCGGACTTCAACCGCTTGTTCGCACCTGCCGGGTTGCTGCAGGATTTCCAGCGCAGCCATCCGGACGTCACGCTGCTGGAGGGCAAAGTGGCGGCGCAGTTCCGACGTGCGGAGCAGATTCGCCGGGCGTTCTTCCCTGCTGCGTCCGACGTCGCACGGGTCGATTTCGAGCTCAGTCCCGTGTCCATGGATGAAAGCATCGCCCAGGTGCGCCTGACCCTGGACGAGTTGCAGCTCAGCTATGCCCACGGTCCGATCCGTCCCAGCCTGTTCACCTGGCCGACCCGGGCCCTGGGCAGCCAGTTGAGGATGGTGGTCACGCTGATCGACGGTCGGACCCTGGTGCGCTCGGCCGAAGGGCCCTGGGCCTGGTTCCGCTTTATGGAACAGGGGCGCCTGGTGCCGGCGCCGAGCGGAGAAGGTTACTGGTTGACCCTGGGCTTCGAGGACGTCGAGGTGGTGCTGCAATTGCGCAGCGCCAGCCTTGACCATCCCTTCGGCCGCAAGATCCTCAGCGATTTCCGATGCCCATCGACGTAGCGACTGTCGGTATTTGGCCTGTCCTGCACCATGAAGGTCGGTTTCGTAATGGGCCCGTGGAAATATCCTATGTCGGATGCGCCGACGACTGTTTAGCATGACCTCCCATAGCCCACGCCAGAGGCGCCGATCGTCATCGTGGCGCGGCTGGCCGGGTGGGAGTCTGGCGCAGGGTGAGGGGCCCTGCGGATCAGGGGATGTATCGGTTGGGCAGGATGCCATGGTGAAGGGGTGGCGGTCCGCACAACGATTTTGCGTCGGTCGGACCTGACCACTGCCGAGTCAGTTTTTCATTGGCAGCAGTGCAGGAGAGTCCATGCTCGAGAAAAAGCCTACCCGCCTCATGATTCTGGACGACCACAGCCTGGTCCTGTGCGGCATGGAGATCAAGATCCAGGCCGAGGCCGATCTCTTGTTGCTGGGCAGCTTCAGCCGTGGTTCGACGCTGATGGCCGCCTTGCGCGAGGAGGAAGTCGACCTGGTGGTGATGGACTACTCGTTGCGCTCGGGCGAGGTCGACGGCCTGAACCTGATTCGTACCTTGAAGATCCGCTTTCCCAAGCTGCGGCTGCTGATCATTTCGTCCCTGTATGTACCGGCGACGGTGGCCCTGGCGCTGCGCTGCGGGGCCAGCGGCTTTATCGGCAAGGAGCTGAATTCCGACGAGTTCGTCCTGGCCATTCGTCAGGTGGCGGCCGGCAAGGTCTACCTGCACCCGGACATGGCAGAGGCATTGCAGGTGCATGAGGTGTCGCGGCTCGACATCGCCACGCCGGCCTCGGAATCCGAGGTCGCCAGCCTCGACGTGCTGGCCAGGACCTCCGAACTGACGGTGCGCGAGCACGAGGTGCTGCGCTGCTGCCTGGACGGCTTGTCGGTAAGCCATATTGCGCGCAAGTTCTCACGCAGTATCAAGACCATCAGTACCCAGAAGCAGGCGGCCTTTCGCAAGCTGGGACTGCGTGGCGACAACGAGTTGTACAAGGTGCGTTACCAGATGGAGGGGCGCTGATCTGCATTTTCCTGAAAATTCGCTGTCACAACCTGTTCAGTGTGCGCTCAGCGATGTCGAACTGATGCACAATACGCCCCGGACCGTTTTTCCTCAGGATTTTCAATGTCGACATCATTCCACTTGCGTGCCGTTGCATTGGCACTGATGCTGGCGGGCGCCGCGGGCTGCTCGTCGACCACCAAGACCGCCGTTTACGAACGGGAAAATTTCGACGACGCCGGCACGTTCTCACGCAATTACGGTGTGAGCGACGCGGCGTCCTGTGAAGCGGCCCGGCGTGCCTTGCTCAGCCAGGGCTATATCATCACCAGCAGCGACCCGAAGCTGATCAGCGGCAACAAGAGCTTCCAGCAGACCGGCGATACCCACATGCAGATCAGCTTCAGCGTGGTCTGTGCGGCGGATGGCGCGGCCAATCATCGCTCGACCATGTTCGCCAACGCCCTGCAGGACCGTTATGCACTGAAGAAGGTCAACAACTCCGCGAGCCTCGGCGTGGGCGTGCTGGGCTCGGTGTCGATGCCGATCGGCTCGACGGATGACTCGATGGTCAAGGTGGCCAGCGAGACCGTGTCCTCGGCGACCTTCTATGACCGTTTCTTCACCCTGGTGGAGCTGTTCCTGCCACCTGAAGTGAAAAAAGAAAAACATACCGACGAGAAACCCAAGGCCGAACTGGGGATGCCCGAAGCGGTGCCGGCCAAGGCGGCGGATCCCAAGGCGTCAGAGCACAAGGCCGTCGAGGCCAAGCCGGCGGACCCGACGCCTGCGCCGGCAGCGAAGGCCGCGGACCCTGTGCATAGTGCTCCTGTAGCTCCTGCCACTCCGGCGGCTCCTGCCGCGTCCGAACCGGTCGCCGCGCCAGCCGAAGCCGCTCCGGTAACGCCGCTCGAGAAGGCTCCCGCCACTCCAGCCGCCCCGGCAACCCCTGCCGAGCCGACGCCTGCCCCGACGCCAGCGGCCAGCGAGCCGGCGGCTCCGGCGCCTGCGGCTCAGTAAGCCGAGCACAAGGTGGCGGGGTCGGGTTTGTCGACCTCGATCCCGTGACCTTGTGACAGGGGATGCGGCCCGCAAAATAAAAGTGGGTAAATTCTGACCGTTCTGCTAGTTTTTTATTTCAGGCCCTTATTCAAGTGCCTGGGCAGACGGGGTGCTTCATTTTTCCTTCACATGGGACCCCTATGCTGGATCCAGTCCGTTCCCAAAGGCACGGTCAGCAAGACAGCGGTTTACCCACGAGCGAAAAAGGAGTTTGACGATGGATGACTATCAAGAAGAGCTGTTGGAGTTCAGTGCTTTCGAATTGGACCCCGTTGAGCCGGCTGAAGACGCGACCGAGCTGTAAACGGTCGTTTTTCGGCTCAGGCCGAATGCCGCTGGCTGCGGCGGAACTCGCCGGGTGTCTGGCCGTTCCAGCGTTTGAAAGCCCGTTGAAAGGCCTCGGCTGAGGCAAACCCGAGCAGGTAGGCGATTTCGCCAAAAGCCAGTTCGGTGTCGCGAATATAGGTCATCGCCAGGTCACGGCGAGTGTCGTTGAGAATGGCGCGAAATTGCGTGCCTTCCTCGGCCAGTTTGCGACGCAGTGTCCAGGTCGGCAGCTTCAGGCGTGCCGCCACTTCTTCCAGGTCGGGTTCCCGACCGCCATTGAGCAAAGGACCCAGCAACTGAGTGATACGTTCACGCAGACTGCGGGTGCGCGTCAGTTGTTCCAGTTCCCGTTCGCACAGTTGCAGCAGGTGCCGCCAGGTCCCGGGGCAATGGTTCGGGTTGCGCAGGCCCAGGCTGGCCTGGCTCAGGCGCAATTGATTGTGCTCGGCGGCGAAGTGCACCTGGCAGTCACCCAGCCCCTTGTAGGCCGCCGCATAGTCCGGTTCGGCGAATTCGATGTCGATGCGTTCGGCGTGCAGCGTTTCGCCGCCGACGCTGGCCAGCTGTTGTAGCCAGCCGGCGATGATCGAGTCCACCACGAAGCGGTTATAGGTGTTGTACGGACTGATGGAGTAGAAGCGCAGCCAGGCACCGTCGGCGTCTTCGTGGAAACTCGACTGCCCGCGATAATTGGAGCCGTAGAGCGCTTCGAAGCGGGTCAGGGTTCGCGCCGCTTCACGTACCGTCGGTGCCTGGGCGGCGGTGATACCGGCAAGGCCCGCCTGGGGGAGTCGGCTGAAACGACCCATGCGCAAGCCCAGGGCCGGGTCGCCGGTCAGTTGGATCGCCGCGTGCCCGAGGCGCATATAGCGCGGAATCGACAGCCGGGCGCCGGGCTCGGCCAGGCGCGCCGGGTCCAGCCCATATTGCTCCAGCAGCGCCCCAGCGTCCTGGTCATGGCTGCTCACCGCCTCGGCGAGGCTGTGGACGAAGCTCACGGACAGGTCGCCCAGGCGCATTGATACCGGCTTCATGGCAGCCACAGGTTCAGCAGGCGGGCACCGCGATCACTGCCGTCCTGCCCGTCGATGGAGCGCCCGTCCCGGCTGATAAAGCTCTGTCCCGAATAACGCTGGTTCCAGAACTGGCCACGGAGAAACACGGTCATGCCGGCCGTGGACTGGCTGGCGGGGGCGCGGCTGATCAGGGTCAGGCGATGCCAGGCTTCACCTTCGCCGAGTTCGCCGGGCCTGAGGCTGATCTCCGCCGGCGTGGCCGCGTTCTTGAAGCCGCGCCAGGGCTGTTCCCAGCTGTTCTTGCCGGGCAGCGAGGCGCTCACCGCAATCAGTGACACGCCGAGTTCGTCAAACCGGCGGTAGTTGTCCGGGTACCAACTGTCACTGCCGATCAGTACGCCGAGGCGCCCGGCCGGGGTCTCCACGGCATTCAGCTCCTGGCGTTCGCCACCCTTGATATAACCGCGTTCGTCGAAGGTCGGGTAGAGCTTGCGCTGGGGCTGGCCGAGGGGACGGCCGTCGGCGGCGAAGACCAGGCTGACGTTGTACAGCGCGCCCTTGCCGATTTTCAGGCTGCCTTGCTCGACGCTGGGATCCGGCAGGACGATGGAGCCGGCCACCAGGGTGACGCCGAATTCTTTCGCCAGGCCGCCGAACACCGCCTGGTAATCCTGGGCCATGCCTTTGGCCTTCATGCGCAGGCGGGCGTCTTCGAGGAAGCTGCGGCCCTTGGCATTGAACAGGGCACCGAGCAGCTTCAGCGGGTTGCCGAGCATCAGCCAGTTCATCGCCTCCTGCTGGTCGAGGGCCTGGTAGAGGTCATCCTTTTCCCCGCGCAGCAGCAGCCAGGTGCCGATGTGTTCGGGCAGTACCACAATGGTCTTGGCGTTCAGCAGTCCCAGGCCACGGGCCTGTTGCAGATAGGCCGCCAACTTGCGGTGCAGGCGCGCCGGGCTCTGGTAGTCGTTGGGAAACAGCTCCGGTTGCAGGCCCAGCAGGTTGCCGTGCTCGCCCGCCACGCCCTGGTCCACGGCCAGGCGGATACGCAGGTCCGAGAGGTAGTGGCCGCTGCCGCGTTGTTGGGTCCACACGCCATAACCGACGACGCTGGCGAGCAGCAGGACCGATAGGAAGAAGAGCAGGAATTTACGCATGGGAGCGGATAACGAACGACCGTGTGCGGGAGTCGTCGACTAGGGTAGGGCCCACGGGCGTGCTTGCCAAGGGGCACTGCACATTTGGATCAATAAGTTGTCAGTTTCGGTCATTGAGCCAGGGCCTGGGCATCTTTAATGTGCCAGTCATACAACTGACGGGGGCCGAAGAGCTTCCCGCATCCCGTGATCTTGCCCGTTGTGGAGTTTCTATGACCGCCGCCCAATACCCGCACCTGCTGGCCCCGCTCGACCTGGGTTTCACCACGTTGCGCAACCGCACCCTGATGGGGTCGATGCACACCGGTCTTGAGGAAAAGCCCGGTGGTTTCGAGCGCATGGCGGCTTATTTCGCCGAACGTGCTCGTGGCGGTGTCGGCCTGATGGTGACCGGCGGTATCGCGCCAAACGACGAGGGCGGCGTGTATTCCGGCGCGGCCAAGCTGACCACCCAGGCCGAAGCCGACCAGCATCGCATCGTCACCCACGCGGTGCATCAGGCCGGCGGCAAGATCTGCCTGCAGATCCTCCATGCCGGGCGTTATGCCTACAGCCCGAAACAGGTGGCGCCGAGTGCGATCCAGGCCCCGATCAACCCGTTCAAGCCCAAAGAGCTGGATGAGGAAGGTATCGAGAAACAGATCGCCGATTTCGTGACCTGTTCAGCCCTGGCCCAGAATGCCGAGTACGACGGCGTCGAAATCATGGGTTCGGAAGGTTACTTCATCAACCAGTTCCTCGCGGCCCACACCAACCACCGCACCGACCGCTGGGGCGGCAGCTACGAGAACCGCATGCGCCTGCCCGTGGAGATCGTGCGCCGGGTGCGTGAGGCGGTGGGTTCGGACTTCATCATCATCTTCCGCCTGTCGATGCTCGACCTGGTGGAAGGCGGCAGTACCTGGGACGAAATCGTCCAGTTGGCCAAGGCCATCGAGCAGGCCGGCGCAACCATCATCAACACCGGTATCGGCTGGCACGAGGCGCGGATTCCGACCATTGCCACCAAGGTGCCGCGCGCTGCGTTCAGCAAGGTCACCGCCAAGTTGCGTGGCTCGGTGGGCATTCCGCTGATCACCACCAATCGGATCAACACCCCGGAAGTGGCCGAGCAGATCCTCGCCGAGGGCGACGCCGACATGGTTTCCATGGCCCGGCCGTTCCTGGCCGACCCGGAGTTCGTCAACAAGGCGGCCCAAGGGCGTGCCGACGAAATCAATACCTGCATCGGCTGTAACCAGGCCTGTCTGGACCATACCTTCGGCGGAAAGTTGACCTCCTGCCTGGTCAACCCGCGGGCCTGCCACGAGACCGAGCTGAATTACCTGCCGGTCACCCAGGTGAAGAAAATCGCCGTGGTTGGCGCCGGGCCGGCGGGTCTGTCGGCGGCCACCGTGGCGGCCGAGCGCGGGCACCAGGTGACGTTGTTCGATTCGGCCAGTGAGATCGGTGGCCAGTTCAATGTCGCCAAGCGTGTACCGGGCAAGGAAGAGTTCTTCGAAACCCTGCGTTACTTCAAGCGCAAGCTGCAGACCACCCATGTCGAGGTTTGCCTGGATACACGGGTGGATGCGGCGCAACTGGTGGCTGGCGGGTACGACGAGATCATTCTCGCCACGGGCATCGCGCCACGGCTGCCGGCGATTCCCGGCATCGATAATCCCAAGGTGCTGAGCTACCTGGATGTGCTGCTGGAGCGCAAGCCGGTGGGCCACAAGGTGGCGGTGATCGGCGCTGGTGGTATCGGCTTCGACGTCTCGGAGTTCCTGGTGCATGAAGGTGTGGCCACCAGCCTGGATCGCGAGGCGTTCTGGAAGGAGTGGGGTATCGACACCCACCTTGAGGCGCGTGGCGGGGTGGCCGGAATCAAGGCCGAACCCCATGCACCGGCCCGTGAGGTGTTTCTGTTGCAGCGCAAGGCCTCCAAGGTCGGCGATGGCCTGGGCAAGACCACCGGCTGGATTCACCGCACCGGGTTGAAGAACAAGCGGGTGCAGATGCTCAACAGCGTCGAGTACCTGAAGATCGACGAGGCGGGCCTGCATATCAGCATCGGCGGTGGCGAGCCGCAGTTGCTGGCGGTAGACAACGTGGTGATCTGCGCCGGGCAGGACCCGTTGCGCGAGTTGCAGGACGGGCTGGTGGCGGCGGGGCAGAATGTGCACCTGATCGGCGGTGCGGACGTGGCGGCGGAGCTGGATGCCAAGCGGGCGATCGACCAGGGTTCGCGGTTGGCGGCTGGGCTGTAGGTCTGAGCAGACTGAACGCGGCCTTTCTCCTGTAGGCGCCGGCTTGCTGGCGATGGCGCCTCGATGAGCGCTGCAAGGCTTAAGGGCCTCTTCGCGGGCAAGCCCTGCTCCTACAACCTTGTGTCGTGCGCAAATTTTGTGATCGGCTCGAATCTGTAGGAGCAGGGCTTGCCCGCGAAGAGGCCCTCGAGAACGCCACAAGACCTGAACTGTTAAACTGGTGGGTCTCCTCCCATCGGACCACCCCGCAATGCTACCCCCCGCCGACTGGCACCCCCACGCCCCCCTCGAACCCCTGCACCTGGACTGGCTGACCCAGGCCGAGGTCGAGGTGGCCATACTGCGCCTCGACCTGATCGATCCGCTGATCAGCGGCAACAAGTGGTTCAAGCTCACCGAACATCTGGCGGCGGCCCGGCAGGCCCGTGCCGAAGGCCTGATCAGCCTGGGTGGCGCGCACTCCAATCACCTGCACGCCCTGGCGGCGGCGGGCAAGCGTTTCGGTTTCCCCACCGTCGGCCTGCTGCGTGGCAATCCGGTACAAACTCCCACCGTCGTCGATCTCCAGGCCTTCGGCATGGAGCTGCACTGGCTCGGCTATGGCGGTTATCGGGCGCGGCATGCGCCAGGCTTCTGGGAGTCGTGGCAGCAACGCTATCCACATCTGCGCGGCGTTCCGGAGGGCGGTGGCGGTTTGATGGGCGCGCGTGGTTGTGGGGTCTTGCTGGAAAAGGTCCATGAGCAACTACCGGCACTCGGCTGGGATGACTATCACGGCTGGTGGCTGGCTGCCGGAACCGGCACCACCCTGGCCGGGCTGGTGCTGGCCGAAGCCGGGCGTCGACCGGTATATGGTGCCCTGGCGGTGCCGGCTGACCATGGCGTGGCACCTTTGGTCGCGGCGATCCTGGAGGAGGGCGGGGTAATGAGCCCGGCGTTTGAACTGATCGACGCCTGCCGTGGCGGTTTTGCCAAGGTCGATCCGACGCTGCTGGATTTTATCGTGCAAAGCGAGCAGCAGAGCGCAGTACCGCTGGAGCCGCTGTATACCGGCAAGGCTTTACTGGCGCTTCAGGAAGAGGTGAACGCCGGACGTTTTGCCCCTGGCACGCGCCTGGTCTTCGTGCACACCGGTGGTTTACAGGGTCGCCGGGGTTTTACTTTGTAAACCCGGTCCTTGTAGGAGCAGAGCTTGCTCGCGAAGGGGCCCTCAAGATCGCCAAAGGCTTCGCTGGCAAGCCATGCTCCTACAGGTTGTGCAGGGCTCCGAGACCTCGCGTTATCGTTGCGAGCAAGAAGGCATCGGGGCTCAAGCACGACGCTTGGGCAGCATGCGCATCAGGGTGTTATCCCGCACGAAGTAGTGGTGATACAGTCCGGCCAGGGCATGCAGGCCGATCAGCCAGTAGCCGATCGTCGCCAGCAGTTCATGCCAGCCCTTGATCTCTTTGGCAAAATCCAGGTTTTCCCCCGTCAGCGCCGGCAGCTCGACGCCGTAGAACAGCACCGAATGTCCTTGCGCACTGACGACCAACCAGCCCAGGAACGGCGTAGCGATCATGAACAGGTACAAAGCCCAGTGCATCAGTTTGGAAATCAGCATCTGCCAGACCGGCGGCGCGGGGACGATCTTCGGTGCCACGCCGAGGGCACGGGCCAGCAAACGCAGCCACACCAGCAGGAACACGGTCAGGCCGAACATGTAGTGCGCCTCGACGATCAGCGCCCGGCCGCCGCTGCCCTTGGGGAATATCCCGCGAAACTCGATACAGGCGTAAACCACCGCCAACAGCACCAGCATCAACCAGTGCAGTGCAATCGACAGGCTGCTGTAGCGACTGTCGGTATTTTTCCAGGGCATACGGTGTTCCTCGAATCATCAGGGCTGGAACCTCCATTCTTGAGCGACGGAGTCCCTACACCTTAATAGGTTTAGCAGCATTTTGCCCAAGGCAACTCAGGGGAGGGCCTGCATTCTCTGTGACTGGGATTTGCTTTTATATATGCTTACTCATATATTCGAAAATCCATATGTGTAGAGCTGCTCGCGATGCCCTGTTTTGCCTCCCCTGTGGAACTCTTCAAATGCCTGGCTGACGAAACCCGTAGCCGCGTTGTGCTGCTGGTGGCTCGTGAGGGTGAGCTCTGCGTGTGCGAATTGACCGCCGCCCTGGAATTGAGCCAGCCGAAAATCTCCCGGCACCTGGCGCAACTGCGCCAGGGCGGGCTGCTGGCTGACCGACGTCAGGGACAATGGGTGTTTTATCGTCTGCACCCGGAGCTGCCGCAATGGGTTTCGACCTTGCTGCAAGGCACCCTGCAGGCCAGCGAGCAGTGGCTGGCGGCGGATATCCGGCGCCTGCAGGCCATGAACGACCGACCACTGCGCTGTTGCTGAGCGTTTACTCCCCCTCTTGCTAACCTTGAAGGTTGTTGTGCATGTTGATTGCCGCGTTGATTTTCCTGCTGACCATTACCCTGGTGATCTGGCAGCCCAGGGGCCTGGGCGTCGGCTGGAGCGCCTGTCTGGGCGCGCTGCTGGCCTTGCTCTGCGGTGTGGTCCATCTCACTGATATTCCGCTGGTGTGGGAGATCATCTGGAATGCCACCGGCACCTTTATCGCCCTGATCATCATCAGCCTGTTGCTTGACGAAGCCGGCTTCTTTGCCTGGGCGGCACTGCATGTGGCGCGCTGGGGGCGGGGCAGCGGACGCAAGCTGTTCGCCGCCTTCGTGCTGCTGGGAGCGTTGGTGTCAGCGTTGTTCGCCAACGACGGCGCGGCGTTGATCCTCACGCCGATTGTGATCGCCATGCTCCTGGCCCTGCGTTTTTCCAAGGCGGCGACCCTGGCATTTGTCATGGCCGCCGGCTTTATCGCCGACACCGCGAGCCTGCCGCTGGTGGTGTCGAACCTGGTGAACATCGTCTCGGCGGACTATTTCAAGATCGGCTTCAATGCCTATGCCTCGGTGATGCTGCCGGTGAACCTGGTCAGCGTGGCGGCGACCCTGCTGGTGTTGCTGTGGTTCTTCCGACGTGACATTCCCCGTGACTACGATCCGCAGCAGTTGGAGCTGCCCGCCAGCGCAATTCACGACAAGGCGACTTTCATTGCCGGCTGGTGGGTGTTGATCATCCTGCTGGTGGGGTGTTTTGCCCTGGAGCCCCTGGGGATTCCCATCAGCGCGATTTCGGCTGTGTGCGCGGCCTTGCTGCTGGGGATCGCTGCACGGGGTCACAAGATCTCGACCCGCAAGGTGCTGAAAGAGGCGCCGTGGCAGATCGTGATTTTCTCCCTGGGCATGTACCTGGTGGTCTATGGCCTGCGCAATGCCGGGTTGACCACTTACCTGGCCGGTTGGCTGGATCACTTCGCGAACTACGGGATCTGGGGCGCGGCCATGGGCACCGGGCTGTTGAGCGCGTTCCTGTCCTCGGTCATGAACAACCTGCCGACGGTGCTGATCGGCGCCTTGTCCATCGATGCCAGCCAGGCCAGCGGCGTGGTGAAGGAGGCGATGATCTACGCCAACGTCATCGGCAGCGACCTGGGCCCGAAAATCACCCCCATCGGCAGCCTGGCCACCTTGCTCTGGCTGCATGTGCTGGAGCGCAAGGATATCCGTATCGGCTGGGGTTACTACTTCAAGGTAGGGATCGTCCTGACCCTGCCGGTGCTGCTGGTGACCCTGGCGGCCCTGGCCTTGCGTTTGTCGCTGGTTTGACGGGTGGTGACGTGCTTTGGCGATCAGCCGGTACCCGGCACATTCGGCCAGAGATCAGCCACCAGGAACAAGCGCTCGGCCTCTTCCCAGTCGCCTTGCGCATTCTGGGTCAGGCGCACCAGCAACTGCGCTGGCGCGTGCGGGTCGAGCTCCTCCAGCCACCGGGCCAGGTGCTCCCGCGACCAGGCGTCTGCCTCGGCATAGTGCGCCGGCGCCAGCCAGGCATGGCGGGGCAGGGGTTGCCAGCGGCCCACCGGGCTGCGCTTGATAAAGTCCGCCCAGTCGCGCTGATGCAGCCAGCGCCCGTGCAGATGCTGCGGATGAGCCCCCCGGGGCGGACGCGCGGTCCCCGGCCACGGATACAGCAGGTAACCGCCCAGCCACAGCTGTGCGCTGAACTGATGGATATCCAGCGCCGCCAAGGCCTCGCGGCTTTCCGGCCGGGCGGAAATCGGCAACTGGTGCTCGCTCAGGTGCGCCAGCTTGCGGTCCAGCCGATCATGGCAGCCCGGGCCGAGCCAGCGTGCCGGGTCTTCGCCGCCGCCGTGTTGCGGGCCAAGGTACAGCTTGATCGCCAATTCCAGGTGATGCACACCATCGCGATCGCGCAACAGCAGGTCCAACTCACCCAGGGTGTGGCCCTCGCGGCGGATCGGCAGGTTGGCGCCGATCAGCTCGATCCCCGGCGCCTCCTGTACCGCGAACTGCCACAGTCGCTCGTAATACAGCCCCAGGCGCCGGGTCGCCCCGCGTACCAACCACCCCTGCAACTCGACGGGATTGCGATCCAGCCCATGCAACCACCGCTCCAACAGGTCCGGTGCCTGGACCCAGTCACTGCCGGCCAACGGGTGGCGCTGCGGCCACGGCGTGTCTGCCAGCATCGGTGGCGCCAGGATGACCCAGGCCAGGTCGCGCACTTCGGGATGGCGCAACTGTCGGGGCAGGTTGAGCAAGTCGGGGAAGAGGATCATCCTGCGAGCATAGCTGAAAGGGTTTTGTCTCGGGCCGGCTTTCGCCCATAATCTCCCCTTTGCCCGTCCCAGACCCCGCAGGAGCCCCATGGAGCAATTTCGCAATATCGGCATCATTGGCCGCCTGGGCAGTTCGCAGGTGCTGGAAACCGTTCGCCGGTTGAAGAGATTCCTCCTGGCGCGGCACCTGCACGTCATCCTCGAGGACACCATCGCCGAGGTCCTGCCGGGCCACGGCCTGCAGACCTCGTCGCGCAAGATGCTCGGCGAAGTCTGTGACATGGTCATCGTCGTCGGCGGCGACGGCAGCCTGCTCGGCGCCGCCCGCGCGCTGGCCCGGCACAATATCCCGGTACTGGGGATCAACCGCGGCAACCTGGGCTTTCTCACCGATATCCGCCCGGACGACCTCGAGGTCGAAGTGGCCAAGGTCCTCGACGGCCATTACCTGGTGGAGAACCGTTTCCTGCTGCAGGCCGAAGTACGCCGCCATGCCGAAGCCATCGGCCAGGGCGATGCGCTCAACGACGTGGTCCTGCACCCCGGCAAGTCGACGCGGATGATCGAGTTCGAGCTGTATATCGACGGCCAGTTCGTCTGCAGCCAGAAAGCCGACGGCCTGATCGTCGCCACACCCACCGGTTCCACTGCCTATGCGCTGTCCGCCGGCGGTCCGATCATGCATCCCAAGCTCGATGCCATTGTGATCGTGCCCATGTACCCCCATACCTTGTCCAGCCGCCCCATTGTGGTCGACGGCAACAGCGAGTTGAAAATCGTGGTGTCCAAGGACATGCAGATCTACCCGCAGGTTTCCTGTGACGGGCAGAACCATTTCACCTGTGCCCCCGGCGATACGGTGACCATCAGCAAGAAACCGCAGAAGCTGCGGCTGATCCACCCGCTGGATCACAACTATTACGAAGTCTGCCGCACCAAGCTCGGCTGGGGCAGTCGGCTGGGTGGTGGAGGCGACTGATGCTCGATCCCGCGCGTGGCTACGATCTGATCGGTGATGTGCACGGTTGCGCCCATACCCTCGAACATCTGCTGGACATGCTCGGCTACCAGAAGCTGGGGGGCGTCTGGCGTCATCCGTCGCGCATGGCGGTGTTCCTCGGCGATATCATCGACCGTGGCCCACGTATCCGCGAAGCCCTGCATATCGTCCATGACATGGTCGAGGCCGGGCAGGCGCTGTGCATCATGGGCAACCACGAGTTCAACGCCCTGGGCTGGAGCACCCCGGCCGCCGCGGGCAGCGGCAAGCAGTTCGTCCGCGAGCACACGCCACGGCATGCCCGGCTGCTCAATGAAACCCTGACCCAGTTCGAACAGCACCCGGCGGACTGGCATGACTTTCTCGCCTGGTTCTACGAGCTGCCGCTGTTCATCGATGCCGGACGTTTCCGCGTGGTGCATGCCTGCTGGGATGGCGGCTTGATCGCGCCTTTGCGGTCGCAGCACCCCGACGGCCGGATCGACGAAGCCTTCCTCAAGGATTCGGCGCTGCCCGGCAGTTTTGCCGCGACGGTGTTCGACCGCCTGCTGCGCGGCACCGATATGCGCCTGCCGGACGGCCTGACGTTGACCGGCGGCGACGGCCTGACCCGGGCGTTCTTCCGCACCAAGTTCTGGGAAGACGATCCGCAGACCTACGGCGATATCGTCTTCCAGCCGGATGCCTTGCCTGAATTGGTGGCGAGCAAAGCACTGTCCTCGACCGAAAAGAATGCCCTGCTGCGCTACGGTCTCGAAGAACCGATGCTGTTCGTCGGTCACTACTGGCGCAGCGGCAAGCCCGCGCCGATCCGTCCCAACCTGGCCTGCCTGGATTACAGCGCCGTGCTCTACGGCAAGCTGGCGGCTTACCGGCTGGACCAGGAAACCACCCTCGACCCGCAGAAATTCGTCTGGGTCGACGTCGAACGTCCCGAGGCTTTGCGATGAGTGCCACTGCTGTCTTACGCCTGCCGTTGACCACTGATTTGAGTGGCTTCGTCAAACTGCTGGAGCGCATGCAGGTGCCGCACCGGGTCAACGAGGAATCCGGCGAGCAGGTGCTGTGGGTGCCCGAGTCGATCAGTGCCGACGTGCTGTCGCTGTACCAGCGTTTCCCCGCTGGCGACCCGGATAACCACCTGGATGTCCCGGACAAGCCCGTGGCCATGACCCGGCCGAACTTTCTCACCCAGGTGCGTCAGAGCCCGGCCACCGCCACCATCCTCTTGCTGTGCCTGATCGTCGCCGGCGTGACCCTGCTCGGTGACAACCTCCAGACCCTGCACTGGTTGACCTTCCTCGACTTCCGGGTGAACGGCAACTACGTCCAGTTCACGCCCCTGGCCGATGGCCTGGCGGCGGGGCAGTGGTGGCGGTTGGTGACGCCGATGCTGATCCACTTCGGCATCCTGCATATCGCCATGAACGGCATGTGGTACTGGGAGCTGGGCCGGCGCATCGAGCTGCGCCAGGGCAGCATCAACCTGATCGGGCTGACGCTGCTGTTCAGCCTGGTTTCCAACTATGCGCAGTACTACGTCAGCGGCCCGACCCTGTTCGGCGGCCTGTCCGGGGTGCTCTACGGTTTGCTCGGGTATTGCTGGATCTACCAATGGGTGTCGCCGAACCCGGTCTATCGTCTGCCGCGCGGTGTGCTGGTGATGATGCTGGTCTGGCTGTTGTTGTGCCTGTCGGGCCTGGTCTCGATGATCGGCTTCGGCGAAATCGCCAACGGCGCCCATGTCGGTGGACTGCTCATCGGATGTTTCAGCGGTTTGTTGGGCGGCCTCTGGTCTCGTCGTAAACTGGCCATCTAGTCGACTTTTTTCAAGCGTGGAGAGCGCATGTCCTCTTTTATCGAAATGATTGAAAACATCACCCCCGACATCTACGAGAGCCTGAAACTGGCGGTGGAAATCGGCAAATGGTCGGACGGGCGCAAGCTCAGCGCCGAACAGCGCGAATTGTCGTTGCAGGCAATGATCGCCTGGGAAACCCAGAACCTGCCGGAAGACCAGCGCACCGGCTACATGGGCGCGCAGGAATGCGCCTCGAAGTCGGCGCCGGTGCCGAACATCCTGTTCAAGTCGGATGCCATCCATTGATCGAGCTTGGCCGCGGTGCAATCAGCAAGATGTCGACGCGCCTTGAAGGCGCGGATGTGCAGTACGCCTTTCGCCTGGGTGACAGCGAGGTGCCGGTCAATCCGTTGATCGGCCAGAAGCTGCGCCTGGAATTCCTCGGGGCGATTCATTGCACCCATTGTGGACGCAAGACCAAGACCAGCTTCAGCCAGGGTTATTGCTACCCGTGCATGACCAAGCTGGCCCAGTGCGACACCTGCATCATGAGTCCCGAGCGCTGCCATTACGACGCCGGCACTTGCCGCGAACCGTCCTGGGGCGAAAAATTCTGCATGACCGACCACGTGGTCTACCTGGCCAATTCGTCGGGGATCAAGGTCGGCATCACCCGTGCCACCCAGTTGCCGACCCGCTGGCTCGACCAGGGCGCCAGTCAGGCGCTGCCGATTGTCCGTGTGGCGACCCGCCAGCAGTCCGGTTTCGTCGAGGACCTGTTTCGCAGCCAGGTGGCCGACAAGACCAACTGGCGCGCCTTGCTCAAGGGCGATGCGCCGGCGGTGGACCTCAAGGCGGTGCGTGATCAACTGTTCGAATCCTGTGCCGAGGGCTTCACGGCCTTGCAGGCGCGTTTCGGTCTGCAGGCGATCCAGCCGGTGCATGATGTCGAGCCGCTGGAGATCCGCTATCCGATCGAGCACTACCCGACCAAGGTGGTCAGCTTCAACCTGGACAAAGACCCGATTGCCGAAGGCACGTTGATGGGGATCAAGGGCCAGTACCTGATCTTTGACACCGGCGTGATCAATATCCGTAAATACACGGCTTACCAGCTCGCCGTGCATCAGTAAAAGGACACCCTCATGCGCACCGAACAACCGAAGATGATTTATCTGAAGGACTATCAGGCACCGGACTACCTGATCGACGAGACGCACCTGACCTTCGAGTTGTTCGAGGACCATACCCTGGTCCATGCGCAGCTGGTGATGCGCCGCAACCCGGCTGCCGGTGCCGGTCTGCCGCCGCTGGTGCTGGATGGCCAACTGCTGGAACTGCTGTCGGTGCAACTCGACGACCGCGTGTTGTCGAGCAACGACTACCAGATCGACGATAGCCACCTGACCCTGCACCCGGGCAGCGAGCACTTCAGCGTCGATACCAGCGTGAAGATCCACCCGGAAACCAATACCGCCCTGGAAGGCCTGTACAAGTCCGGCTCGATGTTCTGCACCCAGTGCGAGGCCGAAGGCTTCCGCAAGATCACCTACTACCTCGACCGCCCGGACGTGATGAGCAAGTTCACCACCACGGTGATCGCCGAGCAGCATCGCTACCCGGTGCTGTTGTCCAACGGCAACCCGGTGGGCAATGGGCCCCAGGACGACGGTCGGCACTGGGCGACCTGGGAAGACCCGTTCATGAAACCGGCCTACCTGTTCGCCCTGGTGGCGGGTGACCTGTGGTGTGTCGAAGACAGCTTCGCGACCATGAGCGGTCGCGACGTCGCGCTGCGTATCTATGTCGAGCCGGAAAATATCGACAAGTGCCAGCACGCCATGAACAGCCTGAAGAAGTCCATGCGCTGGGACGAGGAAGTCTATGGTCGGGAGTACGACCTGGATATCTTCATGATCGTCGCGGTCAACGACTTCAACATGGGCGCCATGGAGAACAAGGGCCTCAATATCTTCAACTCCAGCGCCGTGCTGGCCCGGGCTGAAACCGCCACCGACGCCGCGCACCAGCGGGTCGAGGCTATCGTCGCCCATGAATACTTCCACAACTGGTCGGGCAACCGCGTGACCTGCCGCGACTGGTTCCAGCTGTCGCTCAAGGAAGGCTTCACGGTGTTCCGCGATGCGGGCTTCTCCGCCGACATGAACTCGGCCACGGTCAAGCGTATCCAGGATGTCGCCTACCTGCGCACCCACCAGTTCGCCGAAGACGCCGGCCCCATGGCCCACGCCGTGCGCCCGGACAGCTTTATCGAGATCTCCAACTTCTACACCCTGACCGTATACGAGAAGGGTTCGGAAGTGGTCGGCATGATCCACACCTTGCTCGGTGCCGAAGGTTTCCGCAAAGGCAGCGACCTGTATTTCCAACGCCATGACGGCCACGCCGTGACCTGCGACGATTTCGTCAAGGCCATGGAGGATGCCAATGGCGTCGACTTCAGCCAGTTCAAGCGCTGGTACAGCCAGGCCGGTACACCGCGTCTTGCCGTCAGCGAAAGCTACGATGCGAGCGCCAGGACCTACAGCCTGACCTTCCGCCAGAGCTGCCCGCAGACCCCGGACAAGCAGGAAAAGCTGCCGTTCGTGATTCCGGTGGAGATCGGCCTGCTGGATGCCCAGGGCGCTGAAATCGCCCTGCAACTGACGGGTGAAGCGGCCGCCGGCGCCACCAGCCGTGTGCTCTCGGTGACCGAAGCCGAACAGACCTTTACCTTTGTCGGCATCGCCGCCAAGCCGCTGCCATCGCTGCTGCGGGGTTTCTCGGCGCCGGTGAAGCTGAGCTTCCCCTACGACCGCGACCAGTTGATGTTCCTGATGCAGCACGACAGCGACGGTTTCAACCGTTGGGACGCCGGCCAGCAATTGTCGGTGCAGGTGTTGCAGGAACTGATCGCCCAGCATCAGAAGGGTGAAACACTGGTGCTTGATCCGCGTCTGGTCACGGCCTTGCGCAGCGTGCTGGGCAACGAGCAGCTTGATCAGGCGATGGTTGCTGAAATGCTCTCGTTGCCGGGCGAGGCCTACCTCACCGAGATCAGCGAAGTGGCGGATGTCGAGGCGATCCACACCGCTCGCGAATTCGTTCGCCGGCAGCTGGCCGAGCAGTTGTTCGACGGTTTGTGGCAGCGTTACCAGGCCAATCGCGCGGTGTCGAAAACCACGGTTTACGTGGCCGAGAACGAGCATTTCGCCCGGCGTGCCCTGCAGAATATCGCGCTGTCGTACCTGATGCTCAGCGGCAAGCCTGAAGTGCTGGCGGCGACCCTGGAGCAGTTCGAAAGCGCCGACAACATGACCGAACGCCTGACCGCCCTGGCGGTGCTGGTGAACTCGCCGTTCGAGGCCGAGAAGGCGTTGGCGCTGGCCAGTTTCGCCGAGCACTTCAAGGACAATCCGCTGGTCATGGACCAGTGGTTCAGCGTCCAGGCCGGTAGCCCGTTGCCGGGTGGCTTGCAGCGGGTCAAGGCGTTGATGGAACACCCGGCGTTCACCATCAAGAACCCGAACAAGGTGCGGGCGTTGATCGGTGCCTTTGCCGGGCAGAACCTGATCAACTTCCATGCGGCGGACGGTTCAGGTTATCGCTTCCTGGCGGACCTGGTGATCCAGCTCAATGCGCTGAACCCGCAGATCGCTTCCCGGCAGTTGGCGCCGCTGACCCGCTGGCGCAAGTATGACGACGCCCGCCAGGCCTTGATGAAGGCCGAGCTGGAGCGGATTCGCGGTTCGGGCGAGTTGTCGGCCGATGTGTACGAGGTTGTCAGCAAAAGCCTGGCCTGATCACGTCCTAACGGCAGACACCTATCCTTGTAGGAGCAGGGCTTGCCCGCGAAGGCGTCCTTGAGGGCGCTAAAAGCTTCGCGGGCAAGCCCTGCTCCTACAGTTGATCGCATTCAGCCAGCGGGACCGTCGCCGCACCGTGGATTTCCGCCAAAGGCCACGCTCGTGGCCTTTGTTCATCACCTCACCTGATGCCCCATCATTCAGGCTCCCCCTCAACGCCCCGGGTTAACAAAAGATAACGTGGCGTCGATTGTCAGACGATTCCAAAGCCCGATAGGATAGCTCCAGCTTTAGAAGGGGCTCTAGATTGCCGGTTTCAGACGAACCGGCCGTCATGAAAATGCCCTCGAAGGCGCCCTGATAGGTTGGATGACCTGACAATAATAATGGGGAGAAAGGTCTATGAATGAGCCTGTGAGGCCTACGGGTTCTGGCTGTCCGCCGACATGGCGCGGTACGGCATTGCTGGTGGCGGCGCTTTCGCTGTCGGGACTGGCGGCACTGCCGGCCAGCGCATACGCGGCAGCGTCCACCACTGCCGACACCGTCTACTCCATCGAATCCTCCAAGGCCATCAAGAGCCTGCTGCTCGACGTGGTGCATGCCGGCAAGCGGCTGGTGGCCGTCGGCGATCGCGGGCACATCCTCTTCTCCGACGACCAGGGCGGCCACTGGACCCAGGCCAAGGTCCCGACCCGGCAGATGCTCACCGCGGTCTATTTCGTCGACGACCAGCACGGCTGGGCCGTCGGCCACGACGCGCAGATTCTCGCCAGCAGCGACGGCGGCGCCACCTGGACCCGCCAGTTCCAGGACCTCAAGCGCGAAGCGCCGTTGCTCGACCTCTGGTTCAAGGACGCCCGCACCGGCTTTGCCGTGGGCGCCTACGGGGCCCTGCTGGAAACCACCGACGGCGGCCAGCACTGGGAAAACGTCAGCGACCGCATCGACAACCCCGATCAGTTCCACCTCAACGCCATCGCCGCGGTCAAGGATGCCGGGCTGTTCGTCGTGGGCGAACAGGGCAGCATGTTCCGCTCCGCCGACTGGGGCCAGACCTGGGAACACGTCGACGGCCCTTACCAGGGTTCGTTGTTCGGCGTGATCGGCACCGCTCAACCCTCCACGTTGCTGGCCTACGGCTTGCGCGGCAACCTCTACCGCTCCACTGACTTCGGCAGCAGCTGGGAACCGGTGGAACTCAAGGCCGCCCGTGGCGCCCTGGAGTTCGGCCTGTCCGGCGCGACCTTGCTGGATGACGGTTCGCTGGTGATCGTCGGCAACGGCGGCAGCGTGATCCGCAGCACCGATGACGGCGTGACCTTCAGCGTGTTCAACCGTCCCGACCGGATTTCCCTGTCGGCAGTGACGGCGGCCGGCAACGGCAACCTGATCCTCGTCGGCCAGGGCGGCGCCCACACCACCACGCCCACGGGCGCTGAGCTGGGCCAATAACAAGAAAGGCGGGAATGTATGAGCAGTCAGCAAAGTCATCATCAAGACAAGGCGACGTTTCTCGAGCGCCTGATTTTCAACAACCGCCCGGCAGTGATCGTTATCTGCCTGCTGGTCAGTGTCTTCCTGTTCTGGCAGGCCACGCTGATCCGGCCGTCCACCAGCTTCGAAAAAATGATTCCGCTCAAGCATCCGTTCATTGAAAAGATGATGGAGCACCGCAACGACCTCGCCAACCTGGGCAACACCGTGCGGATTTCGGTAGAGGCCAAGGACGGCGATATCTTCACCAAGGACTACATGGAGACCCTGCGTCAGGTCAACGACGAGGTGTTCTACATTCCGGGTGTCGACCGCTCCGGCCTCAAGTCCCTGTGGAGCCCCAGCGTGCGCTGGACCGAGGTGACGGAGGAGGGCTTTGCCGGCGGCGAAGTGATCCCGCAGAGCTACAACGGCTCGGCCGACAGTCTCGAAAAGCTGCGCAACAATGTGCTCAAGTCCGGCCAGGTCGGACGCCTGGTGGCCAACGACTTCAAGTCGAGCATCGTCGATATCCCGCTGCTGGAGTCCTACCCCGACCCTAAGGACCAGGGCAAGTTGCTGGCACTGGACTACCAGAAGTTCTCCCACCAGCTCGAAGAAAAGATCCGCGACAAGTTCGAAGCACAGAACCCCAATGTGAAGGTGCATATCGTCGGTTTCGCCAAGAAAGTCGGTGACCTGATCGATGGCCTGGTCATGGTGGTGCTGTTCTTCGGCGTCGCCTTCGTTATCACCCTGGTGCTGCTGTACTGGTTCACCCGGTGCATCCGCAGCACCGTCGCCGTATTGAGCACCACCCTGGTGGCGGTGGTCTGGCAACTGGGGCTGATGCACGCGTTCGGCTTCGGCCTGGACCCGTACTCGATGCTGGTGCCGTTCCTGATCTTCGCCATCGGGATCTCCCATGGCGTACAGAAGATCAACGGCATCGCCTTGCAGTCCAGCGACGCCGACAACGCCCTGACGGCGGCGCGACGGACCTTCCGGCAACTGTTCCTGCCGGGGATGATCGCGATCCTCGCCGACGCCGTGGGTTTTATCACCCTGTTGATCATCGATATCGGCGTGATCCGCGAACTGGCCATCGGCGCTTCCATCGGCGTGGCGGTGATCGTGTTCACCAACCTGATCCTGCTGCCGGTGGCCATCTCCTATGTCGGCATCAGCAAGCGGGCGGTCGAGCGCAGCAAGAAGGATGCGACCCGCGAGCATCCGTTCTGGCGCCTGCTGGCGAACTTCGCCAGCCCCAGGGTCGCCCCGGTGTCCATCGTCCTGGCCCTGCTGGCCCTGGGCGGCGGCCTCTGGTACGGGCAGAACCTGAAGATCGGCGACCTCGACCAGGGCGCGCCGGAGCTGCGTCCCGACTCGCGCTACAACAAGGACAACAGTTTTATCATCAACAACTACTCCACCAGCTCCGATGTGCTGGTGGTGATGGTCAAGACCCCGCCCGAGGGCTGTTCGCACTATGAGGCGATGGCGCCCATCGATGAACTGATGTGGAAGATGCAGAACACCGAGGGCGTGCAGTCGGCGATTTCCCTGGTGACCGTGTCCAAGCAGATGATCAAGGGCATGAACGAAGGCAACCTGAAATGGGAAACCCTGTCGCGCAACCCGGATGTGCTGAACAACTCCATCTCCCGGGCCGATGGCCTGTACAACAACAATTGCTCGCTGGCGCCGGTGCTGGTGTTCCTCAACGACCACAAGGCCGCGACCCTCGACCGTGCGGTGCATGCGGTGCAGGACTTCGCCAAGGAGAACAACAAGGACGGCCTGGAATTCCTTCTTGCCGCGGGTAACGCCGGGATCGAGGCGGCCACCAACGAAGTGATCAAGGAGTCGGAACTGACCATCCTGATCCTGGTGTACGTCTGCGTGGCGACCATGTGCATGATCACCTTCCGCTCCTGGGCGGCGACCCTGTGCATCGTTCTGCCGCTGGTGCTGACCTCGGTGTTGGGTAATGCGTTGATGGCGTTCATGGGCATTGGCGTGAAGGTCGCGACCTTGCCGGTGGTGGCGCTGGGTGTGGGGATTGGCGTGGACTACGGCATCTACATCTACAGTCGCCTGGAAAGCTTCCTGCGTGCCGGGCTGCCATTGCAGGAAGCCTATTACCAGACGCTGAAATCCACCGGCAAGGCGGTGTTGTTCACCGGCCTGTGCCTGGCGATCGGGGTCTGCACCTGGATCTTCTCGGCGATCAAGTTCCAGGCCGATATGGGGCTGATGCTGACCTTCATGCTGCTCTGGAACATGTTCGGCGCGTTGTGGCTGCTGCCGGCGCTGGCGCGGTTCCTGATCAAGCCGGAGAAGCTGGCGGGCAAGGTGGGCGGGTCGTTGTTTTCCCATTGAGGAGGCGGATGGCCGGGTGATCGTGATAAACGATCACCCGGCCCCAGGGCAATATCGCCTATCATGAGCACTTCCCCAAACACGATAGAACACCATGACCGCTGCAACCGACACCCTGCTCAATGCCCTCGAAACCAGCAACATGCTTGAAGTCGACGGCCTGCACGCCTTCGATTTCACCCTCGACGACAGCCGCCTGTTGATCGAATGCATGGATGGCCGGGCCGAAAAACGCTGGAGTTTCACCCGTGCCCAGCTTGAAGCGGCGACTTTCGACGAGGCCCTGCAAAGCTGGACCCTGAGCGACGACTACAGCGAGCATCGGCTGGTCTGCATGAGCGCCTTCACCGGTCGCGACGAAGAAGAGTAAGGCGTCAGCTGCATCGGTTCACCTCGTCCTCCGAGGTGCGCGCGCTGCGACAATAGACCGCAGCCCCTGATGAATCAGGCACTTGCGCTTCTATTAATGACGCTGATATCCGCTACTGCTGCAATGAATTTCAACGATGTCCACCCTCGGATGTACTTTTGACTCACGGCCTGAAAGGGCAAGCAAGCCAACTGACATCGAGGGTTACCATCATGAACTTCAATCTTTTCTCCATCATCGCCGCTTCCGCTGTTTCCGCCACCGTAGCCCTGCCTGCCAGCGCCAACGTGGAAATCAACAGCCCTAAAAGCCACACCCAGAGCTACACCCAGAAATACCTGCAACAGAGCGCCAACTTCTATGCCGCCCTGGATCACAAAGCCCAGCACTGAGCACCGACGCCTGGACACATACCTTGTGGGAGTTTGGACCGTCGCGAAGAGGCCCTTGGGGCCACCAAAAGCTTCGCTGGCAAGCACCGCTCCCACACCACTCCCACAAGGTATGTGTCCAGGTTCGGGTTATGTTGCAGGTTTCAGATTGAGCGCTTTCAAGTGAACAGGCCCCTGTCAGGGCTTGGCCATGACGGAGTTGAACAGTTCCGATGCCAGGAACTGTTCCAGCCAGCTCTGTAGATGTTTGTACGGCGCTTGCGCAAACCACACCTGATCCACATGGGCAAATTGACGCACGAAAGGTGCGACTGCAATGTCCGCCAGGCTCAGGTGTTCGGCCAACAGATGGCCGTTACGCGCAAGCAGACCGTCCAGTTTCAAGAGAAATTGCCCGCCCTGTTCCCGATAGTGCTCCATGGGGAACTCCGGGTAGCGCACCGCGTACTTGTAGCGGTCCAGCCACCGTTTGAAAACCGTATCATTCTCTTCGATCAGCAGCCCCGTGGCCTGTGCCGTCACGGGATCGCTGCCGAGCAACCAATCCTGCGGATCATGCTGGGCCAGCGCCCAGTGCATGATCTCCAGGCTCTGTTCGATCACCCGCCCATCAGCACACGCCAGCACCGGCACCGTGCCCTTGCTCGACAATTCCAGCATCCGCGCCGGCTTGTTCTTGAGGCTGACTTCCTCGATCTCTACCGCCACCCCCGAATAACGTAGCGCCATGCGTGCGCGCATGGCGTAAGGACAGCGGCGGAACGAATACAGCGTGGCCGGCGTCATTTCACCTCCAGGGTGCTCAGCCCGTTGCCTTGGCGGCGTACCTGAATCTGCACCGGTATCCGCTCGTGCATTTCCTGCACATGGGAAATCACCGCGACCTTGCGGCCCTGGGCTTGCAGGCCGTCCAGCGCATCCATCGCCAGTTGCAGGGATTCCGGGTCAAGGCTGCCGAAGCCTTCGTCGATAAACAGCGATTCGATCTTCAGCGTGCTCGAAGCCATCGACGCCAGGCCCAGGGCCAGGGCCAGCGAGACCAGGAAGGTTTCGCCGCCGGACAACGAATGCACCGAACGCAGTTCGTCGCCCATTTCCGTGTCCATCACCAACAACCCGAGCATGCTGCCGCCACGCTTGAGGCGATAACGCCGCACCAGTTGGCGCAATTGCGCGTTGGCATGGTGCACCAGCAGGTCGAGGTTGTAGGCCTGGGCCAGTTTGCGAAAGCGATCGCCGGTGGCCGAGCCGATCAGCGCGTCCAGGCGTGCCCAGCGCTGATACTCGTTGTTGGCCTCGGTGATCCGCTGTTGCAGCTCCTGGTTGGCGTCCTGGCGGCGCTGGTCTTCGGTTTGTTGCGCGCGCAGTTCCGCACAGTGGTGTTCACTGGCAATCAGCTGGGTTTGCAGATCGCTCAAGGCGGCGTCCAGTGCTGGCGCGTCGAGGTTGCCATTGTGCTGGGCTTGATGCTGCTGAAGGTGTTTCTCCCGCTCCTGCAGCAGCACCCGGGCTTGCTCGACGGCTTTTTCGCTGACTTGTAATTGCTGGCGCAGTTGGCTGACATGTTCATCGTCGCAGGCCAGCAGTTGCTCAAGTCCGGCGTCGTCCAGTTCCGGGTGGCGGGCACGCCAGTCCGCGACTTGTTGCGCCAGTTCCAGGCTTTCCTGTTCCAGGGCCTGCCGGCGTTCCTGGCGGGCCTTGATGTCGGCGCCGAGCTGGATCAGTTGACTACCGAGTTCCTGTAACTGCAGGTTGGCCGAAGCATCGGCCTGCCGCGCATGCTCCACCGCCTGGTCCATCTGCTGCTGCCAGGCTTCGACGCTGGCGTGTTCGCCGATCAGGCCGACCAGCTTGAGCTGGCTGGCCTGCTGCTGCTCAAGGAGTGCGGCGCAACGTTGTTTCAGCTCTTCGAATTGCTGTTCTCGGGTTTGCTGACGAACTTGCTCCAGTTCGATTTTTTCCTGGCGCTCGCGCTGTTCCTGCTGCTCCTCGCGCTGCTGTTCCAACTGACCGAGACGTTGCGCGACCTGTTGATCGAGCTGCATGAAGGTCGCCGCCGGATCCTTGCGCAGGCCTTGCAGGGTCTCGTCCGGCAGCAGGCTGGCGAAGGTGCCCAGTTCCTGTTCCAGTCGTTCCTGATCGGCACCCATCTGGCGTTGCTGATCGAGCAAGTGCTGGCGCGCGGCCTGGCTGGCTTCGGTGGCGGCCTGCAATTGTTGCTGGAGCCGCGCGGCATCCTGTTGCAGGGTGAGCAGGGCGGTTTGCCGTTGCTCGTCCTGGCCGATGTTCTGCTGCAACTGGTGCAACTGCTGGTTGAGCCAGGCCTCGCGGCGAGCGCCATCCTGTTCCAGTAGCGCGCTGTGCAGCGGATGGGCTTGCAGGCTCGGCGCCAGTTCCTGATGCTGCTGGGCCAGTTGTTCCTGCTGGGTGAGCAGTTCTTTCTGCTGGGCAATCAGCCCGCCGACCTTTTCCCGCAGTTGGTTGAGCTTTTCCGTCAGCGTGTCGACGGCCTGCCGTGCGGCGGCCTCTTCGCTCTCGTCGTGACGACCCAGGCTCTGCAACAGCGCCTCGGGTTGATGGTAGGGATGTTCATGGCTGCCGCATACCGGGCAGGGCTGGTTGTCCTGCAACTGTCCGCGCAGTTCTTCGACGCTGGCGCTGCGGGCCAGGCGCTGGCGTTCAAGCAACTGCCGGGTAATCGTCAGGGCCTGTTCGGCGACCTTGAGTTCATCCCGTGCCTGCAGGCCTTCGCGGTTGAGTTCATCGCGTTGCTGCTGGGCGTTCTGCTGCCGTTCCTGCAACTGCTGGGTGCGCTGGTCCAGCTCGCGCTGGCGGCTCCACAGTCGTTGCAGTTCTTCGAAGGCGCGCAGTTGCTTGCGATTGTCCTGCAGCAGGCTGCCGAGAATCTGGATCTGTTCGCTGACAGCGGCCGGTTCCGCTCCGGCTTCGCTGTACAGCACTTCGAGCGCGCCACGCTGCTCAGCAAGCTGTTGGTCGGTGTGGGCGACCCGTGCCTGCAACTGCTCCAGCTCGCGTTGGCCCTGGTTCAGTCGATTGCCGATCAGCATCAACTGTTGCAAGCGATCGCGATAGGCGTTCCAGGCCTCGCTCAACGGGGCGAGGGCGGCGCTGTGCCGCAACTGTTCGGCGATTTGCTCCAGGCGCGTGGCGACCTGCTGTTGTTGCTCCAACAGTGAGGTGAGCTGCGCGCGGCCTCCGGTACTGGACTGCTCGGTAGCCTGCTTCTGCCCCTCGGCATCGTCCAGGTCCTTGCCCAGGTGGGTCAGCGTGGCCTGTTCATCGAAGGCCTGGCGTAGCAGTGGCGCGCTATCGCTTTGCCGGGCCAGGGCTTCGCTCAACTGGGTATGGGCATTCGACCGGCTCTGTTCAAGCTGCTGCTGACGGGCCTGCAAGTCGGCCTGCTGGTCCAGATGCTGCCGGATCTGCGTGGCCAGTGGCGCCAGCTGTTCGTTCAACTGGCGCTGACGGGCGAACTGATGCCGTTGTGGCGCCAGTTGTTCCAGGCGGGCGAGTTGCTGGCGCTCGGCGCCATGGGCCTGCCAGTCTTGTTCAGCGCCTTGCAGTTGCTCGGCGGCGGCCTGGTGTTGTTCCTGCCGTTGCAGCAGTTCCTTGAGCCAGGTGTGCTGTAGCTCAAGCTGCTTGAGCTGGGCTTGCCCGGTCTTGAGTTGCTGTTGGGCTTCACCGAATTGTCGATCCAGCTCGACCCGTGCTTCAGCGTCCATGGGCGCGATGCCACCGGCCTGGTCCAGCAACAGCTTGTGGGCCTCGCGGGCCTGCTTGGTCTTGTCGAAGGCACGCCGGCCGAGGCGGGTATAGAGCGCGGTATCGGTAAGCTTTTCCAGCAGTTCGCTACGCTCGTTGTCGTCAGCCTTGAGAAAGGCGCTGAACTCGCTCTGGGCCAGCAACACGGCACGGGTGAACTGTTCGAAGTTCAGGCCCAGGCGGCTTTCCAGCAGGGTCTTGTATTCGCCTTTCTGGCTGGCCAGCAGTTGGTCGCTGTCCAGATCGCGCAGGCTCTGGCGGCTGGCCTGCAACTTGCCGCCGGCTTTGTCCCGGGCGCGGTTGGCTTCCCAGCGTGCGCGGTAGCGGCGGCCGTCGATACCGACAAAATCCACTTCGGCATAGCCTGCGCCGGTGCCGCGACGCAACAGGGTGCGTGGGTCGCCGGTGCCGATCTCGCCATCGGCGTCCGGCACCTTGGCATCGCGCGACGCATTGTTCAGCCGGGGTACGGCGCCGAACAAGGCCAGGCACAAGGCATCGAGCAGGGTACTTTTACCGGCGCCGGTGGGGCCGGTAATGGCGAACAGGCCGGCGCTGGCCAGGGGCTCGGCGGTGAAGTCCAGTTCGAAGGGGCCGGCAAGGGAGGCCAGGTTTTTCAGGCGGATGGCGAGGATCTTCATGGCTGTTCGCCCTCCAACTGGACTTCCTGCAACAGCAGGGCAAAGTCATTGAGGGTCGCTTCGTCCACCGGGTTGCCGTAGCTGTCCTGCCAGGCACGGCTGAACAGTTCCTGCGGGCTGAGCTGATCGAGATTGATCAGTCGCTCGTTGTCCGTTTCGCCTTCACCCCCGTTTGAGCCGGCGTACTCGGCGGCGATCCGCACCAGGCGCACGGCCTTGCCTTGCAGGGCGGTTTCCACTTGCTGGCGCAGGTCCGGCTGCGGCTCATCCAGGCGTACTCGCACTTCCAGCCAGGGTTGGCGTTGCAGGTCGGCCAGCAGGTCGACATCCGGCAGTTGCGCCAGCTGTTCGAGGATCTCGGCAAATGGCGCCGGGCCCAGGCGTTGCAGGTTCACGGTACGGGGGATCAGGCGGCTGTCGACGCTGACCAGGGTTTCGCCGTCGAGGACGATGTCGAGGATCTGGTGTTGGTAGGCGATTTCCGAGAACGACAGAGGAATTGGTGAGCCGCAGTAGCGAATACGTTCCTCGCCGTTGACCTTCTGCGGCTTGTGCAGATGGCCAAGGGCGACATAGCTGACACTGGCGTCGAACAGGCTTGCCGGCAGAGCCTCAGCGCTGCCGATGATCAGGCTGCGCTCCGAATCCTCGGAGATCGAGCCGCCGGCCATATGTGCGTGGCTGATGGCGACCAGGGCCTGGCCCGGCTGGCGCTTGGCGTTGGCCGCGGCGATCAGTCGGCGATGCACCTCGCCGATACCCTTCAGGTAGTGGTCACCCAACTGCGTGCCGGTGACTTCGGCGGGCCGCAGAAAGGGCAGGGCCAGGCACCAGGCGGCGATTTCACCGTTCGCGGCGGGCAATGGCAGCAGCAGGCGTTCACTGTCCAGCTCGCCATCGTCGAGCCACAGCACCCGGCCCACGGCGTGGGTGCGCAGTCGGCGCATCAGCGGCGCGGGCAGTTCGATACGGGAACCGGAGTCGTGGTTGCCGGCAATCATCACGATGGTCAGCAGCGGCTGTTGTTCGTGGGCGCTGACGATAAAGTCGTAGAGGCGCTCCTGGGCTTTGACCGGCGGGTTGACGGTGTCGAAGATATCGCCGGCGATCAACAGGACATCGGGCTGCTGTTGCTTGAGTTGGGCCAGAAGCCAGGTGAGAAAACAGGCGTGTTCGAAATCTCGCTCCTGGCCATGAAGGTTCTGGCCGAGGTGCCAGTCGGAGGTGTGAAACAGGCGCAAGGCAAACTCCAACTTATCGATTATTTGGGGTAGAGCGGCGGCAGACTGCTGTCGCTGGCCGGGTCCTGGACGCGCTCGGCGACCGGGATCGCGCGGATCGCCCGCCACAGTTCCTCACCCTGCCAGTATTGGCCGCTTTCGCTGTAGAGCGCGCCATTGAGGCCGTCCAGGGCATCGGACAGGGTGACAAAACGCGCGGCCATGTCGGCCAGGGTTTCCGGTTGCTGCCGGGCCCAGGCATCCAGGGCCTGGCGGGTGGCCTGGGGATCGTTGGCCAGGCAGGTCCGTTTGAGGTCGTCGAGCAGCGTCCGTGGGCTCGGGCCGGTCTGGGCGGCGCGGTGCACCGCCGGCTGCGAGCGGGCCCGCCACCACAGGCCGAAACCCAGCAGGGTGGTGCAGGCGAGGATCAGCGTGCTGAGCTTCCAGGCCCACAGCAGCGGCGGTTGCGGCGGCGTGTTGTTGGCGGCACTGCTCACCGGCGTGTCCACCGCCAGGCTCGGGTTGTTCGCCACTTGCAGGGTCCGCGCCGGCAGTGTGCTGCGCTCCATATGCTCTTCATGGGTATTCCACCAGGTCACTTCCACCGCCGGCAGGTCGAAGCTGCCGCTGTGGGTCGGCACCAGCGCCTCACGTTCTTCGCGGGTGCCGATCAGGCCGCGTTCGGTGTTCTGGTTGCTCAGTTGCGCCTGGTCCGGGTAGCGCCGCAAGCCATTGAGGGTGGTCGCCGGCAGCGGCGGCAGTTGCCCGCTGGAGAGCCCTTCGGCCTTGAGGGTCAGGCTGCGGGTCAGGGAGTCGCCGACCTGGCTGTGATCCGGTTCCGGGCTCCAGCTTTCACTGAGGCTCAGGCTGCGGGCCGGCAGCCACGGCACGTCGGCGGGCCAGGTATCGGGCTGGGGTTTGACCTGCAAGCGCATCTGCTCGGAGCTGACGCGCGTCAATTTGCCGGGTTTGGCGCCCTGGGGCACCTGGCCCTGGTTTTGATTCGGCTGGGCGTCCACCAGGGTGGCGGTAAACACCTGCGCGGGGATCGTCAGTTCACCGCTGTGCTGCGGGTAGATCGCATAACGCCACTCGATCACGCCATGGCGCACGCCATTGATCAGCTTTTCGTAAGTGCGCGACTCGCCCAACTGCTCGATACGGGCATCGGGGATCTGCAAGGGGGTGAGGCTGCTGTCGTCATACAGCGACACCGAGTGATAGATGCGCAGGGTCAGCACGGCCTGGGCCTGGACGTAGACGCTGTCCTGGTCGAGGCTGGCGTCGATGAACACCGGCGCCAGGTTGCTGGCCGCGGCCTGGTCCTCGCCTTGCAGCACCTGCAGGGTGATCGGCTCGCTGCTGAGTTCGCCCAGGTGCAATTCCGGGATCGTCACGTTGCCGTTTGCCTTTGGCGTCAGGGTGACGATCCAGCGCGTGGTGGCCTGGCTTTCGCCGCCCAGGGTGGTCAACTGGTTGACCTGGCGGGTGCCGCGCACTTCGAACTGCGGGTCCAGCGGGGCCAGGTCGGGTTTGCCGAACTGGGTGACATCCTTCGATTCGAGGGTCAGTTCCACCGACTCGCCAGAGTTCAGGCGCGTGCGGTCGACGCTGGCCAGCAAGCCCTCGGCATGGGCCGACAGGTTGGCGCAGAGCAGCAGCGTAAGGAACAGGGAGAAGCGCAGGGTCATCGGGTCTTGTCCTGATGGAGCTGTTGTTCGTACCAGAATTTGCGCCGCAGCAGTTCTCCCGGGTCATCGGGGATCTGTCGCAGCCATTGTTCCAACGCCTGGTGGCGTTCACCGTCGATGATATCGGCGGCGGCCCGCAAGGGCGGATGGGTGGTCTGTTCGTCGCCCAGCTCGCTGCCGGGTACCTCGTTGCCGCCGGGTTGATTGCCCGCTTGGCTGGCCTGGGCGTCCGGCGGCTGGTTGTCGGTCGCCGGGTTCTGTTCCTGGGGCGCGGACTGCGCCGTGGCAGTACTGGACGAATTCGTCCCGGCCGGGGCCGATTGCGCGGCGTTTTGTTCGTTGCCGGTTGTGGCGGCGTCGGCGGGCTTGCTTGGCTCAACCGGTGGCTTGGCCTGTTTTTCCCTGAGCAACTCTTCCACCAGTGTCCGGTTCTGCAAGGCTGGTCGCAAGTCCGGCTGACGTTCCAGGGCCTGTTCGTAGGCGTCCAGCGCTGCTTCCAGCTCGCCGCTGCGGGCCAGGGCGTTGCCCCGATTGTAGTGGGCGTTGGCATCGTCGCCTTCGGCAAACTTCTTCGCGGCGGCGGCGTAGTCGCCGGCTTCATAGAGGGCCAGGCCTTGCCATTGCGGGTCCTCGAAATGTTGTGCCGCTTCGAGCGGGCGCTTTTGCTCAAGCAACTGCTGGCCCTGTTGGTCTGGCCGCAACCATAGATCCCTCAGCTCAAAGGCCTGGCTCGGCTGTGGGAACAGGAAGAACAGTGGCAGGCAGAACAACCAGCCACGCCGTCCGGCACAGGCGGCCAGCAGCAGGAGCGGCAACAGCAACCAGTAGCCCTGGTCGGCCCAGCTGTCGAGCTGTACGGTCTGGCCGTCCTTGCGCAGGTGGCGCGGGCCGTCCAGCAGACCGAGGCCGCGCAGGTCGCTGTCGTCCAGGCGGGCCTGGCGGTAGCGGCCGCCGATTTCGCCGGCGAAGTCCTTCAGGCTCTGGCTGTCGAGATGCGGCACCAGGATCGTGCCCTGGTCGTCCTTGAGGAAACCGCCGTTCTCCTGGGCCACCGGCGCACCATCGCGGGTGCCGATCCCGAGGATCAGCAGGCTGTGGGGCTTGCCGTCCAGGGCCTGGCGGATGCCTTGGCGTTCCTGTTCGCTGAGGGACGAGCCGATCAGCAGCAGCCGGCCTTCGCCCAGGGCGCCACGTTCGAGCAGGGTCAGGGCCTTTTTTACTGCGAGGTCGGCGCGATGGCCTTCCTCGGGCATGATCGAGGGTTTGATCGCGTCCAGCAGATTGCGGCTGGTGCCCAGGTCATCGGACAGCGGCACCAGCGTATGGGCGCTGCCGGCGTAGACGATGATCGCCGTCTGCGAGTCGCTGCGAGCGCGCAACAGGTCGAACAGTTTGCGCCGGGCCTGTTCCAGTCGATTTGGCGGGGTGTCGGTGGCGAGCATGTCCGGCGTCAGCTCGAGTAGCACCACCAGCGGGTCCAAGGGTTTCTGGGTGGACTCTTCGACCCGCTGCCAGCTCGGCCCGAGCAGGGCCAGGGCGGCGAGAGTCCAGCCCAGGCCGAGGGCGATCAGGTGCAGTTTGCTGCTGTTGCGGCTGCCACCATTGAGCAGGACCCGATGGAACGCCGTCGGCAGGATCATCTGCCAGCGGCCGGCGCGCTTCTGCCGGTGCCAGAGTTGCCACAGCAACCAACCCAGCAGCGGCAGGACCAACAGCGAGATAGGGCGGAACCAGTGTGGCCAGAGGGCTTCGATCATCGACGCCTCCGCAGACGCAGGCGTTCCAGGCGCTGGCGCCATTCCGGGCGCTGCGGCAGGAACTGCCGGCGTGCCAGCCAGCGTTGCAGCAGGTTGTCCGGCCAGCGTTCGCGGATCACCAGCAACACGCTGATCAGCAGGGCCAAGCTGAGCGGCCAGTGATACAGCGCTCGGGCGGGGCGGGCCTGGGTGGGTTGTTGGGCGACAGGTTCAAGCTGGTCGAGGGTTTCCTTGATGGCTTGCAGCTCCTGGCCGTCGCGGGCACGGAAATAGCGACCGCCGGTGATGCTGGCGATTTCCTTCAGCGCCGGCTCGTCGAGGTCCATGCTCGGGTTCAGGCCGAGCATGCTCAGGGTCCCGGTTTGTTGCGGATCGGCACCCATGCCGATGGTGTAGATCTTCACGCTTTCTTCGGCGGCCAGGTGCGCGGCGGTGATCGGATCGATTTCGCCGGCGTTGTTGGCGCCGTCGGTGACCAGGATCAGCACCCGGCTTTGCGTAGGCCGCTGGCGCAGGCGCTTGATGGCCAGGCCAATGGCGTCGCCGATGGCGGTGTTCTTGCCGGCGATGCCGATCTTCGCTTCATCCAGCCAGATGCGCACGGTGCGTCGGTCGAAGGTCAGGGGAGCCTGCACATAGGCCTTGCTGCCGAACAGGATCAGGCCCACGCGATCGCCTTCGCGGTGCTCGAGAAAATCGCCGAGCAGGTGCTGGACCAGGCCCAGGCGGCTGATGTCCTCGTCCTGCCAACGCATGTCGGGGTATTCCATGGAGCCGGACAGGTCCACCGCCACCAACAGGTCACGACCGCTGGCGGCCAGCGGCAAGGGGGCGCCCAGCCATTGTGGCCGCGCGGCGGCGCATAACAGCAGCAGCCAGAGCAGGATGAACGGCAGTTGCTGGCGCCAGCTCGGCAGGCTGACCCGGGCGCGGCGGCGGGCCAGGCTTTCCAGGTCGGCGAGAAAGCTGATCTTCAGCGATGCTTCACCGCTGTCGGCCACCGGCAGCAGGATGCGCATCAGCCAGGGCAGCGGCAGCAAGGCAAAGAGCCAGGGCCAGGCGAACTCAAACATGTTTGCGGATCCAGGTGTCGATCGCCTGGCTCAACCCGGCGATGGCCTTGTCGTCGAGCTTGCATTCGGGTTTGTAGGCGCCTTCCACCAGCACCATCCAGCGGGTCAGGCCGGCGGCTGGACAGCGGTTGTCGAGGAACGCCAGCCATTTACGGCCATTGAGGGTGTGGCTCTGGCTGTAGGGGTAATGGTTGCGGCACAGGCGCTTGAGCAGGCCGTTGAGTTGTTGCAGCCAGGCTCCGGCCGGTGCGCCGTCATAGGGCTTGGGCAACTGCGCGAGTTCCGCCAGGGCGGCCAGGCGCACCGGGTCCAGGGGCTGTTCGGCGCGGGCGACGGGGCGCTTGGCCGGCAGGAAGCGACGCAGGTACCAGAGCCCGACGCCCAGCAGCGGAATCAGTGCCAGCAGCAGCCACCAGCCCGGTGCCGGTGGCCAGAAACCCTGGATCGGCGGGGTGATCAGCGGTTGCAGTTGCTCCAGGCTGCTCATGGTTGTTTCCCCGGTCGCTGGGGGTTCAGGTACTCGCGTAACTGCTCGACCATTTCGCTCTGGGTGCTCAAGGGCATCAACAGCACCCGCAGTTTCTGCGCCAGCAGCTCCCAGCGGGCAATCCGTGCTTCACCCTGGGCGCGGTAGGTCTGGCGCAGCTCCAGGTTGAGGGTGTCGAGTTCCAACTGCGCGCCGCGCTCGGCAAAACGCAACAGGCCGGCGGCGGGGAGGGCATGGTCGAGGGGATCGGAGACCGGCAGCATCAGCAGGTCGCAATGACGCGAGAGCAGGCTGAGTTGCTGTTCGGCGGCATCGCTCAGGGCCCGCTCGTCACAGATCACGATCACCAGGCTGCCGGGGCGCAGCACCTTGCGCGCGCGGATCAGTGCCAGGCCCAGGGCATTGGGATCGGCGGCGGTTTCGGTGTGCAGCGAGTGGTTGACCCGCACCAGGCGGTTGAGCAGTTGCAACAGGCTTTGCTTGCTGCGCCGCGGCTTGATTTCGTAGTGTTCGTTGTCGCCGTAGACCAGGCCGCCGACCCGGTCGTTGTGGCCCAGGGCGGCCCAGCCGATCAGGCTCGCGGCCTGGGCGGCGAGCACCGACTTGAAGGTCAGCCCCGAGCCGAAGAACAGCTGGCGGCTCTGTTCCACCAGAATGAAGATCGGCCGCTCGCGCTCTTCGTGAAACAGCTTGGTATGGGGTTCCTGGGTGCGGGCGGTGACGCGCCAGTCGATGGTGCGCACATCGTCGCCGGCCTGGTAGACCCGCACCTGGTCGAAATCGACCCCACGCCCGCGCAGTTTCGAGTGGTGCAGGCCGATCAGCGGGCTGCGCTGGCTCGGCGTCGAGAACAGCTGCACTTCGCGCACGCGATGGCGCATCTCGATCAGTTCGGCGAGGGTGGTGCGGATACCGGGTTCGGCGGGCAGGGGCGCGATCATGGTCCGGGTCAGGCGACGGCGACGACATCGAGGATGCGCTGCACCACCCGATCCTGGTCGATCCCGGCGGCTTCGGCCTCGAACGACAGGATGATACGGTGGCGCAGTACGTCGAACAGCACGGCCTGGATATCCTCGGGGCTGACGAAATCGCGACCGGCCAGCCAGGCATGGGCCCGCGCGCAACGGTCCAGGGCAATCGAGCCGCGAGGGCTGGCGCCATAGGCGATCCATTCGGCCATCTCCGGGTCGAACTTGGCCGGCGTACGGGTCGCCATCACCAGTTGCACCAGATACTCCTCCACCGCATCGGCCATGTACAAGCCGAGGATTTCCTTGCGCGCGGCGAAGATCGCCTGTTGGCTGACCCGGCGCTCGGGCTTGGTTTCGCCGTTCAGGGCTTCGCCCCGGGCCTGTTGCAGGATGCGCCGTTCGACCGAGGCATCGGGGAAACCGATCTTGACGTGCATCAGGAAGCGGTCGAGCTGGGCTTCGGGCAGCGGGTAGGTGCCTTCCTGCTCGATCGGGTTCTGGGTCGCCATCACCAGGAACAGCGGCGACAGGTCGTAGGTACTGCGTCCGACGCTGACCTGGCGTTCGGCCATGGCTTCCAGCAGGGCCGACTGGACCTTGGCCGGCGCGCGGTTGATTTCATCCGCCAGCACCAGGTTGTGGAAGATCGGGCCTTGCTGGAACACGAAACTGCCGGTTTCCGGGCGATAGATCTCGGTGCCGGTGATGTCGGCCGGGAGCAGGTCGGGGGTGAACTGGATGCGATGGAACTGCGCTTCGATGCCTTCGGCCAACTCCTTGATGGCCTTGGTCTTGGCCAGGCCCGGGGCGCCTTCGACCAGTATGTGACCGTCGGCCAGCAGGGCGATCAACAGGCGCTCGACGAGTTTTTCCTGGCCGAGGATCTGGGCTGAGAGAAAGGTTCGCAGCGCAAGCAGCGCTTCACGATGTTCCATCGATGAGTGTTCCTGGAGAGGGTGGCCGACGGCATTCGAATGAATGTCACGGCTGGGGGCGTTACTTTAATGCATCGGGGGTGGTGGCGACTAACGGCTATGGGGATTTTTATGGATTTTGAGGAAAAGTCTTACCTGGTTGGGAATCATCTCCTGTAAGCAGCCCCGCCCAGGCGATTTCTCACTGGGCGGGGGGGCGCTCGCGTTACGGGTTATTGGGCCAGTGCGCAGCCATAGTCCTGGATCTCGCCGGCGGAGCCGCGGCTGAAACCGACCAGGCTCAAACGGTTCGCCAGCAGCAACAGGTCACCGCCGGGCGCTACCACCAGGGCCAGGCCATAGTGGGACAGGCTGTCACCCTGTTGTCGGGCATATTCACCCAGCACCTTGAACGGGTTTTCCTGTTTCAGGTCCTGGCCGTTCAGGCGTTTCGCCAGGTACTCATGGCCGTTCAGCCTGACCGCCAGGGGCTGCCACGCCTGGGTCACCCGCGGGGCTTGTTCGACCAGTTGCTGGTAGATCCCGGGGCGCAGGCAGGCCAGATGGATATGCAGTTGGCCCTGGGAGCGGCCATACGGCGAGTTGATGGCCAGCGAGAGAAACTCGTCCTTGATCGGTTTGCCGGCTTCGGCGGACAGGCGCCCACGTTGCTGCCAGGCACTGGCGAAAAAGGCGTAGGCATTGTCCTCGAGCAGCAGCGGACTCTCGATGCCGGTGACCCGGTCAGTGGGAATGGTCAGGTCATGCAGCGGGCCCTGGCGATCCTTGAGCAAGGCAACGTGCTGCTGCAGATCCACCCTCAGGCACGGCGCGGGGTTCTGGGCGTCCTGCTGATGGGGCACGCATTGCTGGCCGACAATCTGCCAAAGCGCATTGCCTTTGCCGAGTCCCCAGATCAGCCAGGACCCCGCCGCCAGTACAGCGACCACCAACACCAGCCCTGAAATTTTCAGCCACTTGCTCATGCCACTTTCCTGATCAGAAGTAAAAACCGGGACACTCTAAACCAGCTCTTCGTGCTTTTTTGTGTCGATTCTGATCGCGGATGTTTCAAGCCAATCGGCTGTCAGCCCAGTTCGCTGACATAGGTGCCGGTGCCGGCAAGAATATTTTTCAGGGTTTGCTCGACTTCGGCCAGGTCGGCCGCGTCGGTCTGGTGCTGGATCTCGAGGTGATCGTCGCCGTTGAGCGCATCGGCATCGGCGGCGGCGATTTCGATCAGCAGGCGCGTGGCGCTGAGGGTCACCTTGATGCCATCCAGGGTGGAGGGTTCGCCATCGAGGGTGATCTCCAGTTCATCCTCGTCGGGATAGCGGGTCATCAGGAACATTTCGCCCTTGTCGCTATGGCAGCAGAGCATGGCCATGTTGTCTTCTTCATCGTCGCAGGGGTTGGCGATAAGGTGGGCGGTGCTGAGCTGCATGGGTGAGCGTCCTGTCTGGGTGGGGAGGGCGCCATTTTGCCTGGGTTCAGGATATTTTTCAGGACTTACCAGCCAATGTCCGAATATGTCGCAGCGCCGCAAGCAGCGGCGTTCGCGCACTCGTTAAGCTGCGCAACGGAGCGTCGTCCACGAAAATACAGCCTGTGCACCCGGCCGTTGCCATCGTGTGCGACTATCTTGAACGTGAATGTGACCCCTGGGTCGCGGCCAGCTTCATCAACCTGTCACTCTGTACTGCCCAGCTTTACCCTGCAGAGTGATGCAGGTCCCCTTTTCCGGGGAAGAAAACGCGACGCTTCTCTCTATATAACAAGCCCAAGCGGAGTACCACAGATGGCGTTCTTCACCGCAGCCAGCAAAGCCGACTTCCAGCACCAACTGCAGGCGGCACTGGCGCAGCACATCAACGAACAGGCACTGCCACAAGTGGCGCTGTTCGCTGAGCAGTTCTTCGGCATCATTTCCCTGGACGAGCTGACCCAGCGCCGGCTCTCCGATCTCGCCGGCTGCACCCTTTCGGCCTGGCGTCTGCTGGAGCGTTTTGACCACACCCAGGCACAGGTTCGCGCCTACAACCCGGATTATGAACGCCATGGCTGGCAGTCGACCCACACCGCCGTCGAGGTCCTGCACCCCGACCTGCCGTTCCTGGTCGACTCGGTCCGCACCGAACTGAACCGCCGCGGTTACAGCATCCACACCCTGCAAACCACCGTGCTGAGCGTGCGTCGCGGCAGCAAGGGCGAGTTGCTTGAAGTCCTGCCCAAGGGCACCCAGGGCGAGGGGATCGACAAAGAATCCCTGATGTATCTGGAAATCGATCGCTGCGCCAACGCCGCCGAGCTGAGCGTGCTGTCCAAGGAACTGGAACAGGTCCTGACGGAAGTGCGTATCGCCGTCGCCGACTTCGAGCCGATGAAGACCAAGGTCCAGGAGCTGCTGGCCGGTATCGACGCCAGCCAGTTCGCCATCGACCCGGAAGAAAAAACCGAGATCAAGACCTTCCTGCAGTGGCTGGTGGACAACCACTTCACCTTCCTCGGCTACGAAGAGTTCGTGGTCCGTGACGAGCAGGACGGCGGTCATATCGAATATGACGCCCAGTCCTTCCTCGGTCTGACCAAATTGCTGCGCGCCGGCCTGACCCCCGACGACACCCGCATCGAAGACTACGCGGTCAACTACCTGCGCGAACCGACGCCGCTGTCGTTCGCCAAGGCCGCGCACCCGAGCCGTGTGCACCGCAACGCCTACCCGGACTATGTCTCGATCCGTGAGATCGACGCCGACGGCAAGGTCATCAAGGAATGCCGCTTCATGGGCCTCTACACCTCTTCGGTGTACGGCGAAAGCGTGCGGGTGATCCCTTACATCAGTCGCAAGGTCGCCGAAGTCGAGCGCCGTTCGGGCTTCCAGGCCAAGGCCCACCTAGGCAAGGAACTGGCCCAGGTCCTCGAAGTGCTGCCCCGCGACGATCTGTTCCAGACGCCGGTGGACGAGCTGTTCAACACCGTGATGTCGATCGTGCAGATCCAGGAACGCAACAAGATCCGCGTGTTCCTGCGCAAAGACCCGTACGGTCGTTTCTGCTACTGCCTGGCCTACGTGCCGCGTGACGTCTACTCCACCGAAGTGCGGCAGAAGATCCAGCAAGTGCTGATGGATCGCCTGAAAGCCACCGACTGCGAGTTCTGGACCTTCTTCTCCGAGTCCGTGCTGGCCCGTGTACAACTGATCCTGCGGGTCGATCCGAAGAACCGTCTCGATATCGACCCGCTGCAACTGGAAAACGAAGTGATCCAGGCCTGCCGCAGCTGGCAGGACGACTACAAGAGCCTGGTGGTCGAAGGTTTCGGCGAGGCCCAGGGCACCAATGTGCTGGCGGACTTCCCGAAAGGCTTCCCGGCCGGCTACCGCGAGCGCTTCGCCGCGCACTCGGCCGTGGTCGACATGCAGCACCTGCTGAGCCTGAGCGACAGCAATCCGCTGGTGATGAGCTTCTACCAGCCGTTGGGCCAGGTGTCCGGCCAGCGCGAGCTGCACTGCAAGCTGTATCACGCCGATACGCCGCTGGCCCTGTCCGATGTCCTGCCGATCCTGGAAAACCTCGGCCTGCGCGTGCTCGGCGAGTTCCCGTACCGCCTGCGTCACAACAACGGTCGCGAGTTCTGGATCCATGACTTTGCCTTCACCGCCGCCGAAGGCCTGGACCTGGATATCCAGCAGCTCAACGACACCCTGCAGGACGCCTTCGTCCACATCGTCCGTGGCGATGCCGAGAACGACGCGTTCAACCGCCTGGTGCTGACCGCCGGCCTGCCATGGCGCGACGTGGCGCTGCTGCGGGCCTATGCCCGTTACCTGAAGCAGATCCGCCTGGGCTTCGACCTGGGTTACATCGCCAGCACCCTGAACAACCACACCGACATCGCCCGCGAGTTGACCCGGTTGTTCAAGACCCGTTTCTACCTGGCCCGCAAGCTCAGCGTCGAAGACCTCGACGACAAGCAACTGCGCCTGGAACAAGCGATCCTGACCGCCCTGGACGACGTCCAGGTGCTGAACGAAGACCGCATCCTGCGTCGCTACCTTGACCTGATCAAGGCGACCCTGCGGACCAACTTCTACCAGACCGACGCCAACGGCCAGAACAAGTCGTACTTCAGCTTCAAGTTCAACCCGCACGCGATTCCCGAGTTGCCCAAGCCGGTACCGAAGTTCGAAATCTTCGTCTACTCGCCACGGGTCGAGGGTGTGCACCTGCGTTTCGGCAACGTCGCCCGCGGCGGCCTGCGCTGGTCGGACCGCGAAGAAGACTACCGCACCGAAGTCCTGGGCCTGGTAAAAGCCCAGCAAGTGAAGAACTCGGTGATCGTGCCGGTGGGTGCGAAGGGCGGCTTCCTGCCGCGTCGCCTGCCACTGGGCGGCGGTCGTGACGAGATCGCGGCCGAGGGCATCGCCTGCTACCGCATCTTCATCTCGGGCCTGTTGGACATCACCGACAACCTGAAGGACGGCGCCCTGGTGCCACCGGCCAACGTCGTGCGTCATGACGACGATGACCCCTACCTGGTGGTGGCGGCGGACAAAGGCACCGCGACCTTCTCCGACATCGCCAACGGCATTGCCATCGACTACGGCTTCTGGCTCGGCGACGCCTTCGCCTCCGGCGGCTCGGCCGGTTACGACCACAAGAAGATGGGCATCACCGCCAAGGGCGCGTGGGTCGGCGTACAGCGCCACTTCCGTGAGCGCGGCATCAACGTCCAGGAAGACAGCATCACCGTGGTGGGCGTCGGCGACATGGCCGGCGACGTGTTCGGCAACGGCCTGTTGATGTCCGACAAGCTCAAGCTGGTCGCGGCCTTCAACCACCTGCATATCTTCATCGACCCGAACCCGGAGCCGGCCAGCAGCTTCGCCGAGCGCCAGCGCCTGTTCGACCTGCCGCGTTCGGCCTGGTCGGACTACGACGCCAGCCTGATGTCCGAAGGCGGTGGGATCTTCTCGCGCAGCGCGAAGAGCATCGCGATTTCCCCGCAGATGAAAGAGCGCTTCGACATCCACGCCGACAAGCTGACCCCGACCGAACTGCTCAATGCCTTGCTCAAGGCACCGGTGGACCTGTTGTGGAACGGCGGTATCGGCACCTACGTCAAGGCCAGCACTGAAAGCCACGCCGATGTCGGCGACAAGGCCAACGATGCACTGCGCGTGAACGGCAACGAACTGCGCTGCAAGGTCGTGGGTGAGGGCGGTAACCTGGGCATGACCCAGCTCGGTCGCGTCGAGTTCGGCCTCAATGGCGGCGGTTCCAACACCGACTTCATCGACAACGCCGGTGGCGTGGATTGCTCCGACCACGAAGTGAATATCAAGATCCTGCTCAACGAAGTCGTGCAGGCCGGCGATATGACCGAGAAGCAGCGTAACCAGCTGCTGGGCAGCATGACCGACGAAGTCGGCGGCCTGGTCCTGGGCAACAACTACAAGCAGACCCAGGCCCTGTCCCTGGCGGCCCGTCGCGCAGTCGAGCGGATCGCCGAGTACAAGCGCCTGATGAGCGACCTGGAAGCCCGTGGCAAGCTGGACCGTGCCATCGAGTTCCTGCCGTCGGAAGAGCAACTGGTCGAGCGCGTCGCGGCAGGCCAGGGCCTGACCCGTGCCGAGCTGTCGGTGCTGATCTCCTACAGCAAGATCGACCTCAAGGCGGCGTTGCTCGAGTCCAAGGTTCCGGACGACGAGTACCTGACCCGCGACATGGAAACCGCGTTCCCACCGATGCTGGTGAGCAAGTTCGCCGACGCCATGCGCCGTCACCGCCTCAAGCGCGAGATCGTCAGCACCCAGATCGCCAACGACCTGGTCAACCACATGGGCATCACCTTCGTGCAGCGCCTGAAGGAGTCCACCGGCATGAGCCCGGCGAACGTGGCCGGTGCTTATGTGATCGTGCGTGACATCTTCCACCTCCCGCACTGGTTCCGTCAGATCGAGGCCCTGGATTACAAGGTGTCGGCCGAGACCCAGCTGGAGCTGATGGATGAGCTGATGCGCCTGGGCCGTCGTGCCACGCGCTGGTTCCTGCGCAGCCGTCGCAACGAGCAGGATGCTGCCCGTGATGTCGCGCACTTCGGTCCGCACCTGGCGGCCCTGGGCCTGAAGCTCGACGAACTGCTGGAAGGCCCGACCCGGGAAGTCTGGCAGGCCCGTTACCAGGCTTATGTCCAGGCCGGTGTGCCGGAGTTGCTGGCACGCATGGTGGCCGGTACCACGCACCTGTACACCCTGTTGCCGATCATCGAGGCCGCCGACGTTTCCGGCCACGATGCCGCCGAAGTGGCCAAGGCCTACTTCGCGGTGGGCAGTGAGCTGGATCTGACCTGGTACTCCCAGCAGATCAGCGACCTGCGCGTGAGCAACAACTGGCAGGCCCAGGCCCGTGAAACCTTCCGCGACGATGTGGACTGGCAGCAACGTGCAATCACCATCTCGGTGCTGAAACTGGCCGACGCGCCGCAAGACATGGAAGCCCGCGTGGCCCTGTGGCTTGAGCGCAACGCGAGCATGGCCGAGCGCTGGCGTTCGATGCTGGTGGAAATCCGTGCCGCCAGCGGCACGGACTACGCCATGTACGCGGTGGCCAACCGTGAGCTGATGGACCTGGCATTGAGCGGTCAACCGGTGCTTTGATAGCCTGAAGCAAGTGGTAACCAAAAGCCCCGGCTCGTGAGAGTCGGGGCTTTTTTTTGTTAGAACGATATAAGAATGTTCTCAGTTTTATAAAGGGCTTTGTGATCAACCGAAAGCCGTTCACGGGTTGAGCTGTTGGAGGGCGTTAATATCTATGTCATGGGGTGGGTAATGTAGATGGGAAGGTAGAGGAAGTGATTGGTTATTTGAACTTTTTATCGTGCGGATGAAGATTAGTATAAAAAGATTGAAGTTATTTAAGGTTTTTTGGAGATGGCTGTTTCCACGCTTGAAACATCGGATGTTGCAGTGGCTCTTGAGGGTGAGGAATATCATGCCCTGGTGAAAAGTCGACTGCCGGATTGGCTGAAGGCCGCGCCCTTCGAAACCCGCAGCTCCTACGTGGGCAACATGCAGCGCAATCAGGCGAGCAAGGCCGACCTGAGCGCTTATCTGGAGGGCTTGCAGAGCCCGGAGGACTTTGCCGCACCGCTCTTGCAAGGTGCCCTGGACCAGGAGTTCGGCACGGGCCTGGATGTGTATCAGGACCAGCTCAGGCATGTTCATATCCTGGCGGCACAAACAGCCTCCACGCCTTATCGGCAAAGGCTCACGCAACAGACGTTGTTACAGGCGGCCTTGCAGAACTTCGAAGAGAGCGAAACGACTTACTTTGGCTTCGATCGTGGGTCGCAGATACTTCGCAAGGGGCAGGGTGTCTTGCTCAAGGCGTTTACGCCACGGGAATTTGCGCGGTTATGTCGTGAGCTGGATCTGGGCGGGAAATATAAGGAACATATCGAGTCTTTTCTGCTGCGCAAGAATACTTCCGGGCAACGCGATGATAAGTTTCGTCGATTGTTCGTGGCCCACGAGATCTCCGAACTGGCGCTCCAGGCCGATATTGCCGTGATGAAAGGGCATATCGACGACTCGGCCTACCGCATGCTCAAGCAGTGGGTGAGTGGGAACGCCAACCCACTCTGGAGCCTGCATGCCGTGCAGTTTCATGAGATCAAGATGCTCGATGTGCGTATTCCCGAAAGCGGCTATCGAGGCGCTTTGCTCAAGGGTGTACTGCTGATCCGTTTCGACGTCTCGGCATCCCGCGAATCTTGCCCTTGTGTGGTGTACCTGTCCGGTGATGCCGAACAGGCGCTCAAGCAGTATTCAAGCCTGGCGGCCTTCGAGGATGACCTCAGGCGCAGGCTGCGTGATCAGCGCTATCAGCAGGCATTTCGGCGCTATCTCCATTTGCGCACGCAACCGGTGTTTTTCACTGCGCTGAACGAACGCCTGAATCCCTTGAGTGCCGAGACGCGCCGGCGTATGCCCGATGAACAGGCGCGCCTGCAACTGCAACTCGCCCGGGTAACCGGAGATCCCTTCTTCGAGTTCTATGTACAGCACACCGACAAGATGCTCGATGATGCCCGGATGCTGGCGGTGTCGACGGATGCGGAGGACAAGAAGAGCCGTAGCGCTCGCTGGCATGCCTTTCTGGATTGGGGCGTCAACCTGCTGTTTTTCGTGCCGGGCCTTGGCGAGGCGATGCTGGCGCTGGCCGGTGCCCAGATGCTGGTCCAGCTCTATGAGGGAGTCGAGGAGTGGGAACACGACGACAAGAAGCAGGCCGTGCTGGTGTTTCTCGGCGTGGTGCTGAACCTGGAGCTCGGGGCCTTCATGCAGGTCTTGGCGCGCGACGACGAAGCGGCGGCTTTTATTGACTCCCTAAAGCGGGTCAAGCTGCCGGATGGAGGAGACCGGTTATGGAAAGCCGACCTGACGCCCTATCGACATCAGCCGGCCTTGCCCGAGGGGCTCAAGCCCGACGAGTCAGGGCTGCACGTGCGCAATGGCAATACCTTCCTTGATCTGGATGGCAGCTACTACAAGCTCAAGTCCAGCCGCGTCAGCCATGAGTTCCGCGCCGAGCATCCCACCCGGGCGACCTATTCGCCCCTGTTCAGCCATAACGGCTCAGGTGCCTGGACCCATGAGTTGGAGGAGCCGTTGCGCTGGGATGCACTCAAGCTGTTCAAGCGCCTGGGGCCTGATCTGGCGGACTTTTCCCCGGAGCAGGCGACTCGAATCATGACCATCAGCGGCGTGGAGGCCGATCAGTTGCGTCCGGTCTACCTGGACCAGATAAGCCGGCCGGCGCTGCTGAGCGATACGGTGGAGCGCTTCAGGGTCGATGCCGATATCCAGCGGTTTATCGAGACCGGCACCACCAACGGCGGTGTTGTCGATTGGCGTATCCAGGAACAGTTGCTGGAGGCCTTGTGGCCGCCGACCAAGGTCTTGCGCTTCGTCAATGGCGAAGGGCGGGTGTTGAAGGAATACGGCCCGGTGGCTAACGCGGGGTTGCCGGTGGTGATCGTCAGCGAAGCCCAGATCCATGACGCCGAACTGTTGAACGTGGTGTTGCAGGGGCTTGATCATGACGACGTCAATCTATTGCTCGGGCGTCGGCCGGGTGAGGCGCGGTTGACCAGCACGGAACAACTGTCGGCGCTGAACCGGCGACTGGCCGTCGAGGCGCAGAACCAGCGCAGTGCGCTGTTCGAGGCCTATTACGAGTTTCGTACCCGTTCGCGAAATGCCTTTGTCGCTGTGTTCAAGCAAGATTTCCCCAGCTTGCCGACGGTGATTGCCGATGAGTTGGCCAGTGCGGCCAACAGCTATGAGGTCGCGTCGCTGGAGGCGGGGAGGGTGCCGCTGCGGTTGGCGGAGGAAAGCCGTTGGTATGCGCAACAGGTCCGTATCGCACGGGCCTATGAAGGGTTTTTCATCGAATCTTCGGTCAGTCTGGATGCTGATCGGTTGTTCCTGCACTCACTGGAAAACCTGCCGGGCTGGTCGAAAAAACTGCGCATCGAGCTGTATGAGCCTTCCGCACTGGCACCGGGCGGGCGCCGCCTGGTCGACAGCCTGGGGGCGACCTCCTCCGAAGCACCGCTGGAGTTGCTGCGCAAGTCGGGGGGCTATGAGATTGAAGGGCAGGACCTGCCTGGCAACCTCCAGGTGACGCTATTGCAGGCTCTGCCGAATAACCAGCTCCGGGCACTTGGATTCTCGCGTACAACCCGCCCGGAGCTGTTCAAACAGGCGGTGGTGAACCACCTGATGCTGTCCCGTCCGCGCATTCGCGCGTTGCTGAACATACAGGCGATCAAGCCCGGGTTCAGGTCGCCGATGCGTTTGAGCGATGGGCGATTCGGTTATACGCTGGGTGGGCAGCCGGGGGCGCAGGCGGTGTCGCCGAGTCATTTGTGGCTGCTGGTGGACAAGCTTTATCCCGGCAAGGATCTGGACACGGTTCGACAGTTCCTGTCGCTCGAAGGGCAGAATGACAAGGCGTTCCTGAAAGTCCTCAAGAAGCAGCAGGTCGAGTACCACAAGCTGAAACTGGCGCTCGAATACTGGCGCATCGACAGTGAGTATGAGCATGGCGGTAGCAGCACAGGCAGTTGGCTGGTCAGCCGGGCTTCCAAGTCACGGGTCGCGAGCCGGATAAAAAAGTGCTGGCGCCGGGAATCGCAATTGCTGCTCGACGCCAGTGGCCAACCGTTGGGGTATGAGCTGGACCTGTCGAGTGAGCGCCTGCTGAAGTTGCCTGAACTGGAAGAAGGCAGCTTCGAGCATGTGGTCTCATTGAAGTTGGCCCTGGTCGGACGTCGGGATCGGCGTGACTTCGATGCCTTTCTCAAGCGTTTTCCCAAGTTGCGTGAGTTGCAGATCACCGGGGGCAGGTTGACGCAGTTGCCTTCGAGCATGGGCGCGATGGGTGAGCTGCGCAGGTTGCAGCTCAACGACAACCGGATCGCCTGGACCTCGTTACTGGGGCAGCAATTGCGCAGTATGACGCGCCTGAAGCGACTGAACCTGGATGGCAACCCCTTGGGGCTGTTCAATGCCAGGGGCATGCTCCAGTTGCAGGGGCTGCAGTTGCAGCGTACCGAATTGTCCGCCTGGCCGACCGGGGTACTGGAGCTGCTCGATCTGGCGGTGCTGGATTTGCAGGGCAACCAACTGACCTCCATCCCCTGGAGCTTTTTCAGCCTGAGCAGTCGCAGGATGCGAACGGTATTGCTCTACGGCAATCCGTTTGATAACACGGCGCTCCATATGATTGCCCGGTTCATGGATCGACCCTCGATACGTTTCACCTTGCCGGGTGACACCGATATCCCGGAGCCGGGGGTGCCGAAGCTGACGCCTTTCGTGGAAAACTGGCTGGACAGCAGTTATTCGATTGAGGAGCAGGAGCGAAAAAGGGCGTTGTGGGAACTGCTTGCCCAGGAGCCCGGGAGCGGAACCTTCCTTGAGTCGATTGCCGCACTGCGCGCCTCGGCGGACTATCGCGTCGAATACCGGGGCCAGTTGAGCCGACGTGTCTGGCGGATGATCGAGGCGGCGGCTGCCAGCAGCACCTTGCGTCAGATCCTGTTCGACTGGACGACCGACCTGGACACCTGTGCCGATGGCTTTACCGAGGTGTTCAGCCGGTTGGGCGGCGAGGTATTGCTCTACGAGGCGAATCAACTGGTGGGTGATGCCAGGGAAGCGGCGTACCTCGCGTTGGCTCGGGGACGCTCGCGGTTGGCGCGACTGAACGATATCTCCAAAGTCGAAACCTCCAGCCAGGAGATTGCCAGGGCCGCCCGCATCGACGACGCCAGGGCCCAGGCCATGGCCGCGGCGCGCGAGCGGCACCAGAGCGAGGCCGATATCGAGATGGCAGGGCGTGTGGCTGCCGAGGCCGCCGATGAACGCTGGCCCCATGTCGATGAGGTCGAAATCTATCTGGCCTACCGTGTCGATCTCGCGGTACGCCTGGCGCTCCCTTGGCAACCTTTGGCCATGCTGTATCGGGGTTCCAGCAATGTCACCCGGGACATGACCCAGGAAGCGGGTGATCGCATCCTGGCGGCCGAGAACATACCCGGCAAGCAGGTCGAGCTGCTGCTTGAGCAGCCGGTGTGGAAAGATTACCTGAAGACCCTGCCCGAGATGGAACGCCAGGCGAGCGCTGCACAGGAGCAGTTGCAAACCCTGGAAGAACTGCGTGAGGCGCTGGAAGAGCTGGCACGCCAGCCACAAGCCTCGCCGCGGGACATCACCCGTTGGACCGAGACGGTGCGGCAGGGGGCGAGTGCCTTGGGGATCGCCGAGGCGGACATTCCCATGGGCCGGGAAATGAGCGATACGGTGTATGAGCAGGCGCTCGAAGGGATCGACCGTGAGCGAAAAGCCGGAGAGGTGCGGATCACCCAGCGCGCGCTGGATCGTGCGCAGGTGCCCGAGAGTTCAGACCTGTGAAGCCCGTCCCTTGAAAACAGCCGCTGCTGCGTCGGAGGGGGACGGGCCAGTGCATGGCCCTGTTCAGATACCGATATTGCCCAGGGTTTGCACGATGTTGCGCAAGGTGCCGGCGATGGCTGGGTGTTCGAGCTCGAAGCGCTCCACGGCGAGGTTGACGCCGTCCGCAAGGTTGGTGTCCTGGGTCGAGGTCTCCAGTTTGATTTGTGCGTCGATCTGCTGCATCAGCAATTGCAGGTGTTCACGCTCTTCCGGTGAGAGCGGTGGGTTCTGCTCCAGTTGCTCGCGCAGTGTATTGAGTTGGTCTTGCAGTTCGCGGGCAGGCATTGTGGTACTTCCTCTTTGGATAATCTCTGGCACATAGACCGCCATGTGGCGATAAAGGTCTGTGCCTGATGTCAGAGTAATCCACTCGCGCGCGGCCTGCATGACCTTGATCAAGATCGCCGCGTCAGGGCTTCTCGCCCTTGAGCCGGCGCAGGGCGATATCGTCCAGGCAGGTCGCCAGTTCACCCAGGTGATCGATCACCGAGTGCACGCCCAGGCCGAACAGCTCGACGGTGGCCTTGCCGCGTTTGCGTTCCCGCTCCTTCTGCGGCAGTGCCTGCCACTCCACGGGCGACAGGCCGCACAAGGGCCCGCAAGAGGCCAGGCCGATGGTCCAGAGCCCGGCATTCAGGCCCGATTGCAGCAGGCGCGGCTCGCCGCTGACCAGCACGCAGCCGTCCAGTTGCGCCACGCCGAGGGCCATCAGCGCATGCCAGCAAGCGTTGGGCGCCGGCCATTGGGCGCAGTTGGCGGGGGTAAGGGTGGGTTTGATCCAGCTCGGCAAGGTCGCGGCGAGGGGTTGGCTGAGGCTGTGGGGCAATTCATCCAGCCAGGCGCAGGGTACGCCGCGTTGTTGTAGGCCTTGCAAGATCTCCAAGGCACCCTGCGTCGCGTGGTTGTGTTCGCCCGGGTCCAGGTGAGGGCGGGCGCGGGCGCCGAAGTCCACCAGGCAACCGCTCAGGCCAAAGAGCAGGGCGGTGGGCGCGGGCAGCGGTAAGGCGGCGGGTAATGGCATGGCAACGTCCCTGAAATGACTTCGCAGGTTAAGACACTGCCATGACAGTAGGATGACGGCGGCCTGCCCCCGTGTCATCTGTAAATCTTTGCAGGACTTGTCTCGAGCAGACTGCCTAATCGAAGTTATCCGCTTTATACTGGCCGCTTTTCGAGGGTGCGGTTGCCCAGCCCCGTGTTATCCAAGGAGTTCTTTTTATGCGCTGGATCAATCGTCTAGCTCAACTGTCCCTGTGTGCCGGCGTTGCGCTGGTGCCATTTGCCGCACAGGCGGCAGACGAAGATCCATGGGAGAGCGTCAACCGCCCTATCTTCAAGTTCAACGATGTGCTGGATACCTACGCGCTGAAACCTTTGGCCCAGGGCTATCAGGCAGTGACGCCGCAGTTCCTGATCGACGGCATCCACAACATGTACCGCAACATCGGCGATGTGCAGAATCTGGCCAACGACGTGTTGCAGCTCAAGCCTCAAGCGGCGGGTGTCGATACTTCACGGATCTTCTTCAACACCATCTTCGGTGTTGCGGGTTTCTTCGATGTCGGCACCAAAATGGGGCTGCAGCGTAACGACGAAGATTTCGGCCAGACCCTGGGACACTGGGGCGTGGGCAGCGGTCCGTACGTGGTGATCCCGTTCTTCGGCCCGAGCACCCTGCGTGACGCGCCGTCCAAGTACGTCGACACCTACACCCAGCCCTGGCGCTACATGAACGACATTCCGGCGCGCAACATGGCGCTCGGCGCGGAAGTGATCGACACCCGCACCAGCCTGTTGTCCAGCGAGAAGCTGATCACCGGCGACAAGTACATCTTCATCCGCAACGCCTACCTGCAGAACCGCGAGTTCAAGGTCAAGGACGGCAAGGTTGTAGACGATTTCTAAGGGCTTGTCGGGTAAATGAAAAAGGCGACCTCACGAGGTCGCCTTTTTTGTGCCTGGCGGGCCTCAGTTCATCTTGAGGATATGCAACCCCAGGCGCTGGCCGCCGCCTTCGTCTTGGACCCAGACCACCTCCGTCTCGGCCTCCAGGCCCTTGAGCGCCGGATGGTCGGAATCAATACGCACCAGCAACGTGTCGCCGGCCTTGAAGGCCCGTGGCGCGGCGATCTGCATGCCGCTGCTCGACAGGTCCAGGCAGGTCGCGGAAATCTCCAGCCCGGCATGGATCAGCGTCACGTCGGCGTCGACGCGCATACGGATGTAATCGCGCTTTTCACTATAGTCCTGATCGGTTCGGCTCATCACTTCTGTCCTTCGATTCCGTTGTGGTTTGCACTGTTCTTATAACTCCCGGTGATTTGAGGTGTAAAGACGTCAGGCGACCATCGGCATGAGCTTGAAACGCCCGGCGGATGGGAGTACCGTCTGCGCCTTAGAAGGGCACCTCTGATACCGATGCACCGGACGTGATCGTCCGACCCGATTCGGGACAGAGAGGCTAGAAAGCGAATCCAGTAGTACGAGTCGGGCACGTTGCCTTGCTGTCTACGCCAACCTAATTCTGGCGCCGTTTGCCCACATGCAAAAAACCAGTGCCACGCTGCTGATAATTGATGACGACGAAGTAGTGCGTGCAAGCCTTGCGGCCTACTTGGAAGACAGCGGATTCAGCGTCCTGCAGGCCGGCAATGGCTTGCAGGGTCTTGAGGTATTCGAGCAGTCCAAGCCTGATCTGGTGATCTGCGACCTGCGCATGCCCCAGATGGGCGGCCTCGAGCTGATTCGTCAGGTGACCGACCTGTCGCCGCAGACGCCGGTTATCGTGGTGTCCGGCGCGGGCGTCATGAACGACGCTGTCGAAGCGTTGCGCCTGGGTGCCGCGGACTACCTCATCAAGCCCCTTGAGGACCTTGCCGTCCTGGAGCACTCCGTGCGCCGGGCGCTGGATCGTGCGCGGCTGCTGCTGGAGAACCAGCGCTACCGCGAGAAGCTGGAAACCGCCAACCGAGAGCTCGAAGCCAGCCTGCACCTGCTCCAGGAAGACCAGAACGCCGGTCGCCAGGTGCAGATGAACATGCTGCCGACCAGCCCGTGGAGCATCGACAACTTCCAGTTCGCGCACCAGATCATTCCGTCGTTGTACCTGTCGGGCGATTTTGTCGACTACTTCCGCGTCGATGAGCGCCGCGTGGCGTTCTACCTGGCGGACGTGTCCGGCCATGGGGCATCGTCGGCGTTCGTCACCGTGCTGCTGAAATTCATGACCACGCGCCTGCTGTTCGAATCCAAGCGCAACGGCACCTTGCCGGAGTTCACCCCGTCGCAGGTGCTAGGCCATATCAACCGCGGCCTGATCAACTGCAAGCTGGGCAAGCACGTGACCATGGTCGGCGGCGTGATCGACGAAGAAACCGGATTGCTGACCTACAGCATTGGCGGGCATCTGCCGTTGCCGGTGCTCTACACCCCGGACAGCGTGCGTTACCTGGAAGGGCGTGGTTTGCCGGTGGGCTTGTTCAACGAGGCCACCTATGAAGATCACATCCTGGAACTGCCGCCGGCGTTCAGTTTGACGCTAATGTCTGATGGCATTCTGGACCTTTTGAAGCAAGATACACTCAAAGAGAAAGAGGCTGCTTTACCTGAACTGGTAAAAACAGCCGGGGGCAGCCTGGATGGCTTGCGCCAGGTCTTTGGATTGGCCACGCTAGGGGAGATGCCGGATGATATCGCCCTGTTAGTGTTGAGCAGGAACATTTGATGAGTACCGGTAGAATCCAGTTCGCCGAGCAGGATGGCACCTTCGTTCTGAAGTTTGTCGGTGAAGTTCGCCTGACCCTCTGTTCAGCGTTGGATGCAACAATTGAAAGGATCTTCACGGCGCTGAACTTTTCGGCGATCGTGATCGACCTGACGGAAACCCGCAGCATCGACAGCACCACGCTGGGTTTGCTGGCCAAACTGTCGATCTTGTCGCGGCAGAAGGTGGGCTTGTTGCCGACCGTGGTCACCACCCACGAAGACATCACCCGGTTGTTGCAGTCCATGGGCTTTGACCAGGTCTTCAACATCGTCAACCATCCGATCCCGTGCACGGATTGCCTGACCGACCTGCCGTCGCAGGATCAGTCGGAAGAGGTGGTGCGGGTCAAGGTGCTGGAAGCGCACAAGATCCTGATGGGCCTGAACGACTCGAACCGCGAAGCCTTTCACGACCTGGTGAATGCGCTGGAGCGTTCCTGACCGACTGACGCCGAGCGCGTACAAAAAAGGGCGACACCTTCCCAGGTGCCGCCCTTTTTGCGCTTCTCTCGAACCTGGAGCCGGCTTGAACCGGCGATAAACGACAATACGGTCCTACGCGGTCCCCTGTGGGAGCGGAGCTTGCCCGCGAAGAACGATAACGCGGTCCCTAGCCGATCGCGTTACCGCCCCTCCAACAACTCCCCAGCCTGATCCAGCAAAGCCAGCGGATCCTTGGCCTTGTGAATATCCACCGACAGCAACTGCCGAAACCGCCGCGCCCCTGGAAACCCGGTACCCAGCCCCAGCACATGCCGGGTGATATGGTGCATCGCACCGCCATCGGCAATATGCGCCGCCACATAAGGCCGCAACTGCGCCAACGCTTCCGCCCGTGAAATCACCGGTGCTTCACTGCCAAACAACTGCTGATCCACCTCAGCCAGCAGATACGGGTTGTGATACGCCTCACGGCCCAGCATCACCCCATCAAACGTCTGCAAATGCTCGTGACACTGCTCCAGCGTCTTGATCCCGCCGTTAAGGATGATTTCCAACGCCGGAAAGTCCTGCTTCAACTGAGCCGCCACGTCATACCGCAACGGCGGAATATCCCGGTTCTCCTTCGGCGACAGCCCTTCCAGAATTGCGATCCGCGCATGCACGGTGAAGCTGCGGCAACCGGCTTCCTGCACTTTACCCACGAAATCGCAGAGTTCGGCGTAGCTGTCACGACCGTTGATGCCAATACGGTGTTTCACCGTGACCGGAATCGACACGGCATCGCGCATGGCTTTCACGCAATCGGCCACCAGCTCCGGATGCCCCATCAGGCAGGCACCGATCATATTGTTCTGCACCCGGTCGCTGGGGCAGCCGACGTTGAGGTTCACTTCGTCGTAACCGGCGTCCTGGGCCATACGGGCACAGGCGGCGAGGTCGGCAGGAACGCTACCACCCAATTGCAGCGCCAGTGGGTGCTCGGCTTCGTTGTGACGCAGGAACCGCTCATGGTCGCCATGAAGGATGGCGCCGGTGGTGACCATTTCGGTGTAGAGCAGGGTGTGTTTGGAGAGTAGGCGTAGGAAGAATCGGCAATGTCTGTCAGTCCAATCCATCATCGGGGCAACGCTAAAGCGTCGAGATGGCTCGGGGCGGGAAGGTGTAGCGTCGTTCAAAGGCATGGAAGGTCTGTCGCTGTAGGCGCAGCCGGCGCGGATGGGGCAGGGCGCGGGCTTGAGTGGCGTGAGGCTGAATGGGGCGCAGTTTATCAGGAAATGGGTTTGATCGCCGGGGCTGGCAAGCGCAGCAGGCGTTTGAAATGTTTCGCTTCAAATGCTGGCTTGAGCGCTTCGAGTGCTCCGCTACCCTTATTGCTGCTGCCCATTCTCCCTTCTGCTGTATTACGCGAAAGCACTCTCCTTGGATGCCGCGCTGGAAGCAGATGAAGAGCGCGACGCTTAGGCCGGTAAACTCAGCTGCTCGCATCGCGACATTTGGCGCTATGATTGTGCCAAATGTCGTAGGGAGGTCACCGCCATGTCCGCAGCGAAGCCAGCTAACAAGCCAACCGTTAAATCCACAGGAAAAGGAGTAACGGTGCCAAGGACAGAGAGCGTTACCAGAAAACCTACTGAGGTGCTATTACATGGCCGCAAAGGTGATGAGCGCATGCTGATTATCCGGTACACGCAGGAAGGCTTTGACCTGAGTGACGTCAGGGACATGCTTTCAACATCCGCTTTGTACATGGAGCACGACCTGGTTCAGCGCATTACAGGGAAGTCTGTCAGGACCGTCCAGCGTTTGGCGAAAGAGACCAAGCCGGTACGCCTGAACCAGCAGCAAAGTACGGTTGCGTTTCAGTATGCCCAGACCTTGGAGCACGCCACCAACGTGTTTGGCAGCCAGCAGTTGGCTGAGGATTGGCTGAAGAAACCCTGCAAGTACCTGGACGGTAACGTCCCGCTGGAACTGATCGAGAACTCGCTTGGCTTCCAGGTGGTGGAGGATTACCTGACCCGGATTGAACACGGGGTCTACCAATGAATCCTTTGCCCTGGGACGGGCGGTGGCACGCTTGGCGCCTCGACCGTGAGATCTACAAGGATACCTGGGACAGTGGCATTGGTGCGCAACGATCCGGTGGCCGATGGAACCCACCCGGCCGCCGGGTGATTTATGCGTCGTCCGACCCGTCCACGGCTATTCTGGAAGTTACGGCCCACTTGGGGTTCGATGCACTGGATAGGGTGCCCCATGTGCTGACGTGCTTTGAGGTGCTGGATTCGTCGCTTATCAAGGTTGTGCAGCCAGAAGATGTGCCGAACCCGAATTGGCTTGTCCCTTCGTTACCCTCGCCCAATCAGCGACAGTTTGCTGATGAGTTGTTGGCGCAGCATCCCTTCGTGCTGATCCCTTCGGCGGTGACTCGGCATTCCTGGAATTTGCTGGTGAGCTGCGATTTGGCGGCTGAGCAGTTCAGACTTGTGTCGCAGGAGCGGTTTGGGCTGGATACTCGGTTGCTTAAGTAAGCGGTGATTGGCCAGTAGGGACTCAAACCAGAGGGGGTAAGGGGACTGACTTATTTGACTTTCTACGTATGGCATCTACCGTCTTGATGGCCAATGTTGGCAAGCTAAGGGACTACAGTAATGGCTAATGTATTTGTTGAACCACGACCAAAGGGAAAACCAGAAGGCGCTGCAATTGCTGATTATGTACTTGAGCATGCAGGTGGTCTTAGAGTCACTGATACAGACTACAAGACCCAAAAGGACGCTATAGACGCAGCAAAAAAATTGGGTCACCAGCCTTTGGTTGCACGAGTCCGAAATACTGATAAGGGTAAACCTGATCACTGGCGGTCAGCCTAACCGGCAGAAAAAATGGACTGATTTATTTTCCAGTTTTCCGCTGTTGGTACTTGATGGTTCTCAGCGAGGATTAAATAAATCCGTCCGCTTTTCGGTCCTTAATATTCAACTCTGGAGTCGTTCAGTTGTGGGTAAGAATTAAATTTTATCCCATGTTTTTCTAGTTCTAAAGTACGAGTCGTCGTTGGCGAATCCACCTAAGATTTCGCCGAAATAAGGTGTGGCCATCCTATCGACTTGCCTACTTAGGTTTTCCAGCGCAAAAAGAACCTCCGACCAGTACCGGATCATTTGGAGTATATACAGCTGCCTTTTTGGAGCTACGGCTTCAAAGACTCCAGTCCGATGGCTCGCATCCTCAAAGTCACTGATCGCTGCTCCATCTTCAGATGTGTGCGAAATCATTCCAATTTGACTCAAGTACCTGTTAGTGAGTTCGGCTTTCTTTTTTATAATTTGTTTTTTTTGTTCCGTAATATCTATCTTGAAAATTTGCATATCGATTTTTTTATACCACTCTCCAGTAGGATCGGATTGGCGTGAGCTTCCAACTAAGAAGTCGAAATTTGAATAGCGGTCACCTTTAGCAAATTTTGAAAGAATGGATAGAATGCTGGAGTGTATGGGGTTGTCAAGTTTTTGCAGTGTTCTGAGTTTTATTTTTCTTTTTTCTATTACGGCTTGGGACTGGTTGTATAATTTGACTAGGTCATGACCAATTGATTTTTTAAGCTGTTCGTCGGTAGGGAAACTTCCATTTGTTTCGATGAAGTGATCTAAAGTTAGGCAAAGTTTTCCTATTCGTTCTAGTCCTATGCTTAGGTTGCTAAAAGCCTGGAAATAAAGACCTTGTGTGGCATAATTTGCTCTACGGATTTGAGTCACTCCAGAACCGAGTAGCTCTTTGGTAAACATTGCTTCTTTGCAAAGCGCGCGAAATATAGGTGTTGAATTCATTTTTTTAGTTTTCCAGTCCGATGGAGTGAGTAGGCGAATTCTTCTCTATCATACAAGCCAAATAACGCATTGATATATTGGAAAATGGGCGCATTTATTTTTCCAGTTTTCTGCTGTTGGCGCTTGGTGGCTGTTTACGGGATTAAATAAATACTCTCGTTTTTTTCTTGATTTAGGTGCTCCATACGTTCTCTGCTTTTTAGATGTGTATGTAATGCTCTAGCGGTGTGTAGCCTGGTTAGGCTTGCCACGAAGGTAAAAACAAGAAAAAGTGACCACGCTGTTATCATCAGGAGAAGGCCTCGCTGCTGGCTTAGGCCGTTATTGACATAGTCGTTGTATCTGCTGTCGATAAAAAATGAGCAAATTGTATCTAGGTTTTTTTCTTGAAACTCTGGTGTGATAAATTTTTCAAGTGATGCAGATGAGCGGCACTCAGCAGGTGTCAAAAAAATGTCTGCAAAAATTTTAAATTTAACATTGTCTTCGGATATATAAAATGAAGGAACATCGGGTGCATTTTTTAATGAAACCATTAGATATTTTGTAATCGCGAATTGTGAGGTTGTGGCAGCTATTGCGATAAATAAAATTGTTACTATCAATTTAGGTGTTTCTATTCCTTTTGAAATTGATTTTGTCTTTATTTTTAGTTTGCTAAAGTCACTCCAGTCAATGTAATTTCTTGCTCTAGCAACGTCTCTTGATGATATGTCGTTTTTCAAAATCCAGTCCGCAGAAAGCCTAGCTTGCTTCAGGTTTTTTGCAGGAATGTTAAATTCAAAACGGTAGTACTCTAGCTCCCTAAGGTCCTTTCGCATTTGTTCGAATAGCGAATCATTAAATTTATCGATCCCTCCGCAAAGACGCCAAAATAGGTCGCGTAAAAATAAGAGCGAGCCGGAGCGTGTATAGATATAGATTATAAATCCGAATATGAAAATCGCGGTGGCGATGCTGGTGAAAGTTGCGTAGTTTTCAAGAGGCCAAGAGAGTGCGTTTTCGTGTGATTGAGTCATGGATTTTATCTGAGGAATTTTTGGTTGAGTGGTGTTGAAAAAAGAGTAAATTTGTTTTTTCTCAATAGAAACGGTCTTCCTGCTTCAGGATGAAAATACGGCTTACCGTTCGGACGGAGATACCTAGAAATAACAATGCTAGTAACACCCCGCCAGTCATGATGTAAAAACCGGGGCGGTAGGTGTGTAGTTCTGTGGTGATACTACTAGTTTGCAGGAACCAACGTGAATAAAGCAACGAAATTACCCCGTTCACCTCATATCGGGCTTTTTGCCCATAGCGCTCGTCCCTGTATTCACCTTCGTGAACATGGCCGTCGTGATCGATAAACTGGTAATGGATTACTTTGTCGTTCTTGTTCATTGGGATGTCCTCCAGTTGCGTCACGGTACCTTTGATCTCAAGGGCGCTCAACTGGATTGCCGCATAGATGGATCCTTCCTGTCGTGCCATAGCAGCCAGTAGCAGCAATACAAAGCATGCTATGGTGAGCAGGATGACTCGGTTGTACAGATGGTCTCTTTCAGCTTCGCGTGGGTAAAACATTATACGGTCCTTCGTAAAAAGGTAATTAGACACTCGGCTGTATCGGCTGCGGAACAGATAACTTTAAACTCTTCAATGACAGCTTTTGGCTGATTTTAAAAAAAATAGATCCTCTGGACGGCCTGCGAAAATTAACTCATCGACCAGCAAGAGAGTACGGAGCATGTAGGGTCAGTTATTGAATGGGTACAGGAGGGATGCCTACTGTGTGAGTGTTACTGAAGGTTGCTGCACCAATATTTTCGGTTGCGTCATCATACCTTGCGCCCTACAGTTGGCCTTCGCGGCAAACTCCGCGAACGACCTTGGCCGGTCGGAATGGCAGCAGCTCTTGGCAACCAATGGGAGCTTCATTCAATGGACTACACCCCCCTCGACTCATCCAAACCCACCGAACACACCATCCTCTTCATCGACAGACAAGCCCCACTGCATGATCTGCTGGCCTGTGCCGCCCAACGCATTACGTCTGCGCGGGATATGTTGGACAGCATTTCGTGCATGAGCACTCATCACTCGGACGGCATCGATTTGATGCGTATTTCTGGCGTGGCCGCGCTGTTGCTACAAGATGGTTGTGATGTGCTGCGGGTCGTTGAGCAGCGCTTAATGGCCTGACACTGTATCGGGTGGCGTGTCGCTTAACGAAATGATCAGGTGCTATCTGATAGCGATCGAGCAGCACGCCCCTTTGGCCAAACCAAGCGGGTGACCCCAAGGCAACCGAAGAGATATCGTTGGGGACGGTCCTTGACGCCATTTCACCAGTCAGCGGCTAGTCGAGTCTGCGTTCTGGCTCCAGCGCCGGACACGTATCGTCCCCACCTGTTCATTCGTGGTGAATTTACCGTTATCGGCTTCCTGTACCAGCCCAATCTTCACATCCCGAATGGACGCTAACAGCTCTTCGCCGATATTACGTTTGGCATCCCGTTCCGTGAGTTCTTTTTCAGTCAGGGGCATGATTCAGCTCCTTGGCGATTCTGCGTCATATGTTTGCAGGTGTGTTTTCGGTGACGCTTTTTACCGTGGATGGTTAGCGTGAGCAGGGTGACGCTGGCACCAGGTTTTGGAAAAACTCAGAGTCCCGCTCATAGATCATCGAGGAAAATTTTTATTGTAGGTCGGAGTGGCTGCCATTCTTGACAGGATACGGGTGCTTCACCTTGTTGGTGTGTGGGATTTTTCTGATAATTAGTTGGGGTTCGTCTCTGGAAGCGATGTTGCTCTTCTTTTAGTGTTTATCCGCCTTTATATCTAACGCCGTTTTTCATACATCAAGGATGTGAAACATGGCGCACGGATTCATCAATGAAAAGACCACTCATTACCCCAGTCTAAAAAGCCAGCTGCTGATACAGCGCGGCTCACATGCGCTCACCAAGTTCGACACGACCAATAGTCACCTGCGCCGCTCGATGGTCACCCCAGGGCAACTGGTGATCGTACCCGACGACAGCACGGCCTCCTGCACCTTTGAAGAAGCCTGGTTGATGACCCGGGCCCGGGAAGTCGATCTGGCCCTGAGCCTCGAACCCAGGGCAGGTGTAGAGATCCTGAACAACTATGATTTGTTGCAAGGCTTGCTGGGCTATAGCTCGATTGGTATCGGCAGTTCCACTGCGGCCTGGGGGCGGCATTTGACCGGGGTTGAGGACACCTTGAAGGACATCGAAAAGCTGCATCAGCGGCATCTGAAAGGCGGCGCTTCGGCCAGGGCCGAGTTCATCGCCAAGCGCCAGGCACTGTTCCAGAAGCTGGACATGCAACTCCAGGGCGTCGGTCATTACGGCACCAGCCTGCGGCACAACAAGTCGATCAAGAAGATGCTCAGTATTTCCACCCGGAGTTACCTGCATCGCCAGGAAATCGACGGGTATGCACAACGGATCAACAAGATTGCCAGCACCTCCCGTTTCCTGAGCAAAGGTGGCTATGTGGGTATGGCGCTGGACGTGGGGGCGGCGGGGCTGGCGATTCAGGAGGCGTGTTCGACGGGGCGGGAGGAGCAGTGCAGGAAGGCGCGGTATGTAGAGGGAGGTAAAGCGGCGGCAGGGATTATAGGGTCTCACTTCGGAGGAAAGCTGGGAGCCCATGCCGTGGGAGTTGTATGCGTCTTTGGACTTGGTGTCGTCTCGGGAGGATGGGGCGCTTTGAGTTGCGGGATTATTGGCGGCGCTGTCGGTGGCTATACCGGCGGGATCATCGGTGGAGGACTGGGAGAGCGTTTCGGTAATTTTATTTATGAGAGGGCGTACTGATGGAGACGTTGATGCTAGTGGCGGATGTTCTATTCTTGTTTTCTGCCTTCTTTGGTACGGGACTTTTAGCCTATCTCGCCAAAACCAAACTGGATGTGGCCGAAGCATATTTTAAGGATAACGCGACGATGATCGGTCATCACCGCTGGTGGGGTGGTAACTCCTATGACAGTCGAATCATGCGAGTGTACTTTGTCGGCTCATTCTTCATGTTTCCAAAGCTTTACATGCGGCGAGGATTGCTCACCGAACAGGAGCTTGAACCTGTCCCAATAGCCCTGCAGCGTTGGTTCAAGCTCCCCCAGTACTTGGGGATACTGTTTATTTTGCTCTGTATCTTTCATTTGGTGGTGCCCGTCACCGATGAATTGTGATGGGGGAAAGAGGGAAAGGGGGACACCCATTAGCCTTCTTACCGGCCAGGTAGGTGTGAAACAGATTCCAGACGCCCGACAGTTTTTCGCCTTGCAGGCGCAAGCAAGACCGGCCCCAATATCTGAAACAAAGACATCAGGGCCATCCCCCTATGACTGTTGCTCGTTCCAGGCCGTGCCCTGCACCGGCTTGCCTTTGAAGGTGCCGCTGGCCTTGGCCACGCCTTCATAGGTATCACTGGGCTTGGTGCCAGGAAGCGTGGGGAAGGGAAAGTCTTGCGCATCCACCAAACTGACCACATGGAGCACGGCATCGAACGATGGAATCTCTACCTTGAACTCCATGAAGAACACCACGCCGGTCGGACCGGTCCAGGTTCTTCCTGTCGGCGTCATCGTGCAATCCGTCTGGAAGTAGGTGGTCCCATCGGGGAACTCGATCGTTGCCTTGCTCGGCACCGGCACATCGAGCTTTGGCGCAGGAGCACTCTTGCTGAATGTCGTGTAGTGCGAGATGTGCACTCCGTTGTCCAACTGCATGGCCTGCAGGAACCACATGACCGGGTGGGCAGCGTCTCCGAAATTGCCATACTCGTGGTCCATCCACGTAAGCCCCTTCACCGCAAACTCATCGTCGCCGACGGTCAGTGTCCCCTCCGTGTGTATCCGTGTCAGCGAGTAGTAGTAGTTGTTCTGCTTCAGGCCACCCGGTTTTTCCGGATAGTCCAGCACACCATGGCCCCATACAAACAGCGGGCGTCCTTCCTGTGACATCCTCAACGAAAACTTCACGACCGTCTTGGTGTCCGTGTCCACGATCACGGCTTCTACCTGCATGTTTTTTGTCGGATCAGCCTGCGGCGCTTTCATCGTCACATAGGACACACCGTCGAGGCCTGTCTGTTTCACCCACCAGTCCTTGCTCGGGTCGCTTTCCGCCCAATCCTTGATACCCGGAATCAAGGAGGTCAGTTGATAGTGCTTCTGGTTCTCTACATCCGTCAGCATCACCTGGAAGAAACCCAACGGATAGAACGCCGCCGTGTTGATCTCAAAGCCGAAGACACGCTCGCCTGCCTTGAGCGTGCCGGTATGCCACCACCATTCAGTCGGTGCGCCGACGTGCAGGTACTGGTCCTTGGGAAGGTGGAGGACCACTTCGGACGGGGGAATGGGAACAGGAACAGGAGGATGCGCAAGCTGCGATGACTTCATGATGTCGCCTCTCTCTATGGAAACCAGATGGTGGGTGTCGACCGCGCCTGTACCCGCGCACTGCTGTGCGCCTGTGCAGGAGAAAGAAATCTACTGTCAGCGAAGGCCGGGGCAACCCGGTTCGGCGGGGGAAGGGCTGTCAGGGCGCAGAAGAGGTGTCGCACACTCGAGGTGACACCTGGGCTGGTCATGTCTTCTTCCATGAAAGAGGAGCATCGTTATGGGCCGGCTATTGGGGCCGGGGTTTCAAACGTCCTGGCCGATAAGGCTAGCTGACAATTCTGAAGCTGCAATGTCAATTTGATGCCATTGGTTATTCAGGGCTGGATGCCGAAAAGACATTGCCAGCATGGCCCCCAAGGGCAAGTGCTACTCCGACCCGGCTTGCTGTACGGGCGCCAATCATGCTTTCCTGCCATGTCCGTCGGATCGGTGGCATTACCGCAATGTGCAATCAAACTTCTGAATACCAGCATGGGGCCTGTTTATGTCGAGTGAAGTGAAGCTGGTTGTTTTGATTTCCACCCAGGCAGGGCGAGGGCAGGCGCAGATTGATGCATTTGAAAAGCTTGCCCCACTGGTCAGAAATGAAGAGGGATGCCTGCAATACGATCTTCATCGGGTTGCTGGCAATGACGACCAGTTTGTTTTGATGGAGCGTTGGGCATCGACATCAGCCCTGGCGGCTCATGACCTTACGCCTCATATGATTGCGGCGGGTACACACAACCCTACCTTCAGGGCTGGTCCCGCAACCGTTTTGCACCTTGGCCCAACGATTCCAGCCTAGCTGCGCGAGGGCTTGGGCCAATTTTGACGCGGTCCAGGGGCGAGCCTGCTCGGCGGTTATGATGTGTTGCGGGTCGTTGAACCGCTCATAAGGACCTGACACTGCCTGGCGTGCCGCTCAACGACATGATCAAACACTATTTGGTCGCGGCTGAGCGGGCACGCGCCTATTTTTCATAAGACGTTATCAGTATTAGCTGGGTTGTAGGATGTTTCTGAAGGTTGGTGGGTGCCGATATTAAATCAAAGCCACATTGTATTTTGAAATCCCGTTTTTCCTGGCTGCTATCGTCTTCTGCATATGGGAGCAGTTTCAATAAGCTTGTTACTTATAAGTTTGTATCCGATTGTAGTCATTTCTGACACATTTCTTCATGTTCTCTTGTGTCTGTTTGTGCATGCTTGAGCAACTTCCGTAAGTCTCTTCTGAACGGCGGCACGCCACTTTCGCCTGCTCGAAAAGTTTCATGTTCGAAAGCTTGAGGTGTTTCATAGCATCAGCGAATATCGCCGGTCTCAGCTATACCCCTATATAGAGTCCTCAGACTCAACAGCCAGGCACCCGGCCTGACACCGCATGCCGGAACTTGACTTTCAATTCGCAGAAGAGGTTTCGCGTCTATGCAAGACAGCCATATCATCATCAGGCCGCTGTCGGAGATTGATGCGCAACCGTACAGGGAAATCCGCCTTCGCGCGATTGTCGATGCCCCCTCCACCATGTGGCCAACGGCCGAGGAAGAGCTGGCCTGGCCGGTGGCGCAAACCGAGGCCCTGCTTCATGCCACTGTGCATGAGATTGTGTTCGGGGCCTTTGCCGGAGAACACCTGATAGGGGTCACCAGCCTGCACCGTGAGCCTGTTCGACAGGCCGAGCACACCGGCTTTGTATGGGGCGTCTTTGTTGATTCGGCTTATCGTCGACAAGGCGTCGCGCGCAAACTCTTCGAAGCCGTCGTCGCGCAGGCCAGGGCGACTGGCGTCATTCAGCTCCATCTGTCCGTCAATACCGAGAACTTCGCCGCCAGCAACTTCTATCGCTCGCTTGGCTTCGAGTCCTTCGGCATCAAGCCCCGCGTGCTGTGGGTCGGCGGACGCTTTTATGATGAAGAGCAAATGGGGCTGCGCCTGGACGACTGACGCAGAGATGTACCCTGATGGCGGCCAAGTGTGCCGAGCAACGATCACGTTGTCGGCCCGGCGCCAGTCTAGGTTTTCTCGGGTAGCTCCGCTTCTTCCACCATCACGCAGTTGCGGCCGTTCTGCTTGGCCCGGTACAGCAGCTTGTCCGCCTTGTCGAATACGGCGGCGACGGATTCCTTCTCTGGTGTCCAGAGGGCAACGCCGAACGAAACCGTGATATGTCCGACGGTGTCGATGGCTTTGCTTTCGATCGAGACCCGAAGCCGTTCGGCCACTTCGGCCGCCGTCTTGAGCGAGCTGTCCGGGAGCAGCAGCACAAACTCTTCACCGCCCACCCGGCAGGGCAAGTCGTTCGCCCGTGAGTTCTGTTTCATCAGGTCGGCGACGATTCGAAGGGTTTCATCGCCCGCACCATGACCGAAGGTGTCGTTTACCCGCTTGAAGTGATCGATGTCCAGGGACACAACGGCGAATGAATGACCGGTTTCCTCCCAGAGCGTCAGCGCATCTTGCATGGCCCGGCGATTGGCCAGCCCGGTCAGCGCATCACTCTGGGCCTGCCGGTTCAGCCGGCTGATCTTTTCCTGCAGCAGGCCGACGCTGAACAGCAGGGCCCGACGGATTTGCCAGGCTTCGTTGAAAAAGGCTGAAACCGCACTGATGCGCTTGTAGCTGTCAGGCGCATCCAGGCGTTTCGCATACCTGGCCAGCAGGGAAAGGGGGCTGGCTATCTTGGTCCCCGACCACCAGATGAGCACGAGGCCGAGCAGTCCCAGCGGGGCGATTCCCTTGCCGACTTTGATCATCAGGTGATTCAGCGTCGCCAGGGTATTGTTGAGCGGCTGTTGTGAAACCACGCCCCAGCCGCTACTGGAAACGGTTTCGAAGCCGGCAAGCATTTCGATGCCGTTGGCATCGTGGGACTGGAGGCTACCGTTCTTGTTTTGCAAGGCGGCATCCACGATGGGGTCATCTCCCACGATGGTGCCGATGTTGTCGGGTCGAGGGTGATAGAGCACGCGACGTGTTTTGTCGACCAGATAAACATAGGCCCCGTCATGGCGGACATGCTGATCGACCAGGGTGTGCAGGGCGTTTTCCTGGTCGAGCCGGACGGTCCCGCCGATAAGGCCCAGGTATTCTCCCCTGGCGCCGAATACGGGATAAGAGATGAAGATCACGAGATTGCCGGCGATCGACTTGAATGCGTTGCTGATCTTCGGCTCGCGGCTTTGCAGGGGCTCTGTGTTGCGCAGCGCCTGGCCATTGATGTTCAGACTTTCTGGCGCCGATGCCACGACCGTGCCGGAGGCGTTGGCCATCAGGATGGAGTTGAAACTGTTGTCCTGATTCAGCAATCGCAGGGCTTCGTCACCCAGGCGTCCCTGGTCGTTAAAACCCTTGCCGATAACACTGGCGCTGTATTTGAGCTTGTCGATGTCGGAGCTGAGGACTTGCTCGATACCCGCGGCGATTCTTGAGGCATAGTCCTTGTTGTTATCGAGTGCGTGGGTAATCAGTTCCTGTTTCTGAACCTTGTAGATAACCCAGAAACTGTTGGCCAGGGTGGTGACTGCGGAGAGTAGTGCAATCAGCAGGATGAGAGTGCGCAGGTTAAGCGTTGGCTTTGGCCGGGTGGGCATTTGATGAGATCCGGATAGACATGGGAATACCTGTAGCGTGGGTGAAGCACGGGGACGATGGGCGCGCGTGGCTTACGCGGCCCTATCGTTCCCGGGGTCTGCTATTGCTGGGGGGCCTTCAACCGCGGCGTGTCAGCCCCGTTAGTGTATCGGCAATTGTCTTGGTCCGCCGAGAGGTCCCTTCGGTCATCTGGCCGGAGTCTTCCAGGGCGTCGAGCAAGCTGCGCAGGGTGCCCACGGCCGTGGACTGGTCTTCGATCTGCACCGCGACTTTCTGGATCTCGGACGACAGTCGATCGATATCCACGCCGATCTCCCCGGCATTCTTGCGGGTGATCTCCGCCAGTTTGCGCACTTCATCGGCCACCACGGCAAAGCCTCGGCCCATTTCGCCGGCCCGGGCCGCTTCGATGGCGGCGTTGAGGGCGAGCAGGTTGGTCTGGCCGGCGATCTGCTGGATCACCTGCACGATCGATTGGATACGCAGGCTCGATTGCGCCAGCTCACGGGCGCCGCCGACCACTTCGTCGGCCTGGGTGGACAGGCCGTCGAAGGTCGAGCGCGCTTCGGCGGCGACGTCGTGTTGCCGGTCGATGGTGGTGGCCAGGTCGTCCATCGACAGGTGCAGCTCCTGGGAATAGTGCTGCAACTGGCCCGCGATCTGTTCCTGATGGCGGTTAGCCTGGTCGAGCACGGTGCCCAGGTCGGTCAGGCCGTGGAACACCGGTTGCAGGTTTTCGTCGAGGCCGCTCACGTCAAGGGTGCTGACGAAGTTGTTGTTCTTGAAGGCTTCTATCTGCTTGACCAGCACATGGTTGAGGCCTACCAGTTTCTTGATCTGACGGCGCAGGAAGAAGGCCTTGAATTCGCCGTAGTGGATCGGGAAGCGGTCGACGTAGTCATCCTCGAAACTGGCCCCCTTGGCGACGCGGAAGAAAAAGATCGCGGTCAGGGTCTGGTTGAGGTTGAGCCCCAGGATTTCTCCGAAGGTGGAAAAGCCGATCAACGGCACGTCGCCGAACAGGCCGGTCATGGCGTCCAGTTCCGCGCTGTTGTTCAGCCGGCGCAGGATGCAGTCGTTGAGGATGCCGGCAATCGGCTGGCCGCCCTTGCCCTGCAGGAAGCGTTGGTAGTCGGTACGGGTGGCGTCGCGGATCGAGGTGCGTTTGACCATGAGCAGCTCTTCGCCCGGCGCCACGTCGCAGAACAGGTGCACCAGGCCTTGTGCCGGGTCGATGCGGGCGATGGAGCGGACAAACAGTTCCTGGCCCACGCGGATGGCGAAGGAGTAGTCGCCCAGGTGCTGCTCCAGTGTCTGCGGCGTGCATTTGAACGCATCAGCCAGGGCCTGGACCATGGTCTTGATATTGCCTTGGGCGTCGATGACCTGGTGAATGGTGCGATCTTCCAGGGACGCGGTCAGGACGCTGAAGGTCAGCGTCGAGGGTTGGAAGTTCTGGCTTTTGAATACGCCAAAACGGATACCGGGCGAGCACTTGAGAAAGACGATCTGGGCGTGGTTCTCGTAACTGCGGTTGCCGTCATGGATCAGGGTTTTCTTGAAATCGCCCTTGCCGCCCGCCGAGCCACCGACGAACAGGCAGGGGAAACGGCCGGATTCGTAAAGGGCTTCCATAAAGAAGGATTCGGACGCCGACAGGCCATCGAAGAGGATGTAGGCCAAGGTGTCACGCTGGTCAATCTGGGTGCGGACTTGCGCCGCCTTGAGGTTGTGTACCAGGCGGGAGATGCGCTCGCGCATGCTGATGCGTTTGCTATCGCCGCGGATGTCGGCGCACTCCAGGGACACCATGGCGATTTCCGCGCTGGCGATCACGCTGCGATCGAACAACTGCAGCACGATCCGGTCCCAGCGTTCGCCGGTAGGGCAGTAGAGCTGGCTGGCCGTGCCGCAGAGTTCGCCGGAGGTGGTGCACAGGCTGATGATGCAGCTCGGGAAACGCTGGCGAACCGTGCGAGCGATCTGGTCAAGGTCCAGGTGCGGGGACACGAAGCCGGAGATGAATACCGGCTCCAGGCGAACTGCCTGCAGCTTGGCCTGTAGTTCACTGGCGGTACTGAGCACGCTGAGGGTGCCCGACGACGAGGAGTGGGTCCGGTTGAGCAAATGAGAGAGATTCATCAAGGACTACCTCAGGGTAAACCGCGGATTGTTATTGTGGATAACAGCGGTCCTTTGCCGTAGGGGCGCTTGCAGGGCTTGGCGATGCTGATTTGAGTGTTGCCCCGGCGCAACCCGTGCTGTTCAGCGTGATATCAATGTGATTTCGAGTTTTGATTTTGATCAATGAAACCGGTCAGGCTGACTTCGCCGACGGTTGTTGGTTGCACGACAATGCGCATCTGCCAGAGCAGAGAGGGGCAGGTCGCTTGCAACGAATCATGTAGTCTATGGGGCTGAACGCTCCCAACATGCGTAGGCTAAATCAAGAGTACCTGACCATGGTCCGAGATCTCCTGGTTCTGATCGAACTGGCTCCCGAAAGTCTTTCTCGACTGGAGGCCGCAGGCTTCAAGGCGCACGTGGCATTCTCAACTGAAGCGAAGGCCATCACGCTCAAGAGCATGGGCCCTCAGATTCAAGCCGTTCTGACAAACGGGTCTACGGGACTCTCGGCCGACGAAATGGCCTCCCTGCCTCAACTCAAGATCATCTGCGCCCAGGGCGCGGGCTACGAAAAGGTCGATCTGGTTGCGGCTCGTGCACGCGACATCGTCGTGACACACGGCCCCGGCACCAATGACGCCTCGGTCGCTGACCATGCGATCGCCTTGTTGATGGCCATTGTCAGAGGCATTCCGCAAGCCGACGCCGCCGTTCGTCACGGCCAATGGGCCCACTCCAGACAGCCACGTCCCATGCTCTCGAAAAAGAAACTGGGGATCCTGGGGTTGGGCAATATCGGGCAGCAGATTGCCCGGCGTGGCGTCGGCGGATTCGAGATGTCGGTGGGGTATCACAGCCGTCATCCACGACACGACTCGCCCTTCACCTATTTTGATACGCCGGTGGCCTTGGCAAGCTGGGCCGATTTCCTGATCGTGGCCACGCCCGGTGGTGCGGGGACATTTCATCTGGTCGACGCCACGGTACTGAAAGCCCTTGGCCCCGACGGCTATCTGGTCAATATCGCCCGAGGCAGCGTGGTGGATACCGCTGCACTTATCTCGGCACTGACAAACAGGGAAATTGCCGGGGCGGCACTGGATGTCGTGGAAGGCGAGCCTGAGGTGCCGGCGGCATTTGCCAACCTGAATAACTTGATCCTGACGCCGCATATAGCGGGGCGCTCGCCGGAAGCGGTCACCGCCACGCTACAATTGGTCATTGAAAACCTGACGGCGTATTTCTCAGGAAGCCCTGTCCTGACACCGGTGCCATGGGTCTAGTAACGATTTCATGGCTGTTCATGATCGACCGGTAGCCGCCCTCAGCCCCTTAAAGCTTGAACTGTGCCACCAGAACATTGAAGGCGACGGCCAGGCGCGACAGGTCCTGGCTGGAGGCGCTGGTCTGGTTGGCGCCCGCCGCGGTCTGGGTCGAAAGGTCCTGGATATTCAGCAGATTACGGTCCACTTCGCGGGCTACCTGGGCCTGTTCTTCGGACGCCGAAGCGATCACCAGATTACGCGCGTTGATGCTGACGACCCTGTCGCTGATCTTCTCCAGCGCCGCCCCGGCGCTCTGGGCCAGTTCGTGGGTGCTGGTGGCCAGTGACAGACTCTTGCCCATGGCCGCGACGGCCCCATTGGCACCCGATTGCACGCTACTGATCATGCCTTCGATTTCTACGGTTGAGGTTTGGGTGCGGTGTGCGAGCGCCCGCACTTCATCGGCCACCACCGCAAACCCGCGCCCCTGTTCGCCCGCACGGGCGGCTTCGATGGCCGCATTGAGCGCCAGCAGGTTGGTCTGTTCGGCGATGCTGCGGATGACGTCCAGTACTTTGCTGACGCTCTGAATGTTCCCGGCCAGTTCAATCACCGTCTCGGTGGACTCGGTGATCTCTTCCACCATGGTGCTGATGCCGGTGAGCGTATGGTTGACCTGGCTGCGGCCATGGGCGGCGTCGTCGGTTGCGGCTTTGGAGGCCTCGGAAGTCGACACGGCATTGCGCGCCACTTCCTCGACTGCCGCCGTCATCTCGTTGATGGCGGCGGCCGCTTGCTGGATTTCGTCATTCTGCCGCGTCAGGCCATGGGTACTTTCCTCGGTCACCGCGCTCAGCTCTTCGGCTGCCGAGGCCAACTGATCCGAGGCACTGGCGATCTGCTGAAGGGTTTCCCTCAAGCCGCTTTGCATGTCCGCCAGGGCATTGAGCAGTTGCCCGGCTTCATCGCCACGGGTCGTGGAAATGCTCTGGGTCAGATCGCCACGGGCAACGCGTTGCGCATGCTCGACCGCTACCGCCAGTGGCCGGGTGATCATGCGGGTAATCAAAATGCCAAGAGCGGCGGCCACAAGAAATGCGATCACAATCCCGATCAACAGCATCAGTGTGGAGCTGGCTTTGAGTGCCTGTGCCTCATCGGCACCTTCTTTGATCTGCCGATTGTTCGAATCGATCATGATTCGCAGGTCATCGCGGGCGTTGTTGAACACGTCCAGTGACAGGGTGTTCAAGCGAGTGCGTGCGTGGGCAAGATCGTTGGCGTCCATCAGCTCAATGACCCTCTGGGCACCTGCCACATAACTGGGCCACCGCGCTGCGTACTGATCTCCCGCCGCGCGCTCATCAGCTTCCAGAGGCGTGGCACGGTAGGTCGTGAAAGCCTTTTCCGCGCGAGCCAGATAGGTTGCCAGGGACTGGCGAATACGCGTCTTGTCGGCTTCGGACACGCCGCCGTCCTGAGCGTCGAGCAACCGGTAGAGCTCGCGGTTGTGAGCGATCAGGCTGGACAGCGTCTCGTTGACGTTGCCCACCGAAACCAGGTTGTTGGAAAAGGTGAATGACAGCGCAGCGGCCAGGCGGTTGATCCCCGCCATGCCTAATCCACCCACGGCGAGGGTGATCAGGGCGCAGATAGCAAATGAGGACAAAAGCTTGGTCGAGAATTTGGATTGATTCAGAATGTTCAAGTGGCAAGCTCTGTGGATTAGAGGTGATTATCTCGGAGCTTAAACGATTCTTCACGACTTGATCCGAGAGATGTCAAAATAACATCATTCTCTTGGCGGTGCTCGCCGATCCTGACACCGGCAGGTCGGTGCAGCGGGTGTTTCCTGCCACCTTTTGAGGCTTGGTGCATGTCACGCTGCGCTATATTCATGGGCCCCGGCGGGCCGCACAGATAGTGCGGCAGTTGTCGGGGGCTTGCAGTCCTGATTCGAGACCCGCTGATGGGTGTCCCCGCTTTTCGGGTCAAGGGCGCCCCTTCAGTCCATCTCCAGCAGCAGCTGTCGCGCCGATGGCTCCCACTGCTCGGCGTAGCCGGGAACGATGGCGTCATTGCGCGCAATAACGATGGGGAATGCCTGAATGTCGTAGACGGTGAAACGTTGCGGATCAAGTGTCATGGGTTTTCTCCAGGGATGGGTATTGAAAGGACGCAGGCGACCACGGCTCATGCCTTGGCCCTCGGGATGAAAGGCGGCTTGGCAAGCCACACCAGCGCAATGGCCAGCAGAAACGCCGCACCCAGGATGAGCGCGACATCGTTGAAGGCGATCTGTGAAGCCTGGACATCGACCATGCGGTTCAACAACTCATGGCCGAGCGCCAGGTTGCCATGCCCCAGGGTCGAGACCGCCTGCCGGGTGCTGGCGTCGTATGCACTCAGCGACTCACCCAGCCGTGCGTGGTGTTCCGTGGTGCGCCGGTCCCACAGCAGCGACGTGATAGAGACCGACAAGCTCGCGCCCAATGTGCGCAGGAAGGTCGACAGCCCGGAGCCGGCGGCGATCTGCTCGGGTTTCAGGTCGGACAGCAGGATGACGTTGATCGGCATGATGAACAGCGCCAGGCCAAGGCCCTGCAACAGCTGGATCAGGGCGATGTACTGGAAGTCGATCTCGACCACGAAGCCCGCCCGCAGGAATGACGCACTCGCCAGCAGCACAAAGGCGCCGCACACCAGCAGGCGCATATTGAAGCGCGCCGCATACTTGCCCATGAACGGGGTCAGCAGCACCGGCATGATGCCCATCGGCGCCAGGGCCAGGCCGGCCCAGATCGGCGTGTATCCGAGCGTGCGTTGCAGCCACAGCGGCATGATCACGTTGACCGCGTAGAACGCCGAGTAGGCGAACACCAGGGCCAGCGCGCCGGCCGCGAAGTTGCGATGGTGCAATAGCCGCAGATTGACGATGGGTTCACGCTCGGTCAGTTCCCAGATCAGGAAAAAGATCAGTCCGATCACCGCGACGATGGACAGCACAACGATAAGCGGCGAGTTGAACCAGTCCGCTTCATTGCCCCTGTCCAGCACGATCTGCAACGCGCCGACGCCAGCGATCAACGCCACCAACCCGATCACATCCACCTTGACCCGCTCGGTTGCCTCCGGCCGGCCACGCAGTTGGCTGGCCACCAGGCCGCAGGCGAAGAGGCCGACCGGAATGTTGACCAGAAAGGCCCAGCGCCACGAATAGCTGTCGGTGATCCAGCCCCCCAGCAGCGGTCCGGCGATCGGCGCCACCACGGTGACCATGGCGATCATCGACAAGGCGAAGCCACGCCGCTCGGGCGGGTAGATCGACAGCATCAGGGCCTGGGTGGTCGGGATCATCGGCCCGGCCACCGCCCCTTGCAGGGAGCGACACAGGATCAGCAGGCCCATGCTTGGGGCCAGGCCGCAGAGGAGCGAGGCCAGGGTGAACAGTCCGGTCGACCAGAGGAACAGCCGCAGTTGGCCGATGCGGCGTACGAGAAAACCGGTCAGCGGCAGGGCAATGGCATTGCTGACCGCAAAGCTGGTGATGACCCAGGCGCTCTGGCTGCTGCTGACCCCCAGGTTACCGGCGATGGTGGGCAACGAGACATTGGCGATGGTGCCGTCCAGTACTTGCATAAATACCGCCAGCGCCAGGCCGATGCTGGTCCAGCCGACGCTGGTCGGACGAAAGCTCCCGAGCGGAGCGGGGCTGCTCATGAGCGATCCGGCGTGGGTTCGCCGGTAGTGTGGTGGGCCTGGTTGCTGTTGGTTCGGATGATGCGTTCGATCAGTGCATCGGCCTGGGCCAGTTGGTCGCGGTAGACCCGGGTGTCGAGCACCGGCTGGGTGGGTGATTGCTGTGACAGGAGGGCGCCGCGAGTGTCGTGCAAATCGACGCTGACGCTCGTGGACAGGCCGATGCGCAGCGGGTGGCTGTCCAATTGCTCGGGCCGGGTCAGGACGATACGCACCGGCACGCGTTGCACGATCTTGATCCAGTTACCGGTCGCGTTCTGCGCCGGCAGCAGGGCAAAGGCGCTGCCGGTGCCGATGCCCAGGCTCTCTATCCGGCCGTCATAGTGCACCGCATTGCCATAGACATCGGCGTGGATGTCGACCGTCTGGCCGATGCGCATGTCGGTCAACTGCATTTCCGTGAAGTTGGCTTCGATCCACACCTGGTGCAGCGGCACCACCGCCATCAGCGGCTCCCCGGGCTGGACCCGTTGACCGAGCTGGGCGCTGCGTTTGGCGATGTAGCCGCTGACCGGCGCCATTACCGTGGCCCGCGCTTGCCCGAGGAAAGCCGTGCGTAGCGTGGTGACCGCTGCCTGTACCTCGGGGTGCGAAATCAGCACCGTGTCATCGACCAGGGATTTGCTGGTCTGGTAACGCTGGCGCGCCGCCTGCATCGCGCTTTGTGCCATCAGCAGGCTGTCGCGGGCATGGGCCAGTTCTTCGGCGGGGATCGCCCCTGAGGTCGCCAGCATCTTGCGCCGCTCATAGTCGGCCCGCGCCTTGTCCACCGCGACGCCGAGGGCAACCCAGTCGGCTTGTGCGCCATCGACGCTGCTGTACAGGCCGCGGACCTTGCGCACGATAGTCGCCAGGTTGGCTTCGGCACTCGCCAGGGCGAGTTGGCTGTCGCTCGGGTCCAACTGCACCAGCACGGCACCCGCCTGGACGAAGTCGCCATCGTCGGCGCCGATCGACACCACGGTGCCGGGTATCTGCGGGGTGATCTGCACGACATTGCCTTGGGCATAGGCGTTGTCGGTGGTCGCGTACCAGCGTCCGTACAGGCCGTACCAGCTTCCCCAGCCGATGGCGCCGAGCACGACGGTGACCCCGAGCAGGCGCAGCAGCCAGGGACGTTTACTTTTGGCAGGTGCTGCAGGTGGCGCGCTACTCCCGGGGGTGGGTGCCGTAGCGGGGGGCGAGAGGGGCTGGGTGTCGCTCATGGGAAGGCCTTGGCAAGTTCGTCTGAAGTGGGTGGACGGTGTTGAAACCACGAAGACAGTGTTGGACGACTTCACCAAAGGCAGATAACGTTGTTTTATCTAAAAATACTGAGTTTGAATCATGCCGCCAGCAAGCGAGATCCCCACGATTCCAGCGCCGGATCACAGCGAGTGCAGCGATGGCCCCGCGTTGATCGCCTTGAGGGGAGAGGACGCGCCGGACAACGAGTTTCGACTGGGGACCCGCGAATACGACTGGCACCATCACTTGCGTGGCCAGTTGTTCTGCGTCGAGAGCGGTCTGGTCCATGTCCGAACGGTGCAGGGGTCCTGGCTGCTGCCGCCCAACCGCGCGGGTTGGATACCTGGCAATGAAGCGCACAAGGTCAGTATCAGCGGCGCCATGAGCGGCTGGACGGTCCTGATCACTCCGCAGGCTTCCCGCGAGCTGCCGGATCAGCCTTGTGTCATTGGCATCAGTGAGTTGATGAACGCCCTGGTGCGCCGGGCAGTGTCCTGGTCGGCACAAGAGGTGTTGGACGCCTCGCAGGAGCGGATGATTGCGGTACTTCTGGACGAGATCGGGCAGGCGCCCCATGAACCGTTGCATCTGCCCATGCCCAGTGATCGGCGTTTGTTGCGCATTGCCCACGCGGTGCTGGAGCAGCCGCAAGACACCCGCACCCTGCAGGCCTGGGCATCCTGGGCGGGACTGTCGCCCAGCACCTTGTCACGCCTGTTCCTGGCTGAAACGGGAAACAGCTTCGCCCAGTGGCGCCAGCAGGCGCGCTTGACCCATGCATTGGAAATGCTCGCCAAGGGTGTTTCTGTCGCCGAGGTGGCGGATGCGCTGGGATATGCCACCCCCAGCAACTTCATTGCGATGTTCCGGCGCTGCTTCGGCGATTCTCCGGCGCACTATTTTTCGAAAAAATCGCGCTGAGGCCAGTGCGGGGATTGCCGGGGGAGGCTCACGCCTCTTTAGGTGCCAGGTACGCGCAGACCAGGTGGACCAACTCTTCCTTCAGCTCGGGGGATTGCAAGGTTCCTCTTCGGGCGGCGCTATGAATGACCCCTTCAACAGCGGCCGAGAGGACTTGCGCCACCATCGAACTTCGTGACCCGGGGTAGGCCGCCACCACGGCGGCATAGCGCGCCAGGTATTCCGTTTCGAAGACGCTTTGATCGGATACTGAATTTGCATACGGCGAGGTTTCCTCAAGCAGCACCCGATGCAGTTCCGGGTGAACGCTGTGTGCCGCGATCATGCCGCCGACCAGCTCCTCCACCAGTTGCCTGGCGGACTTTTCACCGACCCGCACCGCACGAATGACCGCCACCACCTCATTGAGGTGACGTTGTCGAATGGCTTCGATCAACGCCTGTTTGTCCGGAAAGTACTGGTAGAGCGAGCCAATGCTCACGCCGGCCACCTCGGCGACCTCGTTGGTATTGAAACCGGCCCAGCCTCGCTCGCTCAAAACGCGAGCACCCGCTTGGACGATGGAGTCGACCGTGGCCCGGGAGCGCGCCTGGCGTGGTTCCTTGCGCATCGGGGAGGACGGCGATGGAATGCGAGTAGTCAAAAAATACCCCTGGGAATCAAAATATAAACATATTACTCACATTCCATAACGTCAAAAGGGGTCACTGATCATGAGCTCGTTACCCTTGCTCCGCAGGCTGTTCAGCTATCAGGAATGGGCCAACGGCGAGCTGTTGAAAAAGATGTCACGCGAGGAAATGCTGACCCACGTCGTCACGCATGGCGGTTACCACCGCGGTGAAGTGGGGTAAATCATGAAGCAGCTGTCCATTGAACTGCCCTGGGACACCTTCGCGGTGTACCTGCATCGCACAGAACCTTCACGTCGGTTGACCGCATCGTGACGCAAACCCCCACCATCCACCAGGAAATCACCATGTTTGCGCTACCCCTGACTTCTCGTGAAATCAAACTCGTGCGACGTCCCGATCACACGCCAGGCCCCGAACATTTCGAGATCGTCGAGTCGCCGATGCCGCGTCCCGCCGCCCACGAGGTGCTGGTGCGCAATCGGTGGTTCCGCATCTCGATCTCCGCGCGTCTGATGATGAGCATCGGTGCACAGGACATCAAAGGCATCCCGTTTCCACCGATCAATCCGGGTGACACGCTGGCCGACGGGGCGATTGGTGAAGTGGTATCGGCACCGCCCGAGAGCGGCTTGCAGCCTGGCGATCTGGTTTCACACCATTGTGGCTGGCGCGAGTACGCGGCGATCGCCCTGGACCAATGTGTGCCGCTGCGTTCAGGGCCCGTCGATCCGGTGGCCCATCTTGGCCATGGTTGGACAGCCTATGCCGCGCTGACTCGCGGTGTTGAGGTTCGGCAAGGGGATACGGTTTTCGTTTCCAGCGGCGCGGGCGCCATCGGCTCGATGGCAGGGCAGATTGCCCGTCGGCTCGGGGCAGGGCATGTCATCGGCAGCACCAGTTCCCATGACAAGGCCGCGTGGATGAAATCCGAACTCGGCTACGACGAGGTTATCGTCACCGGTAGCATGCCGATGGTTGAACTGTTGGCCGCTGCTGCGCCAGAGGGAATCGATGTCTATGTGGACATCGTCGGCGGCGAGCAATTGCGTGCCGCGGTGGAGGTCGCCCGGCAAGGGGCGCGCTTCGTGCTGCTCGGTGCCTTGAGCGCAGAGCTGGCGGCCAAGGGCGCGACAACGGTCGCACCGGTGGAGCTTGATTCGTTTCAGCTCATCCTCAAGGGCATGAGGCTACGCGGCTACAGTGCCGACAACGATCCCGACGCGTTCAACGAATGGATCGAGCGCCTCGCCGTATGGCAACGCGATGGCGGTCTCCATCTGCTGTCCTCGAAGTTCAGCGGGATCGAGAGCGCGCCGCAAGCCTTGCATGACGCCTGTATCGGAAGGCTCAGGGGATTGGTGTATGTGGAGTTGTAGGCATGGATCAACCAGGTGATTCCATGCCCGATAATCCGGTCGCCCCTGTTTTATTCATAATTAACATTCAGAGCGCTGTACGCCACAATAGCGGCATCTCCGCCGGCATCGGAAGTCTGGTTGTAATTGCCGGCTTTGAAGTACAGATTCACGCCGTCCCAGCCTGATTTCGGAAAGGTGAACGTCTGGGTTGATATTTGCCCCTGCGCTGTCACTTTAACCAGCAAGGTCATTTCGCTGGCAGAACCTCTGGCTTGTATCGTGTAATCTATTTTGTCGTTAAGGCGGATGCCTGATAAGAGGGTTGATCGGCTCTCTTTGTCGCCATAGTGTGTTTTGGTTCCGGCGATAATAGCACCGTCTTTCCAACGGAGTTTGAGCAACTCTGATCCCCAGGGTTTATCGCCATGAATCTGCGCGAAGATAATGGATTTGGTTTGTGGGTTCTGGACGATATAGGCTTCACCGGATTGGCTGGCATTCAACGGGCCGCCGATGGTGAATTCTCGTTTGCCCCTTAGCTCAACGCGAGGGTAGTCGCTGTGGGCCGTGGCTTTGAGCCCTGAGGGTGTGTTGAAGATGATGGCGCCTTCAGGCACGCCTTTTTGGCAATTGTTTGCGGTATAGCAGTTTGTGTAGAAGTAGGCGTTTTGCAGATTGTCAGTGATCGATACTTCCTCCAGCAGATTTGCACCATTGAAATCCTGGAGAAGGTACGAACTGGTCAGAATGGGAAAGTTGTGGCCCGGTGCTTTGCTCGCATCGAGTGAAAAAGCAGAGGTGCAACTGAGTGTCATGGTGATGGCGGCGATGGCGTTGATAATGGATTTGGTGTTGAACAGTTTGTAGGGGCTCACAATCATCTCGTGTTGCTCCAGGTGTTGATTTGAATTAGGTCACTTTAAAAGATCGGGACCTTAGTGTTCCACGATAGCCTGCCGGGTTCCGCTCGCCAAATGAAACATGAGCAATCATCGTTTCTGGTCTGAACGCTATTCGTTTATGATCAAGCCAACTTTTACGTTTTCCAGAGGATTGGCGATGGCGGAACTGTTGGCTGTGATCTCCATTACCCTGTTGGCTGTCATCAGCCCTGGCCCCGATTTCGCCATGGTGACGCGTAACAGCCTGATGTTGTCCCGCCGAGCGGGCGTGCTCACGGCCCTGGGCATCGGGCTGGGCGTGCTGGTCCACGTCAGCTACACCCTGATTGGCCTGGGACTGCTGATCCAGCAGTCGCTGTGGCTGTTCAACACCATCAAGCTGGCGGGGGCTGCGTACCTCATCTGGCTGGGGGTGAAGATGTTGCGGACCCAGCCCAGTGGAACACTGGCCGAGAGCGCTGTTGCACCGCTGTCTGACTTTGCCGCGCTGCGCACGGGTTTCCTGACCAATGTCCTGAACCCGAAGACGACGATCTTTATCATCAGCCTGTTCATGCAGGTGGTTCGTCCCGATACGCCGATGGCCGTGCAGATCGGTTATGGGGCTTTTATCTCGGGTGCGCATATGGCCTGGTTCAGTGTGGTTGCCTTGTGCTTTTCGGCTAACGCCGTGCGCGAACGGTTGCTGGCTGTGCGCCATTGGATCGACCGTGCGTTTGGCGGGGTGCTGGTGGGCTTCGGTGTTTTGCTGGCGGTTGCCAGGGGCGTGCGCTGACGGTGTTGGCGCTACAGGGTCGCTCCATGGAGGAGGAGGCCCGCGATATCGGGCCATCTGCTATTTGCGGAAAGTATCCAGATTGACGTCATTTTTCCAACGCGGCTGAAGCGTTGAGGCTATGCTCAGCCCAAATGCAAGCACTGCATTTTTTCCAGTTGTCGGCCGTCCAGGAAGGAGTCCGTATGTATTTAGCGCTTCCTATCCAGCGATACCCCATTGCCTTTATCGATCGCGCCTCCCGGGATCCGGCCAGTAGGCCGTACCGTCATTATTTTAGCCGCATCGTGCCGATCCCCCGCTGACGCTGCGACTCCAGTGATCGAAGAGCGACCTGCTTCAAACCGCTTCAAGTATTCGCTCGAAGCGGCCGGCAGTGCCGGTGATAAATCCCAAGCCCGATGGAGAACAGCATGAAGGCTAAATCGATCGATAAAATCCTGCGCCGCTTCGTTGGCTGCCTGACCGGGGTGGCGATGGTTGCCGTCGTTACGGCCCAGGCTGCCGACGGCGGCATCGCCAATGGCCCTACCGCAAGCAAACGCATCGCCTTCAGCAACTCCTACGCGGGCAGCGATTTTCGCAAAGTGATGGTGCGCAACTGGCAAGAGGTTGCGGCCACGGCAAAAAAGGATGGCTTGATCCAGGAGGCACCGGTGGTCAGCGCCAACAACTCGGCGTCGGAACAGGCGGCCCATATCCAGGATCTGATCGTCCAGGGCGTCAACGCCATCGTCATCCTGGCCGCATCCGACACAGCCCTCAATGGGGTGATCCAGGATGCCTGTAACGCCGGCATCGTGGTGGTGGTCATGGCCAGCCTGGTGACCGAACGCTGTGTCTATACGGTGGACTACAACTGGTCCGCCATGGGCCGCGTGGAAATGGACTATATCGCCGAGCGCCTCAAGGGGAACGGCACGCTGCTGGAGATCCGCGGCATTGCCGGCGATGCTACCGATCAAAACATCAGCGACGGTATTCACAAGGCTGCTGGCGACTACCCGGGTCTGAAGTTCGCCAAGACCGTATACGGCAACTGGACGGCTTCCGTCGCTCGCAAGGAGGTGGCGCTGGCGCTGCCGTCGCTGCCCGGCATCGATGCCGTTGCTACTCAGGGGGGCGACGGTTATGGCGCGGCCCTGGCATTCAAGGCGGCGGGACGCCCCTTGCCGATCATCGTGATGGGCAACCGTCAGGACGAACTCGCCCTGTGGAAACAGGAACGCGATGCCAATGGCTATGAGACCGTCTCGGTTTCTGCCTCCCCGAGTGTCTCCCAGGTGGGTTTCTGGGTGGCCCAGCAGATTCTGGCGGGCAAGCAGGTGCCGAAGTTCGTCGAGGTACCGCTGGTACGCATCGATGCGAAAGACCTGGATACCTGGCTCGCCACCATGCCGGTGGGCACCGCCGCCAATCCCTCCTACAGCCAAGCTGCCGTCGTGGCGATGATCGACGCCGCCATCAACCATACGCCGACGTCTCTGCCGAAGGCTGCGAAGCCGTAGCGGGGCGTGAGGAGGCGAGGCTCCATGTCGGTATTCAAACCCGCCAGGGACAGGCCTATTGCCGTCAGGATCGGGCTGGCGGTCGCCGCACTGGTGCTGCTGATGCTGACGGTATCGCTGGTGGACCTCTACGGGCTGCGGGGCATGGAACGTGCGGTGGATTCCGCCAGCCATTCCGCGGAGATCCTGGCCTCGGTCAACGCGGCCACCGGGCGGGTGGAAAACTTTATCGCCACCCGTGACCAGGAAAGCCTGTCCCAGGCCGAAGCCATGGTGGCGACCGCCATCGCCGGCCTCACCACGATTCCGGCGGCGGAGGCGGAACCGCTCAAGGGCAGTCTGGGGAGACTTGCCGAAGCCATCGCCACCTTGCGGGCGGCGACCCTGACCATGGATGGCGAAACGGAGAACATGACCGACCATTATGGGCGGATGCGAGAGGCGACGATCCTCGTTGAACAGGGCATCGCCGATGGGCTGAAGGGGCTCGACTCGCGCATCGCCGACCATGAGGCGCGGGTGAGTAACATCGAAAGCACCCATCGCATCCTGGATATCCTGCGCAACGGCGAACGGATCGTCATCGCCAATGTGGCCAAGGTGTTGGCGACCGGTGATGAGGGCGCCGCCACCGTGGCGCGCAACGCCTGCGCGGCCCTCCTGCCCGTGGTCGAGCAATTGCGCGAGGTGATGGGCGCGTCGCAGGCGGGCGAGAGCCTGGACCAGTTGGCAGCGACGGTCGCCGCGGCCAGGCTGGCGGTCGAGCACCTTGGCGAGGCTCCCAGGCTCCGGGGAAGCGAGGCCTTGCAGCACCTCGCCGCTGTCGAGGATACGCTCGAGCGCCTCGAGGCGATGCTGGGCGAAGCGAGCGAGCACGTGGCCCATGACGCAAACGACATTCAGGCCACAACCGGTTTGCTGCACAATGCCTCCGCGTTGTCCAAGCGGTTCGCCGAGCGCGTCGCCACCCTGGAGGCGCAGACCCTGTCGTTCCGCCTGTCACCCTCGGCTGAGGTCGCGAGCTCCGTCGGCAACCTCCTCGATGAGCTCTCCCGGCTCTCCCGCGTTCTGCCCTCGCCCGGAGGACTGCAAACCCAAGCTGCGCCCCTCTCGGTCTATGACCAGATTGCCGGCTACCGGGCGGCATTCGTCAAGTTCCATCAGGCGAGCAACTCTTTGAGCGTCGCGCGCGATCAGGTGCGCAACGAGGCACGAAGTGCCGGCCAACTGGTCGCGCGCTTCGCTGGCGAAGCGCGCTCCGACGCGGTGGTCCACAATGATCGCGGCATGCTGGCGACGGTGATCGCAGGCACCGTCGCTATCCTGCTGGCCGGCGCCATTGCCTGGAGCACGTCGCGGTTTGTCGCGCAGCCCATCGTGGTCCTGGCCTCGGTCATGCGCCGGCTTGCGGCCGGCGACCTGAACGCCGAGATCGCCAGCGCCGAACGCGGCGACGAGATTGGGATCATGACCCGCGCCGTCCGGGTGTTCCAGGAGAATGCCTTGCGTATCCGGGTGCTGGAGGCCGAGGCCGAGGCCGAACGACAGCAGGTCCAGGCCTCTTTGGAGAGAATGGTCGCCGAACGGACCGACACGCTGCACCAGCAGACCGAGGTACTGGAGGCGCAGGCCGTCGAACTCATTCAGGCGCGCAACCAGGCCGAGGCGGCGAACCAGGCAAAGAGCGATTTCGTCGCCACGGTCAGCCATGAACTGCGCACCCCCCTGACCCTGATTCTCGCCCCCCTGGAGCAGCTCACGGCAGCGAGCGCCCCGCCGGCGGACTGGCATGGGCAACTCGACCGCGTCCAACGCAACGCGCTGCGCTTGATGAACCGGGTGAACGACATTCTCGACTTCTCCAAGGCCGAAGCGGGCAAGTTTGAGCTGTTTCCGGCGCCCGTTGACTTGAGCAAGGCGGTTGGCGTGCTGGCCGACGATGCCGCCATGGTGGCCGAGGGCAAAGGCTGCACCTTGACCTGGTACGTCGATCCCGCGCTCGGCACGGTGTTCCTGGACCCCCGGCACTTCGAGAAGATACTGCTCAACCTGGTGAGCAATGCCATCAAGTTCACGCCCGCTGGCGGCACCGTGCACCTGGCGGTGACTCCGCTCGATGGCGAGCGCTTTGAGCTCGCGGTGCAGGACTCGGGCATTGGCATTGCGCCTGACAAACTACCGCTGCTGTTCCAGCGTTTTTCCCAGATCGACAATTCCGCCACGCGCCACTACAGCGGCACAGGCATCGGTCTCGCCCTGGTCAAGGATCTGGTCGAACTGATGGGCGGTGAAGTCGGCGTCAACAGCGAGCCCGGGCGAGGGGCGCGCTTCTTTGTTCGACTTCCGCTGGGAGCGGAGCAAGACACCGTGCCGGCTGAAGCCGGCAATATGCACGAGCGATCGTCACCGAGCCCGACAAGCAGTACCGAGCAGCGCCACTTGCGTTTCGACGACGGTCACCCTGGCAGTAGCAACGACCGGCCTTCGACGGACGACACTACAGGCGAGGAGCCGCATCCGGAACACGACTTGCGATCCAGAGTACTGCTGGTAGACGACAGTCCGGAAATGCTCAGCTACCTCAGCGAACTTTTGCACAACGACTACGTCGTTGCCACCGCGGCGGATGGAGAGCAGGCCTGGGCGCTCCTGCAGCGTCGCCCCATCGATGTCGTCGTCTCGGATGTGATGATGCCGAAGCTCGACGGCTTTGGTCTGACAGCCAGAATCAAGTCCAGCGCCGGTTTCGCCCATTTACCCGTGATCCTGTTGACCGCCCGCGGCGGCAGCGAAGCCAGCGTCTCAGGGCTGGAGAGCGGTGCCGACGACTATATCGCCAAACCCTTCTCGCCGCTGGAGCTCCGGGCTCGCGTACGCGCGGCGCTACGCATGAGCCAGATACAAACCGAACTGCATGCAAAATCCCGTCAGGCCGGCATGGCCGAGATCGCCAATAATGTGCTGCACAACATCGGCAACGTGCTCAACAGCGTGAATGTCTCGGCCGATGTGATCAGTACCCAGATGCGCGCTTCGAAGGCACTGGGACTGACCAAGGTGGCTCATATGATGAACGAACACGTCCATGACCTGAGCGATTTTCTCACCAGCGACCAGAAAGGAAAGATGCTGCCTGAATACCTGCTCAGGTTGGCAGTGGTGGTGACAGCGGAGCAGCAGGGCATCATCGAAGAGCTGGGGCAACTGACCAAGGGCATCAACCATATCAAGAGCATCGTCGCTGCCCAGCAGTCCCATGCTGGTAACGTCAATGTCGTCGAGGCAGTTCCGGTCCAGGAATTGATCGATGATGCCTTGCGCATGAATGCCGGATCACTGGCGCGCCACGAGGTGACGGTGGTCAAGGACGTTGCCGACTTGCCCCTGCTGTCGCTGGACCGGCACCGGATACTGCAGATTCTGGTGAACCTGATCCGCAACGCCAAGCAGGCATTGGACGGCGTGGTTGATCGCAGCCCGAGCATCACGCTCCGCGCGGCCCTCGCCGACGGGCCGGTATTGCGCATCACGGTAGCCGACAACGGCGACGGGATTACGCCGGAAAACCTGGCTAGCATTTTCTCGCATGGCTTCACCACGCGTAAGAACGGGCACGGTTTCGGCCTGCACAGCTGCGCGCTAGCCGCGCAGGAAATGGGCGGCAGCTTGACTGTGCACAGCGACGGGGCGGGGCAGGGCGCGACCTTCACCCTCGATATTCCGGTTGATGCGGCGCAGGCATGAGTGATGAACACGCCAGCGACACCACCGACAGCGTGGCGCCGGAACAGGTCTTCATCTGGTTGTCGGCGGTCTCGACCTTTGGTGCGATCCGGACCCAGCCCAGTGGAACACTGGCCGAGAGTGATGTCCTGAACTCGAAGACGACGATTTTTATCATCAGTCCGTTTATGCAGGTGGTACGTCACTGGATCGACCGCGCGTTCGGCGGGTTGCTGGTGGGTTTTGGTATTTTGCTGGCTGTTGCCAGAGGGGGGGCGCTGACGGAGCATTCAAGGTGGCCAGATCTTAAAGGAACTGCCCTGACTGCAATCAATGCTTAAAATGCAATCATTGATGAATGATGGAGGTGTGTCATGGCCAGCATGACGATTTGTAATGTTGATGAGCAGTTAAAGGCGCGCTTGAGAGTACAAGCGGCACTGCACGGTCGCTCCATGGAGGATCATTCTGGAGTACCAATGTACTGTCCGAAATAATGCGACCTGATAAAGAAACTCAAAATCCATGAGCACTCGTGGACTCCAGGCGTCATCTACCCGCCCCTAGGCACAAACCTTGGCAATCTGCTCGCGCAGCCAGGTATTGGCACTGTTTTGCTCGGCTTTCCTGTCCCACAACATGTCGATGGTGAAACTGGGCAAACCCGCCGGCGGCTTGCAAAACGCGAACTTGGTTTCGTCACAGATCCGCTTCTGGAGACGGCGAGGCAACATGAGAACCAGATCGGTTCCGCTGATCATTTCAAGTGCCGCTACATAACTGTTGGCGCGGGCGACTATCTGCCGGGTATAGCCCTGTTTGCCGAGCCAGCCATCCACCATGTTGGTGTCTGAGGTCCAGGGCGTCGGAAAGATATGCTGGCGCGCGACAAAGGTGTCCAGGTTGAACCTGTTCTCTGGCGGCGTGAAATGCTTGTCGACCACGCACACCAGGTCATCGTCCAGCAGGATCTTTGATTTGAAGGGCTTGGCGTCACGATGAAAGTTCGGACCGGCACAAATCACCAGGTCAATACGACCGTCGACCAATTGTTCGACCGGAACATCCTTGTGGAACTTGTGGGTGTTCACAATGATCGGCAGGTTGCTCTTGATAAAACTTTTCAGTAGGTCGGGGAGGATCAGGAGTTCGAAGTACTCCGGTGCGCAAATATTAAAAGTGATCTCTTTTTCGGTCGGGTCAAATACGTTGACTCCGGAATGACACAGGTTGATGTTTTTTATAATATTGACCACATGGCTGTACATGCTGGTGGCCTTGCTGGTCGGCCACATGGCATTACGGGTGTGGATGAACAACTCGTCCTCGAAGCTGGTCCGCAGCTTTTTCAGGCAGTAGCTGACCGTGGACTGGCTGACGCAAAGGGTTTCGGAAACCTCGGTGACGCTGCTCTGCTCATAAACCGCGACGAATACCATCAGGTCCTGCATGTCCAGCTTTCTGAGCAAATTGCTATTGAGCATAAAATCCGTCTCGGTCAGGTTCCATAGGCGTTACTTTTGCTCATGTTTGTAGACAAGCAGCCGATTGAGATATTAGGGGATGGGATTTGTTTTTTAAATAGCCTGTGGGCGACCCCTTCACTATAAAGGCCTGGCCCTCGCGTTATCCTTGCCAAGAAGAAAATCGCCATGATTCATGATTGTATCTCCCTCTTTGTGGTCGTCAGCGACGCCTCGGTCCTTCAGGCCCACGCGGGATGAACATGAATATTGCCAACTGGCGGGACGCCGCCGGCCAGCATTGCCCGGGGCTACCGGCCTTGTTCGAAGGGCAACGGCAAGTCGCCAACTATGGTGCCTTTGCCGCCCTGGTCCGCTACCGCGCTGACGGCGCGCCCCTGTACCTGTCGGATCGGGTGGATCCGACAGCGCTGCGCCCGTGGTTGAAGGCAGGGGCAAATGACCCCTTTGTTCCCTGAAGAACGTTTCCACGTAACCCCATTTCCAATGGCAGGCTGATCAGCCAGGAAAGGACCGCGCCGACTAGTGGATGTGCTGTGCGTAGTGCTTCGGATTGAAGCGCAGGACCATCACGATCATCACGGCCATCACCGCCGTCAGTGACCACCAGGCCCACTCGAAGCTGCCCAGCTGGTCACGAATCACCCCGGCAATCAGCGGCGAGAGCCCGGCGATCAGATAACCGATGCCTTGCACGAAGGCGGTCAGGCCGCCGGCACGACGCGGGTTGTCCAGGTGGTCGAGGGAAACGATCAGGCTCATCGGGAACAACCCGCCGATACCCAGGCCCAGCAGGCATGGCCAGAGCAGGGTGAAGCGTTGCGGGCTGAGGATCAGGCCGCAGAAGCCGGCGATGATCAACGCCAGCAAGACCGCCAGCACCAGGCGTCGGTCCTGGCTGCGGTTGGCGATTGCCGGGGTGACCAGGCCGGACACCACTTCCATGGCGGTCAGCAGGCCCAGCAGCAAGCCGGCGCTTTGTTCGCTCCAGCCTTTCTCCACGTAGTAGGGCGCCAGCCAGGCCAGCACGCAGGTATAGGACGCCGTGCCCAGGCCGAAGAAGATCGCCAGCAGCCAGGCCCTCGAGTTGCCGAAAAACGATTCCTGTTGGGTGCTGCTCGAGGTCTGCGGCAAGTGCGGGACCGCCGAGCGCTGGGCGAACCAGACCACCAGGCCGACCAGCGCCAGCAGCGCCCAGATGGCGAGGCTGATCCGCCAGCTTCCAGTCTGTGCCAGGACGAACGGCGAGAACGACGCCGCGAGCGCCGCGCCGCCCATGATCGAGGTCACGTAGATCCCCATGAACAGCGAGACGTTGTGGCTGAAGCGCGACTTGATCAGCGCCGGCATCACCGCTTGGATCAGGGCGATCCCGAGACCCGCGAGTACCGCACTGAGGATCAGCTCGACGGTGCTCTCCAGGTAGAGTCGCGAAGCCGTCGCCAGGCCGATGACCAGCAAGGACAGGACGATGGTGCGGTGTTCGCCGAAGCGCTGGGCGATGCGCATGCCGAGGAACATGGCCAGTCCCATTGCCATGACCGGCAGCATGGTCAGTAACGACGCGGCGCTGAAACTCAAGGGGATATCCCCGCGAATCGCCGACAGCAAGGGCCCGACCGCGGCCATCGACGGCCGCAGATTGAGGGCGACCAACACCACACTGACCATCAACCCCGCGGCGTGGGTGCTTGAAGCTCGTACATGTTCCATTCGGGAGCCTTGGTTAACAAAGCTCTAATTAGGCCGTCGCGGATGGGCAGGCGCAATTTGATAAGTAGGCTGGGATATCGAGAAATTAGGATTCAGCCGCTTTCAGGACCGAAAGGTGCCCGAGTGCCGCCAGATGCAGTTGACGGTACGCCGCCACCAATTGATCGAGGCTGAACGCACGATTACGCCCACTGGGATTGGGCAGCACCCAGACCGCCGCATGGCCGAAGGTCTGTGGCTGAAGTCCCCAGGCGATGTCTCGTTGGCCGGACAAGCCGCAGTACGCCGCCTTGCCGAGAAAGGCCACGAAGCGCGGGGCGTAGCGGGCGATCTTGTGCTCAAAGTCCCTGGCGATGGCGGTGAATTCAGCGGGAGACAGCTGATCCGCGCGCGCCGTGGGCCGTTCAACCACGGCGGTCAATCCACACCCATGCTGCAGGATTGTCCGGTCGTTTTCCGGGCGGATTTCCTCAGGGGTAAAGCCGGCCAGATGCAGCGTGCGCCAGAAACGATTGCTTCTGCCGGCAAAGTGATGCCCCTGGGCGGCGGCCAGTAGTCCCGGATTGATACCGCAGAAAATCACCGCAAGGCCTTCATCAAGAATGTCTTCGAGTCTTTCAGCCACCCCACACCTCGCAAGCCCGGCGGGTGCCGAGCACCTCGTTCAAGCTCATCCGCAGATCACCTTGACCGCATTGCGTGCCAGCTCCGTCAATTCGGCGCGGGGTTTGCCCGCTCGAGCCCGTATCGAAAGGCTGTGCAGCAGGGAGGAGGCGAGTACGGCAAGGGCGGCCGGGTCGGCATCGCTTTTCAATTCGCCAGCGGCGACGGCCAGGCGCAGGCGTGCTTCGAGATCGGCGTCGAGCTGGCTCAGGCGATCCGCAAGCAGGTCGCGTATTTCACGGTCTTCGGCAGCCTCGGTGGTGGCCGTGCCGATTACAAAGCAGCCCCGCGGCTGGCCGTCACCTGAGAAATAGATCGACAACTGCCCCTCGTAGAAACCCAGCAACGCCTCGCGCAAGGTCAGCGTGCTGTCCGTCAGGGCCTCGTGCACGGCGGCGCAGGCCTGCGCCCAATACTGCTCGAACGCCTTGATATAGAGGGCGTGTTTGTCGCCGAACGCCGCATAGAGACTGGGACGGTTCATGCCCGCCGCCGTGGCGATGCTGTCCAGCGACGCGCCGGCATACCCGGTGCTCCAGAAAACCCCAAGCGCCTGCTGCAGCGCGGTCTGCGGGTCATACGCGCGGGGCCGGCCACGGCCTTTGGCTTCGGTGACTTTATTTTGTGCCATGTTGTATAAAAATCCTTGAGCGAAGACTTGCGTGGGGATATTCTTACACTATCGCACAAAATTAAGGAACCAGAAGTTCCTGAATCTCAGATTTGTTGTGGCGGAGCTCGAACCGGGTGGTGCTGCGATGAAACAGGTGCGCTGGGGCAACCCTCCAGACCGCGCATGGACTGCTTTCTCACAGCAATTCCGATTTCCCGGTTAAAGGTGCATTCGATCATGACCCAACAGTTCGACATCCCCGCTTCGCAGACCTTTGAGCATCCAGGGCCGAACCCGGCTGGCACGCTTGTGCGCAAACCGTTCAAGGAGCGGTTGCGGCCATGGCTGATGGTCGGTGTCCCGGTGCTTTTCGCGGCCATCGGGTATGCCCGCTATCTGGCCGGCGAACCCTATGTCTCGACTGATAATGCCTACGCCCGGGTGGCGAAGGTCTCGGTCAATGCCCGGGTTTCCGGGCAGGTGGTGGACATCGCCGTTGAGGACAATCAGCCGGTGCGCAAGGGCCAGGTGCTGTTTCGGATCAATCCGGAGCCGTTCCAGATCGCGGTCAACCGCGCCGAAGCCCAACTGAGCGTGGCGCGGTTGCGTATCCAGGGACTCAAGGCCAGCTATCGCCAGCAACAGGCCGACTTGCAATCGGCCAAGGAGTCGGCCGGCTTCGATCAAAAGGAGTTCACCCGCAAGCAGGCGTTGGTGGCGACCGAGTTTGTCTCGCGCTCTGTTTATGAGCGCGCGGACACCGACCTTAAAATGGCGCGGCAGCACGTGGCGTCTATCGAACAACAGATCGCCAGCACGGTGGTTGCGCTGAACGGCAATCCGGATATCGACGTCGACAGCCACCCGGCGATTCGTGAGGCCAAGGCGCAGCTGGATGAGGCGCAGCTCTATCTTTCCTACGCGACGGTGTATGCGCCGGACGATGGCATCGTCGCCAAGGTCGACGATTTGCAGGTGGGCAACTATGTCAGCAATGGGGCGCCAGCTTTTGCCCTGCTGTCTCGGCGGGTTTGGGTCGAGGCCAACTTCCGTGAAACGGAGGTGACCCATATGCATCCGGGCCAGGCCGCGATGATCCGTATTGACACCTATCCGGGGCACGCCTTCAAGGCCCACGTGATCAGCATGAGCCCGGGGGCCGGCGCGGACTTCGCCCTGTTGCCGCCGGAAAATGCCACCGGCAACTGGGTCAAGGTGGTCCAGCGGGTTCCGGTTCGACTTGAACTCGATCAAGCCGATCCGGATCTACCGTTGTTCTCCGGCACCAGCGCCACGGTCCAGGTCGATACCGGCTATCGCTCGTCCTGGTGGAAGCCGATCGCGGCGCTGTTGAGCGCGGGGACTGACCAATGAGCGCCAAGCCCGGAGGGGAGGGCGCGCTTACGCTCAGGTTTGCCGCGCTGTTCGTGACCTATATGCAGTCCGCCAGCCTGCCGCTGCCGAATGCGGTGCTCCGGTTTATCCAGGGGGCGATGTCGATGAGTGATGACCAGGCGGGTTGGGTCTTCACTTCGTATCTGGCGGCGAGCGCGATCACCCTGCCGCTGGCGCAGTGGCTTGCCGGGAGATTCGGTTTGAAGCGGGTGTATCAAGCCGCGATAGCCGGCTTTGTCCTGGGTTTGTTGCTCGCGACCCAGGCAACGACGCCGCTGGAGTTCGTCGGTGCACGGATTATCCAGGGCGCCGCGAGTGGCGTGCTGGCACCGCTGTCGATGGCGATTGCCATGGAGACTTTACCGCCCGCACGGCGCGGGACCTTTAGCCCGATATGGACGGCCATTGTGCTGCTGGGCATCGTCAGTGGCCCGAGTCTCGGTGGCTGGCTTGGCGAGCTTTACGGTTGGCGTTCGATCTTCTACATCAGCGTTCCGTTGTCGCTGTTCATCTTCCTCGTGGTGACATTTTTGTTGCCGGAGAAAAAGGCCGAGAAAGGTCCGCCCTTTGACTTCTTCGGTTTCGGTAGCTTCACGCTCGGCATGATCGGCCTGCAAATGCTGCTCGACCGTGGGGAGCGCCTGGAGTGGTTCGACTCGCTGGAAATCTGGCTGGAAGCCCTGGCCTGTGCGCTGGGGCTCTACCTGTTCGTGGTGCATGTGCTGACCGCCAAGGTGCATTTCCTCAGCAAGGGCTTGTTCCGGGATCGCAACTTCGTGCTGTCGACCGTGATGTTTTTCGCCCTCGGTTTTGTGCTGCTGTCGACCATGGCGCTGACCTCGCCGATGCTGGATGAACTGCTCGGTTTTCCGCCTGACACCACGGGCTACCTGACGATACCGCGGGGTGTCGGGTTGGTCGGTGCGTTCCTGCTGATGGGCCGTGTTCCCGAACGTTTCGACCGCCGGCCCTTCGTGGCGGGGGGCATCGCCATGGTGATCTATGCCAACTGGCTGATGCTCGGTTATTCACCCTTGATGGACGGCTGGCCGGTGGCGGTTGCCGGTTCGCTCCAGGGCGCCGGTCTCGGGGTATTGATGCCGGCGCTGAGCAAGGTGGCGTTCAGCACCCTGGACCCGAAGCTGCGCCCGGAAGGGACGGGCTTTTTCAATCTGGCCCGTGTCTATGGCAGCACCCTGGGCGTGGCGGTGGTGCAGGCCTGTTTCTTCAACAACACGCAGGCGATGCATCAGGCGCTGGCCAGTCATCTGACCGCGTATCGCATGGCCGCCTCGACGTCCTTGCCGGCGCTGGGCGCGCTCAACGAAATGATCACCGGCCAGGCGGCCTTCATCGCCATCGTCGACCAATTCAAGATTTTGCTGTGGGTGATGCTGCTGGTGAGTCCGCTGGTGGTGTTGCTTCGCAAACCCGTTCCGACCAACTAGTTTTCGTGGAGTCTGGCAAATGAAACCCAATGCATTCGTCCTCAACAGACACCTCTTCCCTACGATGGTCGGTGCGGTGTCGGCGGCTTTTTTCCTGTCCGCCTGTACCGTCGGCCCTGACTACAAGGCACCCTCGGAAAGCGCGTCGCAGCACTATGACCAGCAGGCCGAGCAGGGCCTCGGTCAGAAGGGCCGGATTGACCTGGGCCAGAAGATCAACGGTGACTGGTGGTCGGCCTTTCAATCACCCAAGCTCGACCGGGTTGTCCGTCGGGCAATCGAGGGCAATCTTGAGCTGGTGGCGGTTGACGCGACGCTCCGGCAGGCGGCTTCGTCCGTGGTTGCGGCGCAAGGCGCGCTCTATCCGCGGGTCGATTTTGCCGCCCAGGTCGGTCGCCAGCGGGTCCATACCGCCGCCGACCCCACGGTGGCCAATTTCTACAGCATCGGGCCTCAAGTCAGCTTCGACCTGGATGCATTCGGTGGTAACAAGCGGCGGGTCGAACAACAAGCGGCTTTGGTCGATCTTCAGACGCATCGCTACGAAGCGGCGTATCTGAGCCTGACCGGCAACGTCGCCAGCCAGGCGCTGCTGATAGCCTCTGCCAACGCGCAGATGACGGCGGTCGAGAAACTGCTGGCCGATGACACCCGGAATCTTGAGCTGGTGCGCATGGCCCACCTCAATGGCAGCACCACGCAGGTCGATGTTGCGCTGGCCGAGACACGCTTGGCGCAGGATCGCACGCTGTTGCCGCCCCTGGCCCAGCAGCGGGATGCGGCACGTCATGCGCTGTCGATTCTGACCGGGAAGGGGCCGGCCGACTGGATTGCGCCGGACTTCGACCTGGCCGAATTTGCCTTGCCCTCCGGCGTACCGGTCAGCCTGCCCTCGGAAATGGCCCACGACCGGCCCGATGTCCGGCAAGCCGAGGCTGACTTGCAGATGGCCAGTGCCGCCGTGGGGATCGCGACCGCGAACCTGTATCCGCATGTCGAGCTTTCCGCATCGTTGGCGCAAGCCGCTTCCGGCAATGGCGGCGCGGCGCTCTGGGGCTTTGCGGCGGGACTGGCGGGGCCGATCTTCGATGGCGGAACGCTCAAGGCTGAACGCCAGGCGGCCGTCGACGGCTACAAGGCGTCTCTCGCCGGCTACCAGCAGACGGTCATCCAATCCTTCGGCCAGGTCGCTGACACGTTGCAGGCCATCAACCATGACGAGCAGGAAAACCTCGCCCAAGGGGACGCGCTGCGCGCCGCCGAAACCAGTTTGCGCTTGAACCAACAGGCCTATGCGCAAGGCGAGAACAGCGTTCTTCAAGTGCTGGAGGCCGAGCGTGCGTATCAACAGGCGCTGCTGGGACAGATCCGTGTGAAGACCGCGCGGTATCTCGACACGGTGCGCTTGTTCGTGGCGCTGGGCGGTAACTCCGTCGGTGTACTTGGGCAAAAACTGGCGGGTCGCTGACAGCGGCAAGGCCGAACCCATAGCCGAGCCAGGTATTGGCGGACCGTTTCCGCGAACTGGCCGGCCTCTCGAGATTTTATGAATGGTCACTGCCGCGGTTGCGGTGGTGGCCCCAGGCAATGGAGTAAAGGCATGACTTATCACGATGCGCTTCGCGACACCAGATTCCCTATTGCTCACGGAACCGGTGAGATGCCGGCGGTTGGTTTTGGCACGTTGTTTCGAGACCTCTCGGTGACCACGCAGGCGGTCAGAGCGGCATTGGAAACAGGCTTTCGTCATTTCGATTGTGCGGAGCGCTATCGCAACGAGGAAGGTGTCGGCATTGCTCTACAGGAGGTCTTGCAAACCGGCAAGGTTCGGCGAGAAGAGCTGTTCATTACCACCAAGCTGTGGAATACCAACCATCGTCCCGAGCGCGTCGAGCCGGCATTTGCCGCCAGCTGCCGCCGACTTCAGGTGGATTACATCGATTGCTACCTGATCCATACGCCGTTTGCCTTTCAGCCCGGCGATGACCAGGACCCGAGGGATTTTCAGGGGCATGTCATCTACGATTCGGGTGTCACCTTGATCGAGACCTGGAGGGCCCTTGAGCGCCTGGTGGATGAAGGCCGGTGCAGGTCCATCGGTTTGTCTGATATCACCCTGGACGCGTTGAAAGCGCTGGTGGCCGTGGCGCGGATAAAGCCCGCCGTCGTGCAGGTTGAATCCCACCCTTATCTGCCTGAATGGGAACTGCTCGAGTTCTGCCAGGAGCACGGGATTATCCTCCTGGCATTTGCGCCACTGGGGCATGGCATGGAACCCAATGTGCTGGAAGAACCGGTAATGACCGCAATCGCCCAGCGCTTGCAGAAAACCCCGGCGCAAGTCGCGTTGGCCTGGGCGGTACAGCGGGGAACGGCTTTTCTGACCACCAGCGCAACACCGAGCCATATCCAGGAAAACTTCGATATTGCCACCTTGCCCCATCGGGCCATGGCTGAAATCCGGGACGATATCACCACCCGGATACGCTTCAACTCGGTAGTGGAAACCGGCGTGCCCGGGTTTATTCCGCGCAAGAAATAACGCGTAAGCAGGGGGCGGCTGTTGCAGGGCCGCCCCTTTTTTACGAGCCATTTTCCAGACTGGGCTATGGTATTTTTGCTGATTTGCCGAGGTGGAAACGATGGACGTCTTCCAGACCATGCGTTTTTTCACGGTGGTCGCTCAAAGCGGCAGCTTTACCGGGGCCGCCGAGATCCTGAACAGCACCACCGCCAACGTCTCCAAAGCCGTCTCCAGCCTGGAGGCCAGGTTGCAAACCCGCTTGATCAACCGGACGACCCGGCGCCTGGCACTCACCGAAGCCGGTGTGCGTTATTTGCAGCGCTGCGAGAAAATCCTCGATGAGGTGCGTGAAGCGGAAGAGGAAGCCGGTACCGCTCAAGTCATGCCGGCCGGCAGGCTGAAGATTCACGCCATGTCGGCCATCGGCAATCACTATGTGATCCAGGCCATTGCCAGGTATCGAGAGACCCATCCCTCGGTGATGTTTGATCTGGTCCTGACCAATCGGCTGCCTGACTTGCTGGAGGAGGGCTATGACATGTCGATTGTGCTGGCGCGGGATTTGCCCGATTCAGGCTTTGTCGCCCAGCGGCTCGGTAGCACCTACAGCATTCTGTGTGCGTCGCCCGCCTACCTGGAAAAACGCGGGCATCCCGAGTCTCCGGGGGATCTTTGTTCACACGACTGCCTGAGAATCGTGAACACGGTGATGCCGGCTGAAAACTGGATATTCGAAGGGCCCGAAGGCCTGGAGAGCGTCACGACACCCCTGTCTCCCTTGCACATCAATACCGCCGACGGCATGACCGTTGCGATAAAAAGCGGAATGGGGATCGGGATACAGCCTATTGCTTCGGCTGTCGAGGGACTGAGGAACGGAACATTGGTGCGGGTACTGCCCAACCATCATCTTGAAGAGTTGAATCTGTTTGCAATCTATCCCTCGCGAAAGTTCGTCGATGCCAAGATAAAAACCTGGGTCGAGTTTCTCAAAGGCGCGATTCCGGAGTTGTTGGCATCCAATAAGGAAATTGTCGGTTCACAATAACGATAATGGCTTTTTCATCTGGCCGTGCGGGGAAGGAGTGTCGACCCTCCATCGTCCACAAAGGCACTCAGCCGTTCGAGCAGCCGCTACCCATGACATCGTATTGCAGGATATGGCGTTGGCCGTGGGAGTCGTCATAGGTCATCTGCACGGGCACCGGCGCGCATTGGTCGGCGGCCTCGGTGATGGCAATGACTTTCTCGATATCGGGTTTTGCTGCAGCGGTGTACGTTTCAACCGGGAGCTGGCTGGTGGCGGCTGTTGAATAGCCGTCGTCGGCAAATGCCTGCGCCGCTGCACTACCAAGAATAAGAACCAATGCCATTTTTGCGAAGTTCATGATGTTCACCGTGTCGTCTGGAGTTTCGAGTGTTTACCTCGTGAGGGGTTAATGCTTATTGCATTGGCTCACTGGGTAGAGACGATATTAGGTGTTTGTTATTCCCCCATATAGCGGCTCACTGGACAAACACTGTTGCCAGATTCACATCAATGACCGACTGGAAAAGACAACGGCCCCAAATCAGGGGCCGTTGTCGTTCCGCGAGGTAATGGCGCCGAGCGGCTTTATTCGGTGGTGCGCTCATGATGGCTGGAGACGAATTGCTTGAAGCGTTCGGTAGGCAAGCCTTCGAACAGTTCCGTCGGCGTGCCCTGGACGTCGATCAAGCCGCCGTGCATGAATACCACCCGGTTTGACACGTGGCGGGAAAAGCCCATTTCGTGAGTGACCACCAGCATGGTGCGACCTTCTTCGGCCAGGGAGCGCATCACCCGCAACACTTCGCCCACCAGTTCAGGGTCAAGGGCCGAGGTCGGCTCGTCGAACAGCATCACCTGCGGGTTCATCGCCAGTGCGCGGGCAATCGCCACGCGCTGTTGCTGACCACCGGACAGGTGCGCCGGGTAATAGTCGCGACGATCGTACAGGCCGACCTTGTGCAGCAGTGCCTCGGCTTCCTCGACGCACTCGGCACGGGAGCGCTTGAGCACCCGCATCGGGCCTTCAATGACGTTTTGCAGCACGGTCATGTGCGACCACAGGTTGAAGCTCTGGAACACCATGCCCAGGCAGCTGCGCATGCGCTCGACCTGGCGGGCGTTGCTCGGGGTCTGGCGGCCGTCGGCGTGCTGCTTCATTTCGATCATTTCACCGTTGACGGTGATGATGCCCTGATCGGGGGTCTCCAGCAGGTTGATGCAGCGCAGGAAGGTACTTTTCCCGGACCCACTGGCGCCGAGGATCGAGATCACGTCGCCCTTGTGGGCTTCAAGGGAAATGCCCTTGAGGACATGGGCGCTGCCGAAGGACTTCTGAATATTAGTCACCGACAGGGCAGAGGCGGACTGAGTGCTCATGGCAGGCTCCGTATCAAATCAGGAATGGGTAGGCAGCGAAGGGCTGGCTTTTTTGATGGCGTCGACTGGTCGCTCCCGCAAGTGCGGCGAGAGACGATACTCAAGCCAGGCGACTGCACGGACGACCAGGAAGTTCAGCACCAGGTAGATCATGGCCGCGCAAATGAACACTTCCATCGTGCGATAGGTGCGCTGGATGATCTGTTGCGCAACGCCCGTCACGTCCCACACCGTCACCAGGCTGGCCAGCGCCGTGGACTTGACCAGCAAGATGGCTTCGGTGGAGTAGGCCGGCAGGGCCTGGCGCAGGGTGACCGGCGCAATGATCCGGCGCAGCAATTCCCACGGCGACATGCCCACGGCCTTGCCGGCTTCGATCTGCCCCTGGGGTACGCTGAGCAGCCCGCCACGAATGATCTCGGCGGTATAACCGGCGGTACACAGGGCCAGTGAAACCACCGCGCAGCCATAGGGCGACTTGAGCAGGACCCAGGCGAAGCTGTCGCGGATGGCCGGGAACTGGCCCAGCCCGTAGTAGATCAGGAACATCTGGATCAGCAGCGGCGTGCCGCGAAACAGCATGATGTAGAAACGCGCCGGGTAGCTGAAGAACCACCAGCGGCTGACCCGCAGGCTGACAATGCCGACGGAGAGGGTCAGGCCGATCACCAATGAGCAGAAAAACAGCGTCAGCGTGGTGGGCAACGCGGCCAACAGCTTGAGCATGGTGTCGGCGAGGAACGGAAAATCGATCATAAGTAGTCCTTCCGACTCTGACTAGACTGGGCTGCGCTGCTGCGTGCGACGCACGCGAGCCTCGGCCATGTTGAAAAGCCGACCGGAGAGGCCAGTGAGAACCAGGTACACGATGCCCCCGATGATGTAGAAGGTGAAATATTGCCGGGTCGATCCGGCCGCGACCTGACTGGCCCGCATCAACTCCACCAGGCCGATCACGGAAATCAGCGCGGAGTCTTTCAAGCTCATTTGCCAGACATTGCCCAGCCCGGGCAGCGCGAAGCGCAGTACCTGGGGGATCAAGATCCGTTTGAAACGCATGGCCCGGCTCATGCCGATGGCCAGCCCGGCTTCCAGTTCGCCCTTGGAGACGGCGAGAAAAGCGCCACGGTAGACTTCGGCCTGATAGGAACCGGAAATCAACCCGACCGCCAGCGCGCCCACCAGAAAAGGCGGCACGTCGATATAGCCTTCGCCGCCGAACCAGTGGCCCACCGCGGTGACCACACTGGCGCCGCCGAAGTAGAACAGGTATATCACCAGCAGCTCAGGGATACCCCTGAACAGAATCGAATACAGGTCTCCGAGCCAGCGCAGGGTGCGCCGCCGGGATAGCTTGGCCGCCGCGACCAGGCTGCCAAATACCGCACCCACCAGCAGCGCCGCCAGGGTCAATATCACGGTCATGCCTGCTGCCTTGAGCAGCGCCATTCCCCAGCCTGAGTCACCAAAACTGAGTAGCTGCAAGAGGTTCATAGAAGGTCCCACTTATGATGAAGGTTCAAGCAACCCGGCAACTGTTACGTTGCCGGGCCATTCAGAATCACTGCTTAGGGGTAAGGTCTGCCTTGAACCACTTCTCGCTCAGTTTCTTGATGGTGCCGTCAGCCATGGCTTCCTTGAGGGCGGCGTCGAACTTGGCTTTGAGCTCCGGGTCTTTCTGACGGAAGCCCAGTGCTTCGCCTTCACCCCAGATCGGGCCTTTGATGACCGGGCCGGTAAAGACCAGCGGTTTGTTCTCTGGCTTGTCCATGACCGAGTTGAAGAAGGTCACGTCATCGAAAGCGACGTCGATACGGCCAGCCAGCAGGTCGAGGATGGCTTCGGCCGAGCTGCCGTACTCGCGAATGGTCGCGACATCCTTGAAGTTCTCATCAATGAACGATGTGTAGATGGTGCCGGAGGCGATACCGATGGTCTTGCCTTTGAGGGCCTTGCGCAGCTCTTCAACGCCGGCGCGGACTTGCTTGGCATCGGTGCCCAGGGTGATGGCGGCGGCGTCACCGGTCTTGCCCGGCAGCAGATCGGCTTTCAGCGAGACGAAGCTGGCCGGGGTCTGGGCGTAAGGCGTCGAGAAGGCCATGACCTTCTGGCGTTCCTCGTTGATGACGATGGCGTCCATCAGCACGTCGAATTTGCCGGCATTGAGGCTGGCGATCATCCCGTCCCAGTTCTGTACCACGACGTTGCACTTGAGCTTCATGCGCGGGCAGATGATATCCATCAACTCCGGTTCGAAGCCGCCGATCTTTCCACCTGGGAGCGTCAGGTTCCAGGGCTCATAGGCGCCCTCGGTGGCGATATTCACCGATGTCCACTCTTTGGCCTGCAGTGCCGGGGCACAGGCCAGAACCATTGCACTGAGCGCTACAGAACCCAACCAGCTTGATTTCTTCGACATCTTGATAATTTCCTGCCTAATCAATGGAGTGTTGCGAACTGATCCGGCTCAGGCCGAATCTCCAATGCTTGCCTGCGCAACGGTTCTTGTGCAGACAAGACAAAACCATAAACAGCCAACCCGCCAGTCAAGCCGGTTAATTCGCACCCCTGATGGTTTCAGCCTGGCTGGCCGTCCCCTCTCCATGTGCTCCTGATCGATCGATCAAGCCGTGATCATCGGCAGGTTTGTGGCCTTGCTCTCGAACGTAAACCGGTGCTGTGCACAGATCGTGCTGGCAACTTATACGCACACACATTTACTTGTACATACAAGCATATGCAATCAAGCGGCCAACTTGCCGGGTCGCCGTGCAATAAAACCTGGGATTTTGCTGCAGCGCTTGTAGGACAAGGCTTTGCTGGGCGGGGTTTTTTTTCTGGAAGCTTTGCCGAGGAGGTAACGGTTGTTACCTGAGCTGGGAATTGCGCCACGTTGGGGCGCTCGGTGACAGTTTGAGAGATGTTAGTGCGCGATGGGGAACGTTTTGGGGAGGGCTTGTATAGCGAAAAAGGCCGTCCTTCAGCCGTCGAGAGGTAGCCAAAACACCTACCTTGACGGCCAAAGGACGGCCCCGGGGTCAACCTGTTTACTTGAGGTTTTTCTGCACCGTGGCCAGCACCTCACCACTGCGTACCTGCTCGGTAACACTCACCATGTCCAGATAGAAGGCACGATCATGGTCGGCGACCGGTACGCGACTGCGCACCAGGTCGTAAACCGCCTTGGTCACGCTGGAAGCTTTGTGCACGTCATGGAAGTCCAACGCCTGGCAACCCACCAGCAGTTCAATCGCCAGCACCGACTCGAGCTTTTCGGAAACCTTGTAGGCCTTGATCGCGGCGTTGTACGCCAGGCTGACCAGGTCCTCCTGGTTGGCGCAGGTCGAGAAACTGTCGACCGTGGAGGGGAGTGACAGCGCCTTCATTTCCGCATACAGGCCCGCCGCGGTGTATTGCAGGATCATATAGCCGCTGTTGAGTCCCGGGTTGCGCACCAGGAAGGCCGGCATTTCGCTGAAGTGCGAGTTGACCATGCGGTCGATGCGGCGTTCGGAAATCTTCGCCAGGCTGGCCAGCGCCACGCACAGCGAATCCGCCGACATGCCGATATAGCTGCCGTCGAAGTTGGCGCCGGAAATGGCAATGCCGTCACCGTCCTCCAGCGGGTAGATGATCGGGTTGTCGCCCGAGGAGTGGATTTCGTTCTCGATATTTTCCCGTGCGTGATCGATAAAGCGTTTCGACGCACCATGCACCTGGGGAATGGCCCGCAGGCTGTAGGCGTCCTGCAACCGGTAGTCGATGTTTTCGGCGATCAGTTGGCTGTCGTGCAGCATCGCCTTGATCTCCCGGGCGGTTTGCGCCTGCTCCTTGTGGGCCTTGATCGAGTGGTAACGCGGATCGAAGGCCCGAATCGTGCCCTTCAGTGCTTCCAGTGAAAGGGCGGCGGCGACGTCGGCCAGGGCGGCGCTCTGCATGGCATTGTAGAGGGCCAGAATCGCGATGGCGGTCACCGACATGGTGCCATTGAGCATGGCCAGGCCTTCCTTGCACTGCAGGTCCGTCGCTTGTAGGCCGACCTGTTGCAGGGCGGTGGCGCCATCCACCCATTCGCCGCCATTGACCCGGGCCTTGCCCTCGCCGAGCAGGACCAGGGCCAGGTGCCCTTCGACGGCCAGATAACCCACCGACCCCTCGCCGGGCGCAAACGGCACGACGTCATGGTTGAGCAGGCCGGCAATCAGCTCCAGCAACTCCAGGCGTACCCCGGAAAAGCCTTTGCCCAGGCTGATCAATACCATCAACTGGATGGCCCGAACCTGTTCACGCTTGAGCGGCTCGCCGACGGCGACGGCATGGGAACGCACGATATTGACCTGAAGCTCCTTGGCATTCTGTGGCGAAATCACATGCCGGACGTTGTCGCCGAAGCCGGTGGTCACCCCATAGACCAGGCGATTTTCATCGAGGAAACGCTCGACCAGACCCCGGGACCGGTTCACGCGATTCTTGTAGGTCTCGGAAAACGACACCTTGGCGGAGTAACGGGCTACCGCGACGAACTCTTCGATGGAAGGTTCCCTGTCGCCAAGCACTACTTGAGTGATCTGCTGAGGATGAGCTGTCATTGCGAACTCCCGAGAAACGAAATGATTGAGGACCCGGCCCGGCCGGGCCATCGCTCGATTGAGCGTGGGAGAAGGCTAAAGCGATCTATCGATGAAGAAAATATGGCAATTTCTGTCAGTTTTAATATAATTTCTAAACATAAAATGCCTTCGAGAGCTTTGTACCGCCATGAGCCGTCTACCGCCTTTACGAGCCCTCCAGGTGTTTGAAACCGTCGGTCACTGCGGCGGTATCTCCCAAGCGGCCAAACGCTTGAACCTCTCCGTGGGCGCGGTGAGCCAGCAGATGAAGTTGCTGGAGGAGGCGCTGGGCATGAGCCTGACGGTCAAGGAGGGACAGCGCCTGCGGCTGAACGCCATTGGCCTGCGTTTTCATGGGCGCTGTTCCACGGCCTTTGAAGAGTTGAGGGCCGCCGTTTCCGAAGTCGAGCGTTCGAAAAATCCCAACAATCTGTATGTCAGTGGCCTGCCTTCACTCATGACCCGGTGGTTGGCGCCCCTGACCTACGAATGGCAGCATGAGCATGGGGATCTCGACATCTATCTGGACAGCACGCTGGCGGATACCTCGGAGGAGGAAAACGCCGATTTTCGGATCGGTTATGGCGAGCCAGGCCAATATGCCGAGCACAGTGTCGTGCTGTTTCGCGATTGTGTGGTGCCGGCCTGCTCACCGAAACTGTTGAGCCTTGCGGGCTATCCGGGCCGGGTGGAGCAGGCCGCTGACCTGCTTCAATACCCGCTGATCCGTATCGATTCGCGGCCGAAATTCGACTCACCGCCCTCATGGGCCGAATGGTTCGAGCACGAAGGTGTGGCGGTCGAGCAGGCGATTGTCATCCGTCGCAGTTTTTCTTCGTCGAGCATGGCGATTCAAGCCGCGATCGATTACCAGGGGGTGGTGCTGGCGCAGTTTTCGATGATTTCCCGCGATATTGATGAAGGGCGCCTGGTCATTCCCTGGGGCCGCGCCATGCCGCTGCCTTCGCCGTATTACCTGAGCTGGCACCCCAACACCCTGCAGAAATCCCAATGCCGGGCCTTTCAGCGCTGGTTGATTGGCCGGGGCAAGGCACAAGAGGAAATTACCGCTGGCTTGATCGTTGCCCTCTGATCGAGTCGAAACCAAGTATCGTGAATGTTGCGCGGGGTTTTGGTAGATTCCCCGCGCTTACAGCCTGCCTTGCACGGCAGCTTCAGAGACTGAGCTTCAGATTCGGAAAGGTTCATGGCTAAGAAACCAGCGGCGTCCTCCACTGACACATCGATCACCGCGCCCAGGAAGGGCGCCAGCCTGACCTTGATTGATGTGGCGAAGGTGGCCGGCGTTTCGCCGATGACAGTTTCCCGGGCCTTGCATCGACCGGAGCTGGTGACCGAGGAGACTCGGGAAAAGGTCCGTGAAGCGGTGCGCAAGACCGGCTATGTTTCAAATATGCTGGCTGGTGGCCTGGCGAGTAACAAAAGCCGCCTGGTGGCGATTTTCCTCCCGACCATTGCCAACTCCATTTTTGCCGATACCGTGCAATCGCTGATGGATCGCCTGACCCAGGCCGGCTATCAAACCCTGCTGGGGCTGACCGGCTACTCCGCCGAGCAGGAAGAAAAGCTGCTGGAAGCGGTCCTCGGCCGTCGGCCGGACGGTATTGTCCTGACTGGCACGCTGCATACCGAATCCAGTCGTCTGCGACTCGCCCAGGCGGGTATTCCGGTGGTGGAGTCCTGGGACTTGAGCGAAGATCCCCTGGATATGCTGGTGGGCTTCTCCCATGAGAAAGTCGGGGAGGAGACCGCACGGCATTTGCTGAAAAAGGGCTACAAGCGTTTCTCGGTAGTGACCATCAGCGATCCTCGCGGTCTGCGTCGCTGCAACAGCCTGATCGCCGAGCTCAAGCGCCAGGGTATCGAAGAGGTGCCGATGGAGATCCTGGCACCGCCGGCCACCCTCGAAGTGGGCAGGGAAGGGCTGCGACGCCTGCTTGAACAGCCCGTGCCGCCGGACATCGTGGTGTGCAGCTCCGACACCGTGGCTCAGGGTGTCCTAGCCGAAGCCGCCAGTCGCGGGATGAAGGTACCGTCGGATCTGGCGGTGATGGGCTTCGGCGATCTGAGCAGCGCGGCGCAGGTGCACCCGGCCTTGTCGACCGTCAGCGTCGATGGCAGGAACATTGGCCTGCAAGTGGCCCAGGCGCTGCTTGAGCGCTTCGAATATCCCGCCGGCAGTCATCATCCCGTGCGAATCGACACCGGTTTCACCCTGATCGACCGCGCCAGTACCTGATCCTGAAAACAGCTTTTTTCCGATAATCGCAGGGTTGAATGATTGCGCAATCAGTGTAGTATCGGCGCAAAGGTCATCTGTTCTGTCGGGCGGGACCTTTTTTTGAATCTTTCAATGATTGCGCAATCATTTGCCGATCATGCTGTTATCAGGAGCCGTAAGGGCCACATGGATTCGCCGCTGCACTCACAATAAGGAAAATAATAGTGATCACGCCCACGCCATCGGTCGCGAAGACCAACGTCCGCTATCTCATCCTCGTGATGATCTTCATCGTCACCGTGTTCAACTACGTTGACCGCGCCACGCTGTCCATTGCCGCCCCGAGCATGCGCACCGACCTTGGCTTCGATGCCATGACCATGGGCATCGCTTTCTCGGCCTTCGGCTGGGCCTACACCTGGATGCAGCTGCCCGGCGGCATCGTTCTCGACCGTTTCGGCTCGCGTCTGGTGCTTGGCATGAGCCTGATCATCTGGTCGGTGTTTACCTTCCTGCAGGGCTACGTCGACCTGTTCAGTTCGGCCTTTCTGGTGCTGTTTGTCCTGCGCTTCATGATGGGGGTGGCCGAAGCACCGGCGTTTCCGGCCAACAACCGCCTGACGGTGATGTGGTTCCCGCGCCATGAACGGGGCCTGGCCACGGCGGTGTTCCAGTCCGCGCAATATTTTGCCCTGGCGGCGTTCACCCCGGTGATGGTCTGGCTGGTCAGTACCTGGGGCTGGCAGCACGTGTTCTGGGTCACCGGTGTGGCCGGTATCCTGATCGGCTTGCTGTGGTTTCGCATGGTTCAGGAGCCGCGCAAGGACAAACGTACCAACCAGGCTGAAATCGACTACATCGAAGCGGGCGGGGGCTTGCCCACCCTCGGCGACGTGAAGACACCCTTCAGTTGGAAAAGAATGAAGGCCATCGGCGGCAACCGCATGATGCTGGGCATCTACCTGGGCCAGTTCTGCCTGACCTCGATCACCTGGTTTTTCCTGACCTGGTTCCCGACCTACCTGATCGAAGCCAAGGGCATGACTCTGTTAAAGGTCGGGCTGGTGGCCGCCATTCCCCCCATCGCCGGTTGCCTGGGCGGCATGATCGGCGGTGTCTGGTCGGACTGGATGCTGCGCAAGAACTTCAGCCTGACCGCGGCCCGCAAGACACCGATCATCTGTGGCCTGTTGCTGTCGAGCAGCATCATGGTCGCCAACTACACCCAGTCGATCCCCCTGGTGATCCTGGTGATGTCCATTGCCTTCTTCGCCAAAGGGGTCGGCAACCTGGGCTGGTGCATCGTCGGTGACGTTTCGCCGGCCCGGGCCATGGGCGTCAGCGGGGCCATGTTCAACTTCTGCGGCAACCTCGCGAGCATCGTCACCCCCATCGCCATCGGCGTGATGATCAACCAGTTGGGCTCTTTCGATGTCGCGTTGATCTACGTGGCCGGCATGGGGTTGCTGGGGGCGTTTTCCTATCTGTTTATCGTCGGGCCGCTCAAGCGCCTGGAATTCGATGATTTCGAGGATCCACCGGCCAAGCCTGTCGAAGAGGGCGCGCTGAACAGCGAACTGACACCGCACCGTACCTGATCTCTTTTCAAGACCTCATCACCGTTCAAGGAGAGCGCCATGCTCGCAGCACAACACACCATCAAATCCTCCGACGACGACCGTATTGCCTGGGTGCGTGTGTCTTCGGTGATCCTGCCGCTGGCCAATCCGATCAGTGATGCCAAGGTGCTGACCGGCCGGCAAAAGCCGATGACCGAAATCGTCATCTTGTTCGCTGAAATCGAAACCATCGATGGTCATCGTGGGCTCGGCTTCAGTTACTCGAAGCGGGCCGGTGGGCCGGGGCAATTCGCCCATGCCCAGGAAATCGCCCCGGCGCTGATCGGCGAAAATCCGAGTGACATTGCCAAGCTGTGGACCAAGCTGTACTGGGCCGGCGCCTCGGTGGGGCGTAGCGGCCTGTCGACCCAGGCCATCGGTGCCTTCGACGTGGCCTTGTGGGACTTGAAAGCCAAGCGCGCCAATCTTTCCCTGGCGCGCCTGCTCGGTGCCCAACGTGATTCCGTGCGTTGCTACAACACCTCCGGTGGTTTCCTGCACACGCCGCTGGATCAACTGATGAAGAACACCGACCTGTCTCGTGAAAAGGGCATCGGCGGCATAAAGCTGAAAGTCGGCCAGCCGGATTGCGCCATCGACATCCAGCGCGTCAGCACGGTTCGCAAGCACCTGGGTGACGACTTCCCCTTGATGGTGGATGCCAATCAGCAATGGGATCGCCCGACGGCCCAGCGCATGTGCCGCCAGTTTGAACAATACAACCTGATCTGGATCGAAGAGCCGCTGGACTGCTACGACGTTGAAGGCCATGCCGCCCTGGCCCAGCAATTCGATACGCCGATTGCTACCGGTGAAATGCTTACCAGCGTTGCCGAACACGCCGAGTTCATCAAGCTGCGCGGTGCCGATTTCCTGATGCCCGACGCACCGCGGGTGGGGGGGATTACGCCTTACCTGAAGGTGGCGGCCATGGCTGAGCAGGCGGGCCTGATGCTGGCGCCGCACTTCGCCATGGAGCTGCACGTTCATCTGGCGGCGGCTTACCCGACCGAGCCTTGGGTCGAGCATTTCGAATGGCTTGAGCCGCTGTTCAACGAGCGTCTGGAAACCCGTGACGGTCGCATGCTCGTGCCTACCCGTCCCGGTCTGGGGCTGACGCTCAGCGAGCAGGTCAAAGCCTGGACAGCGCAGGTTGCCGAGGTCGGTGTTCGTCCATAACCCCGTTCGAGGTCGTGTGTGACGCCTATGAACACCTCGCCAAAGGTGCCGTTGGCAACGTCGTTATCAAGGTCGCTGGAGCCTGATCTGTTTCAACGACCGATTGATACGCACACAATCAAAGGTCGTCGGATCAAAGTCGTTATCGCCGAACCACTCCAGTACGCTCTCATGTTCGGGGTGGCCGGCGTCATGCAGGGCCGTCAGGAACTCGTCATAGCCGAGCATGCCGCCGATATCTTCGGGTGGCCGGGCGTTGGCGCCGTCGATGCAGTAGGGCAGTTGCGGGCAAACGTCAGCGGGGATGATTTTTTCCAGCCGGATCAAGTGCTCCCAGCCATCCCTGAAATCGTAGACATAACGGAAGGTGCGGTTCCCCCGCAGGGCGCTGATCAGTGTCGTGCGTTTCTCCGCAACGATCGGAGGTTTCCAGCCGGTGCTGGAGTCGGAAACACCGTAGCTGTCACCGGCGATTTCAAATTCGTGCAGGTGCGTGTCCGTCCAGCCCATCGTCGCCTGGATAACCTGGTGCAGGCTGCCCAGGGTGATGCTTTCGGGGACCGCCACCTGGCGCCAGATCGTAGGGGTTATCCACTTCAACTCAATGCGTAGAATCAGCACGCGGTCGGTTTGGGGTGTCGGCAGTTGGGCAATCTGGGTCATGGGTCAGGCAGCCTCTCGAGGGTCAATGGACAAGGAGCGAGATCAGGGATCGCTCTGGGCTTCATCGGTCATCCACTTCAAGTGTTCAGTCTCTGGAGGGGCTGTTGTAGGAACTTGATTGATGGACGGTCTACTTCGATGGTAGCGACGTTGTTCATCGGCGAAAATCAGACTGCAAGGACAAGTTTGGTACGAATCAGCCTACAGTAATAGGGTTGTATTTAAACGTTACGGGCTGGGAGACGCCATTCAGTCTTATCGGGTTGTCAGCGTTTCGAGTGTTTTTTGGAGTTTGTTGATATCCATTGGCTTTTGTATGCACTCATTGAATATGGATGCCTGGCATTTTCTTCGAACTTCCTCCAGTGGGTTGGCGGTAATGGCGATGATGGGGGTGGTCTGCGGATCAAACCCTTGCTGGCGAATCTTCATGGCGGTCTCAATACCGTCCATTCCGGGCATTTGAATATCCATCAGGATGGCGTCATAGGATTTGCACAGCATGCCCAGGGCTTCATATCCATTACTGGCTATGTTGACGCTGCAATTAAGGCTTTTCAGGATTTTGCAGTGAAACTCGCGCACTCGTTCATCATCGTCGACGATCAATATGGAGAGCCAGGCACTTGGCTTGGGTTGGCTGTCGGTAGAGGTCGTTTCCTTGGCTTGCTCTGCAATACATTGAAAAAATTTAAGCATATCGGCACCTGACAGCTCAAGGTCGGAGCAACTTCTTTCGAAATGGGCCATAAACTGTTTCATTTGTTCCAAGGTCATGCTGTCCGTCTTCCTGGCTCCGGACTTGAGCTTCCGGAAGGTCTCCATGATGTCAGTCAATGGCTCAAACAAATGACGGCTGAGGGTTTGCTTGCTGATCGGGAGCCTGATGCTGTTCGGATGTGTATTTTGGCACATAGAAGCTCCCTCTGTTCCCCGGGGCGATTTGCTTTGTGGTTCGCTTTGAAATTTATAAAACGAATGGACTTGTCGTTCAATAGGGGGATATATCGTTTGTTGCTGATGTTTTTGTAGGTCGAATCTTGTTGGTGTGTAGGGTGGAGGATCGTTTTGTGCTGCTAGGTTGATTTTTTGGTGTATCCATTGCCAAGTTAGGCAAAGTATGTAGAAAATTGATTGAATCAAGGACTGAAGGTTCACCTCATGCAGATTGATAAAACGTGGCATCTGGCTACCACTGATGGTGAAGTGAGTTGGACTGAGTTCGAATTGCAGCTTTGGAGGGCGTTTAATGCCTTCAAGCGTTGGCAGTTGGAGTGCGAAAAGATGGCCAACGATAATAAAATATCAGTTGATGAGCTTGCGGTGCTTCACGTTATTCGGATGAATGATCGACCTAAAACCATTGCGGAGGTGGGGCAGCTGTTGAATCGCTCTGATTATTTTAATATCAATTACAGTGTTACAAAGCTCAGTGAACGAGGGTTGGTAAAAAAATATCAACCGTTCAAGAATAGACCGGTGCAACTCAGCGTTACCGAGGCAGGTCGCGAGAATACGGAAAAATATACAGAGGCACGCAAAAATATATTGTTCGGGGAATTTTCACGCGAAATCAGTGGTATCAACCTCAAGGAGGTCGTCCTTGGACTCAGACAAATCAAGGGTGTGTATGAAGAAGCTCATCGGGCGGCTTCGACTTATAGGTCTGTCACTACGGATTCTGGTTGAACTCAGTTTGAGTTCTCGAGGGGCGTTTTTACGATGAAGAGCACCTGTTCAAGCGGCTGGATGATCGGGCATGTGTAAGCGACCACACTCCGTGACGGGAGAGTGATTCCTGGCGCATTGAGTGTGTGCGTTGCTCAGCTCGGCCCTTCCGCACGCGCAACCTCGCTGCGCAGGGCATTGGCCAACTCTTCGCAGCATCGGTAATAGGTGCGCTCGGCGATCTTGACGGCTTTGAACCCTTCTTCCAGCGTGTCTTTGGGCGACTTGCTCAAGGCGGCGACCGTCGTGCGCCATGCCGCGCGGGCGTTGTCTGCTTCGATCAGGTAGGGCTTCAAGAGAGCTACGTCAATCATCGTCATGGAGGGTGATTCCTGTCTCTGTTTTTTTCTACGGCAGGCCGGCGACCGAATGCCCACCACCCCTGTCTTTTTCTTCGCTCAGCTTAGGGGGCAGCGAATGAACTGTCGAATCTTCGCGCGCCCGCCTGACCACCCACCTGTCATCCTGTCGATACCGGGCTTTGCCGACGATCAGGCATACTCTGCGCCGTCGAGATGAAAAGGATCCAGCCATGTTGTTGAGTAAACGCGAGCAGGCGCAGATCGAGCGTCGTCTGGTTGCCGCCCTGACCGAGGCCTGCGAGACGGCGAAGGCCAGGATCGTCGGGTTTGCCTGGCTGACCCACGAGGTGGACTTCGCGCACTTTCCCGCCAGCCTGCGGGTGACCTGGGTTTTCGACACCCGGGCCAACCGTGACCAGGCGATGTCCGGCGAGTCGGCCCAGATGCTTGAACTGACCGCCGAAGCCCTGCGCGAAGCCGACGTTGAGGTCAAGCAGGTCGCAGCTCATCTGGCGTTCGACAGCGAGGAGCACTGCCAGCAGGTGAGCGCCGGTAACTGGCAGCAGCACCTTGCCCGCAGTCCACGCCCGGGACGCCACTGAATCATGGCCAAGGACATCGACAATCCCTGTATTTCCGTGTGCCAGCTCAACAGCGAAATGTGCCTGAGCTGTGGCCGCTCCAAGGAAGAGATCAAGCAGTGGAAGCGCATGAAGCGCCCGGAAAAAATGGCCGCGGTGCAACGGGCGACGCTACGTCTGAAAAGCCTGCAGAAAAAGAAGCGTTAATCCGCATCAAAGTCCGTGGAACGGGTCAGCGCCTCCCAGGCGTCGAGTTCCGCGGCATAGCTGGCGAGCTTTTCCCGAACCAGCGTGAGCGCGTCACTGCCCAGCAGCAGATGAGCCGGCGGCTGGTCGCTGGCGATCAGGCTGAGCATGGCCCTGGCCGCTTTGACGGGATCGCCCAGCTGTTTGCCGCTCTTGGCTTCGCGGGCCGTCCGGATGGGATCGAACAGGGCGTCATAGTCGGCGATGCTGCGCGGCGAACGGACCATGGAGCGGCCCGCCCAGTCGGTACGAAACGATCCCGGGGCCACGGCGGTGACGGCGATATTGAATGGCTTGAGTTCCTTGCCCAACGCTTCGGAGATCCCTTCCAGGGCGAATTTGCTGCCGCAGTAGTCAGTGATGCCGGGCATTGTGATGAACCCGCCCATGGAGGTGATATTGATGATATGGCCGCGACGACGCTGACGCAGATAAGGCAGCAGTGCCTTGGTCACCGCCACGGCGCCAAAGACATTGACCTCGAACTGCTGTCGTATTTCCTCGAGTGATGATTCTTCGAAGATCCCTTCGTGACCATAACCTGCGTTATTGACCAGGACATCGATCGGTCCCAGGGAGGACTCCATCTCGGCCACAGCCGCGTCGATCCGCCCGAAATCGGTGACATCGAGCAGGCGCCCGAAGGCTTGTGAAGGGCTCAGGGCTTCAAAGGCCTGCCTGGCCGATTCGTTGCGCACCGTACCGATCACGCGATGTCCGGCGGCAATCGCCTCCAGGGCGAGTGCTCGCCCGAAGCCGCTGCTGACGCCGGTGACAAGCAGGGTTTTGACTGGCGACATGCTGATTTCTCTCATGGCAAGGGGATGGGGCGTCAACGGGATGTTCCGCTGTACGAATGCCGCAACTTTAGTCCTCGTGCGCCGCGAGGGAGAGCTCGCTTCCTCTGAATGTCTAGCCTATTCCTATGAGTGGTCTGTTATTCCGGGCCGGCCTTGAGCACAATCGACGACAGGGTCAGTGAGGACGGGGAATCAGGTGAACGGCGAGACGTGGGACCCCAGCGACGTGCGCAAGCGCATGATTGCGCTGATGGACAAGCTGACACCCCGGGAAGGCTACAACCTTACGGTGTTGCCGCAGGTGCGTTTCCTGCGTTCCAATCGGCCGCTGAGCCTGACCCCGGTGTTTTACCAACCCGGTATCGTCATTGTCTGTCAGGGCAGCAAGCGCGGTTTCTTCGGCGACCAGGTCTACCTCTACGATGAACAGCACTACCTGGCCGTTTCAGTCCCGGTGCCATTCACCATGCAAACCCTTGCCACTGAACAGGCGCCGCTGCTCGCCATCTACCTGTATCTGGATTTCAATGTTGTCGCGGATCTGATTCTGCAAATCGACCAGTTGGGTGGCGTCGCGGCGTCCAAGCCCCAGGGCATGTTCTCGACCCCCATGGACCGGGCGATGAGCGAATCGGTCCTGCGTTTTGTCGAGGTCATGGACCGGCCTCTGGAGGCGGAGATCCTCGGCCCTTCACTGGTTCGTGAAATCTACTTTCGGGCGTTGACGGGGGAGCAGGGCGGCGCCATGCGCGCGGCACTCACCCAACAAGGCCGGTTCGGCAAGATAGCCAGGGCCATTCGCCGGATTCACGGGGCCTTCAGCCAACCGCTGAGCGTGGAGCAATTGGCCGCTGAAGCGGGCATGAGCGTTCCCTCGTTTCACAGTCATTTCAAGTCGGTGACCCAGACTTCACCGCTGCAATACCTCAAGTCGATCCGGCTGCACCAGGCACGGCTGCTGATGGTCAGGAACGAGGTGGGCGCCGCCAGCGCTGCTTTGGAAGTGGGTTACGAAAGCGCTTCGCAATTTGGCCGTGAGTTCAAGCGGCTGTTCGGCAACAGCCCGGTTGAGGAGGTCAAGCGCATGAAGGCCAGTTTCGTGGTGCCGCCGCCGGGGTGGCCTGCCAGCGCAGGCCCGGCAATGCACCGACAATAAACCCCCGCCCGTCGCCCCGCGCGGGCCTTTCAACACGACTCCGTTACCTGAACTATGTTGTTAATAACCATGCCTGCACCTTGCGGCCTGGGGGACGAGTGGCTCTTGGCGTTCAAGCAATCTGCGGCGTCAGTTCGAGGCGACTGATGGTCTCATTGATTGCCCAGGTACACCGATAGTCTTGGAATAACACGGCAAAAGGGATTCTTGCAGTCATGTTCAATACTCATCTGAAGAAGAGATTAGAGAGCAAAGAAGAAGAGCTTTTCAAGTTGCACCAGTTGTTCCATGGCATGACGGCGGAAATGGTTTCACTGGTGCTCGACCCGCAGTTCCGCGTCATCGACTTCAATCAACGCTTTCTCGACCTGCTGGGGTATACCGCCGAGCAGGTGCGGGATCGACCGTTGGAGCAGATCGTTCCGGCCTATGTCAAAACCCTGGACTGTTACCGTAACCTCAAGGCTGCGGTGGCCAAGGGCGAGTCGGTCAGCGACAACTACCGTTTCCTGCGCGCCGATGGCACCCTGGCCTGGTTGCAGGGCAGTTGGCAGCCGGTCCGGAACGAGAAGGGCGAGTTGTTGCACATCCGGTGTTTCGCTCGCGATGTCAGCCAGACCGTCGAGACCATGAAGGAGAACGAGGCCTTTATTCGGGCACTGCTGCGTTCCACGGCGGTGATCGAGTTCAATCTCAAGGGCGAAGTGATTACCGCCAATGACCAGTTCCTGCGGGCCATGGGCTACTCGCTGGCGCAGATCGTCGGCAAGCATCACCGTATTTTCTGTTCTCCCGAAGAGGTCGCTTCGAATCAGTACCAGGCCTTTTGGGCGACCCTCAATCGTGGGGAGTTCGTCGCGGATCGGTTCAGGCGCATCGACAGCCAGGGGCGCGATGTCTGGCTGGAGGCCACTTATAACCCGGTCCATGATGCCCAGGGCCAACTCTACAAAGTGGTCAAGTTCGCCAGCCTGGTGACCGACCAGGTGGAGCGCGAGAAAGAGGTCAGCGAGGCGGCGGGGATTGCCTACGACATCTCCCTGCAGACCGACACGACCGCGCAGCGCGGGGCCACGGTGGTCAAGGACACGGTGATGACCATGCAGGCCATTTCCGAGGAAATGCAGTCGGCCTCGGAAGGCATCGAGGCGTTGGGCAAGCAGTCGATGTTGATTACCTCGATGGTCCAGACCATTGGCGGGATTGCCGCGCAAACCAACCTGCTGGCGCTCAATGCCGCCATCGAGGCGGCCCGGGCCGGGGAGCAGGGCCGTGGTTTCGCGGTAGTGGCCGACGAGGTCCGGCAACTGGCGGGACGCACCAGCGCCGCCACCGAGGAAATCGTCACCCTGGTTCAGCAGAACCAGAAGCTGGTGGACGAGGCGGTGCGGGACGTGTCCACCAGCCGGCACAAGGCCGAGCAGGGCGTGTCCCTGGCCAACCAGGCCGGCGAGGTGATCATCGAGATCCAGGATGGGGCCAAGCAGGTGGTGGGCGCGGTGGGGCGGTTTGCCAATCAGCTGAAGTAAGTGTCAGATTGGAATGGGATCGGGCGGCCAGGGGATTTCCTGATCCGCCCGAGTGTTCTGGTTGTCGGATGTTAAATCCGGGTTTCAAGTGCGAGCATCAGAAGCGAGTCCACCGTCGCCTTGGCCATTTCCACTGACTGCATGACAGTCAAAAGTTGATGGTGAGCTGTTTCGTGATTGCCCAGGTTGATGTTGTCGGCAGTATCTTCGGCGGTTTCAAGTATCTGCGAAACGTTAGCCAGCACGTTCAGTAGGCCGATGTCTTCGCGAATCGCCAATAGCGAGGGGATCTGAGAGTGGGCTGTTTCAAAGGGTATTGGCGGGTGTGCTTCGGCAGTACCTGAACGCAGTGTTTCATTGGCCGGTGGTTCTGAATCCAGCCGTGAAAAAATGGCGTTGATGCTTTGGCGAATGAAAGCTGCTTTATCTTCGCCAGTTGGATTAATCGGAAGGTAGGGCGAGTCAGGCGTAATTTTCTTCATCATTTGTGTAGCTCCTGGACGCTCCTATATCTTTATTTCGGTCTGTCAAAACCGGTCGTCGATGGGCGGCGACCCTGAAACGTTATCGACGTGGATACATCGGCTCAAGCAGATGCTTCTTACAGGTGTGTAGGCTTTGTCGGTGAGTTGGGTGGGCTTGTCAGCCTGTTGCGTAAGTAACAAAAGCCATCCGATACCCAGGCGCCCCTCGCTTTAGAAAATCGCCCGCAACGCCAATATCGCCAGGTAGATCAGGGCCACTCCGCACAGCCCATGGCTGAGCCGCTGCCAACCCGGTGATGCGGCTTTCCTGAGTACGTTGACCAAGGCCGCGATGACAAAGCAGCAGGCCACCGAGGCAAACATGAAGCCGGCAAAGAACATCAGGGTTTGCCCATGGCTCAGGATACCCAGCCTTTGGAGCACGAACCATGGGGGTTTAAAAATATTCTGTTACGTTTTTTCAGGTGTTTTGGGGTAAATTTTTTCATGAACGGCATGACTGGAATTTATCGGGGTTTATTACGAATAGAGCCTGTAATCCATTCGCTGTGTTGTGCGTAAGTCTTGTCGTTTATTTTTTAAAATTTCAGCATATTCAGAGGATTGTGAATTTAAGGTTAAGTTCAGTGTTTCGACCTTGGATGGACATTCTTGTTGTTTGAGCTAGGTTGAAAGTTCTCCCTGAGTTGGAGAGATTTCTTTCAAAGGAGTGAGAAAAATGAACAAGCCTTTATCTAAGCCCGTACTTAAACATGGCCGTGTCGTTTCGCCGTCCAGCCGTGGATCGGTGGCCGTGGAACTGGGGTTGCTCGGTACCTGGCAGGTCAATGAAATGGAGGGAGGGAAGAATTTTCCGGCGCTCACCGCCGGGCCTTTCCCCCAGCCGTTTGAAACCGATGACCAGAGCGTCGCCCCACCCGCTGACGGTTACATCCTCAGTGGCGGGAAAAACGATGCCCGTGACTGCATCAACTTCACCGACGAGGAATTGAGCAAGAAGCTCAATCGCCCTTATGCCTGGCCACTGCTGAACGTCAACCCTGGGCAGGCCTTCCATGTGCAGTGGGAATACACCGCCGCCCACGTCACCCGGGGCTATCGCTGGTTTATCACCAAGGACGGCTGGGACCCGAAACAACGCATCAGCCGTGGGCAACTGGAAGCCAAGCCGTTTTACGAGGACTTCTACACCCAGGTGCCTTACTACCAGCACAGCGATGAGTTGAAGGCCAAGGTGGAGCACGAGGTGAAACTGCCGGCGGGCAAGAAAGGCCGGCATGTCATCGTCCTGCTGTGGATCGTCGCCAATACCGGCAACGCCTTCTACCAGGCGTTTGACGTGGACTTCAAATGAGCTTGCCGCTGGGCAATCGATCTCATGCAAATTTCTAAAGGACTGGAATGTGACCACAATCGACTTTTCACTGCTCAAATCCAAGGCCAGCGATGCGGCGTCGGCGATGCCGAGCCTTGCCGGCAAGAAAATCCTCATGGGCTTCTGGCACAACTGGGCCGCGGGGCCGAACGATGGTTACCAGGGCGGCAAGTTCGCCAACCTGGCGCTGACGGATGTGCCCATGGAGTACAACGTGGTGGCCGTGGCCTTTATGAAAGGCAACGGCATCCCGACGTTCAAGCCGTATAACCTGTCTGACGCGGAGTTCCGCCGCCAGGTCGGTGTCCTCAACGGTCAGGGCCGTGCCGTGCTGATTTCACTGGGCGGCGCCGATGCCCATATCGAGCTGCACAAGGGTTCCGAGCAACCGCTGGCCAACGAAATCATCCGCCTGGTGGAAACCTATGGTTTCGATGGGCTGGATATCGACCTGGAACAAAGTGCCATCGACTATGCCGACAACAAGGCGGTGTTGCCCGCAGCCCTGAAACTGGTGCGCAACCACTACAAGGCCGAGGGCAAGCACTTCATTATCAGCATGGCCCCCGAGTTCCCCCATCTCACCACCAACGGCAAGTACATCGATTACATCACCGCCCTCGACGGCTACTACGACTTTATCGCGCCGCAGTATTACAACCAGGGCGGCGACGGCGTCTGGGTGCCGGAAGCCAACGGTGGCAGCGGGGCCTGGATCGCGCAGAACAACGATGCGATGAAGGAGGATTTCCTCTACTACCTGACCGATAGCCTGGTCACGGGAACGCGGGGCTTTACCAAGATTACGCCGGACAAGTTCGTCATTGGCTTGCCGACCAATAACGATGCGGCTGCCACGGGTTATGTGATCGATCCGGCGGCGGTGGTCAATGCCTTCAAGCGACTGGATGCCGCCGGCCATTCGATCAAGGGGCTGATGACCTGGTCCATCAACTGGGACCAGGGACTCAGCCGGCAGCAGGTGCCTTACAACTGGGAGTTCCGCAATCGCTACGCGCCGCTGATTCATGGCGCGCTGGCGGCGGCTGAAGTGCCAGCGGGCAAGCGGCAGGCCTAAGCAGAAAAACGAAACCCGGCGCTTGCGCCGGGTTTTGTCTTATCGCTGTTCCACTACTGGTAGCGCCAATGCCCAGGCACCCAGATCCACTGATTATGCCCCCAGCGATAGTGCCCGGCGACCCAGTGATAACCCGGTCCGGGCATGACCGGTACGACTTCGACAATGGGCGGTGGTCGACGCGGATGCACCGGCTCGACAATACAGCCAGCCAGTGACGCGGCCATCAGGGTGGCAATCAGCGCGGTCTTGAATATTCGCAGCATTGCGTAACTCCTTGCAGAGCGTTCAGTCGTCGCCTAGTGGGCGGGCTTGTAAGGGTTAAACGTCACAACAGGGAAAATCCGTCGCCCCTACAGCTTTTTTTGCATCGACTTGCCTTTGGCTTGCGTGCGGAAATACAGGGAGTCGACCAGTTTGCGACGTTCCTCCTGGGGCAGGGTCTCGGCGAATTCCGCCAGGGTGTTGTCCACCAGCGCCCTGAGCGCGACATCCGCCTCACGGGCCTTGCCCAGATCCGCCAGCAAGGCCGGCCGATCCAGTGTCGGTGCCTCAAGCTGCTTGATCACATCCTGACGGGCCTGACGGCCTGCCATGATCAGCGGCTGGCTGTCGGCCCGATTGCGGCGTAGCAGTTGGCGCAACTCATGCTGTCGCGCCTCCGGCAACTGCACCATGGCCTGGCGCAAGCCGTGCTGGTTGACGGCGGCCATGGCCGGTTTCGCATTGACCAACCAGTGGTAGACGCCACCACCGATGCCACAGATCAGGAAGACATTGAGCATCAACGACATCAGGAGGAAGTTCTTGATGGTCTTGGACGGTTGACTCATTGCTCGCTTTCCTCGGCGTTTACGGTGAAGACGATATCGGCATCGCCCTGGTCGAAGACACTCGGCAGCGCTTCGGATGCAGTGGACAATGGCAGGCTCAGCGAGACCACCAGGATACCGGTGGCAATCCCAGCCAGGCCCACGCCGACGAAGCCGACACTGGACAGCCAGTCGGCATAACGGCTCCAGAACGACACCGGCTTGGTCATGACTGCTGAAGCGGCAATACGCCGGGCCAGGGCCGGGTCGGGAGGCGCCAGTTGATAGCTGTCGAGCAGGCTGTCGAGTTGCCGGGCCTGTTGCAGCACCTGGAGCAACGCGGCATCGCCACGCTCAAGCAACCCCAGGGCGGCGCCGCGTTCGGCGGCCGGCCAGCGTTGCAGGTCCGCGCCGTAGGCGTCGGCCAGGTAAGCAAATCGTTCGGGCGTCATCATCTTCCCCTTCCTAGGCTATCTGGGCCGTGCGTTTCGGCGAGGTAGCTGCGCAGGTTGCGCCTGGCCCGCGAGAGCAGGCTTTCCAGTGCATCGACGCTGATATTCATCAGCGCCGCCGCTTCGATGTTCGACAGCTCCTGGTAGTACTGCAACACGATGGCTTCGCGCTGACGATCAGGCAACGCGGCCAGGGCCGCGGCCATCTGCTCACTGCGCGCCGTCGCCTCCAGCTGTTCATCGGGGCGGGGGGCGCTGTCGACCAACTCAATGCCGGGCTCGTCGTCGTCCAGCGGGCGCTCCTTGCGCTTGCGCAGGCGGTCGTGACAGAGGTTCAGCACCACCCGGTGCAGCCAGGTGTCGAAACGCGCCTCGCCACTGCGCCAGTTCGCCGCCTGTCTCCAGATGCGCAGAAAACTTTCTTGCGCCACATCCTTGGCCTCATCGGCATCGCCCAGTATCCGGCTGGCGAGGGCGAGCAAACGGGGCAGCTTGCGCGACACCATCTCGTTGACGGCGGCCGGCTCCTTGTTGCCAATACGGGCCAGCAGCTCAACGTCCGGATCAATCTCTTTCAATCGGGCAAGTCTCGGTCCGGTGATGGGTTCGGGTATGACAAGGCCGGACGGCACAGTAGCGTCGTCCGGCCCGCAGGTCAGCGGATCCAGTGTCCTTCGACCCAGCGCCAGTTAGGTCCACGGGGTTCCCAGTGGCCCGGTTCCCAGCGCGCATTGCGCATCACGGGCTGCCAGTGGCCAGGGAACCAGACGTAACCCCGACCTTCCCAGCGCCAGTGCCCACGGTCCCAGACGTAGCCGGGGCGCCCCATGGGCTCGGCCTCGACGCGCATCGGTGGTGGCGCTTCACGAATGATGACTTCGGTCTGAGCAAAGCTCGGCGTACTGGTCAGCGCGGCGAACGCCAGCGGGATCAGCAGGAGGGCATGGCGCAATTTGGCCAGGGGTCGTGTAGGTTTCATGACAACTCCTTCAGGCTGCGTACGAAAGTGAACGCTGCTGATGAGTTGAACGATAGGTGCCGGGAAAATCCGTCGCGAGAAAAAATCATTTTTTTATCGATACATTCCGAGGGGGGGCGAGGGCAGTATTGCGTAGGGAAGGCGGGCACTTGATGAAATTGTTCGAGGGCAGCGACGGATTGGTCGTCGTCATCACGTTCAACTGGTAACCGTAGCAATCGGCAGGTGCCTTGGCCCTGTGGGTTGAGCGGCTTTACCTATTGAACCTCCTGAGGAAACCACCATGTCACGTCGCCTTTCACTGTTGGGTGCAGCTGTGTTGCTGCTGAGTCTGAGCGGTTGTGTGATCTTGCCGGGTCATCGGGATCATTGCTGCTGGCGGTACGGGTATGTGGCGCCGGTCACCGCGCCCACGGCGGCGACCGTTTAAGCAGCGGCGCCTCGAACACACCACAGACCCCGTAGGAGCCGGCTTGCCGGCGATTCAGGTGACGCGGTTTGACCGGAGACCGCGTCGATACCATCGCCAGCAAGCTGGCTCCTACGGGGTGCTCTGTTGGCTTGTCATAAAATGAAGTAATTCCCAGCTTGTGTTTTAGGCTTTGCTGAGACTGGAAAATCATAAAAAACAGGGCCATCATTCCCGCAGCTGTCTAAGCTTCACAGGTCTGCGCCGCGCTTCTTGGAGAGCGGTGGGAAATTAGCCTTATTCCGGGAAATTATTTTGTCTAACGTCTGCTCCAGCGGCCTCGATATTGGCTTCGCTTCGCTGAATTATCTGCAAATCGGCATCCTGGGTATCATCCAGGGCATCACGGAGTTGCTCCCTATCTCCTCCACGGCGCATATGCGCATCGTGCCGGCGGTGCTCGGCTGGCAGGATCCGGGCTCGGCTTTTTCGGCCGCGATGCAATTGGCCGCATTGGCGGCAGTGGTCAGTTATTTCTGGCGTGATGTGCGAGATGTGGTTGGTGGCAGTATCGGCGCCGTGCGCCAGCGCGACTACAACAGCCCGTGGTTCAAGCTGGCGGTGGCGATCATCCTGGCGACCATCCCCATCGGGATCGCCGGCCTGGCCTTGTCGTCGACACTCAATGCCTGCGACTCGCCCTTGCGCGGGCTGACAGTGATCGGTATTTCCTGCCTGGTGATGGCGGTGTTGATGGCGGTGTCCGAGTTCAGTGCCCGCCATCAGCGGGTGGTGGGCCAGATGCGCCTGCGCGATGCGCTGATCGTCGGTATCGCCCAGGTCGGCGCCCTGATCCCGGGTGTTTCCCGTTCCGGTTCGACGCTGACCGCGGCCCTGTTCCTCAACTTCAAGCGTGAAGAGGCCGCGCGGTTTTCCTTCCTGCTGGGCTTGCCGGCGATTGCGCTGGCCGGGCTCAAGGAGTTGCTGACGTTGCACCATGCGCAGATCCCGGCGGAGGCTTGGAGCCATCTGCTGTTCGGCTTGGTGGTCGCCAGCGTCTCGGCGTTCTGCGCGATCTGGGGCCTGATGCGCTTCCTGGAACGCTTCTCCACCTGGCCGTTCGTGATCTATCGCGCGGCGCTGGGGATTTTCCTCCTCGTCGGCGTCAGCACCGGCTTTCTGTCGTAATCGACCCTCCCGAGCGTGGCCTGCGGGCTACGCTTTTTTTGCCGTCGCCAGCGCATAGCGTCGGCAATGTTCCAGATACCCTTGCTCATGGCTGCCCACCAGTTGTACGACGCTGGTCCATAACCAGGACGGCGCATCGAGGGTTTTCGAGCGATTGAGTTGCAGCTCCGCCCGCCAGCTTTTGCGTGTCGCCTCATCCATCTGCCGGGCATGGGCAATACCGATCACCCGGGCCAGATAACCCGCTGCGTGCATGGCGTCGGTTTCATTGAGGGTGTCCAGTTCGAGCTTGAGGTCCTGGGGCAGCAGCTCACGAATGAACATCCCATGGTCGAGAAAACGGGTGGCGATCATCCGCTCGCCCAGACCGGGTGAAAGGTGGCGTGCTCCCTCGACCACCCGTCGCGCATTGTCCCGTGGCATCTGCACGTGGGCACCACGGGGGGCCGCGGCCGCAACGGCCTCCTTGACGTCGATCAGGCAATAATCCTGCTCGTCATGCCCGCCGACACCCAGCAGCACGGCGTAGCGCAGCAGCCCCAGCGAACTGCAACCCTTGACCCAATAGGCACAGTCGAGCAGTTCGACACTGGCATCATTGGGACGCCCCTTGAGCGAGGTCACCAGCGTCTGGATCTCTTCGCCGGTACACAAGGCCTCGATCTCGGCTTTTTCGTTGCGGGACATCGGCCAGAAATGCCGGCCCATCGGCAGCGTCAGCTTGGTGTTCTCCATGCGCTCACGGGCCAGGTTTTTCCAGGTACGCTTGACCGCGTCCCGCAGGCCGGCCTTGACCTGTGACGGGCGTTCGGGCGTATGGTCGGTCTCGTCCAGCAGGGCCTGTTCGTAGCCCACCATCATTTCTTCGAGCATGCGCGCGGTGGTCACGCCGGGCAGGTCCGAACCGCGCGCGGCGGTCGCCAGGGACAGGGCCAGGCGCACCAGGTCGTGGGCGGGATTGCCGATCACCGTCTGGTCCAGGTCGCGGATATGGATATCGATACCACCACGACGGTCACCCGTGGGGCCCAGGTTGCCGGCGTGGCAATCGCCGCAGATCCACACGTTGGGGCCATGGGGCAAGCGTCTGCCGCGCTGGCTGTGCAACCACTCATAGAACTGGACCGTACTGCCACGGACATAGGCGTGGGCCGAGCGGGCCATTTTTTCGTTACGCAGGTTAGAGAGCAGGGTGGTGCGGTCGGCAGGGCGAGGTGGTTTCAAGGGCGGGCTCTTCGTGCTGGTGAGAAGGCGATACTCATTTCGTATAAAGCCTAGACCGCTGCGTTGAGGCGTTCGATCCCTGCCCCGATGATTTTCCTCGTTTTTCAGGTAAAAAAAGGCCCGCAAAGAGCGCGGGCCAATAAGAGGTTTCACCAAAGAAGCAGGTAGAAATATAAACAGCCCGGGCCTTGTTCACAGTGAAAGAAGTTTTATTCGTTAAAGAATAAAGTCTAATATTTTCAATGGTTTGTATGTGAATAACGAGCTGCTTTTTCGGCCGCCCCTGAAAAAATTTTCATGATCACCCCGGGCTCCGTGGAAGGCCGCGAAAGCGCTATCGATGCAGGCTCTTTTCCAGCCCCAGGCGAACATCGGGCCACTCTTCGTCAATGATGCTCAAGCGTACGGAATTGCGCTTGCGTCCGTCCGGCATGATCCGTTCATTACGTACGATGCCTTCCTGCTTGGCGCCCAGGCGCAGGATTGCCGCGCGGGATTTTTCGTTGATCTCATCGGTGGTGAACTGTACGCGCACGCAATCGAGCACCTCGAAGGCGTGGCGCAGCATCAGGTACTTGGCCTCGGTATTGACGAAGCTTCTCTGCCAGCGGGTCGAGATCCAGGAACTGCCGATTTCCAGCTTGCGGTACTGGCGATCGATCTTCCAGAAGCGCGTCGAGCCGATCACTTCGCCGGTGGCCTTGATCACGATGACAAAGGGCATCACGGTCCCGGCTTCCCGACCCGTGAGGGCTTTGTGCAGGTAGGACTCGACGGTGTCAGGCCCTGGTATGACGGTAAAGGGCAGGTTCCACAGTTCGCCGTCCCGGGCGGCCGCCACCAGGGCGTCGGCGTCGTCGGCCTGGAGTGGGCGCAGCAGCAAGCGCTCGCCTTCAAGGGATTGCAGCAATTGCAGGTTTTTCACGGGGCAGGCGCTCGCGGTGCGGGTTTCAGCGAGCATTACAAGGTAGCCGGGATCGGGTTTGCAAGGGCCATTGCGGGTTAAAACGGGCAGACCAATGCCGCCGTGGGCTCAGGCCTGGCTCACATCGAGCAGCGCCACCAGGCGATCGAACATCGGATACATGGAGTTTTCCTCGGGTTTACAGGATCAGGTTTGCAGAATCAGGTCGTAGGACAGTTTGCTGATCAGGATCACCAGCAACACCAGGAACAGAGCCCGGACAAAGGGTACGCCTTTATGCACCGCCAGCCAGGTGCCGGTCAGCGCACCGAGGATGTTGAAGACGGCCATGGGGATGGCGATCAGGTAGAGCACGTTGCCGGTTGGAATGAAGAAGATCAGCGCCGCGACGTTGGTCGCGATGTTCACCACCTTGGCCGACGCCGAGGCTTGCAGGAAGTCGAAGGCGAAGCAGCGGATAAACAGGAAGATCAGGAAACTACCGGTCCCGGGGCCGAACAATCCGTCGTAGAAGCCAATGGCCCCGCCGATTACGATCGCCAGCAGTTTTTCCTTGGTGCCGATGTGCATGGGTTTGTGCAGGGCGCCGAAGTCCTTCTTCCAGAAGGTGTAGATCGCCATCAGCACGATCAGCACCAGCACCGTCGGACGGATCACCGACTGGGGCACGGAGGAGACTGTGGCTGCACCAAAGAAGGCCATGGCAAAAGCCGCGCACGCGGCGGGGACCACCAGCCTCCAGTCGATCACCACCTTGCGTACGAAGGACCGGGCCGCGAATACGGTACCGCAGGCGGCCGCGAACTTGTTGGTGCCCAGCAACGCCACCGGTTGTGTCGTGGGCAGCACGTTGAACAACGCGGGTACCTGGATCAGTCCGCCGCCGCCCACCGCCGCATCGATCAGGCCGGCGGCGAAGGCGAATACACAAAGGATGACAATATCGACCATGGAATCAGGCTCTGATGATGAAAGGTTGGTGAGGGACCAGCGGCACCTCGTGTATCGGGTCGTTGACCTTATAGATGCGGAGCATCCAGCGGTCGTGGCAATCGTAGCGGAGGGGAAGTCGTCCCGGGCATTCAGGGCCTGCTGGTTCTTGAAGATCAGCATGTCCCCCGGTGGCTGCAGAATCGGGTGAATGACATCGGGATGGTTGGCGGCGGCAAATAGTGGCAGGACAAACTGCGTGTGGTCGCAGGTCGTGGCGACGCCGGCCTTGTTGCAGCCGGAAATACAGGATAATGCTGACGTTTCTGTACATCAGGGGAACGTTTTCCAGCACATTACCCTGTGTACCGACGGAGGTCGGTCGGCGGATGGCGAAGCGGCGGGGCGACAATTCTTCTTCGAAGGAGGCCGGCAACACGGAGAGCGGCGCCCCGGTCATAACCGCCAGGTGCTCGATTTCCGGCACCAAGTCGTAGGTTTTGGCTGGCAGTTGTCGAGCCCTGAAGATCATCGCCACTTCAGGGGCCCTGCCATTACTATCTTATTCAGCGTTGACACGTCCTTTTGCTGATATTTGCCTGCATTTCCGTGCGGGCTTCTCAATATGAGAGGTGCCAATATACTTAAGCGCCTCTCCACAGGCTATTTAAAAATGGTTGCTGGCGACTTTCTTCGGCTTCCATACGGCTCCTGCAACTGCGTGCTGTGGCTGGCGTGGCTATCCGTGAAAACGCTCTTCAGGGGGAGGAGGGATCATTTGCGCTCGCCTTCAACCACGGGTACAGCGCCTTCGCCTCCATCCAGTCCGACAGGTAGATGGGGGCGCCGTCATAGACGATGGTCTTGATACCCTCACCACCATGACCCAACTGGCGGGCCCGTTCGACGATCTGCTTGAACATGGTGGGGGTCACGAACAAACTGATATGCCCCAGCCTGCCCGCCAGCTCAAACAACTCTTCGGCCTGGAAACCACGGGACTCGGGAACGACATGGCGGGCGGCCCGGCGCACATGGATCAAATGGTAAAGGCCGGCGCAGTGAGACATCGGCGCGGCATACACCACCGCATCATCGGCACCGACCGGATCGGTATCGGCCGGATAGCGCAGTGACATGGCCGTCAGGTCGCCATGACTGAGCCTCACACCCTTGGCGTCGTCGCTGGTGCCGCAGGAGTAGAACAACCAGGCCAGGTCATCGGCCTGGCGCGGACAAGGCCTGTCAGGGGGCGCCGTGGTCGAAGCGAGCACCCCCATGTCTTCTCGATCCAACTCTTGACACCCCAGGGGCAGTCTCTCGGGCGCGAACACCTGGCCGCCATCGGTGAAAATCAGCCGGGCATCGGTGTTACCGACGATCCAGCCGGCCTCGACGGGATGCAGCTTGCAGTTGATCGGCACCGCTACCGCCCCGGCCCACCAGATGGCGTAGAGCAGCTCGAGGTATTCGCAACAGTTCTCCATGAACAACGCGATACGGTCGCCGGGGACAATGCCGTGCTCGTCCATCAGGTACGCCGCGCGATACCGGACCAGGGCGGCAAAGGCACCATAGTTGGCGACTTGCCGCTGCCCTTCGAACAAGGCCGGCCGTTCCGGGCAACGTTGGCCGGCGGCGTCCAGCCAGTTGGCGATATTCATGCTCGGCTCCTGCGTGGCTGAAGGACCGAGGCGTAGTTGGCGATCGCCTTCCCGCCCATGTTGAACGCCAGGCCGAACTCGGGATTCCCAGGCTGATGGGCTCGCCGGTCAGGCGCAGCGACGGCGCGACAAGCGGGTTGTTCGAGTGATACATGAGTCTGCGTTATCTCAAGACGGGTCGAAGTGACTGAGTTTTTCCCCAGCCATGCACGAATTTCTTCACTGATCAGGGCAGCAGATTCCCTGACTGTTTCATTCAGCCTTGACATGTCCGTATGCTCCTTTTTTACCTGCATCCCTATGGGGAGAGTGGGAAGGCTAACGGAAGGGCTTTTTTTGTGTTGCAATACCATATTGTGAAAAGTGCAATGAGGTGAGGAATGGCCCTAGACATGTTGGGGGAGCTGGAAGCCTTCGCGACGGTGGCGCGCAAACGTAGCTTCGTCGCTGCGGCCCGTGTCCTGGGACGCTCTCCCAGCTCTTTGACCCGTGCTGTGCAGGCACTGGAGGAAAGTGCCGGGGTCAAGCTGTTCAATCGTTCGTCGAATGCGGTGAGCCTGACCGAAGCGGGTGAACACTTCTTGCCCCACGCTTACAAAATGCTGGATCTGCAACGTGAGGCGGATGAAGACCTGGCCGGTCTCAGCGGCCTGGCCCACGGCTGGATTCGCTTTTCCGCCCCCGAGTTTCTCGGGCACAGGGTTTTGCCCAAGCTGATCGCGCAGTACTGTGAGCGTTATCCGAACGTGAACGTCGATGTGATTTTCACCGATGAGACCATCGACCCGGCCAAGAGCAAGCTGGACTTCTCGATTCGCGGTGCGTTTCCGCAATCCAGTGACCTGATCGGCTTTCCGCTGTGGAGTTATTCACGTTACCTGTACGCCAGCCCCAGGTATCTGGAGCGACGCGGGATGCCGGATTCCATCGAGGCGCTGGAGGCGCACTCGCTGATCCTGCATACGGCGCCACGGATCCTCAAGGAGTGGAATTTTCGCAATGAGCAACAGGCCATCAGCTTTCGGGTGCATCCGCAGTTTCGTTTCAGCTCCGGTGCGGCGGTGTTCCACGCGGCCCTGGCGGGTGTCGGCATTGCCCGCCTGGCGGACTGGCTGGCGGAGCCGGAAGTGGAGGGGGGGCGCCTGGTCCGGGTCTGCCCTGAATACAAACTCACCTCCAGCAGTGGCGAGAGCCCGCAGATGCACGCCGTGTATCCGGCGGGGAGTCTGCCGCTGCGGGTGAAGTCGCTGCTGGAGGTGATTCGCGGCTTTGGCGAAAGCCTGGATCGCAAGTATTCACTGACGTTCTAGCGCGAGGGTTGCTTGAATTATTCAGGGGTTCTCAAGAGACCGGGCCGGGCCCAAACCTTCCCGAATCAAGGCGACGAAGCGCGTCGCGGCGGGTGACAGGGGCTGGCCGCTGCGGCTGATCAGGCCGATCTCGCGGCTGACGCCGGGGTGTTCCACGGGGCGTTTTTGCAGGCCGCTGAGGCCGTCATCCGCCGATTCCGGCAATAGCGCCATGCCCAACCCCTGGCGCACCAACGCCAGGACCGTGGACATGTAGTTGGCTTCCAGCCCCGGGACCAGTGTCAAACCTTGTTCGTCGAACAGTTGCTCGACCCGTTCGCGCACGCTGCTGTCGCGTCCGGTAAGGATCATCGGCTGGCCGCTCAAGTCCGGCAGACTGACGCTTGTCTTGCGCGCCAGCAGGTGTCCGTCGGGCAGGAACAGGCACAAGCGATCGACCATGACCACTTCGAAGTCCAGGCCATGATTGAGCCGAGCCCGTACGCCCAGTCCGAAGTCCACTTCGTTCTCCCGTACCAGGCTGTCGATACGCTGGGCGACCACGTCCCGAAGGCGGATTTCGATACCGGGATAAGCCTGGCGAAACTGTTTGAGCAGCGGCGGCAGGGCGCCCGAGCAGATCGACGGCAAGGCGGCGAGGGTCACCACGCCCCGTTGCAGGCTGGCCAGGTCGCGGGAGCCACTGACGATATTGTCCAAATCCAGCAACAGTTTCTCCATGGGGCCACGGGCCTGCTGGCCGGCGCCGGTCAGGCTGACCTGGCGCGGACTGCGTTCCAGCAGGGTGACGCCGAGCCACTCTTCCAACTGCTGGACCTGCACCGTCAGCGCCGAGGGCGACAGGTGCAGCAAGGTGGCGGCGCGGGTGAAGCTACCGGTCTGGGCGACCGTCAGAAAGGCGCGGATATGCTGGACGGCGTTTTTCATTCTGTTTTTCCGAATGCATGGCGGTGAACATTCCAATTTACAAAGCTTAACCGCGTTCCAATACTCTGGGGAAAACAATAACTGTCCGCCCTTGAGCGGCCCCCGGAGTCTTCCCATGCTCGCCACATTGGGTGTCATCACCATCGTCTGTCTGCTTGCGGCTGTCATGAGCAAGCGTCTCTCGCCCCTGGTCGCGCTGATTGCCTTGCCGATCATTGCCGCGCTGCTCGGTGGTTTCGGTCTGCAAACCAGTGCCTTTATCGTCACCGGCATCAAGAACGTCGCCCCGGTGGTGGGCATGTTCGTGTTCGCCATCCTGTTTTTCGGGGTGATGACGGATGCCGGCATGCTCGACCCGATCATCGATCGCATCCTGCGCACGGTGGGCACGCGGCCCACGCGGATTGTCATGGGCACGGCCTTGCTGGCGTTGCTGGTGCACCTCGACGGTTCCGGGGCGGTGACTTTTCTGGTGACCATCCCGGCGATGTTGCCGCTCTATACGCGATTGGGCATTGACCGACGGATCCTGGCCTGTGTCGCGGCGATGGCCGCCGGGGTGAATTTCCTGCCCTGGACCGGCCCGGTGCTGCGTTCGTCGGCAGCCTTGCATGTGCCGGTGGCGGACCTGTTCCAGCCGTTGATTCCGGTGCAGATCGTCGGTCTGCTGTTTGTCTTCGCCTGTGCCTGGTGGTTGGGCCGGCGTGAAGAACGACGTCTGGGTCTGGGCGCGGGTCTGGCCACGGGCAGCGTGCCGAGCCGGGTGATCAGTGCGGATGAAGAAGCCCTGCGGCGTCCACGCCTGTTCTGGGCCAACCTGTTGCTGACGGTGCTGGTGATGGCGGTGATGATCGCCGGTTGGGTCGACCCGGTGGTGATGTTCATGCTCGGCACCGTGGTTGCGTTGTGCCTCAACTATCCGAATGTCGACGCCCAGCGTGCTCGCGTCGACGCCCATGCCAAGACCGCCCTGACCATGGCCAGCATCCTCCTGGCGGCCGGGGTCTTTACCGGCATCATGCAGGGCACCGGCATGCTCAAGGCCATGGCCGAAGTGGCGGTGGCGCAGATCCCGGCCGGCCACGGCAAGCTGATTCCGGCAGTGGTGGGTTTCCTGTCGATGCCGCTGAGCCTGTTGTTCGATCCGGACTCCTTTTATTTCGGCGTGATGCCGGTGATCGCCGAGGTCGGCAAGGCCTTGGGTGTAGAACCGTTGCAGGTGGCCCAGGCGTCCTTGCTGGGGGTGCATACCACCGGTTTTCCGGTCAGCCCGCTGACCCCCGCGACCTTTCTGCTGGTGGGCCTGTGCAAGATCGAACTGGCCGATCACCAGCGTTTCACCATTCCTTTCCTGCTCGCCGCCTCGGTGTTGATGACCCTGACGGCGTTGCTTCTGGGCATCTTTTGATAGGAGGGACCTTGCGATGAAAACCTTGCGTATCGGCTCCGGTGCCGGCTATTCGGGCGACCGCATTGAACCGGCGGTGGAACTGGCGGCCAAGGGCGAGCTGGATTACCTGGTGTTCGAGTGCCTGGCCGAACGGACCATTGCCCTGGCACAACAGGCCCGGCTCAGTGATCCCGAGGGCGGTTACGACCCCTTGTTGCGTGAGCGGATGGAGCGCGTGCTGCCCTTCGTCGGCGGCGCTGGGCGGCGCCTGCGGATCATCACCAATATGGGCGCGGCCAATCCCCTGGCCGCCGCGCGGGAGGTCCGGCGGATCGCCATCGAGCTGGGTTTGCCCGGGCTCAAGATTGCCGCGGTGACCGGTGACGACGTGCTTGAGGTGCTGCGTGCCGAACCGAGCCGTTGGCTGGACAACGGCTTACGGGTCGAGCAGTTGGGCGAGCGACTGGTCTGCGCCAATGCCTATCTGGGGGCGGAAGGCATTGTCCAGGCCCTGGCGGCCGATGCCGATGTGGTGATCACCGGCCGGGTGGCCGATCCATCGTTGTTTCTCGCGCCGCAGTGCTTCGAGTTCGGCTGGGCGGCGGACGATTGGCCGCGCCTGGGCCGTGGCACCCTGATCGGCCATCTGCTGGAGTGCGCGGGGCAGATCACCGGCGGTTACTTTGCCGACCCGGGTGTCAAGGAGGTGCCGGACCTGGCGCGCCTGGGCTTTCCCCTGGCGGAAGTGGATGCCGAGGGCCGGGCGACCATTACCAAGGTTGTGGGTAGCGGCGGCCGGGTGGACGCGGCGACTTGCACGGAGCAGTTGCTCTATGAGGTGCATGACCCGGCGGCCTACCTGACGCCGGATGTCACGGCGGATTTTCAGGGCGTGAGTTTTGTCGAAGAGGGCGCGGGCCGGGTCGGCGTGCAGGGGGCGAGCGGGCGCCAGCGTCCGGAGACGCTGAAGGTCTCGGTCGGTTACCTGGACGGTTGGATCGGTGAAGGGCAGATGTCCTACGGTGGTCCGGGCGCCTTGTCCCGGGCACGGCTGGCGCGGGAGATTGTCTTGCAGCGCCTGGAAATCATCGGTGTGAAAACTGAAGAGGTCCGTGCGGAACTGATCGGCGTTGATGCCCTGTATGGCGAAGCGCTGAGTGCGCGAGGGCAGGGTGAACCCTGGGAAGTGCGCTTGCGGGTGGCGGCGCGTTGTGTCGATCGGGCCGATGCGCTGCGTGTCGGCAATGAAGTGGAGACGCTGTATACCAACGGTCCGTCCGGCGGTGGTGGCGCAAGCAAGAGTGTGCGGCAGGTGGTGGCGGTGGCGTCGCTGCTGCTGCCACGGGAAAACCTGACGGCAACGGTACATCTGGAGGAACGCCCATGAGTGGTCTTGAATTGCGCGCCTTTGCCCATTCGCGCACCGGCGACAAAGGCGACACCTCGAATATCTCGGTGATCGCTTATCGGGCCGAGGACTACCCCGGGTTATGTGAATGGCTGACGGCCGAACGGGTGGCGGACTACTTTGCGCCCTTGCTCGATCCGGCAGCCGGACCGGTACGGCGTTATGCCGTACCGGGGGTGCGGGCCTTGAATTTCGTCTTGCCGGGCATCCTCCGTGGCGGAGTGACCCGCTCCCTGGCGCTGGATGCCCACGGCAAGAGCCTGGGCTCGGCATTGCTGGATATGCGCTGGGCGCGCGATTAACCCACTTGTTTCAAGCGCTGGGCGACCCGTTCGGTGATCAGGCTGCGCTGCTTGTGCGACTCCGCCGCCCGTTGCCGGGCAATCTCCAGCACCTGCACAGGTGCCGTCTCCGGGCTACCGGAGTTGAAGGGCGGCGCCGGTGCGTATTCCAGCTGCAACTGGGTCACCTGGGCCTCTTGCGCCCCCACCAGTTCGGCGACCAGGGTCAGGGCAAAATCGATCCCGGCGGTGATGCCGCCGCCGGTCAGCAGGTTGCCGTCACGTACCACACGGTCTTTCACGGGGATGGCACCGAGAGGCGCCAGCAGGTCGTGATAGGCCCAGTGCGTGGTGGCCTTGCGACCTTGCAACAGCCCGGCGGCACCCAGTACCAGGGAACCGGTGCAGACCGAGGTGATATAGCGTGCCTGGGCGGCCTGTCGGACGATGAACGAGAGGGTCTCGGCATCTTCCATCAAGGGGCCTACCCCGGCACCGCCCGGAATGCAGATCACGTCCAGGGGCGGACAGTCTTCGAACGTCGTCGTCGGCGTAAAGACCAGGCCGGTACTGGAGGTGACGGGGGCCAGGTCTTTCCAGATCAGGTGGATCCGCGCATCCGGCAGCGAGAACAGGACGTCGTAGGGGCCGGTAAGGTCCAGCTGTTGGACTTTGGGGAACAACAGAAAGCCGATATGCAGCGTCATGGCGATAGCTCCTTGGGAGTGGATAAACGGGTCCGGCGAGGCTGGACGAACCTACTTTAGTTTCGTAGGCTTTGGCGTATCCGCCATTGACCCCACGTTTCACGCCAATCCCCATGAATACACCCAGAACGATCCGCATCCTGGCCTTTCCCAATGTGCAGGTGCTCGATGTCACGGGGCCGTTGCAGGTCTTTGCCTCGGCCAACGACCTGGCCCGTGCCGAGGGCTTGCCGCTGCCTTATGCCGTGAGCGTCATTGCCGACCAGCGCGAACCGGTGATGAGTTCGGCGGGGCTGGCCCTGGTGGCTGATCCTTTGCCGGCGACGGGGGGGGCGTGCGACACCCTGATCATCTCCGGTGGTTGGGGGACTTACGCGGCCGCCGAGGACCCGGCGCTGGTGGCCTGGGTACGCCAGCAGGCCAGTTGCGCACGCCGGGTCGCTTCGGTCTGCACCGGGGCTTTCCTGCTGGCGGCCAGTGGCTGGCTGGACGGGCGGCGGGTGGCCACCCACTGGACCCGCTGCGAACAATTGGCCGCGCAGTACCCGCAGGTGCGGGTCGAGCCCAATCCGATTTTTATCAACGACGGCCCGGTCTGGACGTCGGCGGGGGTGACGGCAGGCATCGATTTGTCCCTGGCCCTGGTTGAAGCGGACCTGGGGCGCCCCGTGGCGCTGGAGGTCGCCCGGCATCTGGTGGTGTTCCTGAAACGTCCGGGCGGGCAGTCGCAATTCAGCGCCACCTTGTCCTTGCAGAAGGCCGGCAGCCGCTTTGGCGACTTGCAGGCCTGGATCGCCGAGCACCTGGCGCAGGACCTGTCGATCCCGATCCTGGCGCAGCAGGCGGGCATGAGCGAGCGCAGTTTTGTCCGTCACTACCGCGCCGAAACCGGGCAGACGCCGGCCCGGGCCATCGAGCAGATCCGTGTGGAAACCGCCCGGCGCCTGCTGAGCGACACCGCGCTGCCGATCAAGCGGATTGCCACTCGCTGTGGTTTCGGCAGCGAGGAAACCCTGCGCCGCAGCTTTCTGCGGGCCATGAGCATCACGCCCCAGGCCTATCGCGAGCGCTTTTCGCTGCGGCCATAAAACGCCCGTTGGGTGACACCGTCGATCCACTTAGTTGACCTAAGCCATCCCCTGAGGCTCGATTGCGCCTAAGCTGTTGGAATATCGGACGTAGTTCTCAATAAAACCTATACGCTGAGCATGTTTTGTAAAACTTATGGCATCATGCCATTAATGCTTTCCCTGATACCCCAATAAGATGAGCACCGGTCTGTGTCAGTGATTCCCCTACTTGTGTGTGATGACTCCAACATGGCCCGTAAGCAGGTTTTACGGGCGCTGCCGGCAGAGTGGCAGGTCTCGATTACCCAGGCCAGCGATGGCCGGCAGGGGATGGAGGCCATCCGCAAGGGTTTGGGGCAAGTGGTTCTGCTCGACCTGACCATGCCGGAAATGGATGGCTATCAGGTGCTCTCGGCGATTCGTGCCGAAGGGTTGCAGGCACAGGTGATCGTGATCTCCGGTGACGTCCAGGAAGAGGCCGTGCGCCGGGTGCACGAATTGGGGGCACTGGCGTTCCTGAAAAAGCCTTTCGACCAGGACGAGCTGCGCGAGACCCTCGACGGACTGGGGCTGCTCAATGCCCCCGGTCCGGCGCCGTTGGCCGCTCGCCCTGAACCGACGGCCGAAATCAGCTTTCGCGATGCCTTTCGCGAAACGGTCAACGTGGCCATCGGTCGTGCGGCGGCGCTGATCGCCAAGGTGCTGGGGGTGTTCGTGCACTTGCCGGTGCCGAACGTGAATATCCTCGAAGTGGGCGAGTTGCACATGGCGCTGATGGATGCCGGCAACGGCAACCAGCTCACCGCCATTTGCCAGGGCTTTATCGGCAGCGGCATTGCCGGCGAAGCCCTGCTGATGTTCCATGACTCGGAAATCGCCGACATGGCGCAGTTGATGCAGCGTCAGGGCACCGAGTATTCGGATCTGGAAATGTTGCTGGACCTCTCCAGCGTGCTGATCGGCGCCTGCCTGAGCAGTATTGCCGAGCAGATCGACGTGGTGTTTTCCCAGGGCCACCCACAGATTCTCGGGCAGCACGCGGCCATCGACGAACTGATCCGGGTCAACCAGCAGCGCTGGAAAAAGACCCTGGCGGTAGAAATCAGCTACAGCCTGGAAGGGCACGATATTCATTTCGACTTGCTGTTGTTGTTCACGGAAGACTCCATCCAGCGGTTGACCGACAAACTCGCCTACCTGATGAGCTGAGCCATGAACGACACTCTCGATCTGAACGAGTTTCACTGGTTGCTGGCGATTGTCCAGAGCATCGACGTCGGCGTGGTGGTACTGGACCGCGACTACTGCGTGCAGGTCTGGAACACCTTTATGGAAAACCGTTCCGGGGTGCAGCCCAAGGACGCCAGCAGCCAGTCCTTCTTCAGCCTGTTTCCCGAAGTCGATCGCGAATGGTTCAGCCGCAAGGTGGAGAGTGTCGCGACCCTGGGTACGCCGGCGTTCACCATCTGGGAGCAGCGGCCTTACCTGGTGCGGTTCAAGAACTACCAGCCGATCACCGGCCAGGAAGACTTCATGTACCAGAACACCACGTTGCTGCCGTTGCGTTCCACCAACAGCACCATCACCCATATCTGCCTGGTGATCTATGACGTCACCGACGTGGCCACCAACCGCCATCAGCTCCAGGCGGCCAATGCCAAGTTGCAGAAGCTCTCCAGTACCGACCGCCTGACGGGCCTGTACAACCGTGGGCACTGGGAGGAAAGCCTCAAGGCCGCCTATGCCCGGAACCAGCGCTATGGCAATGCCACGAGCCTGGTGATGTTCGATATCGACCACTTCAAGCGGGTCAACGACACCTATGGCCACCAGGCCGGGGACAAGGTCATCGAGCACGTGGCCGATCTGGTCCGTGAACATGTGCGCGACAGCGACGTGGCCGGACGTTATGGCGGCGAGGAGTTTGGCGTGGTGCTGTCGGACACCGACAAGGCCGGCGCACGCTTTTTTGCCGAGCGCTTGCGCAAGGCCATCGAAGCCCTGGAAGTCGTGCACGAAGGCCAGAGCATCCGCTTCACTATCAGCCTGGGGGTGGCCGACCTGAGCCAGTCTTCAATCAGTCATGCCGACCTGATCGCCTGGGCGGACCAGGCCTTGTATGCGTCGAAGAAGGGCGGGCGTAATCGGGTGACGGTCTACGAGTAAACCGACCCGATCCGCTCTGCCATTTCTCAGAGTGTGAATTTTCCTACCAGCGTCTGCAGGTGAACCCCCAGCCGGGCGAGTTCGATGCTGGACGCTGCAGTTTCCTCACTGGCTGCCGAGGTCTGTTCGGAAATCTGGCGGACGTTGGTCACGCTACGGTTGATCTCTTCCGCCACCGCGCTCTGCTGCTCGGCGGCAGTGGCGATCTGATGGTTCATCGATTCGATGGCCTGGACCGACTGGGTGATACCGTCCAGCGAAACGCCGGCCCGACGCGTGAATTCGACACTGCTTTGCGCCAGTGTGCGGCTGCTCTCGAGGCTGCTGGCGACCTTTTCGGTACCGTTGTGCAGCCCGCTGATCAGTTGTTCGATTTCTTCGGTCGAGGTCTGGGTCCGTTGTGCCAGGCTACGCACTTCATCGGCCACCACCGCGAAGCCGCGCCCGGCTTCTCCGGCCCGCGCCGCTTCGATCGCGGCGTTCAAGGCCAGCAGATTGGTCTGCTGGGCGACGGACTTGATGACATCGAGAACGCTGCCGATCTTGTCGCTTTCCTGCTTGAGGTCACCCATCGCGGTGGTTGAGTGATTGACCTCGTTAGCCAGTTTGTCGATCTGGTTCATGGCCTGGCCAAGCACTTCGCCACCTTCGCGGGCTTCACGGGTTGCGCTGACGGCGGCCGTGGAGGCCTGTTCGGCGTTGCGCGCGACTTCCTGGACGGTTGCGGCCATTTCGTTCATGGCCGTGGCGACCTGGTCGGTTTCCTGTCGCTGGTTGTTCACCCCGGCACTGGTTTGCTCGGTGACCGCCGACAGTTCCTCGGCGGCACTGGCAATCTGTATGACGCCTTCACGCAGGCCGCCGATCAATTCCCGCAGGTTGAGCGTCATACGCTGCATGCTCAGTTGCAGTGCACCCAGTTCGTCGCGACGTGACACCGTGACGTTGGCGCTCAGGTTGCCGGCGGCCACCTGCTCGGCCCGACGCAGGGTTTCCATCAACGGGCCGACGATCAGGCGGGTGATGGTCCAGGCCGCGATGATGCCGAGCAGCAAGGCGGCGAGAAAGGCACCTGCCAGCCAATTGCGGGCGTTGAGGACGTCAGCGAGACTCTGTTCGGCCTGGTTCTGCGCCAATTGCTTGTTCGCCGCGAAGAGAGTGGCGATGTCATCGTTGAGCAGCGCCTGGATTTTTTCCGCCCTGACCTGGGCCTCGGCGAACTGGCCGACGGTGGCGCGATAGCCGGCCATTGATTGTTGCAGGCGCTGCAGGCTTTCAGGCGGGGCCGACGGCAGCAACTCGTTGAGGGTCTTTATATAAGCGCCGGCCTGGTCGATGGCCTCTTTGGCCGGTTGTTCAAGCTCGGCTTTCAGGCTGTAGCTGTAGCCTCGGAGTTGAAACCTTGCCTGCTGGACCAGCATCTGCGCGTTGACCACGGCGTCGATCTGGGCCTGATTGCCGCTCGCCGAGGCGGCGCTGTCCTTGAGCTTTTGCAGTTCGGCCACGGCGGCGTCGGCATGATTGCCAAACACGGCGCGCGTCGCATCGCGGGCCTGGATGGCCTGGCTGAAATCGTTGAAGTGCGTGCGATAGCGTTTGACCGATTCGCCGGCAGATTCGATCTGCGCAAGATCTCGCGGGGCCACGAAGGTCGAGCGGTTCTCGGCAAGGTGGCTGTCGAGACTGTCCAGGAGCTTGACCACGTTCGCGGCATGCTGTGGGTCGGCGGTCAGTGTGTAGGACAGGCGCCCGATGCGTACGTCCTTGGCCAGATCGTTCAGCTTGGCGATATCCAGGATTCGGTCACTACGGTTGCTGAGTGACTGGATACCCAACCAACCGGTGATTGCAATCAACAGGGTCAGCAGTATGACCACGCCGAATCCTATGGCGAGCTTGGTCCTGACGCTGATGTTTTCCAGCATCCTGTTGATGGGTGCAAGCATTGAGCAATCTCCTCCATATCAAACCGTAAATATGAGGGCTTTTCCGCCCTCTAACAGGTTAGATCGGCCGGAACACTCAAAGCTTGATGTGTGGAGGCGGGGCGCTCGGGAATGCTCAGGCTCTGCGCGCCATCAGCAGCACCGAAGCCGCCCCTGACAACAGCACCGCGCAACCTCGGTTGAACAGGCGCTTGCCCTTGGGGTCGGCGAACCAGCGACGCATATGCACACCCATATAGGCGTAGGCGCTGATGGCGATCAATTCCAGCATCAGGAACAGGGCGCCGAGTACGGCGAACTGGGCGGAGATGCCCTGGGTCGGGTCGATGAACTGGGGGAGGAAGGCGGTGAAGATAAGGATGGCTTTTGGGTTACCGGCCGCGACCAGGAACTCCTGGCGGGCGAGGGCGCGCAGGCTGGCGGGGGCGCTTTGGGCGCGGATGTCGGCATCGGGGTTGGCGCGCCAGAGCTGGATGGCGAGGTAGATCAGATAGGCCGCGCCGAGAATCTTGATGCCATAGAACAGCAGCTCCGAGGTCTGCAGCACCACCGCCAGGCCCGCGGAGGCCAGGGCGATCATGCCGGCAAATGCCAGCAAGCGGCCGAAGCCCGCCAGGCAAGAGGTGCGAAAGCCATAACGGGTCGAGTTGCTCACCGAGAGCAGGTTGTTCGGGCCAGGAGCCATGTTCAGGGCGAAGCACGCCGGTATAAACAGGATCAGCGTCGGCAGGTTCATGGCAGGCTCCGGGATCGAGAGGCGGGAAAGCTCGACAATAACGTCAAGCCTTGGCCGGATGCCAGTGCGCCAAAGGCTTTCCTGATCTGTACCTGAGACTTGTCACGCAGGTGTACGGTAGGTCGGCATCAACAACCCCGTTTTGCGCAAGGTTGCGCTGCTCCCAAGGCATCTCCTTATGCGTCGAAAATGACGCGCAAATGCGGGCTTCGCAGTACGCTTGCAGGCGTCACGGTATGCCGTTGCCATGGAATCCGGCCGAAGTACCAGAAGCGCCAGAAGGCAAGCTTCGGATCGGGGTTGTCCCGTAATAACGTGGCGAACGTCTCCACGTCGCCGAGCTGGATGGCCGTCGCTTCCTGGATGACTTCACGCACGAAGCGGGAGCAGAACTGGCGTCGTGAGCCGATATTGAAACCGGTGTCGTAGAAGGTCCCCATCCGGCTCTCGGCCGCGCTCACCAGCATGTTGCGATGCCGCTCATTGAGCGGCGCGGTCAGCCTCGCGACTGCGCAGCGTCGGTGCTCGGAGCGCTCCAGGAAACGCGTCATCGGCGTGGTTCGGGCAAAAGGAAAAGTGCTCTCCGCAATCAGGGGGTCATCGCCACGGTTACCGACGACGACGCCTACATGGTTGGTCCATGAGTTCGTGGCGTTGGCCACTTCGAGGAAGGGGCGCGCGGTGACGCGGATAAAAACCAGGTCGCCGATTTGCAGATCACCCACCGGTGGTCCTGCGACAGGCAACTCGACGTGCGCACTTCCTTGCACCCCCTTCGAACGTATGACGCTGTTCATTGCGCTGCTAATGGACATGCTGGCCTCCTTGTTCTCTTGAAGGGCCAGTATGGGAGGAGGGTGCATATTTCACACCTTTATCCTTTGCATTTCCTTATGCTGATACCTTCAGTATCGGATTCCAATACTTAATGACTCCAATTACCCAGCTCATCGCGACGATCAAGCAGCGCCTCAAGTCAGCGGGAATGACCTATCGCGACGTTGCCCAGGCGCTGGACCTCTCGGAACCCAGCGTGAAACGGCTGTTGGCCAGCGGACGGCTGACGGTCGAGCGCCTTGCCCAGTTCTGTGACCTGCTGGGGCTGACGATGGCGGAACTGCTTCAGGAGTCCGAAGCATCGGCACCGCGTCTGCAAATGCTGACCCATGAACAGGAAGCGCAACTGGTCTCAAATGAGAAGCTGCTGTTGGTGGCCGTGTGTGCGTTGAACCAATGGTCACTGGAGGACATGGTGTCGGCCTATCATCTGTCGAAGGCCGAGTGCATCAAGCACTTGCTGGTGCTGGAGCGGATGGGGCTGGCGGATCTGAAGCCGGGCAACCGTATCCGGCTGCTTGTCGCACGAGATTTTGACTGGCTGCCGGACGGACCTATCCGGCACTTCTTTGTGCAACAGGGGCTACCCGATTTTATGGCCAGCCGCTTCGACCTTGCTGACGAGACCCTGGACTTTGCCCATGGCATGTTGACGAAGGCGGCGTACGCCCAGTTGCAGGTCGAAATGCACAGGTTGCGCAGCAAGCTGGCAGCGCTTCACAGCGAATCCCTGAGCGCACCCTTGTCCGAGAAGCGCGGCACGGCGCTGCTGCTGGCCATGCGTGTCTGGGAGCCACGGGCGTTCAGAAAGCTCAAACGGCCAGTACCCGACCGCGCTCAAGAATAAGTGGCTGTTTTAAAACAAATTTGTTTACCTTGGGGCTTCCCAGGCGAGGCGAAAGTTGATAAATTTCCGCGCACTCCTGCAGTGACCCTTCTCGGGTTCGCAAGCTGCAAGATCAAAAGCGAGTGTCAAGCATTCGTCGCAACAGCTACAGGGGCGTCGCCAAGCGGTAAGGCAGCAGGTTTTGATCCTGCCATGCGTTGGTTCGAATCCAGCCGCCCCTGCCATTTTCCTTCTCGTACCTAAGATCATGCCAGCCGCTGGCGCATCTGCTCACTGGCAGCCGGCCCGGCCTGCACTGTGCTACGGTCCAACGGCACCGGACGTCCATCGGCGATATCCGCCATCATCAATTGCAACGGTCGTCCGCTCCCGCGTTCGACGATCTGCACGCTTTCGCCTTCCGGCGCGTAATGGCGATTGCCCCATTCGACAAACGCCATCAGCACCACGCGAAAATCCTCGCCCTTGGCCGTCGGCACATATTCATGGCGCAGCGGACGCTGGCTGTAGGGCTGACGTTCGAGCAGGCCCGCATCCACCAGCCCATTCAGGCGCCGGGTCAGCATGTTCGGGGCAATCTCCAGGCTGCGGGAGAATTCGTCGAAGCGTTTCAGGCCATGCAGGGCATCGCGCATGATCAGGATATTCCACCACTCGCCCACGCGCTCAAGGCTGCGGGCTACCGGGCATTCGGCATGGCTCAGGGTCTTGCGTTGCATGGGGGCTCCTGTCGGGGCGCGCGGATATTTGTGAGGCAGGTATGTTACTTTCATGATGATAGTAGCGTCCACAAGCCATTACCTCACTCAAGAAACGGAAGGAGTTGGATCGTCATGAGCAAACGCATTGTCGTCACGGGCATGGGCGCACTGACCCCGTTGGGCTGCGGAGTCGAACAGGTCTGGCAGCGCCTGCTGGCCGGCCAGTCCGGTATCCGACAGTTGCCGGCGGAGTTGATCGGCGACCTGTCGATCAGTATCGGCGGCCAGGTCCAGGACCGTGCCCAGGACCCGGAAGCCGGCTTCGATCCGGATCAGCTGCTGGCGGCCAAGGAGCAGCGCAAGATGGACCGTTTCATCCTGTTCGCCCTGGCGGCGGCGGATGAGGCCCTGGCCCAGGCCGGCTGGGCTCCCGATTCCCCGGAGGCGCAGGAACGCACGGCAACTATCATTGCTTCCGGTGTCGGCGGTTTTCCCGCCATCGCCGAAGCGGTGCGCACCACGGACAGCAAGGGACCGAGGCGTCTGTCGCCGTTCACCATCCCTTCGTTTCTCAGCAATATGGCGGCCGGTCACGTCTCGATCCGCTATGGTCTCAAGGGGCCATTGGGTGCTCCGGTGACCGCCTGTGCCGCCGGCGTCCAGGCCATCGGCGATGCGGCCCGGATGATCCGTGCGGGGGAGATTGATGTGGCGGTCTGCGGTGGCGCGGAAGCGTGCATCCACAGGGTCAGCCTGGCCGGGTTCGCGGCGGCACGGGCACTTTCAAGTGATTACAACGAGACGCCGCAGTTCGCTTCCCGGCCCTTCGATCAGGCCCGCGATGGTTTTGTCATGGGAGAGGGCGCCGGCCTGCTGGTGATCGAGGAGTTGGAGCATGCCCTGGCCCGCGGTGCCAAACCCCTCGCCGAGTTGGTGGGTTACGGCACCAGTTCCGATGCCTACCATATGACCGCCGGACCGGAAGATGGCGACGGTGCTCGCCGTGCCATGCAGCAGGCATTGCGCCAGGCCGGTATCGAACCGTCCCAGGTCCAGCACCTGAATGCACACGCCACCTCGACCCCAGTGGGCGACAAGGGTGAGTTGGCGGCCATCAAGGCGGTGTTCGGGACAGCGGGTGGTCCGGCCATCAGTTCGACCAAATCCGCCACGGGGCATCTGTTGGGGGCTGCGGGTGGGATCGAGGCGATCTTCACGGTTCTGGCATTGCGTGATCAGGTGGCACCGGCAACGCTCAATCTGGATAACCCCGATGAGCTCGCCGAAGGTCTTGATCTGATTCGTGGTCAGGCCCGTCAGTTGCCCATGGAGTACGCGCTCTCCAATGGCTTCGGTTTTGGTGGGGTCAATGCCAGCGTGTTGTTCAAGCGCTGGGTGTAGGGCGGGAGATACCGTCTTCAGGTCAACGCGGTCAATGTAGGAGCCTGGCTTGCCGGCGATGGCGTCCTCAAGGGGCTCATCGCTGGCAAGCCGCGCTGCTACAAGGGACGGCGTTTACTTGGAGAATTTCCGTGCGCCGGCCACGCAAAGAATCACCGCCACCGTGACCCCCAGCATGCCCAGGCTGACGGGCTCGTGGAGTAAAGTCGCCGCCAGGGCCAGGCCGAAAAACGGCTGCAAAAGCTGCAACTGTCCCACGGCGGCAATCCCGCCCTGGGCCAGCCCGCGATACCAGAACACAAAACCGATCAGCATGCTGAGCAGCGAGACATACGCCAGGCTCAACCAGGCCGGTGGGCTGATCCCCGTGAACGAGGCGGGTGTGAGCAATCCCGTCAGCACGAGCATCACCGGCAGCGACAATACCAGCGCCCAGGAAATCACCTGCCAGCCTCCCAGCGTCCGTGAGAGTTTCGCCCCTTCGGCATAACCCAGACCGCAGACCAGCACCGCCAGCAGCATCAGGATATCGCCCCGGGGCGAGGCGTTCAGTCCCTGGGACACGGCGAACCCCACCACCAGTAGACTCCCCAGCACGGAAAAGAACCAGAACACCGGCCGGGGCCGCTCGCCGCCGCGCAGTACACCGAAGACCGCGGTTGCCAGCGGCAACAAACCGAGGAAAACAATGGAGTGCGCCGAGGTCACGTACTGCAAGGCCAGTGCCGTCAATAACGGAAAGCCGAGCACCACGCCGATGGCTACCACCAGCAGGGACAGCAGTTGGCTGCGGGCAGGTCGCTTCTCCCTGAACAGCAACAGCAGGCACAGCGCCAGAACCCCGGCGATGCTCGCCCGGGCCACGGTCAGAAACACCGGGTCGAACTCCAGCACCGCCACCCGTGTCGCGGGTAGCGAGCCGCTGAAGATCAACACACCGATAAATCCATTGAGCCAGCCGCTGGTATTTTTGGCCAGCGCCGGGGTGTTCAGGGGCGAGGTTCGTTCCATTTTCGCTTCACGCTCAAGGTTCGGGTTGCTTGAGGCGCATGCTATGACTGAGTATTGATACAATCAAAATATTGTCATGGATACATCTGCCGATGCCCCGTTCCCGGTATAAATCACTGGTTGACGTTTTTGCTGCCGATATCCGTTCGGGGCGCTTGCCGCCTGGCGCTCGGCTGCCCACCCATCGCCAGTTGGCCGCCACCCACGGTCTGGCCCTGGTGACGGCCAGTCGGGTCTATGGGGAGCTTGAAGCCATGGGCCTGGTCAGCGGAGAAACGGGGCGCGGCACCTTTGTCCGGGAGACGTCCCTGCCTTCCGGCCTGGGCATCGACCAGCCCGACGTTACCCAGGGGATGGTCGATCTCAACTTCAACTATCCCTCGTCGCCGGGGCAGGCCGAGCAGTTGCGCACGGCCTTGCGCCAGTTGGCGTTGTCCGGCGACCTGGAGTCCTTGCTGCGCTACCACCCCCATGCCGGGCGCCTGCACGAGCGGGCAGCGGTCGCCCGTCACCTGGCGGCGCGGGGGTTGAGGGTGACGGCCGAGCAGGTGCTGATTGTCAGCGGTGCCCAGCATGGTTTGACGGTGATCCTGATGGCGTTTCTGCAACCCGGGGATGTGATCGCCGCGGACGCCTTGACCTACCCCGGATTCAAGGTGTTGGCGCAGGCCCTGCACCTTGAGATCGTGCCGATTCCCGTTTCCGACCAGGGGCCGGATCTCGATGCCCTGGAGCAGCTCTGCCGCAGCCGTCCGGTACGTGCCGTTTACAGCATGCCGACCCTGCACAACCCGATGGGCTGGGTGATGGCGGCCGATCAGCGCAAACAGTTGGTGTCGATTGCACGTCAGCATGATCTGTTGATTATCGAGGATGCAGCCTATGCCTACCTGGCGGAGAAAGCGCCGCCGCCGTTAGCCGAGCTGGCGCCGGAAAGGACGCTCTACGTTTCCGGTCTGTCCAAGAGCGTGGCCGCCGGTTTGCGGGTGGGGTTTGTCGCGGCACCGATATCGCGGGTGGCGGCGTTGGAGCGCACCATCCGGGTGACCACCTGGAACACGCCGGGGGTGTTGACGGCGATTGCCACCGCCTGGATCGAGGATGGCACCGTTGCCCGGCTCGAGGTGCAAAAGCGCAAGGATGCCCAGGCCAGGCAGGCCATGGCCGAAGAGTTGTTGGGCGGCCTGCACACCGTTCGCCATCGGTCTTCGTTCTTTCTCTGGCTGCCCCTGCCGGAAGAGGCACGGGCTGATCAGATCGCCATGGCGCTGATGCGCGAACAGATTTCGGTGTCCACCGCCGAGCCTTTTGCGACCTCCGTGCAGGTGCCGCATGCGATCCGCCTGGCCTTGGGTTCCGTGGACATGGAGACCCTTCGGGTGGCGCTGGTGAAAGTGCAGCGGGTGCTCGGCCCGCTGTTCTGATCCGTATTTTTCATCGTCATCTGCCTCTGTAATGTATTCGGCCCACGACCGACAATGAACCTACGGATCAGCCTTGTGCAGATGCCCGGGGTTACGGCCTGTTATGCCGGGCCACGACCTCTGTTTGCTCTGCTCCGTAAACTCATTACGCACTCCGCGTTATGCGCTGACCTTATAGTCGAGGAGGCCTTATGGCCAAGATGGCGATGTTCCTGGGTGGATTTCTCATACTGACAATTGCGATTGGCCTCCTGGCCACGATTTCTCCGACATAACCCCCTAGACCAGATAGCGCCGGAACCACCCCAGGGTCCGGTCCCAGGCCAGCTTGGCGGCCGCCTCGTCGTATCTCGGTGTGGAGTCGTTGTGAAAACCGTGGTTAACCCCGGCGTAGATATGCGCCTCATAGACCTTGCCGGCGGCTTTTAATGCCTGCTCATAGGCGGGCCAGCCGTCGGTGATCGCCTTGTCCAGTTCTGCGTAGTGCAGCAATAGGGGCGCCTGGATCCGCACCACTTCCTCGGCCTTTGGCTGGCGGCCATAGAAGGGCACCGCGGCGCTGAGTTCCGGATAGGCCACGGCGGCGGCATTGGCGACCCCGCCGCCATAGCAGAAGCCGGTGATGCCGACCTTGCCGGTGGTGCTGTCGTGGTGCATCAGCCATTCGATGGCAGCGAAAAAGTCATTCATGAGCTTTTCCGGGTTGACGGTCAGTTGCAGCTCCCGGCCTTTTTCGTCATTGCCGGGATAGCCGCCGACCGATGACAGGCCATCCGGGGCCAGGGCGATAAATCCGGCCTTGGCCACCCGCCGGGCAACGTCTTCGATATAGGGATTGAGCCCACGGTTTTCATGCACGACCACCACAGCGGGCACCTTGCCGCTGGCCTTGGCCGGACGCACCTGATAGGCACGCACTTGCCCGTTGCCCTTGGGGGAGGGGTAGGTGATGTATTCGGCGAGGATGTCCGGGTCGGTAAACGGCACCTGTTCGGCCAGCGCATAGTTCGGGCTCAACGCCGCCAGCAGGCTGCTGGCGGCGAGACCACCGAGGGTGAACTTTGCCGCACGATCAAGAAACTCCCGGCGGTTGATCTTGCCGTGGACATAGTAGTCGTACAGCTCAAGCAGTTCAGGGGCAAAGTCTTTCGCGGTGAGACGTTCCATCTGGGCGCTACCTTTCGAGTGGTCCGGGTTACGGCCCAGTGTAGAACCTAAAGGCGGGTATTCGGGCTTGAGCGGCTTTCATATGGGTAATATTGATTTATGATCATGAGTGAAACTTGTGATCATCAATATTAAAATGAGTTTGTCTCAGTATGTGCTGAATGTCGACAATGGCTCCCATCGAACATATTGGAGTTTTTTGTCATGGCACTGGCTCATTCCCTAGGATTTCCGCGCATTGGCCGCGACCGCGAGCTGAAGAAAGCTCAAGAAGCCTTCTGGAAAGGCGAACTGAACGAAGCGGGTCTGCGTGCCGTGGGCAGCGAGCTGCGCAAGGCCCACTGGGACCTGCAGAAGAAAGCCGGTATCGAGTTGCTGCCGGTCGGCGACTTCGCCTGGTACGACCAGGTGCTGACCCATTCGCTGATGTTCGGTGTGATCCCGGAGCGTTTCCGTCCGCACGACGGCAAGATCTCCCTGCAAACCCTGTTCGGCATGGCCCGTGGCGTCAGCGACAGCTGCTGCGGCGGTGCCCATGCCCAGGAAATGACCAAGTGGTTTGACACCAACTACCACTACCTGGTGCCGGAGTTCAGCGCCGACCAGCAGTTCCAGCTTGGCTGGGACCAACTGTTTGAAGAGGTCGAAGAGGCACTGGCACTGGGTCACAACGTCAAGCCGGTGGTGATCGGTCCGCTGACCTACCTGTGGCTGGGCAAGGCCAAAGGTGGTGATTTCGACAAGCTCGATCTGCTCGATCGCCTGTTGCCGCTGTACGGTCAGATCTTCCAGCGCCTGGCGGCCCAAGGCGTCGAGTGGGTGCAGATCGACGAGCCGATCCTGGTCCTGGACCTGCCGCAGGAATGGAAAAACGCCTTTGAGCGGGCCTATAACCTGATCCAGCGCGATCCACTGAAGAAGCTGGTTGCCACCTACTTCGGTGGCCTGGAAGAGAACCTCGGCCTGGCGGCCAATCTGCCGGTCGACGGCCTGCACATCGACCTGGTTCGTGCCCCTGAGCAATACCCGACCATCCTCGATCGCCTGCCTGCTTACAAGGTACTGTCGCTGGGCTTGGTCAACGGCCGTAACGTCTGGGGTTGCGACCTGGAAAAAGCCCTGGCGGTCTTGCAACATGCCAATGAGCGCCTGGGCGATCGCCTGTGGGTCGCGCCTTCCTGTTCGTTGCTGCACAGTCCGGTCGACCTGGGCCGTGAAGACAAGCTGGACGCCGAACTGAAGAGCTGGCTGGCCTTTGCCGTGCAGAAGTGTGGAGAAGTGGCGATTCTGGCCCGTGCCATCAACGAACCCGAAGCGGTTCCAGTCCTGCAAGCACTGGCCAGGAGCCGTGCGGTTCAAGCCAGCCGTGCCGCCTCGCCGCGCATCCACAAACCGGCTGTGCAAGCTCGTGTTGCCGCGATCACCGCCAAGGACAGTCAGCGTCACTCGATGTTCGCTACCCGTATCGAGAAGCAGCGCGCCGGCCTGGATCTGCCGCTGTTCCCGACCACGACCATCGGTTCGTTTCCGCAAACGGCGGCCATCCGCCTGGCGCGTCAGTCGTTCAAGCAAGGCAAGTTGAGCGAAGCCGAATACACCGAAGCGATGCAGAGCGAGATTCGCCATGCTGTCGAGTTCCAGGAGCGCCTGGGCCTGGACGTGTTGGTGCACGGTGAAGCCGAGCGTAACGACATGGTCGAGTACTTCGCCGAGCAACTCGAGGGTTATGTCTTCAGCCGCTTTGGCTGGGTCCAGAGCTACGGTTCCCGTTGCGTGAAACCCGCGGTGATCTTCGGCGATCTGAGCCGTCCGAAAGCCATGACCGTGGAGTGGATCCGCTACGCCCAGGGCCTTACCGACAAAGTGATGAAGGGCATGCTGACCGGTCCCGTGACCATGCTGATGTGGTCCTTCCCCCGTGAGGACGTGTCCCGTGAAGTGCAGGCTCGTCAACTGGCCCTGGCCATTCGTGACGAAGTGGTGGACCTGGAAACCGCTGGCATCAAGATCGTGCAGATCGACGAAGCGGCGTTCCGCGAAGGTCTGCCGCTGCGCCGGGCGCAATGGCAGCACTACCTGGACTGGGCCACCGAGGTCTTCCGTCTGTGCGCGTCCGGTGTGCGTGACGAAACCCAGATCCATACCCACATGTGCTACAGCGAGTTCAACGATGTGATCGAGTCCATTGCGGCAATGGATGCCGACGTCATCACTATTGAAACCTCGCGTTCGGACATGGAGCTGTTGGAGGCGTTCGAAGCCTTCGCTTACCCGAATGAAATCGGGCCGGGCGTCTACGACATCCACTCGCCACGGGTTCCGGATGCTTCGGAAATGGCCAACCTGCTGCGCAAGGCCGCCCAGCGCATTCCCGCCGAGCGTCTGTGGGTCAACCCGGATTGCGGTCTGAAAACCCGCGGCTGGCCGGAAACCGAGGCTGCTCTGGTGCATATGGTCAGCGCCGCCCGCCAACTGCGTGCAGAACTGGGGTAATGCGCTAAGCCCTGCGCCTGAAGTACCTGCCGGAGTCTGTCAGCGTGCTCCGGCTTTTTTATGGCTGCTGTCAGCCGGAGTGCGTACACTGCCGGGGTTCTATCGCTTTTTCACTAGAGCGTTTTACAACTCGTTCAGAAACAGGAAGCCGGTTGAAATCCGGCGCGGTCGCGCCACTGTATTCGGCTGTTTATCAGTCGTAAGCCAGACCCTGTTTCTCCAATCCGTAATCCGTACTGGGACGCGTCTTCCCTGGAGGTTCATATGGCTTATAACGCTGCTACGCAGACCGATGTTTCCCTGCCCACCATTCCGTTGGGCGAAATCCTTCCCTGGGCCATTTTTGGCGGCCTGCTGTTGATGCTGGCGATTTATTTCGTCGGTGCGGAGCAGGGCGCGACGGCTTTGTTCAAGGGTATGTATGTCCACGAATTCGTGCACGACGGACGCCACCTGCTTGGTTTCCCCTGCCACTGATTCAAGGAACATGACATGACCGGTCAATTATTGATTCGCGGTATGCTGGTGGGCTTGCTCGCCGGCATTCTTGCCTTTGGCTTTGCCAAAGTGTTTGGCGAGCCGCAAATCGACAAGGCGATTGCCTTCGAAGAACACATGGCGCACATGCACGGTGATGCTCCGGAAGAAGAGGAGCTGGTGAGCCGCGAGGTGCAGAGCACGTTCGGTTTGTTCACCGGTGTGGTGGTGTACAGCGTTTCCCTGGGCGGGATCTTCGCCCTGGTGTTTGCCTATTCCCTCGGGCGTGTCGGCAAGATCGGCCCGCGTGGCCTGGCTGCGCTACTGGCGCTGGCGGCCTTCGTCACGCTGATTCTGGTACCCGGGCTGAAATACCCGTCCAATCCGCCGTCAATTGGCGATCCGGAAACCATCGCGCAGCGCACCAAGCTGTTCTTCCTGATGTTGCTGGTGTCGGTGATTGCGGCGGTGATTGCGATCAATGCCGCGCGTAAGCTGATCCCGGCCCTCGGCATCTGGAGCGGCTCGATCCTGGCGGTAGGGTTGTACATTCTGATCATGGCGGTTGCCGGTGCTCTGTTTCCGACCATCAATGAAGTGCCGCAGGCTTTCTCGGCGGTCCTGCTGTGGAAGTTCCGCGTGGCCTCCCTGGGCATCCAACTGGTGCTCTGGACCACCGTAGGCCTGACGTTTGGCTGGTTGGCCGAGCGCAAGCTGAATCTGCCCGGGTTCTCCACCCGCGCCTGAAGTTGAAGAGCGGTGCCGTGCAAACGGCACTGCTTGAACCCTGTCATCCCTCTGTTCCGCCCCTTCCAGAGCCTTGCCAGTCAATGCGCGAGCGGCTTACCGGCGCAACCGACTCGCAACGTCAGCGTTAAAGGCTACGCCAGCAACCGGGCGTACCGATCCAGGTCAATATTGCCTCCGCTCACGATCACACCGACACGTTTACCTTCCAGTGCCTTGCCCATTTCACGTACAGCGGCCAACCCCAAGCATCCGGTCGGCTCCACGACCATCTTCATGCGCTCGGCAAAAAAACGCATACCCTCGATCAACTGGGCATCCGTGACAGTCAGGATGTCATCAACGTCGCGGCGAATGATTGGGAATGTATAGTGCCCCAGATGCTGAGTCTGGGCTCCGTCTGCCAAGGTGTCCGGTGTGTCGATATGTACAATTTCGCCCCTGCGAAACGACTGTTGACCGTCATTCCCCGTCTGCGGCTCGACACCGTAAAGTTTACAGTCAGGTGACAGTGCGCGGGTTGCCAAGGCAGCTCCCGCCAACAGTCCACCGCCACCGAGACAGACGAATAGCGCGTCCAGCGGGCCGGTTTCTTGCAATAACTCCAGGGTCGCCGTCCCTTGCCCAGCGATGACATCCGGGTGGTCATAGGATGGGATCAAGGTGTAGCCATGCTCCTCAGCCAGGTTTCGACCAATGGCTTCGCGGTCCTCGCTGTAACGATCATAGAGCACAACACTGGCTCCGTATTCGCGTGTCGCTGCCATTTTCGAGGCCGGAGCGTCATGGGGCATCACGATGGTCGCGGGAATACCCAGGATACGTGCAGACAATGCGATGCCTTGGGCGTGGTTACCGGAAGAAAATGCCACGACCCCGGCCTTGCGTTGGCGCTCGTTGAAGCGAGCTACTGCATTGAACGCGCCGCGGAACTTGAATGCGCCCATGCGCTGATAGTTCTCGCATTTGAAAAAAACCTCTGCACCCAGTTGTCCGTTCAGCGTACGTGAGGTCAGCACCGGAGTGCGATGAGCGTGGCCCTGGATACGTTCGGCGGCGTCAAGGACGTCTTGATAGGTAGAGAGCATCAGCTGCGTCGTGGTCATGGGGGCCTCGCTTTTTGATATGAGAATTTTTAGACGTGTGTGCAATTAATACGCTTATGCAGTCGCCGCAAGTGCCATGGCTTCCACCTCTACGGCTGAACCAAAATGCAATTGAGCCACTCCCGCAACGGATCGTGCGGGACGGTGATCACCTAACCACTGCTCGTAGAGCCGATTGAAAGCTGGCCATTGATCAATATCGGTAACATAGACGCGTACCTGCACTAGGCTGTATTTGTCGATGCCTGCCCGGACTAGACAATGTTCAAGATTGCTCAGGACCTGCCGAGTTTGTTCCTCGAAACTCTGGTCTGCCAATGCCTGTCCCGAGGAATTGATAGGTAATTGACCAGAAATAATCACAAATCCACCGGCGATACAAACATGAGAATAGTGCCCCGCAGGAGGGCGGATGGAGCTGCTATTGGCGCATTGGATAGCGGGATTAAGCATGGCGATACCTTTATTCAGGTCGAGGAGAACCAGCCCCTCACTTGGGCAAAAACTTTCTGGCCTACTGTCGGTACGAGACCGGCCAGGGTTATTTCACGTAGCTATAGGCAGCCGCGCGGGACACGCCCAAATGCTGGGCGATGACCTCCATTGACTTGCGTACTTCCAGATAACCGGTGCCCTTCAGTTCGCGAAGCAACAAACGTTTGTCTTCGGCCTTCAGTGCGCGTGGTGTCGTAGCCTGACGCGCGGCGAACTCGTCGATACGCTGGCGAATGGCGTCAGCATTGCTGGTGTCCAGGTTTTCCGTAACACCATTCTTGACCACGTTGGTGAATTGCCCCATCGCGCTTTGCATGCTCTGGAACAGACTCAAGTCCAGGTTCATGCACAGTGCCGCGACATACCGGCCGTTCGAGTCCTTGATCCCTATTGAGGTGCTCTTGGCCTGCCGACCATCAGGAAAGCGGTTGGCATAGTTGGCGATCACTTGCGGATAATGCGCATCAGCAATGCGAGCCAGGCCGAGCTCGGTTGCCGGATCGCCTACCTGGCGCCCCGAAAGGTTGTTGTGAATCGTATGAATGGCGTGACTGGGGTCTTGCAGGTCATGTACCACCACTTCGCAAAAAGGCGCGAATGTTTCACCCAGCCCCTGTGCAATCTGCCCCAGTTGCTTGAGGATATTGGTGGACTCGTCGTTTTTTGCGCTCATGGTGCAAGCTCATGCCGGTGATGAATGGATAGGTTCAGATAACTATTCAGGCGACCGGATTGGACGTTGGGATGGAATCTGACGTCGACTGAAACATTAGACCTGACTCTGTCCGCGCGGCGTGCGCCTGGTCATCGCCGTTGCGTTGCCCCATCCATCGGGCGATAGCCATGGTCGCGACCCCGTTACCTAGAACGTTGGTGAGTGTGCGCATAGTGTCCATCAAGCGGTCGACACCCAGAATCAGGGCAAGGCCAGCTAATGGGATGTCTGGGAACATCGTCAGGGAAGCGGCCAGTGTTACGAAGGCTCCTCCGCTCACGCCAGCAACCCCCTTGGAGGTCAGCAGAAATACCAACAATAACGACAACTGCTCAGACCAGCCCAGATCAAGTCCAGCTGCCTGAGCAATGAACAGAGCCGCCACTGTGAGATAAATGGATGACCCGTCCAGGTTGAATGAATATCCGGCGGGCACTACAAATCCGGTAACGTTCTTGCTGCAACCCGCTTCCTGGAGTTTGGTCATTAAGCCCGGTAGCGCCGCTTCCGATGAGGTTGTTGTAAAGGCGATAATCAGTTCCTTGTGGATAAGCTTGATGAACCTCCACAGGCTGAATCCGGTGAGCCGCGCAATACTGGCGAACACCAGCAGAATCATCAACGTACACCCCAGATACACCAGACCGATCATCTTGATCAGTGGCACTAGTGCCGCAAGTCCGAATTTTCCTATCGTAAATGCTACCGCGGCAAAGACACCGATAGGTGCAAAACGCAGAATAACACTGACCACCTTGAAGCTGACTTCAGTCCACAAACGGAGATTTTCTGCCAGGGGTTCGGCACGTTCACCCAGTGCAAATAATGCATAACCAAACAGCAGCGCGACCAGCAGGATCTGCAACATCGCTCCACCCGCCAGCGCATCAAGCACAGTTTTGGGGATGACATTAAGCAAAAAGTCGACTGTAGACAACGCCTGGCCGGCTTGAGCAAACGATGCCACGGTTGCAGCACCATCTGCCGGGATCGATAGACCTGCGCCCGGTTTAAAAACGTTACCCAGCAGCAATCCCAACACCAGCGCTATGGTGCTGATAACCTCAAAATATATCAGTGTAACGACGCTCAGCCGCCCAAGACCTGCGCCTTTCCTGATCTGAGAAAGCCCGCTGGCTACGGTAAGAAATACGATTAGGCCTGCAACCATTTTAATCAGTTTGACAAAAGCACTGGCCAGCGGATTGAGCTGTGCGGCGAAATGCGGCCAGATAATTCCTATGAAGGTGCCAAGCAGCAACCCAATGAATAACTGGAAGGTCAGCGAGTAGATCAGTGGTGAACCTGTGTTTGCAGCGGATGAAGGTGTTGACATTACAGCACTCCAATCAGGGTGGCAGAAGTCAGAAATACGTCGATACGGCGCTGCTTATTGTTCTGAGCAGTCTCTCTTGGGGGGGGGGGTGGCAAAATATCTAAAAATAATCAAAATGTCCAGGTTCTGGATGTTATATCTTGAAAAAATGGCTGGACAGGCGGTGGTTGGGCCTGAGTTCAGGAAAGCTGACAGTCCGATTTTTCAACAGCGTCTACCCATAACGGTCGTTTGCTGATTTTTGTGGTACAACCATCCGCCTGAAAGATACAGAAAAACCTGGCACTCAGTGGCTGCCGTAACCAGGCGTTATAAAGCGTGTATTCTTCTGATGAAATTGCCTGTGTTGTGAAATAAAAAGTCGCCTGGATGAGTTCGGAATTTTATATTTCGGAGCGGGCAGGGCCGAGTGTTTTACACGCTGTTGATCATTAAGTTAACGTTTATGGAGAGAATCAGTGCGGCTGAGAAGCAGATAAATACAATGCCGCCAACTCTATTGATGATCAAAAAGCCTCTGCCAAGAGATATTTTTTGCCGGGCTGAGGTGGTGATATATCCATAGGCGAAGTGAATCAAGAATACCAGTGTGCAAAATGTGGATGCCAGTAAGGTGAATTGAGGTGCGAACGGTTGGTCTGCTTTTATGAATTGCGGAAAAAGAGCCATGAAAAAAACAATTGGCTTGGGATTGAGCATCGAAACGAAAAACCCCTGCCTGAATCGGGCTGTCACACTGGGAAGGGATTCAGAGTGTGTTATTTCATTGAGGGTGTTTTGAAGTTTCGGCTTGGATCGCAGCAGCTTCAATCCCAGGTAGATCAGATAAGCAGCCCCCAGTAATTTGACGATGTTCATCATCCAGGCGGAGCTGGAAATAATCGCTCCGACACTGCTTGCCGCAATGATGGAGATCCCCCCCATGCCGAGGGCTACTCCAAGAATTCCAGGCAAAGCATTCTTCAATCCATAGGTGAGTGAGTTTGTTAATGTCAGTAACACTCCAGGACCCGGACTGGCGATCGTCAAGCATGATATCGTCACGTAAAAAAGATATTCCTCCACTGTCTATCTCCACGTATAAAAAAGAGCGTAAGCCCTTGTAATGAATCAGCTTGTTTTCGAGGTTTTTAGCGAACGGTACTCTTGGCCTTTAAAGAACGGGCTGTTAACAAGAAGTTCGCCTTGTTCCTTTGCCACTTCTAAGTGAAAGCGCGTCGGACCAGAGTATTTGAAATGCTCGCGAGGAATTTCAAGGTCGTGAGCGCGCCGATAGTCATAGGTACTGGTCTCGCAGAAGAAACGCATGACGAACGCTGCGCGCGAGTCTATCGGGCCATCTTCCAGCATGATGCTCCGGTGAATCACATTTTTGTCGAAAATGAGCGCGTCACCCACCTCGAATTCGTCCTCGACGGCAAAGTGATCCAGCAGCTTTTTAATCGCCGGATCATTCAAAGGACCATCACGAAGATGCATGAACTCATCAATGGTGGTCTCCTCACCCCGCTCAATACGTTCCGACAGCAGTTGGAAGATTGAAGGATCGATGTGTTCATACATGAATGCACCTGATACGGCGTCTTTAGGGACATACGCCAGACCGCCGCGTTGTCCTTTGGGATCGATATTTACCAAGGGCGCCCAGACTGTGCAGCCATAGTCTTCCGCTTGGTGATAGCCGAAACTTTGCGTGCCGATATGCCAAGGGAAACCCTTGTTTTTATTTTTTTCCAGCTCGAAGGAAAGCGCCTGGGCAAAAAACAAGGTTTTGCCCGTCAACGTGTTCATGACATGTTTGAAATGATCATCTTGAATAACGCTGGCAATCATCGGGTCGCCGTCATACATGTCAAATGCCAAACGGCTAAAACCGCTCTGATATTTATCAGTAGGCGCAGAGATGCGCTCGCCAATGGTTGATTTCAAATAACCGGTTATATCTTTGTTGTAAAAACCTTTCAGGAAAAGAAAGCCCTGCCTACGAAACGTTATCACCTGATCTTCGCTTACTTGAAACTGTTCATTGATCATTGTCGCTCCATTTTTTATTGACTGATGCGTTTTGTGGTGTGAGACTTTTCGTATATTATTGAAACTAAATCACTTTTCCATGCCCGAGACATCGCGCGCTGCAAATTGCTCGCTATGGATGTGGGGTATAAAAACAAGTAGGGGGGGTGTCAGAATTCTAGGCGTTCTGAACGGCGGTAATTAGCATATGACATGTCATTCCCTTCACTGAGATGCAGCTCCCTTGATGAGAAGACCCTCTTCTCACTTCGAAAAAGCTTAATATGCTAAAAATATTTTGTAAACATTTTCTTGGTGGTAAAGTTTGCCAGCGACTCGCAAACGCAATCTGCGTACACAACATCCAGGCTTCGATCGTGGATTTGCATTCCTATGGAGTGTGAGCACATAGGCGCAGATTGGAACATGATCTATAGTCTGTTTGGCATGGCATTTGTTGGTGGGCCTGTCATAACCCCCCCCTCACGTCCACCAGTAGCGCACCAGATGGAAAAAGGTCGGTGCGACGAAGCACACCGAGTCCAGCCGGTCGAGCATGCCACCATGGCCTTCGACCATATGGCCCCCAGTCCTTAACCCAACGGTCGCCCTTGATCGCCGACATGACAATGCCATCGGCAAACACCAGCAGCGCGATCAGTGCCGCTGGCGGTGGCGGAAACGTGAGATGTATTACCAGGATGGCCCCGTTCTTCCGACCGATTCAGAAGGCGGGAGTGCACTCGTTATTGCCCGATATCCGAATAAAGATGCCGCGGCCGCCATATATAACTTTGGGAAAGGTACAGTCAGTCTTGTCGGTCCACATCCGGAGGCCAATCAAGAATGGTACAGTCGTGAGGGTTTGAAAAATCCCGACGGTGTAAACCTGGATCTTGCAGAGGATCTGGTTGTGGCGACGATGAGATATGAGATAAAAGAGTGAGCCGTCATGAACGACATCCTGATCTTCATCTCGGTGGTTGATGCCTGAAGCATTGTCGCCGAAGACCGGATGATGTGTCTGGCCCGCTCGTCGGTGGGCAAGTCCGTGACTCGCTTGTAATGCTGGATGAACCGTGTAGTTGAGGTGACTACCCGGTGCGGGGAGCGGAGTGCAGCCCGCCAACGCTAAAACGTTGGCGAGCCCGCCGTAACACCTCTCACGTCCACCAATAGCGCACCAGATGAAAGAAGATCGGCGCGGCAAAGCACACCGAGTCCAGCCGGTCGAGCATGCCGCCATGACCTTCGATCATATGGCCCCAGTCCTTGACCCCACGGTCGCGCTTGATCGCTGACATGACGATGCCGCCGGCAAAGCCCAGCAGGTTGATCAACAACGCAATCAGCGCCGCCTGCCAGGGATTGAAAGGGGTAATCCAGAACAGCGCGCCACCGATCAACGAAGCCAGTGTGATGCCGCCGACAAAGCCTTCGACGGTTTTCGACGGCGACAGGTTGGGCGCGATCTTACGTTTGCCGAACAGCTTGCCGCAGACGTACTGGAGCACGTCGGACAACTGCACCACGATCACCAGGTAGGCGATCAGCAGCAGGTTGCGGCCTTCATAACCGGCAATCTCCAGGGTCAGCAGCGCCGGCACGAACGACACGCAGAACACCGCGATCATCAGCCCCCACTGGACCTTCGAGGCCCGTTCCAGAAAGTGCGTGCTGTCACCGCCCAGCGAAGCGAGGATCGGCAGCAGCAGGAACACATAGACCGGAATGAAGATCGAGAACAGTCCGTACCAGTCGCTGTAGATCAGCAGGTACTGCAACGGCAGGGCCAGGTAGAACGCCGCCACCAGCGCCGGGTAGTCGCTGCGCCGGGTCGGTGTCAGGGTCAGGAATTCGCGCAGGGCGTAGAAGGACACCGCATAGAACAGCAGGATCACCGCGCCGGTCCCCAGCCAGAAGGCGATACCGATCACCAGCACCATCACCCACCAGGCGTTGATCCGGGCGTTGAGGTTATCGATGACCGCATTCGGCGTGCCTCGGGTACGCCACTTGAGGACAAAGCCGATCAGCGAAGCCAGCACCAGGATCATGCCGATCCCGGCGAACAACATCAGGGTCTGCCTATCCATTTCAGTGTTGCTCCGGTGCCAGGGCCAGCAGCGCATCGCGGCTGCGTTGCAGGAAGTGTTCTTTGCTTTCGTCGTCTTCGAGTCGCAGCGGTGCGCCGAAACTGGTGGTGCACAGCAGCGGCAGGGGCAATACCCGGCCCTTGGGCATCACTCGGTTGAGGTTGGCGATCCATACCGGAATCAACTGCGCCTGTGGGTAGCTCCGGGTCAGGTGGAAGATCCCGCTCTTGAACGGCAGCAGGCCGTCTTCCTGGTTGCGGGTGCCTTCGGGAAAGATGATCAGCGAGTGACCTTGTGCCAGGGCGTCGAGCATCGGTTGCAGCGGGTTGTCCCCGGGCTCCTTGCGTTCGCGGTCGATCAGCACACCGTTGAAGACCCGCTTGATGATGTAGCGGCGCAGGGCGCTTTTATTCCAGTAGTCGGCGCCGGCGACCGGCCGGGTGAGTTTGCGCAGTGCCGGTGGCAGCGAGGCCCAGAGCAGCACGAAGTCACCGTGGCTGCTGTGGTTGGCGAAGTAGATGCGCTGCTCCGGATTGGGCCCGCAGCCGATCCACAGGCTGCGGGCACCGGTGATCAGGCGGGCGCCGGAGGTGATGAGGGTGGCAACCACGGGTTCGAACATGACGATTCCTTATCCGGCGAAGGGCAGCCAGGGGCTGGCCAGAATGACGATCAGTGGCAGGGAAATTTGTACCAGCACCAGCAACGCCTGGCGCTTGAGCAGGCCCAGCGCGCCATGGCTGCGCTCGGCCCAGGGACGGTTTGCGGATTGTCGCGGTTGCAGGCCGAGGTCTTGCAGTGCCTGGTCCAGCGCCTCGGTGCGATCGCTCAGGTTGCTGGGATCCTGCGCCATCAGTTGGAACAGATCGGCGTCGAAAGCGACACGAAAGGCCCAGTATTTTTGCAGCAGGCCCGACAGCACCAGCCAGGCGCTGACCACCAGGCACCACAGGCTGATGGTGCTGAAGAGCAGCGGTGCCAGACCCAGCAGAACACCCAGTACGGTCAGTCCCGTGGAGAATTGGTCGAGCGCGCGGCCGCGCCTTAGCAGGCTGGCGATCACATGCAGTTGCAGGCTAGCGGGCATCGGCGATCCTCGATTGGGCGACCGCTTCGCCAGGCACGAGCTGAAGCATGGCTTCCAGCACCTGGCGATGCCGCGGATGCAGGACCACGCCGGGACGTGCCGCGCGTATCAGCTCCAGGGCTGCATCGATCGTCGTCGCTCGGCCGCTGTGCAGCAACCAGGCGGCGAGCGCCGTGGCACTACGTGAATAACCCAGGGCGCAGCAGACCAGCAGCGGCCCGTTCTGGCGCAGTTCATCAATGCTCAGGGCGGCTTCGCGACATTGCTCCGCTGACGGTGCAATCAAGTCCAGTACGGGGATGCTGCTATAGGCCCGCCCTTGGGGGGCCAAGGGCAGTTCGGCACACAGGTCGACGATGGCCGCGAATGGGCCGGCCTGAAGTTCGCGTCGGCTTGGCAGTCGCCCAAGCCAAACGTCATCTACAACCTGATCGGGTTGTGGATGGGATTTTGTCCAGAGCCGCGAATTGACCCAGGCGCCTGCCCGGTAAGGCGCAAACAGCCAGCGTGCGGCCGGGCTCAAGCTGCCGTCGGCGCGTTTCTGGAAGCCCTGGGCGCCGAACACCGCGTAATTGAGCGCTACCAGCGCCAGGGCCAGCGCCGGCCAGAGCAACCATAACGCGACACCGGCGAAGCCGAAGCCGACGATGGCCAACAGCGTCGCCCCCAGCCCGTAGCGAACAGCCAGGGCGAGGCGTTTGCCATCGCCTGACAGGCGCGCGGCGGACAATGGGTTGGCGCGATCATCCGGCCACAGCCAGACGCACAACCAGCCGGCCAAGGCACCGGTGGGCAGGTCGATAAAGTGGTGTTGATAGGTGGTCAGTACCGATACACCGATCAGCGCGAACCAGCCGTGCACCAGCCAGCGTCCGACACCGGTGAAATGCCGGCGGTACATGACCCATAGAATCACCAGCAACGCGATATGCAGCGAAGGCGCCTGGTTGAAGGGTTTGTCGAAGCCCGCCAGTACCGCGAACAGCCAGCCGAACACGCCGTCCAGCGGTGGTCGGGGGAAGGTGAAGGTCAGTGGCCAAAGCAGGAAGCAGGAGACGGCGATCGCCTGGGCCGTCAGCAGGCGCAGGGCGTGTCGGTCGAGCTCGCGCTTGCTTCTGGGCAGCAGCAGCGACAAGCCGTAAAGCAGGTCGATGGACCAGTAGGGCACGATGGTCCAGGCCCAGAACGGCATATGGCTTTCCCAGCCGAACACGTAGTTGCCGACATCGCTGCGCCGGGCGGTGTACCAGGTGGCAAAGCCATAGCTGGCGAAGAACAATGGCGCCAGCAGGACCAGCCAGAGCACGGCGCGCTTCAGCAGGCCGGATTCCCGGGATGTGCTGTTCATCCTTGCACGCGTTGCGCCAGGGACACGCTGAAGATCCCCCATTCATCGACCCGTTGAGTGATCTTGCGAAACCCGGCGGCTTCCACCAACTGGTCCATTTCCGCCTGGCTACGACGGCGCATGACCCAGGCCTGGCCTTGGCGGTGACTGGTCAGGGCGCGGGCGATCAGTTCCAGCTGGGGGTGCCAGGGTTGCCCGGTGTAGACCAGATACGCGCCCGGCTCACAGGCCTCGGCCAAGCCGGCGAGGGAGTTGCCGACCAGGGTGTTGTCGGCGAACAGTTCGTACAGGCCCGACACCACCGCCAGGCTCGGCTTGGGGTCCAGCGCGGCGAGGTCGTCCCGGTCAAAGGCGTCGCCCTTGACGAACCGGGCGATATCGCCAAGGCCTTTTTCGACGATCAGCGCGCTGCCGTCACGCACGTTGATATCGCTGTAGTCGCGCAGCAGGATCGATTCCGGCAGTGGCGTCACCCCGTGCAGGGCTTCGAGGATATAGCGCCCGTGGCCGGCGGCGATATCCACGATCCGCACTTCGCGGCCTTGCTCGCGCAACTGGGCCATGGCCAGGCGTAGCAGCTCCTCGACATACAGTTTGCGTTGGCGGATGCCGCGCCAGCCGATGGAGTTCAGGTAGTTCTGGTCGATCATCCGGCCCAGCGCGGTATGCCCGGTGGGGGTGTTGCGGTAGACGTAGTCCAGGGTGCTGCCGGAGTCGAAACCGGTGTCGAAGCCGAGCTTGACCCCGGCTGACAGCTTGCTGCCCAGGCCCATGCTGGCGCGAGTCAGGCGCCAGTAGAGATCGCGCGGCGAGTTGTGCGGCAAGGGCGCTGCCAGCGACTCGGATTCGGCGCAGGTCTCGCCGATGCGATCAGCGTCGAGCAGGGCCGGGCGGTTAACCGGCGAGAGGAAATTCTGTTGGATAAAACGCTTGGCGCGGCTGACGGCCAGGTGCCGGTCGCGTTCGCCGAGGGTGTCGTGGAAGAAACCGGGGAGTACGTGCCGTTCTTTTTTCAGGCTGCCCAGGCGCTGGAAGAATTGTTCCTGGGGTTTGCGATGGACCACGAAGTCCGCGCCGGAAATCAGCAACTGGGTCGGTACCTGGATCGCATTGGCATCGGCGACCACGCGGTCGGCGGCCTCGTAGAGCCCGAGCAGGACGTTTACCGAAATGGCCTTGGTGATCAGCGGATCGCTGTCATAGGAGGCAATGCGTTCCGGGTCGTGGCTGAGAAACCTGGCCTTGACGTAGCTGTTGACGAAAAAGTTGCCGCGAAAGCGTCGCATCAGGGCCAGGCCTGGACGGGCGAAAGGCACGTAGAGCTTGACCTTGAAGGCCGGGGAGGCGAGCACCAGGGCGCGGATCTTTGGCGCGTAGTCGTGGACCCAGGTGGCGACGATCACCGCGCCGACGCTCTGGGCGATGACCGCGATATTTTCTTCGGCGATAGCGAAGGTGGCGCCGAGGTGATCGCAGAAGGTCTGCACATCCCGCACGCTGGTGGCGAAGCTCGGGCTGTCACCCCGCGCGCCCGGCGACTGGCCGTGGCCACGGGCGTCCCAGGCGAAGAAGTCGAAGTCCGGCAGGTCGAGTTCATCCACCAGGTGGGCAATGCGCCCGGAATGCTCATGCCCCCGGTGGAACAGCAGGATGGCCTTGCGCGGCTCGCCGGCGGCAGGCGTTGTGGCCGGCCAGTGGCGATAAAACAGTTCGACGCCATCATGGGTACTGAAGGTCTGGGCTTGCTCGTCGCGCATTGCAATGTCCTTTTGCCGGATCTTGGAGAGGGGAGCTTGAGGCAACTATCTTGGGGGAGCGGTTTGGCGATTCGGGTGTTACTGGGCAGGCGGTTCTGCTGTTGTTGCGGCTTCTTTCAAGCCTTGCCGTACCCGATTGACCAGCGTAACCAGCAGGAGTGCCGCCATCAGCACGAATAACCCATTTATCCATTGGGTATTGAGCAGGCCGAAGGCCACGCCGGTGGCGATCACACCCAGAACAAATGCGCGATCGCTCTTGCCCATGGGACCGTCGTAGCGCCGTGAGGCGCCGACCATCGACCCCAAGACACCGGCGTATTCGCTGAACAGGGCCAGCAGGGTCACCAGCAGCACCGCCAGCAGGCTGACTTCGGGCAACAAGGCAAACGGCAGGATCAGTGCGCTGTCGGCGATGATGTCGCAGAGTTCGTTCAGGTAGGCGCCGAGCTTCGATTGCTGGCCGAACTCCCGGGCGAGCATGCCGTCGATGGCGTTCAGGGCCATGCGCAGGATCATCCAAATGGGGATGATCACGAACACCCAGGCGTGCCCGGCGAAGGTGGCGACTACGGCGCCTACCAGCAGGGAAATTACAGCGGCGCTCAAGGTGACCTGGTTGGCGCTGGTGCCATTGTCGAAGAGGCGTTGGACCACTGGACGCAACAGGTTCTGGAAGCGGGGCTTGAGTTGGTAGATCGAAGGCATGGTGGCGACGGTCCTTGTCCGAAGGCAGTGAGCGGGGCTAGGGGAATCCTGGGAGCAGGAGAGACCGCTTATTGGCAAAACAGGTGGATTATTGCCAGAAATGGCCGGGGCTGACATTAGGTTCCGGATAAAAATGTGTGCAGCCGTGCATATTCAGGAAACAAAGCGGTTTTTATGAAGGGTTGGTTTCCAGGACTGTCAGCCAAGGCCAGCGAGCCTGATAACTTTTCGCCTTCTGCTCGAACAAGTCGGGTTCGGGATGTGCCGGATTGATCCGAAGCAGGCCTTGTTCGATATCGGTCAGGCCGTAGGGGGCATAGACTTCACCCGTGGCAACATCCAGTCCGATGCAAGTGCCGGCAATAAGGTAACGATCAATACCTTCTTTGGCCGACTCCAGCCGAGCATAGGTTCTGCCGAACCGTTGGGCATACCAAAGATGGACGCGCGCCTGGTTCTTGATATCGATGTTGACGCCAAGGTCCTGGAAGAGCAGGTGAGTGGCCCGGATAACCTCGTTTTCGGCTTCCCAGGAGAGGTCATTGTCGAAGTAGAAAACGTCGTAATCCTTGACGCCCCACTCGGCTGGCAGGTCCGAATGCTGATTCCAGACGGCCTGGAACAGACAGCCCGCCGTGAGCATGCATTGACTCAAACCGAGGGATGGCAGGCGTGAGGCGATTTCAGCGTTTACCGGGTTGGCCATGGCCAGGCTGAGCAAACGTTCGGCAGTCAATGTCATCTTCATTCCTTTGGCGTAGATCGAGTCCTGGCCGCCGAGGATAGCTCAAAGGTTATGAAATTTTGTGATGGCCATAGACCTTGTCGATGTGCGGCTGGTGGTTCGCAGCCCTTGTTTACAAGCCGTTTTTGGAAAGGCATGCCTCAAGTGCTTCGGTTATCAGGGAAATCAGAATCGGGCCTGAGCTGGACTGCATGTCTTTCCCGATTGCCGATTGTCGCTCTATCACTTTACCGGCGTATTTTGAGTCTCGACCTTTAGACGCCAGCGACGATAGCTCTTCTGAGGAGAAAGACTTCTCATAGGCGGCGGCAAGGTTCTGGTCCCATTTCGGCTGGTACTGCGGGAGTAGCGCAGTGATTTCGCTCGACACGGCTGTGTCTGCCCCGACAGCCCCCAGCTTCGCAACGAGCGTCCCGTAGGTTTGTGTGTGCTTGGCGGCTGATAGTGCGATGGCGGCGAGATCGTCGCCGGCATGGGATTGGGCAACGAAACTTCGGGCTGATTCATGAGCTGTTTCAGCCGCGGCTGTATTCGATAGCGCGAGGAGCAATGTGAAGGCGAGGGTGATGCCAAAGGGTTTCGTCATTGTCGGGCTCCTGAAGGGTTGCGAATAAGCGCTTCGTCTTTTGGACGCTCTCTACAACCAAGCCATCACACCGCCGTGCCGTGAGCAGGTTCCACGCCGATGCTGGCTGAAACTGTAAGTCTTGTCGCGGCACTTGGCCGTGGCGCCCTCGGGAGCTCGGTCTGATTTGGTGTGAGCGGGACTGTGTACGGTGTTTCCGTCTTTATTGATATACGAGCCGTGCTCGATCAATTGCGACTCGTCTGGGGTGAAGGCTTGACGATCCGTATCGGACCTGGCGAAAGCGGGTTGGAAAATCAAACAGGTGGCAAGCGCCAGGTAGGCGAGTTTCATGGGCTGACCGATCCTTGGTGTGCTGGAGGAGATTCATACGGGTGTCATTACCGTACGTTCCTTTTCATCAGGATGGTAGCAATTTGGAATTGCTTCTGTCTTTTCCTTCAAGGCCGCTTGTTTTACAGAGGGTACTTTAGTCGTTGATTTCGGCTTTTGTGGATTGTTCCCGAGCCTGTCGAAGCTCGTCGATCACCCCCATGAACGCCTCGACCAGCAGGCTGCGTCCTTGCGCGCGAGTGAGTACCAGCAGAGGCGCACAGGCGTCGGGATCGGTCACGGGGCGGTAGGTCACGCCTTTTTTTGCCAGGGTCCGGGTGCAGTGAGGCACCAGTGCGACGCCCTGGCCGGCAGCCACGAGGGCGATGATCGAGGTGATCTGCCGTCCGGCCGGCCCGGGCTGCAAGGGCAGGCCATGGCGTTGGTAGAGGTGCTCGATAATCGTGTTGAGCCCCGAGCCGTAATCGGTCGGATAGCGTATCAACGGGCGCGTACTGAGTTGCGCCAGGGTCACCTGGGATTGATCGGCCAGCGGGTCGTCACTGGAGAGGGCGGCCACCAGTTGCTCCTCGCCCAGGGACAGTGACTGGACCTCGGTTTGCCCGTCGGACGGTGGCAGACGGCTCATGCCGATATCGATGCGCCCGTCGACGATCTGCGCCACCAGGGTGCCTGAAGCGCTTTCCACCAACGTCAGTTGAACCTCTGGAAAACGCTGGGCGAAGGCCCGAATGGCCTGGCTGAAAATATCCGACAGGGCAATCGAGCTGGCATAACCCAGGACAAGCTGACCGGCAGTGCCAGCCGCCAATTTGTCGGCGATGACTTTGGCCAGGTCGACTTGCTCCAGCACGGAGCGGGCGTAAGGCAGGAAGGCGCGGCCTTGAGGCGTGAGCGATACGCTGCGGCTGGTGCGGTCGAAAAGGCGAAACCCCAGTTCGACTTCCAGGGCCGAAATCTGCCGGGTCAGGGGCGGTTGGGCAAGGTGCAGGCGCAGTGCTGCACGGCCAAAATGCAGTTCCTCGGCAACGGTCAAGAAGTAACGCAACCTGCGTAGATCGAGCATCCTGGTCCTTGGGTATTGATCGGTTCGAATTTGGTATTGGTCTTTGCCAGTCTGCGTATTCTATAAAGTCTTTTCGTCATAAAACGAGAGGCTCTGTGAGTCAACACGATGACTGATCTGAAAAGCCCACTGACATTGAGCGAATCGCCACCCGCCGAGACCTCTTTACGTCGTCGGTCCCTGCTGGCGGCCTGTAGCGCCCATGCCGTGCATGACGGTCTGACCGATGTGATCTATGTGTTGCTGCCAATCTGGCAGGCACAGTTCGGCATGAGCTACGCGCAGGTGGGGCTGCTGCGCGGAGCCTATTCCGGGATGATGGCCGGTTTCCAGTTGTTGGCGAGCCGGGCCGCCAGACGCTGGGGACGAGAGCGTTTGTTGGTGGGCGGCACCGCACTGGCCGGCTTGGCGTACCTGCTCGTCGGCCAGGCCGGCGGCTTGACGGTGCTGCTGTTGGCGCTGCTGCTGGGTGGGTTGGGCGCCAGCACCCAGCACCCGCTGGCGTCCTCGCTGATCACCGATACCCATGAGGCAGGTGGCGGGGTCAAGGAGGCGCTGTCGCAATACAACTTTTCCGGCGATATCGGCAAGACGTTGCTCCCGGGACTGGTAGGCCTGTTGTTGACGGTCGTCAGTTGGCGCGCCAGTGTCACGCTGATGGGCGTACTTGGCCTGGCTGCCGCCGCGCTGCTGTGGTGGCTGGTTCCGACACAGGCGGCAACGTCGCCCGGGTCTCGGAAAGCCTCCGCGACACCGACAGGGAAAGGCTCCGCCAACGGGCTGCGTGCGCTGCTGCTGACGGGCACGCTGGACAGTGCGGTGCGCATGGGCTTTCTCACCTTTTTGCCTTTCCTGTTGAGTAGCAAGGGGGCCGGGACGGCGGGCATTGGCCTGGCGTTGATGCTGTTGTTCGTGGGCGGCGCGTTCGGCAAGTTGTTCTGCGGTTACCTGGGCGCGCGTATCGGCATGATGAAGACCGTGTGGCTGACGGAGTCCGCTACTTCGGTATTGATCGTACTGGCGGTATATCTGCCGCTGTCCGGCATGATGGTGATGCTGCCGTTGCTGGGGCTGGTTCTGAACGGGACATCGTCGGTGCTCTATGGTGTAGTGCCGGAGTTGTCGGAGGCGGGCAGGCGCGAGCAGGCGTTTGCGCTGTTCTATACCGGAACCATCGGCGGCGGGGCACTGGCGCCGGTGTTGTTCGGGGGACTGGGTGACCTGACCGGAATCCCGATCGCGGTGATGGCCCTGGCGGCGATGGTGCTGCTGACGCTGCCATTGTCCTGGTGTGTACAGAGAGCGCTGGACCGCTGAAATCACGGTATTCCCGCAGGGAATGCGCGCATGAAAATCATGCATTTCATTTATGACGGCCAATCCCGTAGCGTGTCCCCTCCCACCTATGGATATGGAGATGTGTCGTGAGTGATCCCCGCCTGCAACTGTACGTCGATGCTCAATTCACCAGCCCTTATGCCATGTCGGATTTCGTTGTGCTGCGGGAAAAGGGCATCGACTTCGAACTGATCCCCCTGGACCTCGACACCTTGGAAAACCAGGCTGAAGGCTACGCCAGCCTGTCGCTGACCCAGCGGGTGCCGACCCTGGTGCATGGCGACTTTGCCTTGTCCGAGTCGTCGGCGATTGCCGAGTATCTGGAAGAGACATTCCCGCAGGTGCCGGTTTATCCGCAAGACCGTCAACAGCGCGCGCAGGCTCGGCAGGTCCAGGCCTGGCTGCGTAGTGACCTGATACCGATCCGGCAGGAGCGCTCCACCGTGGTGGTGTTTTATGGCATCAAGTCGGGGCCCTTGTCGCCAGCGGCCGAGGCGGCGACGCGCAAGCTGTTCGCGGCCGCCCAGGCACTGCTGGCGGATGGGCGCGAGCACCTGTTCGGTCAATGGTCGATTGCCGATACCGACCTGGCGCTGATGCTCAACCGGCTGGTCCTCAACGGTGACGACGTGCCACCTGTCCTGGTGGAATATGCGCAACGCCAATGGCAGCGGCCTGCCGTGCAGGAGTGGGTCGGGTTCCAGCGTCCTGCGTTGTAGTGCGCAGCGTTATCTTTTCTTGACGACCAGCGCCACGGCCAGTGCGACGACAACCAGTGCCAGTGCCGTGGCAAAGGTCGTTCGCATGCCGCTGGCGACGGCTTCGGGGGACGCGCTGGTGATGTCGGCTGCCTTTGAAGCGAACACAAACACCGCACCCAGTGCCGATGCTCCAGTGATCAGCCCGAGATTACGCGACAGATTGAGCAGGCCGGAAACGACGCCCCGTTGCTGCGTGCCGACCTCGCCCATGACGGCGCTGTTGTTGGACGCCTGGAACAGGGCATAGCCGATAGTGACAACGACCAGCGGGCTGATGTAGCCGCCCAGCCCGAGGGTCTGCGGCACTAGCGACAGCGCAAGGCAGCCGACGGTCATGGCCATCAGACCGACAACCGTTATGCGCTGTGCGCCAAAGCGGTCTGCCAGTCGGCCCGCCGGCACTCCGGTCAGCGCCGAGACACAAGGCCCGGCTGAGAGCGCCAATCCGACCCCAGCCGCGTCCAATCCCAGCCCTCGCGCCAGATAGAACGGACCGACCACCAGCGTCGCCATCATCACCGCCGAGACGAGCCCGCTCATCAGCAGGCTCCCGCTCAGCCTGAGGTCACGGAACATCACCAGGCGAATCAGCGGCGAAGCGACCTTGGCCTCGGTCAACACGAACAGGCCAAGGCCGAGGGCTGCCATCGCTAGCAGGCTGATATTGAGCAGGCCGAAGTGGCCGCGTCCCAGGGTCATGGCCAGCGCATAGGCCGCCAGTGTCAGCGCCAGTAGCAGTGTACCCAGTGGGTCGAAACCGCTTCGCTCGTGCTGAGTCCTTTGACGATCTGCGGGCAGGTGGCGGTGGCTGAGGATAAACGCCAGCACACCCAGCGGCACACTGATGAGGAAGAGCGCGCGCCAGCCCGGCCCGGCGATCAGGAACCCGCCCAGTGAGGGGCCCAGGGCCGTGCCGATGGCGGACATGGTACCCAGCAAGCCCATGGCACTGCCGGTGCGGGCCTTGGTCACTGTTTCGCCGACAAACGCCAGGGTCAGGGCCATCATGATCGCCGCGCCGACGCCTTGTAGCGCCCGCGCGCCGATCAGCAGACCCAGCGTGGGGGCGAAACCACAGAGCGTCGAGGCCAGGGTGAACAGGGCGATGCCGGTCAGGAGCAGGCGCCGCCGACCGGTGAGATCACCCAGCCGGCCTACGCTGACGATCAGGGTGGTGATCGTCAGCAGGTAGGCGAGGACGATCCATTGCACGTTCTGGAAGGACGCGTTGAACGCCTGGGCCAAGGTGGGCAGGCCGACGTTGGCGATGCTGGTGCCAAGGGATGACAGCAGCATCGACAGCGACAAGCCGGCCAGTGCCCAGCGTGCCGACGGTGTGTGTGGCTCGGTGTCCGTCGCGAGTTTTTCGGGTCCTGCAGTGATCGGTTTCATCCGGTTTCTCTTTTCGGCCGCTCCCAACGCAGAGCTGTCAGAAATCTACGCCGGCGCCTAACATGGCGGAAGGTGCACCGTTTGCACTGTACTCGTGCGTTTGACGCGCTATCCGATCAGGCCATGCCAAGGGGCGGTCCATGTCCACACCCGATCTCAATCTACTGGTCACCCTGGATGTGCTGCTGGCCGAAGGCAGCGTGGCGCGCGCTGCCCGGCGCCTGCATCTCAGCCCCTCGGCAATGAGCCGGGCGCTGGCGCGTTTGCGGGAAACCACCGGTGATCCGTTGTTGGTCAGGGCAGGGCGTGGCCTGGTGCCCACGCCCCGGGCACTGGAGTTGCGCGAGCGGGTCGCGCAGTTGGTACAGGACGCCGAAGCCGTGCTGCGACCTGTCGGGCAGTTGGACCTCAAGCAACTGGTCCGCACGTTCACACTGCGCACCCGTGACGGTTTTGTGGAGAGTTTCGGTCCTGCGCTGCTGGCCCGGATCGCTGAAGAGGCGCCCGGGGTGCGCCTACGCTTCCTGCAGAAACCGGACAAGGACAGCGCGCCACTGCGCGATGGCAGTGTCGATCTGGAAACCGGTGTGGTGGGCAGCAGCCAAGGTCCTGAGTTGCTGACCCAGGCGCTGTTTCGCGATCGCTTTATTGGCGTGGTGCGCCGGGAGCATCCGCTGGGTCAGGGTGAAATGACTCCTGCACGGTATGCGGCCGGCCAGCATATCGGTGTTGCGCGGCGAGTGCTCGACAAGGGCGCTGTCGATGAGGCGCTGGAGCGGCTTGGGTTTTCACGGGAGGTGGCTACGTTTGTTGCCGGATTTTCGACTGCGCTGTCGCTGGCCCGATCCACCGATTTGATCGCCACCGTGCCCGAGCGCCACACCGGCAACCTGCGTACCCGTATGCACAGCTTTGAACTTCCGTTCTCGCTGCCGACGTTCACGGTTGCCATGCTCTGGCATCCGCGGCTGGATGCCGATCCCGCGCACCGCTGGCTGCGCGGGTGCCTTCGGCAAGTCTGCGCGCAGCTGAAGTGACTCAGTTCAAGGTGAACTTGATCAGCATATCGTAAGCCAGCTTGAGCAGGGGAATGGTGATGCAGACGAGCAGGATGCTGAGCTGCCAGCGCAGGATCTTGTTCTGTGAGTCCATTTCAGCAACGGATACCTGGAATTTTGCACCTTGTTCTGTAATGGCCTCTCGCAGTTCTGCGCCTTGCTTCGTCATGGCCTCTCGCAGCTCCGCGCCCTGCTTCGTCATGGCTTCTCGCAGTTCTGTGCCTTGTTTCGTCATGGACTCTCGCAGTTCCGCGCCTTGCTCTTTTATGGAGGCTCGCAGTTCTGCACCCTGCTCATTGATCAGTGCGCGCAGTTCGGTACCCAGTGAGCGAACTTCTGAGCCCAACTCCGTAATCGACGTTTGCAACTGGGTCTCGGTGCGGAGCAGATCAGACTTTGTCGCGAATTTTTCCATATCCGACTCCCAGGCATTTACAACCGCCTTGGCCTTGTTCGGAGGGACATTGATGCTCGTCAGCGCGTCGTATAAGTTCATCGATAGCTTCATCGTATCTCCTGCAAGGGACAAGTGACCAGAAGGCACCGCTTGACGGCAGGCTCCCGTCAAAAGCGAGGGCTGGGCAGGCGCTGTCGGGGACAGCGGTCCAGATTCAGATAATCGACGTAAAGCTAGGGAGTGGAAAGTCGGACATTTCCTATGAGATAGCAGGACCAGGCTTGGCTTTTTGCGTGCCAATCAACGTGGCTGCCGGGGGATGCAGCCAGCCGTTGATCAGCGATTGAGCTTAGTCGCGCAGCATGCTGGTGCCGTACTCACGGAAGCTGCTGCCCAGGTTCGAGGCGCCAAAACTCTGGGTGACCGGTTTGCTGTCGTAGTGCTGGTTACAGCTTTCGGTATAGCAGGCACTGTTGCTGGTCATCGTGCTCGTGCCGGAGCAGGCGCTCAACAGCAGGGCGCTCATTACCAGCGCGACTTTGACGAGGTTCGGCTTCATGGTTCGGTTTCCCCTGGCTGGATACGATGCACGATTAACACCTTGTTTATCTTACGCCGCTTGAACGCTTTGCTGGATGAAACATTTCGTCTGTGGGGCAAAAGGCTGTACAGGGGAGTTTTCTTCAATACCGCCGCCCGTGCGCATGGGTACCTTCAGCCCCGACATCCACTCATGCAGAAGGTAGACGATGAGCATTCTTGTTTCCATGGCGGCCTTTGCGCTGGCCTCTTCCATAACCCCCGGTCCGGTCAATATCGTGGCCCTGAGCGCCGGTGCACAGTTCGGCTGGCGTGCTAGCTTGCGGCACGTGACGGGCGCGACCCTGGGCTTCACCCTGTTGCTGGTCCTGATCGGCCTCGGGTTGAATGAGCTGCTGTTGTTCGTGCCGAGTTTGACCCGGGTGATCCAGCTGGCCGGTGTGGCGTTCCTGTTGTACATGGCCTTGAAGCTGGCGCTCGACGATGGCGGTCTCAATACCAGCCAGTCCGGCAAACAGCCGACGATGACGGTCGGCGCGGTGATGCAGTGGCTCAATCCCAAGGCCTGGCTGGCCTGCGTGGCGGGGATGGGGGCGTTTGCGGCCAATGGCGAAGCGCGGTTGGTGTGGCAATTCGCGGCGGTGTACTTCGTGATCTGCTACGGCTCGATTGCCTGTTGGGGATTTGCCGGAACCTTTCTGCGGCACTATCTGGACAATCCCAAGGGCATGCGCCTGTTCAATCGGCTGATGGCCTTGTTGCTGGCCCTCAGCGCGATCTACCTGTTGCTGCCTTGAGGCGAATCAACCGCGATACTGCCCCGGTGTCGCGGCCAAGTGTTGTTTGAATGCCCGTTGGAAGTGCGCCTGGTCGGCGAAGCCGGCCTCCAGCGCGACGTCGGCGATCAGGCCGCCACGGCGCAGCCGATTGCGTGCGTACTGGATGCGCCGGTTGACCAGGAAGGCGTGGGGCGTCATGCCGTAATGCTGTTTGAAGGCGCGGGTCAGGTACGACGCCGACAACTGCGCGGCCTGGCAGATGTCTTCCAGCTTCAGGGCTTCAGTGCAGTGTTTATGAATGTAGGCCGCAGCCCGTTCCAGTTTCTGGTTGATCTCCCGAGCCGGCCGTGGCGCCGGGTTCAAACGGTGCTGCAGCAGGGTGAAGAACTCGACCAGGGCGCACTGTTTTTCCAGGAGCGCGAGCTCGTCGTCCACCAGGGTTTCGTACAGGCTGTTCAAGCCTTCATAGAGTGCCGGATCGCGGGTATGGGGCGTGGAAAATGCCCGAAAGTCCAGATCCGGGCTGAACCCCAGTTCATGTTGCAGTGATGTCAGCCAGGCTATTTCGACATAGAACATGCGATAGGCCCAGGGCTGGTCTTCGATGGGGTTGCAGGCATGCACCTCACCCGGATTCATCAGCACCACGGTGCCGGCCGCGACCCGCCATTGGTTCTGCTCGTTGATGTAGGTGCTCTGGCCGTGGGTGATCGCACCGATCGAGAAGTGTTCGTGGGAATGCCGGGAATAGCAGACCTTGCGGCCGTCCTGGATCGAGCGGGCCTCGATGAAGGGCAGGCATTCGTCCCGCCAGAAGTAGGGGGCCTTGTCATCAGGGACGGTTGAGGACGATTTACTCACGAGCGGGTCCGGTGCGAGATGATTCGGGGCGGCGACTGGTCTGTAGCCTAGCCTGTTCCTGCAGAAGTCGAAGCGGTTCCGGTCTTTCCAGGGTTTGCCAAGCCTGGGCATGAGCCGCCTCGGCGGCTGTCAGCCAGAGGCCTGCTTGCAGTTGCAAGGGTTCGCACGGCCACTCCAGTATCTCTTTCAAGGCGATCTTCACACGAGTACCCGGGTCGGAGCCATCCCGCTGATCCCAGTCCGCTTCGAACTGGCGCAAGTGCAGGGCGTCGGCAGCAAAGTCGATGAGCTGTGGTCGGTTGCCCAGCCAGCCGGGTGCGGTGCGCAAGGTGTGTGCCTCGACATCCAGCAGCAGGAGTTTCCAGGCGCTGCGATTGTAGCTGTCAGCGAAGTCGCGATGGTCGAGATAGAGTCGGGTCAGCGCAAGGTAGCGTCCCTTCGGCGACCAGGCCATGGAGGGGGCCAGGTCCGACAGGGCACAGCCGGAAGCGGTCAGCAGGTGTCCGCCCAGGCGAGCAATATGCCCGCGCCCCAGATCGTCGCCGTATTCGGTACTGGTGCCGAACAGCCAGGCGGCGTCCAGGCCGGTCGGGGAGGGTTGGATAAACTCGCCTTCGGCGCTGGCGATCTGTGGCTGCTTGACCCAACGCCAGGCGGGCAAATCTTGCAGGTTGTCGCCACTCAATTGCAGTCTGCGCAGCTCGTAGTAGAGGCGCGAGTCTTCGCGGTATCGGCAGAACTCGGCGGCTTGGGACGCATCAGGGACGGCTTCGGTAAAACGTTGCAGCGGCGTACTGGCGACGTCCCGCGGCAGGCGCCCGACAATCACTGCGACGCTCAGCGTCGCCGCCTTGAAATCCACCAGCCCGGCGACCCGCATCAGTGGACTCTCGATCAGCCGATGTTGCCGGGGATCGGCCACCATCACGCGGTCGGGCACCGCCGGATGCAGGGCAAACGGCACCAGCGCCAGATAATGGGAGCAGTCGCTCACTCGATGATCCAGGCGCCAAAGGCCGGGCAGGGTCCAGTCGCCGATCCGGCACTGGTAGCCGGCTGAGTCGTGCTGATCGTCCTGGAGCAAGGTGAAGTGGGCGTGGGTGCCATTCGCCAGCGGCTCTGACTCGATGGTTACGCTGGCCGTGCTCCCGTCGCTGTCCAGTGGCAGGACCAGGCGGATACGGGGCCTGTTCCATTCGGTAGTCTGCTCGCGGCCCAGAGGGTCGTGGCCGACCAGAATCTGCGAGTCACTGTGGATACTGTGCAACTGGTAGCCGTAATGTCCGTTGTCGGGTTGCGACAGCGGTAGCTCGCTCTCCAGCCAGACCTGCTGCTCGTCCAGCGCCACCGGTTGGCTCCAGTATCCGCTAGGGCTGCGGTTGTCGCGGCTCCAGGGGCTGCGCAGGGGGCGCCAGCCCCGATCCTGCTGCCAGAGCCATAGCGCTTGGTGCGGCTCTGACGAGTCCATTGTGCGGGCCCGACAGATCAGGCTGCGGCTGTCGGCGCTCCAGACAATCGGCGTCTGGGCCGAGATCAACAAGAATGAAGGGGCGTTATCGACGCTGAGCCGGTAATCGGGATGGTTGATCGGGCGGGTCGGTTGGTCCAGTTCCCTCAGGCTATCGGGCAGGGTCAGTTGGCCATTTAGCCGATGCCGACCATCGGGGGAGCGATATTCGATCTGTTGCCGGGCCAGGGCTTGTTGCCAGTTGCCCGGTTCCAGCCAGAGATCGCTGACTGGGAGCAGGTCGATGGCTTGGGCGTCTTGCAATAACTCTTCAAGGGAGTGCTGGTGGGAACCGTTGTCCACCAACGGACTGTAACGCCCACCGAGGCCTTGCTCATTGAAAGTATCCAGTTCCCAGAACTGATCCGCCTGGCAGCGATAGAGGCGGTGCAAGGTGCGGTCGAGGATTACCAGGCCCCAACTGCTGCGCGACGGAATGGGGGCGGCGAAGTAGCGGGCGTCACTGGAAAAGCGCGCCGAGGCGCCCAGTCCTTCGAGCAGGGTGCCGTCGGGAAACAGGTAGTCGCACATCACCGGGCCGCCCATGGCGATTTCGCCGTGGTTGAACACCCGGATCGGCTCGCCTTCGGGCGTCAGTGTTGGCTCCTGGCCACCCCAGGCACTGGCACCGCTGCCAGCGGGTGGGGTCTGCGTGGTGGGCTTTACCAGGCCCAGGTGCTTCTCCCAAATGCTCACGCAAGCCAGCCCGGGGAAAATCGCCAGGCAGGCAGCCGCGATGTCCCAGTAATCGGGCAGTGCCCGGCCGAGGCTGAAGCCCAGGCCAAAGACCGCCGAGATCATCAGCCGGGCAAAGGCTCGTCCGCCTTTGGGCCAACCGACGTTCACACAGACCCACATCGCCCCGGCGCAGACGATGACCACGGCCAGGGCGAGCAAAGGCGGGAGGATCGTGACGAAGAACATCGGCACCAGCAGTACCAGGAGCAGCCACAGCAGTTCGAGCAACAGGCGGCCGATGTTTTTGTTCTCGCGGGTTGGGGTGCGTGCGGCGCTCACGGGTGACGTCCTGTTCGACGGAGGCGGAGCGCGATTATGCCGGTTTGGGTGCGCGGCGGCACCTTTGGGCTTATGGCGACGGATTGGACTCCGCTTGTGGCTGATCGAGCAGGGCCGTCGAAGTCACATCACTGCCGGCGAGGCAGACTGACGGACCCAGTTCAGCCAGGTGATAGGCGCGCAGGAACAGGCACCCGAGCACGACAGCACGTGGCCCGAAGAATCGGGCCACGGTATCAGGGCTTACTTTGACGCTTGGTCGCGGCTCTTGAGGTTCTTCTCGGACTTGTAGCGCAGGGCCACATCCGGTACGCCACCGCTCTTGCCGGTTTCGATCCAGTTGCGGATCCGGCTGGCATCGGCGAAATGGGTGTACTTGCCGAACGCATCGAGAATCACCAACGCCACCGGGCGACCGCCCATGTTGGTGACCAGTACCAGGCAGTGACCGGCCTGGTTGGTGAAGCCGGTCTTGGTGATCTTGATGTCCCAGTTGTCTTTATTGACCAGATGGTCGGTGTTGTGAAAGCCCAGGGTGTAGTTGGGCTTGCGGAACGCCACGGTCTTTTCCCTGGTGGTGCTCAGTTCGCTCAACATCGGATAGTGACGTGCGGCCATCAGCAACTTGCTGAGGTCGCGGGCGGTGGAGACGTTATGGACCGACAGGCCAGTGGGTTCCACATAGTGGGTATTGATCATGCCCAGGGACCGGGCCTTGGCATTCATCGCCGCGATAAAGGCCGCGTAGCCGCCCGGGTAGTGGTGGGCGAGACTGGCCGCCGCACGGTTTTCCGACGACATCAGGGCGATCAGCATCATTTCCTTGCGCGGCAGCTCGCTGTTGAGCTTGACCCGGGAGAACACGCCTTTCATTTCCGGGGTATCGGCGATGTTCACCGAGATGTACTGGTCCATCGGCAGCTTGGCGTCCAGCACTACCATGGCGGTCATCAGCTTGGTCACCGAGGCGATCGGCACGATCACGTCCGGGTTGCTGGAGTACAGGGTCTTGTTGGTTTGCAGATCGACGACCAGGGCGCTGCCGGAAGCGACTTGCAGATGACGGGTATCACGGGGGGCGGAGACGGTCTCGCGGGCTTCTACGTTAGGGGTGATGGCGGCGCCTGCCAGGACAAAAACCAGGCCGAAGATGGAATGACGAATGTTCACGCGGATGGACTCGCAAAAAATAATGGGTAAACCGTAGGTAACGGGTCGTTCTCAAAAAAACGTTACATTTTATGAATATAGTTCAGAAAGTTGCCACACCTCTGTAGATATTGGGCTTAACTGACACAAAATTTACTCTTGTACCAATGTTGTACCCATTCTCTCTTCGAGCTTCCTGATCTCGGTCCAATCCGTGGTGAGCTAAGCCAGCATGCATGGGTCGGCAGGAGGACCTGAACGCTGTGTCCTAACTGGCCGGCGATGAAGGCTGGATGCATGCTGGCCATAAGACACATAGTAGCGTACGTATGGCGGCAGTTGTATGGATTGCGACCCCATATTTTCAGGCTTTTCGGTGCCTTTTCGAACGGGCTGGTCGGGGTCGTGACGCGCTGAGTTTCCTGCCGGTTGGAACACGAATGGAAACGACTTGCGGACGCGTCGGCGGTCGTTGTCGCGCTTCTTTGCTATGTTTGCCAGGACGCCGGATAAGTGATGGCTATTTAATTGTGTACCCAGCCTGATACGTGGTGGTGCGGGCCTCGCGGACCGATTAGCATCGGCGCTTGCGACGTAATCGACGCGATCCAATGACTCAGGAGTCCGGCAATGCCGAAGGGTTTGATCAGCAGGGATTACCTGCCCATGGTGGTCTGGGCAGGGATGGTGGCGGTTCTGTTGCTGGGCTTTGCTTTCTTTCCGAAATCGGCGGATTGGTATGGCTGGATTCAGGCCGTGGGCCTGGTGGTCGGCCTGATGGTGGCTATCAGTGTGCCCGCAATCCAGCGCAAGCAGGAATTCCAGGAGCAGCGCAAACAACGCCGTGAGCGCGATGTCGGGTATGCGCGGCGGCTGCACTACTTTGGCATTGAGCTGCTGGATCTGCTGGGTCGTATCAGCGCCAATCTGGTGCACTTGCGGGCCACGGACCGGCATCGTTGCCAGCGCACCCTCGATGATTTCCTGCACCGCCTGTTCGAGTCCCACAAACACGATCTGAACGACGACCGGATCGTCATCAGCCATGAACTGCGCCAGGTGACCCAAGCGCTGATCGATGAGTTGGAAAGTGGTCGCAGCGACCGTGTGGTGATGATCGAACTGGAGAAGCGCCTGCAGAAGCTCATCCACCGTTCCCAGGTCAATGCTGCCTTGGCCGAGCGCGGCTGATCAGTGCACGCCCATAAAAAAGCCCGCAACGTATGCGGGCAAAGGGGTGTGCGGAGCAACGCACGTTTTCGGGAATCTTGGGCTGGTCAGGCGTTCAATGCCGAGAGGTTCATACTTTGCGACGAAGTCTTGGCGGCCATCAAAGAAGTGAAAGGTCCACTGATCGGTACACCGTCTCGAACCAGGTACCAGCAGGCGAGCAGACCCAGCTCTCTGAGCGAGGCGGGAACGGCACTGCCGATTACGGACATGATTTGTATCTTGGCCATGAGGACCTCCATCAATCTATGGCGCTACCTTAAGGCCCGGCCCGATCGGAGGAAAATCATCGTGCTCGATAGTGGACATCGACGAGATCGACAGGTAGCAATAGAGTGCGTCAGTCGACGACCTGGTCTAGCATCTTCAGCACTTCCTGCTCATTCAGCAGCCCTTTGCGGACGAGATTCTCGGCCAGCAAGGAGAGGAATTTGGCCGTGCGGTGGCCTTCGAGCTGCTTGAGCTCGGTGAGGGCGCTGTAGACCTTGCTGGATGTGCAGAGGCCAGCGGTACGATGTGGGTTCTGCGTAGGCATGGTTCGTCCTTGTTCTTATCATTCAGCCTGATCTTGCTGATCGGGCATGGCATAAATATGACAGTCGTATTAAGGCCCGTCCTGGGCGACGACAGGTCATATCATGCCTTTTATTGCCGCTGGGCGGTTGTCTTGCCTGCGACCTTTGCTGGCGCAATTCAGACATCGACGCTTGGATATCGCAAAAAAAAGCCCCGCTCTTGCGAGCAGGGCCTGGATGTTCTGCCTGTCGATTACCAGCGTGGGCCACCGCCGTAGTAATGCGGATGACCGTAGTACACCGGACGGCCATAGTAGCCACCCTGGACGTAGACCGGGGCCGGCTGGACATAGACCGGTTGTTGGACATAGACCGGAGGCGGCTGCTGTACATAGACCGGGGCCGGTTGCACATACACGGGCTGCTGAACATAAGCCGGGCGGCTCTCTGACATCACCGAACCGACGATGGCTCCGCCGATCACGCCACCCAACAAGGCAGGGCCGACCCAGTTGCCACCATGGGCAGAGGCCTGGCCTGCGACAGCGAGTGCACCAACGAGCAAGGCTATCTTGGGGATTGTACGAATCATGATTATTCCTCGGGTTCCAACCCCAGCGCTTGTTGTCTGCAATAGACTCAAGGACTGTCGTGGGGATACTTCTATGACAACGACTTTCTGAAAAATTGCACAGCCGTTGAGTAAATTTTGTGTAAGGTTCTTGGCGCGGCTTCTTTGACAGCTATCCGAGGCCAGGTGCCAGAGCCTTCAGCTGGTCGCTATGATCGACGAAAGCTGGGTAAATGCCTATCCCATTTATCCGAAAACACCCCTTCAGGAGATGAAACATGCAGATGAACCCCAACAAAGACACCCAGTTGTGCATGTCGTTGTCGGGGCGCCCCGGGAATTTCGGTTTGCGTTTCCACAATCATCTTTATGAGCAACTAGACCTGAACTTTTACTACAAGGCGTTCAGCAGCCAGGACCTGACCGGCGCGGTCGGTGGGATTCGGGCCCTGGGTATTCGGGGCTGTGGGGTGTCGATGCCGTTCAAGGAAGCGTGCATCGCCTTGGTGGATGAACTGGACGCGTCCGCCGCGGCGATTCAGTCCATCAATACCATCGTCAACACCGCTGGCCATCTGAAGGCCTATAACACCGATTACATCGCCATTGCGCAGTTGCTTGAGACCCATGCGGTGCCCAAGGACATCAGCTTCGCGCTACGCGGCAGCGGCGGCATGGCCAAGGCCGTGGCGTCGGCCCTGCGGGATGGCGGTTACCGTAATGGCGTAATTATGGCCCGCAATGAAGCAGCGGGCAGGGCGCTGGCGCAGAGTTGCGGTTATGAATGGCAGGCGGAGTTGGGGGCGTTACGCCCGCAGATGTTGGTCAATGTCACGCCGATCGGCATGAGCGGCGGCCCGGAAGCGGATCAGCTGGCCTTCGAGGCCGCGGCGGTGGAGGCGGCCGACACGCTGTTCGATGTGGTCGCGGTGCCCTCGGAAACCCCGTTGATTCTACGCGGCAGGGCCCTGGGCAAGCGGGTGATCACCGGGCTTGAAGTGATTGCCATCCAGGCGCTGGAACAGTTCGTGCTGTACACCGGTGTGCGGCCCAGCGAAGAGCAGTTCCAGAAGGCGGTGGCCTTTGCGCGCAGTTGAATGAAGCGTCTGGCGGTGGTTATTCCAATCGCGCCAGACGTTCTTCAAGCGCCGCGATCCGGGCTTCCAGCTCTTCGATACGCTCCACGGACACCGCGCCGACCGCACTGCGCTCGGGTCCTTGCTGACGGGCCGCGAGGATGGCTTCGATATCCGCCGGGTCGCCCAGGGCGTGGGTGTAGCGGTCTTCCCGCTGCCCGGCCTGTTTTGGAATCAGCAGGGCCAGGCCACGGGCGATCAGGCGCTCCAATTGATGCACGACCTGCTCGCTGTCTTCGAAATCATGCATCCGGCCGCTGCGGGTCAGGAGTTCGTTGACCGTCTGCGGGCCACGCAGGAACAGCAGGCCGATCAACACCACCTGGGCCGGCACCAGTTCCAGCGCCTTTTCGACCCGATGCTCCCAGCGGTCGGCACGGCTGCCCATCACCAGGCGCGTAAAGCCACGGCCTTCAAGGGCGCGCAGGCTCTGGCCGACCTGGCCCTGGTTGAGGTTCGTCACCGGTTCGCGGCTGGTTTTCTGGTTGCAGGCCAGCACCAGGGCATTGAGGGTCAGGGGGTAGGTTTCCGGGCTGGTGGCCTGTTTTTCAATCAAGGAGCCCAGGATGCGAATTTCCGTGCTGTTCAATTGTGGCTGGTCGACGGAAGTCTCTTGCTCGCTGCCCATAGTGCTTTTCCCTGTGCGTTGAAAGGTCGTAAGCGTAGGGCCTTCAGCCGTAAAAAGACAAGCCGCTATACGCTTCACCCTGGCTATAATCGCCCAGCTTCACTCCTGCCATTTTCACTGCGAGATCCTCATGACCATTTCCCTGTACGCAGCTTCCATTCCGGTCTTCAAGCAAATGCTCAATGCCTTGAGCGACGTTCTGAACAAGGCCGAAGCCCATGCGGTGGCAAAGAACATCGATCCGAGCGTTTTCGTACAAGCCCGTCTGGCCCCTGATATGTTCCCGCTGAACCGTCAGGTGCAGATCGCAGTCGATTTCGCCAAGGGCGTTTCTTCGCGTCTGGCCGAGATCGACGTGCCGTCCTACCCGGACAGCGAAACCACCTTCGCCGAACTGCAGGCATTGATCAGCAAGGTGCTGGCTCACCTGGACACCATCACCCCGGGCAAGATCGACGGTAAGGAAGGCATCGAGATCGTGACCCGTCCGGGTACTCCTAAAGAGAAGCGCTTCACTGGCCAGGCCTACCTGTTGACTTACGGCCTGCCACAGTTCTTCTTCCACGTGACCACTGCCTACGCGATCCTGCGCCACAACGGCGTGGAAATCGGCAAGCGTGACTACATGGGCGCGTTCTGATTTCGTACGGCTCGATACCGGTTCAAATCTGATTGGCCGGTGAGACCTTGTGGTGAGCGGGCTTGCCCGCTTGCCGCAAACCTTCTGTTGAGCGCGAAATCCCGCACGGTCAGCGCTTAGTCTTCCTGCGTGGTAAACAGCTCGCGTCGAGCGCCCTCGGTAATGGCAACAATGCCAGGGTGCTTGACCTTGCGCTCCACCGAGATCGCATAGAACGACTCGCTTACCGCATCGGTCTGGCCGATCAGCTTGACGCCGTACTGCCGGCATACCTCCTCGGCGATCACGCTCGGGGCAATGAAAATCCCGCTGCCGGATTGGCCGAATGCCTGCATCAGGGCACTGTCGTCGAACTCGCCGACGATCCTCGGGTGCAGGTGTTGTTCGGCGAACCAGCGCAAGAGCCGGCTGCGCACCACGCTTTCCTGTCCGGGAATCAGCAGCGGTGCGCCATGCAGGCAACGTGGAAAATCCTCGGCATGGCGCGCTGCCAGTGCCGATGTGGCAAAAAAGCTGATCCCGCATTCCCCCAGCTTCTGGCTATAGCCCTTGATGTCCAGATGACCAGGCATGGGGCTGTCGGAAATCACCAGGTCCAGGCGCTGGATCGCCAGGTCGGCGAGCAGGCGTTCGAGCTTGTCTTCGCGGCAGGTGATACGGATCGGCTCATCCAACTCCATGGTCGGCGCGATCAGGCGATAGACGATGGATTTGGGCACCACATCCGCGACCCCGACCCGCAGCAGTCGCTGCTGCTCGTTCGGCTGGGTGCGCAACATGGCTTCCAGTTCGTTGCCCAATTGGAACATCTGCTCGGCATAGGGCAGGGTCCGGCGCCCGGCTTCAGTCAGTTCCAACTGTCGTCCGGCCTTGCGGAACAACTCCACGCCAAAGGTCTGCTCCAGCAGGCTGATCTGGCCGCTGATGGTTTGTGGCGTCAGGTTCAACTGCTCGCAGGCCCTGACGATACTGCCGGTCCTGGCCACGACCCAGAAATAGTGCAACTGGCGATAATTGAGCATCAGGCTCTATTCAGTTCGTTAAAACCGAAGTATAGCGCTTAAAAATACGAATTTTCCTGAAGTGTTCACTTCCTTAGAATGCTGCGCTATTGGTGGGCCAGGACGTGGCCGCCTTACCCCCGAATCAGGACTGAACCATGGAATACCTGTTGCAACTCGCCGTCAGCCCCACCGCCTGGATTGCCCTGGCGACGCTGATCGTCATGGAAATCGTGCTGGGCATCGACAACCTGATCTTCATCTCGATCCTGACCAACAAGCTGCCGGCGCAGTTTCGCACCAAGGCCCGGCGTATCGGTATCGGCATGGCCCTGATCCTGCGCCTGGCCTTGCTGGGCACCATCGCCTACATCGTCAAGCTCACCGCGCCGGTGATCGAGGTGTTCGGCCAGGCGTTCTCCTGGAAGGACATGATCCTGATTGCCGGTGGCCTGTTCCTGGTGTGGAAGGCCACCACCGAGATTCACCACAGCATGGACCCCGAGGCCAAGGAGACCGAAGACAGCAGCGCCGGTATATCCCTGGGTTTCGCGGCGGCGATCGGTCAGATCCTGATGCTCGACATGGTCTTTTCCATCGACAGCATCATCACCGCCGTGGGCATGACCGAGCATCTGCCGATCATGGTGATCGCGGTGGTAGTGGCGGTGCTGGTGATGTTGCTGGCGTCCGAGCCGTTGGCGAAGTTTATCAACGACAACCCGACGGTGGTGATGCTGGCCCTGGGCTTCCTGATCATGATCGGCATGACGCTGATCGCCGAAGGCTTCGGCGCCCATGTGCCCAAGGGCTATGTCTACGCGGCCATGACTTTCTCCGCGGTGATCGAAGGTTTGAACATGCTGGCCCGGCGTGCCCGACACAAGCGTCAGGTAGCAGAAGGCTGATAGCTGTTGCGTCAATAAAAAGGCCGCCTGGATTCAGGCGGCCTTTCTCGTTAAAAGCCCGTCAGTGCACAGTGACAGTACGGGCCTGGGACTGTTCGGCGGTTTTGGGCTGTGCCGGCAGGGCAGGGTGGTGGTGACGGCGGGAGACTCTCAGGACTCCCCACAACATGGCCGCTGCGACGGTGACCCAGCCGAGCACCAACAGTGCAATTATCGCTACAAGGCTCATCAGTGCCTCCTTCGCCCGTTCGGGCTCACTCACTTCGTCTTTCCAGGATCAGTCTAGACGTTGCTGTGTTTCAGTCCATTGACCAAAGGTCGTGTTGGGTCAGTCATTTCGCTCTATCGCGTCAGGCAAATCGCAACGAAAGGCTATACCCACATCGGCGTGCGACCTATGATCAGGGGGCCTGTCAGGTGTTGAACGGCCTGGCGATTGACCAAGAGAGTGAAGATGTTCAAGGGATCAACAAATTTTCGAACGGTACCGGGGCGGCGCTTGTGGCTGGTGGGGGCATTGTTGCTGGGGTTGGGCGGTTGTGCCGGCGGTGGTGTTTCGCCAGAGGTCCGGAATCTGCCGGAGCGGGTTGAGCTCAATGCCGTGCCGTTCTTCCGTGGCGAGGCCTATCAAGGCGGCACCATGGCCCTGGCCACCATGCTGTCGCAGCAGAGTGTCAGCGTGACGCCGGGGTTGCTGGAGAAACCGCTGAAATTGCCGGGAGCCGAGGACGGCCTTGAACGCAACATGCAGGTCCTGGCCCGTGAGTACGGCATGGTGGTCTATCCGCTGGACCCTGAGTTGTCGGCGTTGCTGGCCCAGGTCGCCGCCGGGTATCCGGTGCTGGTCCGGTTCAACGAGGGGCGGGTGTGGTCGACCCCGCGTTATGGGGTGCTGGTCGGTTACAACCGGACCAAACAGACCGTGCTGTTGCGCGCGGGCATGAGCCCTCGGCTGCCGATGAAGTTCAGTGCCTTTGCATCGGCCTGGAAGGGTGCCGGCAGTTGGGCGGTGCTGGTCCAGGCGCCGACGCAATTGCCGGCCCAGGTTGATCGGCAGCGCTGGTTGAAAGCCGCCAACGACCTGGCCCAGGCCGGTCAGGAACAGGCGGCGGCCCAGGCCACCAAGGCCTTGGCCGGGCACTGACGACAATATTTGCATCAGGCTGCGGGGGTCAGACCCCCAGCTTGTCCCGCAACGTGTAATACCAGGCTCCCAGGGCGGTAAACGGCGTGCGCAGCAACTGGCCGCCGGGGAAGGGGTAGTGCGGCAGGTCGGCAAAAGCGTCGAAGCGCTCGGCCTGGCCGCGCAGGGCTTCGGCCAGCACCTTGCCCGCCAGGTGGGTGTAGGTCACGCCATGACCGCTGCAGCCCTGGGAGTAATAGATATTGTCCCCCAGGCGACCGACCTGCGGCAGGCGCGACAGCGTCAGCAGGAAGTTGCCGGTCCAGGCGTAGTCGATCTTCACATCCTTGAGTTGCGGGAAGGCCTTGAGCATCTTCGGCCGGATGATCGCCTCGATATTGGCCGGGTCCCGTGCGCCATAGACCACGCCGCCGCCGAAGATCAGGCGCTTGTCACCGGAAAGACGGTAATAGTCCAGCAGGTAGTTGCAGTCCTCGACGCAGTAGTCCTGGGGCAGCAGCGACTTTGCCAGCGCATCGCTCAGCGGCTCGGTGGTGATCACCTGGGTGCCGCAGGGCATCGATTTGGCGGACAGTTCCGGCACCAGATTGCCCAGGTAGGCGTTGCCGGCGACGATGATGAACTTGGCCCTGACCTTGCCCTGTGGCGTATGCACTACTGGATTGGCACCGCGTTCGATGCGCACTGCCGGCGACTGCTCGTAGATGGTCCCGCCCAGCGACTCGACCGCTGCCGCTTCGCCCAATGCCAGGTTCAGCGGATGGATATGACCGCCGCTCATGTCGAGCATGCCGCCCAGGTATTGGTCGCAACCGACCACTTCACGAATGCGTCGCTCGTCCAGCAGTTCGAGCTGGGTATGGCCATAGCGTTCCCAGAGCTTCTTCTGGGATTCGAGATGGCCCATCTGCTTTTTGGTAATGGCGGCGAACACACCCCCGTCCTTCAGGTCGCACTGGATGTTGTACTTGGCCACCCGCTCGCGAATGATCCGGCCGCCTTCGAAGGCCATCTGCCCGAGCAATTGCGCCTGTTTGGGGCCAACGGTGCGTTCGATGACGTCGATATCGCGGCTGTAGCTGTTGACGATCTGCCCGCCGTTACGGCCCGACGCGCCGAAACCGACTTTGGCGGCCTCCAGCACTGTGACCCGGAAACCGTTCTCCAGCAGAAAGAGTGCGCTGGACAGCCCGGTATAACCGGCGCCGATCACGCACACATCGGTCTCGACGTCATCCTGCAAGGCAGGGCGTTGAGGAACCGGATTCGCCGAAGCGGCGTAATAGGACTGGGGGTAGGGGGTGTTCGCCATCCTGCAACCTCTGTTTTATATTTTTTACGAGTGGCCTGATCCTACCTCAGATGAAATACCCCCGCCAGCCACCCGGGAAAAAAGCCGATTTCGCCGGGAATCAGTAAAAAATACGCGTATTCAAGGGGTTAGCGAAATAAAGGGGTTGACAGCTTTGAGAAAATCCGCAAAATGTCGCCCCACAGCAGGCACGTAGCTCAGTTGGTTAGAGCACCACCTTGACATGGTGGGGGTCGTTGGTTCGAGTCCAATCGCGCCTACCAAACAAAATCCGCTCTGCTGGGCGGTCAGAAAGGGTCAACCGAGAGGTTGGCCCTTTTTTCGTTTTCCGGGTGTTCACTAAAAAATACGCATATTCATAGGCTTAGCGGAAAGAAAAGGGGTTGACAGCCTTTCGGAAATCCGTAGAATGCCGCCTCACAGCAGGCACGTAGCTCAGTTGGTTAGAGCACCACCTTGACATGGTGGGGGTCGTTGGTTCGAGTCCAATCGCGCCTACCAAACAAAATCCGCTCTGCTGGGCGGTCAGAAAGGGTCAATCGAAAGGTTGGCCCTTTTTTGCGTCTTGCGTTTGGCAATGGTGCCCGACGTATCGAATCCGTTATTGGGTTGACCGTTTTCTGTCTTCCCTAAACATTGGGCCTTAAACGCTGGTTTTTTGGGGGTGTAGGTGGAGGTATCAAGGGTTCGGCTACTGGCAGTCTCCGGGAGCCTTCGGGCGGCCTCTTCAAACTCCTCGTTACTTCGCGCCGCCGAGAGGCTCAGTCCGCAGGGGGTGTCGATCCAGCATTATCTGGAGGTGGGGCAGTTGCCGCATTTCAACCCGGACCTGGCCGACAATCCTCCGGCAATCGTTTTGGCGCTGCGGGAGCTGATCGGTCGGGCAGATGGCATTCTGATCTCTTGCCCCGAATATGCGCGTGGCATTCCAGGCTCGTTCAAGAACGCGCTGGATTGGCTCGTCGCCAGCCACGAATTTCCCGGCAAGCCGGTGGCGCTGTTCAATGCATCGCCGCGGGCGAGTCATGCCCAGGCGGCGCTCAGGCTGGTGCTGGAAACGATGTCAGCCAATATCGTCGAACCGGCATCGATCACTGTGAACCTGCTGGCCAAAGAAATGGATGAGGCGAGCATTGCGGCGGATCCGCTGATTGGCCAGCAAATCGTTTCAGCCCTCGATGCATTCAAGGGCTGGATCGATAAGGAAAACCCGATTTCGTAGCCGCCGCTCGACGGGCCCGCAATCAGTCGGATTTGCGCTCCTGCCGGACATCGATAAAGGGCAGGGAGCCGCTCGGCAATACCGTTGTCGGCAGTACACCATTCCAGCGCTCCGCCTTGGTCAACTCCACCAGGTTCTGGTTGCTCGCCAATGCCTGGGCGCGGGCCTTGATCGCTTCCGCCTCGGCTCGGCCGCGCAGTTCGGTGGCCTGGGCATCGGCCTTGGCCTGCGCCAGCTGTGCGTCGGCCTCGGCTTGTGCCTGGGTCACGCGGATCTGTGCCTGGACCTGTTCGGTGGCCAGTTGCTGTTCGCGGGTCTTGACCTGCACCTCGGCGGCCATGCGTGCCTCGATGGCTTTCTCATAGGCATCGCTGAAGTCGATGTTCTCGACCTGCACGCTGTCGATCATCACCGGCCCGGTGATCGCCGTCTTGATCGCGGCGGAAATATCATTGACCAGTTGGACACGGTTCTGCACGGCGGCCACGGCGTTGAACTGGCCGAAGACGTTCTCGACCTGGGTCGGTACCTGGCGGCTGATCAGTCGGTCGCGAATGCCCTCGATATCCTTGAACTGGGTGTACACCTTGGCGACATCGGAAGGGGCGACGTGCCACGACACCGAGACCTTGAGTTGCGCCGATTGCTGGTCCTTGCTGTAGGCCTGGAGATTTTCATAGGCCGAAACCTGGCTCTGGGTACTGATCAGCTTGACCGTTTCAATGAAGGGTGTCTTGAACGACAACCCGGGGTCCACCACACCGACGAGCGCGCCGTTTCTCAGAAGTACGCCGCGCTCGGTTTCATCCACGGTGTACCAACTGCCGAAAAACACAATGAGCAGGATCAATGCAGCCGCACCGCCAACCGCGCTGCCGATCATATTACGGGTCATATTTCGTTCCTTTGATGTGCGGGAAAGCACTCCCTGGATACGCTGCCTGGGTGTTCAGGAAGCGCGCCCCGCCAACATGGTCAATAGTGTTGAGTTTGCCTTGTCGCCGCAACGGTTCCGGGCGCCTTTCGAGCCGCCGACACTGGCGACCCAATATGATAGCGACCTGGCCAGTTCCATTCTGAGAAGCGACTCTCAGGCCTGGGCGTCAGAGATCCCTGACGGTTCAGGTCTACTGAATATCGTGCCCTGTCGGTCGTTATCTTTTCAATGATGCTGGAAGGCCATATTGATCTAGTGTCGAATGATCAATCTGGCGTCGGCGTTTCCTGGCCGGTTGCCAAACCCATTTGAAGAGCGCGCGCCATATGCCTGTATTGGAAAAGACCACGTTGATCAAAGGGCGCAGTTGCGCCGAAGTGTTCGATTTTTGCCTGGAGGGGGCCAACTTCCCGAAGATTTTTCCGGAGCGTGTCACGCCGCTGGGCAAGGTCGACATCGCCGACCTGCGGATCGAGCTGGGGCGCGAGTTCCGTTTCCGGCACTGGATGTTCGGTTTTATCCCGGCCAACTGGACCGTGCGTATTCGTGAGGTTAGAGACAATCAGCACTTTATCGATGAGATGGTCAGGGGGCCGCTCAGTGCGTTTCGCCATGAGCACCGGGTCGAGGCCGCCGAGGGCGGGACGCTCTATACCGACCGGGTTACCTATCGGGCTATCGGTGGTGCGGCGCTGGAGTGGCTGTTTGTCGATGCGTACATGCATCGCATCTTTGATGCACGCCATCGGAACATGCGGCAGTTGCTGGACATCCCATGATTGCCGTGGTTCCGGGCAGCCTGAAGCCAGAACATCGGGAGCGGAACCAGTTTTGGAAAAGTGAGTCATAGCTATGTGCCATCTCGGCACTTCACAAGGACGCTCAGTGATGCTCGCTCGTTTCAAACCCTCGTTCACGATTCCCGCCACTGGCTTGCTGGTCCTGCTGCTGGGTGGCTTGGCGCTTCCGGCCCAGGCCGCGGTGGAGGTCGATAATCTCAGTGCTTCGGGTTTTGATCATCTCGCCGCGACCCATGGTGGTTCGGGTTCCGGGCACTCGCTGCGCAATACCGATTTCACGGTGGATGACTTGCAGAAGATGGAAAACCTGCAGAAGCGCAATGCCGATGAATTGGAGAACCTGAAGAAGATCATCAACGATCAGGCACGTGTCATCGAGGAACTCAAGCGCAACAGTGGTTCCGGCTCCAATTCCAGTTCGAACAGCAGCGATCTTTCCGGCCTCAAACGCAGTGTCAGCGATCAGGATCGCGCTATCGAAAAGTTGACCAGCCAGGTGGACGACCTCAAGCGCAGTTCAGGCTCAAGCTCCAGTTCGAGTTCCAGTGAGTTGTCCGGCCTCAAGCGCGATATCAGTGATCAGCAGCGTGATCTGGACAGTCTGAAACGCAACGTCGATGACCTGAGCAGAAAGGTGAAGTGACGACAGCAGCCATGGCGCTCGCATAAGCCCTGATGTGATCGTTCCCACGCTCCGGCGTGGGAACGTTCGATCAGTCAGGAGTTGGCCGCCGACTTCGGCGTACGCCGGGTCCTGCCTGTCTTGGTTCCCGCTGCCTTGCGCTTCTTCTTCCAGGGCGCCGCGCCTTGTCCCGTCATTCCGGCCGGCATGGTGATCTGCAGCTTCAACTCGACACAACGTCCTACCTGCTTGCTCATCCAGGCTGCCTGCTTGGCGACAAACTCTTCCAGGCTCATCTCGCCGCTTTGCACCATGTCCAATGCCTGTTCCCAGATCGCCGTGGTGCCCGGGTCGGCAATCGCCCGCGGTACCGCATCGATCAGGCTGAAGGCCGCCGGGGTCGCTGACAGGCTTTTGCCATGCTTGACCAGATAACTTCGATCGAGCAAACCCTGGATGATGCCGGCGCGTGTGGCTTCGGTGCCGATGCCGGTGGTGTCCTTGAGTTTCTGTTTGAGGCGTGGGTCCTCCACATACTTGGCGACGTTTTTCATCGCCTTGATCAGGTCGCCTTCGGTGAAAGGTTTGGGGGGCTGGGTCCAGAGATCCTTGAGGTCGACCCGGCTCACCGTGCATTCGGTGCCTTCGCGCAACGCCGGCAAGGCCTGCGGCTCGGGGGCTTCGCGGCCCTTGGCCGGCGCCAGCGCTTCAGGCAGGGCACGTTTCCAGCCCGGCTCGACGATCTGTTTGCCTACGGCCCGCAATGCCTGCGCCGCACAATCGAAATCGGCCTGGGTCCGGTCGTATTCGTGATTGGGCAGGAATTGCGCCAGGTAACGGGCGCGAATCAGGCTGTAGACGGCGCGCGGCTTGCCCTGCAAACGTTCGAGGCTGGCGCCGGTGCCCGTCGGGATAATACCGTGGTGGGCGGTGACCTTGGCGTCGTTCCAGGCTCGCGAACGGCGTGTCGGATCGAGATACGGCGCCAGTTTGTCCAGGCTTGGATCAGCCCGTTCCAGTGCCGCCAATACCCGACCGGCGTCGCCGTGCTGGCTCAGGGGCAGAAAGCCGCAATCACTGCGCGGGTAGGTGATGACCTTGTGGGTTTCGTACAGTGACTGGGCAATATCCAGTGTCTCCTGGGCGCCCAGCCCGAGCCTTTTCGAGCAGACTTCCTGCAAGGTGCCCAGATCAAAGGGCAGGGGTGCAGCCTCGCGAATCCGCTCGGTCTTGAGCTTCACCACCCGGGCGCTGGACGCCGCGCCCATGTCGCTCGCGGCCTGTTGGGCGAGGGCCTGGTTGAGGCAGCGGTCCTGATCGTCACAGGCATCCGACGGCGCGCGCCACTGGGCGATAAAGGGCTGGCCGTCGTGCAGCAGGTGCACGTCGATCGCCCAGTAAGCCACCGGCACGAAGTCGGCGATGCTACGGTCACGGTCCACCACCAGGCGCAGGGTCGGTGTCTGTACCCGTCCGACCGGCAACACGCCCTGATAACCGGACTGGCGGCCGAGCAGGGTGAACAGGCGGCTCATGTTCATGCCGATCAGCCAGTCGGCCCGCGAGCGTCCCAGGGCCGAGTGATAGAGCGAAAAGGTCTCGACGCCGGGCTTGAGCGCCGCCAGCGCCTTGCGGATCGAGGCATCGTCCAGCGCCGACAGCCAGAGCCGCTGGATCGGCCCGCGATAGCGACAATGCTCCACCAGTTCACGGGCGATCATTTCCCCTTCGCGGTCGGCGTCGGTGGCGATCACCAACTCCCCGGCCTCGCCCAGCAGGCGCTTGACCGCCTTGTACTGGCTGGCGGTCTTGGGCTTGACCTGCATCTTCCATTTTTCCGGAACGATCGGCAGGTCGGCCAGCACCCAGCGCTTGTAGCGGGCGTCGTAGGCATCCGGCGGGGCGGTTTCCAGCAGGTGGCCGATGCACCAGGTGACGGTGGCATTCGGCCCCACCCAGCAGCCGTCGCCACGCCGCGTGGCACCGAGCACCGTAGCAATGTCTTTGGCCTGGGAGGGCTTCTCACAGAGGAACAAGCGCATAACCACTCTCATTTCAGCGCGGGGTCTTGAAGTCGGACAGCATGCTCAGTGTCGGGCGATCAGGCAATCATTATCTGTATAAACATACAGCTTTATTTCATCAACTATAGTTCATGCGCGCAGATAGTAGGCAAGACTCAATTGTCCCTTTTATAGAATCAATGATTCCCGGTTTAGGGTAATTGTCTCGATTTGCTCAGGCGCCTAAAGTGACATCCAAGCCAGGCAGCACGGACCTCCCAACGGAGGGCGCCAGGCCCGCCTGACAAACCGAACGCACCACTACTCGACATCAAAAGGAACGCGCCATGTCTATTCGTGAACTGCTGAACCCAACCAACTCCACCCTGATCCTGATCGACCACCAGCCGCAGATGTCCTTCGGCGTGCAATCGATCGATCGCCAGACCCTGAAGAACAACACCGTGGGCCTGGCCAAGGCGGCGAAGATCTTCAATGTGCCGACGATCTTCACCTCGGTGGAAACCAAGAGCTTCAGCGGCTACATCTGGCCGGAACTACTGGCGGTGCACCCGGACCAGCAGCCCATCGAGCGCACCTCGATGAACTCCTGGGAAGACAAGAAATTCGTCGAGGCGGTGAAGGCCACCGGTCGCAAGAAGCTGATCATGGCTGCACTGTGGACCGAGGTGTGCCTGAACTTCCCGGCCCTGGAAGCCCTGGCCGAAGGTTACGAGGTGTACATCGTCACCGACGCGTCCGGCGGCACCACCCAGGAAGCCCACGACATGTCCGTGCAACGGATGATTCAGGCCGGTGCCGTCCCGGTGACCTGGCAGCAGGTACTGCTGGAGTTCCAGCGTGACTGGGCGCACAAGGAAACCTACGACGCGGTGATGGATCTGGTGCGCGAGCACAGCGGCGCCTACGGCATGGGTGTGGACTACGCCTACACCATGGTGCACAACGCGCCGCAACGCCAAGCCAAGTAGTGACGTGAGTCGGGCGCGTGGGTCGCGCCCGACACCTCATCGCCTCAAGCCTTCACAGGGATACCTGACATGGTCACTCGCCCCTTGTTGTCCTCTCGCACTTCGGCTGACTGGGCGCTGCTCTGGTTACGCCTGGCCGGTTCGGCCTTGTTGTTACGGGTCCATGGCTTGCCCAAGCTGCTGGACTTCCAACATCAACTGACATTGATCGAAGACCCTTTCGGCCTGGGGGCGCACCTGACCCTGAGCCTGGCGATTTTCGCCGAAGTGCTGTGCCCGTTGCTGATTATCCTTGGCCTGTTGACCCGCCTGGCTACGCTGCCGGTGCTGTTCCTGCTGCTGGTTTCACTGGTGTGGGTACACCCGGAGTGGAGCCTGGCCGAAGGGCAATTCGCCTGGTTGCTGCTGATCGTCTTCGTCGCCTTGCTGATCGGTGGTTCCGGGAGCATCGCTCTGGAGCGGCGTTTCAGCGCGTTCACCCGCCCGGGGAGTCTTCATCCATGAATATCGAATTGCTGGATGGCGTGGTGACCCTGCTGGTCCGTCATCGGATCAAGAAAGGCCAGGACCAGGCCTATGAAACCTGGCTGCGGCGCATCGTCACCATGGCGCGCAGTTATCCGGGGCACCTAGGTGTCGATGTGGTGCGTGGGCATAGCCACGGGCAAACGTTGTTTACCAGCGTGCTGCGTTTTGCCTCTACCGAACAACTGCAACACTGGTTGGACTCCAATGACCGTCGTGAGTTGGTAGAAGAGGCCCAGCCCATGCTGGCCGATGGCGACCAGACCGAAATCAACGCCGACCGCGAATTCTGGTTCACCCCGGCCGAAGTCGGTTCGCCCAGTCCGGTGCCGCGTTGGAAGCAGGCCTGCGTGACCTTCCTGGTGATCCTGCCGCTGAGTTTTGTCGTACCGATGTTGTGGCGCCCGCTGTTCACGCTGCTGCCCTGGTTGGGCGGCTATGTGCAAGCCAATGTGCTGATCACCTTGAGCATCGTGTTGCTGGTGGTCTATGTGTTCATGCCCCGTGTGACCCGTCTGTTCAGCCGCTGGCTGCAACCGGCCAACCACTGATTTCGCTGACCGTTACATTCCGTCAAGCAAGGAGAACTGATATGAGCAATGTGATCGCTGACCTGATTCTGCACAACGGCCGCTTGCACACCGTCGACCGCGCCCAACCCAAGGCCACGGCGGTAGCCATCAAGGACGGTCGCTTTATCGCCGTGGGCAACGACGGCGAGGCCATGGCCTTGCGCGGTAGCACCACCCAGGTAATCGACCTCAAGGGCCGCACCGTCATCCCCGGCCTCAATGACTCGCATCTGCACCTGATCCGTGGCGGCCTGAACTACAACCTGGAACTGCGCTGGGAAGGCGTGCCCTCGTTGGTGGATGCGTTGCGTCTGCTCAAGGAACAGGCCGAGCGTACCCCCGCGCCGCAATGGGTGCGGGTGGTGGGCGGCTGGAACGAATTCCAGTTCGCCGAAAAGCGCATGCCGACCCTGGAAGAACTGAACAAGGCGGCGCCGGACACTCCGGTGTTTGTCCTGCACCTGTATGACCGCGCCTTGCTCAACCGGGCGGCACTGCGGGTGGTCGGCTACAACCGCGACACGCCGAACCCGCCGGGTGGCGAGATTGTCCGCGATGCCAAGGGCGAGCCGACCGGCATGTTGATTGCCCGGCCCAACGCGATGATTCTCTACTCGACCCTGGCCAAGGGGCCGAAACTGCCGCTGGAGTATCAGGTCAACTCGACCCGCCAGTTCATGCGTGAACTCAACCGCCTGGGTGTCACCAGCGCCATCGATGCCGGCGGCGGTTTCCAGAACTATCCGGACGACTATGAAGTCATCAACGAACTGGCGGCCAAACAACAACTGACCGTACGGATTGCCTACAACCTGTTTACCCAGAAGCCCAAGGAAGAGCTGGCGGATTTCAAGAACTGGACCAGCAAGGTGACCTACGGCCAGGGCGACGACTTCCTTCGGCACAACGGCGCAGGGGAGATGCTGGTGTTCTCGGCGGCGGATTTCGAAGACTTCCTCGAGCCGCGCCCTGACCTGCCGCAGACCATGGAGCAGGAGCTGGAGCCGGTGGTTCGTCATCTGGTGGAACAGCGCTGGCCGTTCCGCCTGCACGCCACCTATGACGAATCCATTTCGCGGATGCTGGATGTCTTCGAGAAGGTCAATCGGGATATTCCGTTCAATGGTCTGCCGTGGTTTTTCGATCACTGCGAAACCATCACGCCAAAAAACATCGAACGGGTACGGGCGTTGGGCGGCGGCATCGCGATTCAGGACCGCATGGCCTTCCAGGGTGAATACTTCGTCGAGCGTTACGGCGCCAAGGCCGCCGAGGCCACGCCGCCGATCAAGCGCATGCTGGCCGAAGGCGTGCCGGTGGGCGCGGGTACCGATGCCACGCGGGTGTCGAGTTACAACCCCTGGACCTCGCTGTACTGGATGGTCAGCGGGCGTACCGTCGGCGGGCTCGAGCTCTATCCCGAGGGGCTGCCACGGGAAACCGCGCTGGAGCTGTACACCCATGGCAGTGCCTGGTTTTCCTCGGAGCAGGGCAAGAAAGGCCAGATCAAGGTCGGGCAACTGGCGGACCTGGTGGCCTTGTCGGCGGACTATTTCAGTGTGGAGGCCGAGGCCATCAAGTGGATCGAATCGGTGCTGACGGTGGTCGACGGCAAGGTGGTGCACGCGGCGGGTGATTTCGACAAACTCGCGCCGCCGACGCTGCCGGTGACCCCCGACTGGTCGCCGGTGGTCAAGGTGCCGGGACACTGGCGGCCGAACTCGCCCTTGCAGGCCCAGGTGCACCAGTGCAGCGGTCCTTGCGGGGTGCATGCCCACGGTCATGAGCGGGCGCGGATGTCGAGTGTGCCGGTCAGTGACTTCCAGGGGTTCTGGGGGGCCTTTGGTTGTTCGTGTTTTGCCTTCTGAGTCGAAGACCGGGCGGGGCGCTTGCGCCTCGCCCGGCTTCAGAAACGATCCCAGGCCGGTAAACCTTCGAATTCAGCGGCCATATAGTCGATAAATCGACGGACCTTGGACGGCACGTATCGGGCCGTCGGGTAGACGGCCTGTATGGTCAGATCGGGAACGCTGAAATCGGGCAGTATCCTCACCAGATCGCCGGCGGCCAGTGCTTGCCCGAACACAAAGGTCGGGCCGTAGGCGATCCCGAGTCCGGTCAGGGCCGCCGCCAGCAGCATGTGCATGTTATTGGCATACATGCGCACCGGCCCTTCGATCAGATGGGGTTGCTGTTGTGCGTCGCTCAAGGTCCAGGCGCCGCTGGAGACGGCTTCGCTGAAGGCCAGGCGTGGACTGTCACTCAGGTCCTCGGGGCGCGACGGTACACCTTCCCTTTGCAGAAATGCAGGGGCCGCGCAGAGCACCATGCGGCAGGGGGCCAGCGCTCGGGCAATCAATTCCGAATCCGGCAGGCGTCCGATGCGGATGGCGATGTCGATACCGGCGGTATGCAAGTCCACATAACGATCATCGAGCACGATCTCGGTATCGAGCTGCGGGTGCTCGGCCATGAAACGCGCCAGCGGTTGTGCCATGTGCAGGGAGCCGAAGGTCACCGGCGCGCAAATGCGCAATTTCCCGCGCAGGGCATGCTGGGTATCGCTGGCTTCGCGGTCGGCTTCTTCAAGGGCTTCGAGAATACGCTGGCAACGAGCATGGTAGGCCCGACCGGCCTCGGTCAGGCTCAGGCTGCGGGTACTGCGCTGGATCAGCCGCACATTCAACTCGGCCTCCAGGGCGCTCAGGTACTTGCCAGCCATTGAAGCGGAAAGCCCGAAACGCCGGCCTGCGGCCACCAGGCTGCCGGCTTCGACGGCGGCGCTGAACACCTTGAGGCTCATGAAACGGTCCATAACGTACTCCAGTCGATAGCCTGGTGATTAGCTGATGATAGAAAATACGGGATTATCGCTTTATTTGCGCTGATCTACGATCGCCTCCAGACATTCAGTCTCTGGAGATCGACATGAAAGTAGTTTCCAACGGTGTTCAACTTGAAGTCAGCGACCGTGGCGCCAGCTCGCCAGCCCTGGTGTTCCTGCACTACTGGGGCGGTTCGTCACGCACCTGGGACGATGTGCGCGCGGCGCTGCCGAGTGATTACCGTAGCGTTGCCCATGACCATCGCGGCTGGGGCGACTCCCAGGCACCGGCCAGCGGCTATGCCTTGGCTGATTTTGTCGAAGATACCCTGGCGGTGATTGCTGCGTTGAACCTGAGCCGCTACGTGCTGATCGGCCATTCGATGGGGGGCAAGATCGCGCAGCTGTTCGCCTCGCGGCGCCCGGTCGGTCTGGTCGGGCTGGTGCTGGTGGCGCCTTCGCCGCCGGGACCGCTGCGGCTCCCGGCAGAGGTGCAAGCCGCGATGGAGACGGCTTATGAGTCACGTGAGTCGGTGGCGATGGCCCTCGAACATATGCTGACCGCCAAACCCTTGAGCCCGAAGCATCTCGAGCAGGTGATCGAGGACAGTCTGCGTGGCGCACCGCAAGCCAAGGCCGCCTGGCCTTGTGCGACCAGCAAAGAGGACATCACTGCTGACGTGACGGGTATCGAGGTGCCGAGCCTGGTGATTGCCGGTGAGCTGGACCGGGTCGATCCGGTCGAGGTATTGCGAGCAGAAGTCCTCTCGCGAATTCCCCAGGCCACTCTGTGTGAACTGGCGGGTACCGGGCATCTGTCGCCGCTGGAGTCGGCGGATGAGGTTGCCGGGGCTATCCAGCGCTTTGTCGAAGGACTTGGCCGGTGATGCGGATGCTCCGCGAAAGTGGCCGGGTTTGCGGCTTTTATGTCATATCGATAGCCGGTCCCGGTTTGGCACTATCGGCCCACCTTCTTCAGGAAAATGCTAATGACTAGCGCCGTCACCGTCACATTGCTGATGAACATAAAACCTGAGTTCATGGAGGCGTTCATCGAGGGCCTGCCTGAGCTGACCCGTGGCACATCTTCGGCGGCTGGCGCCTTGTCCGTGCGGGTACTGCGTCAGCATCAGGACAGCCAGGCGATCTGCTTCGTCGAACAATGGGAGAACGAAGCCGCGTTCCACGCTTATATCGCCTGGCGCGAGGCTCGCGGCGATATGGCGCACCTGGGGCAACTGCTGTCTGCTCCTCCTCAGATCAATCTGTGGTCTTCCTTGAGCGAGAGCCCGTAACGGCCGGTGTATCCTCAATGAGCATCGGGCGACGCTGCCGCCGCAGGCGGTGGCTTCACCTTGTGCATCAACGGCACCAGGGCCGTGGCGATGATGAAACAGACCATGATCACCAGGAAGGTATCGGCATAACTCTGGGTCTGCGCCTCACGATAGGCCAGTTGCCAGAGTTGCTGCAGGCTGGCGGTGGTGCCTTCGCTGCCGCTCTGGCCGAGGGCCGCGAAGTTGCTGCCGACCGTGGCCATCCACTGGTTCAACGCTTCGTTGGTGCTGTTCAGGTGCTCGGCCAACCGGTTGAAATGCAGGTTGGTCCGATCATTGAGAATCGTCGCGCAAGCCGCGATACCAATGGCGCCGCCGAGGTTACGCATCAGGTTGAACAGGCCCGAAGCCTGTTTCAGACGTGCCGGTGCCAGGGCGCCGAGGGTCAGGGTCACGGTGGGCGGCACGGCGAATTGCTGGGCCATGCCCCGCAGTGCCTGGGGCAACATCAGCTCCTTGCCACCCCAATCATGGGTCAGCGGTGAGAAGTCCCACATCGACACGGCAAACAGCCCCAACCCCACCATCATCAGCCAGCGCAGGTCGACCCGGTTGGCAAAAAACGCGTACAGCGGAATTGCCGCCAGTTGGAACAGACCAGTGGAGAACACCGCCAGGCCGATGTCCAGGGCGCTATAGCCACGCACTCGGCCGAGAAACAGTGGCGTCAGGTAAATGGTTGCGAACAGCCCGATACCGGTGACGAAGGAAAAGAAGCAACCCAGGGCGAAATTGCGCTCCTTGAGCGCGCGCAGGTCGACCACCGGATTGGCCACCATCAGGCTGCGGCTGACAAAGGCCAGCCCGGCGAGGCCGGAAATCCATGCGGTGGCCAGGATAGTGCTGTCGCTGAACCAGTTCCAGCGCGGGCCTTCCTCCAGGGTGTATTCCAGGCAGCCGAGAAACACCGCCATCAGCAGCATGCTCAGGTAGTCGGCACCCTTGATCAGGCGCAGGTCCGGCTCGTCGATCCGCACCAGCATCGGCACCACCACGGCGACGAACACACCGGGCACCAGGTTGATGTAGAACAGCCAGTGCCAGGAGGAAATATCGGTGATCCAGCCGCCGATCACCGGGCCGAGGGTCGGCGCCAGGGAGGCGATGGCACCGATGGTCGAGGCGGCGATAACGCGCTGCTTGCCGCTGAAGAACATGAACGCCGAGGTAAACACCAGGGGGATCATCGAGCCGCCCAGGAACCCTTGCAAGGCGCGAAACACGATCATGCTCTGGATGTTCCAGGCCGCTCCGCAAAGCAGGCTGGCCAGGGTGAACCCCACCGCCGAGGCACAGAACAGCCAGCGCGTGGAAAACACCCGCGACAGCCAGCCCGACAGCGGGATCACGATGATTTCGGCGATCAGGTAGCTGGTCTGCACCCAGGCGGTTTCATCGGTACCGGCCGACAGTCCGCCGCCGATATCGCGCAACGAGGCGGAGACGATCTGGATGTCCAGCAGGGCGATAAACATACCCACGCACAGGGTGGCAAAGGCGAACACCTTGACCGAGGTGCTCATCGACGCCGCGTCGAAAGGCTTGGCCGGGGCGCGGGTGCTCATGGCGTGCTGACCAGTTGGCTGGTGGCACGTTGGTCAGCCGGGCGGCTGGCGACGCCATTGGCGTTGTGCAGGGTATCGACTTCGGCGGTGACCGAGAGGCCCGGGCGCAGCTGCCCGAGCACGCCATCGGCCTGGTCAAGCATGACCCGGACCGGCACCCGCTGGACGATCTTGGTGAAGTTGCCGGTGGCGTTTTCCGGTGGCAGCACGCTGAACTGGGCGCCGGTGGCCGGGGCCAGGCTGTCCAGGTGGCCGTGAAAGACCTTGCCGGGCAGCACGTCGGCGCGGATGGTCACGGCCTGGCCGGGCAGCATATGGGTCAACTGGTCTTCCTTGAAGTTGGCGTCGACCCAGAGGCCCTGCTGCGGCACCACGGAAAGTAACTGCGAACCGGCCGCGGCAAAGGCGCCGACCCGTGCCCGACGGTTGCCGATCACGCCGTCCACCGGCGCTCGCAATTCGGTGTAGGAGAGGTTCAGGCGGGCCATGTCGCGTTCGGCGACCGCTTGCATCAACGCGGCCTTGGCCTGCAATTTCTGGGTCTCGATCACGTCCACCTGGCGTTGATTGGCCAGCAGCGTGGCTTGCGCCTTGGCGCCATTGGCCTGGGCGGTCTTGAAGGTGGCATCGACCCGTTGGGCACTTTCCACCGACACCGCCGAGCGGCCCACCAGGCTTTCGTAGCGGGCGTGGTCGTTGCGCGAACGCACGGTTTCCGCATTGGCCGCATCAATGCCGGCCCGGGCCTGGCTGATCACCGCGTGCTGCAACTGCTCGGTGGCGTCGAGATTGGCCAGCAGCGCCTGTTGAGCTGCGACCGCGCCTTCGGCCTTTTGCAGGGCGGCGACATAGTCGCGGTCATCGATCTTCACCAGCAGGTCACCGGCGTGGACGAACTGGTTGTCGGTGACTTTGAGCTCGGCGATATAACCCGGCACCTTGGGCCCGATCACTGTCACGTCGGCGCCGATATAGGCGTCGTCGGTGCTTTCGATAAAGCGTCCGGCCGTCCACCAGTGCAGGCCGTAGAAAGCGGCGAAGACCAGTGCGCCAGTGACCACCGTCAGCAGCAGGAGGCGCTTGAACAGCACCGGTTTTTTCTGAACGGCCAGTTCAGGGGCAGAGGCCGAGGACAGGTTGGTCATGACGGAGTTACCGGTTGGCAGAGAGGGGGGGAGCGATATCAGGGTTTTGCAGCGCCGCCAGTTGGCGGCGTTTTTCAAAGCGTCGACGCATGGGCTCGTCGGCAGCCGGGCCGGCGACGACCTTGTGGCGCCGACTGATGGTCTGCCCGGAGCGACGGTCGATCAGGGCCAGTTCGACGAGTTCGCCGCTGGCACTGTCGACGAGTTGAGTGGTCGGGCCTTCGGGTGAGAGGTGCTGGTTGCCCCAATCCATCAAGGTCAGCAGCACCGGTCTGAAATCCCGACCGCGAGCGGTCAGCAGATAGTCGAAGCGCGGTGGGGCATCGTTGTAGGCCCGGCGTTCGAGCAAGCCGCTTTCGACCAGGTCATTGAGACGGCGGGTCAGGATACTGGGGGCAATCCCGAGGCTTTCCTGGAACTGATCGAAACGGCTGAGACCGTAGAAGGCGTCCCGCAGGATCAGGATATTCCACCACTGACCGACCTGCTCAAGGCTGCGGGCCACGGGGCAGTGCAGGTGGGCCAGGCTTGTCCTTTTCATGGTTGGGGCCTCGGAGTGCGGTAATGATTATGCGTGTAATATTATGATCGTAATATAGGCGGGCGACTTTCAATTTGCAAGTCACTACTTGCAAGTATTTTCAGGCGAGGGGGGAGGTGGGCAGAGGGAAGGTTCGGGCTGGGTGGGGGGCACACGGGGGCATGGGATCTTGAGAGCAGTACCGAACCGTGTGGGAGCCGGCTTGCCGGCGATGAGGCCCGCAAGCCCGGCGTCGACTATCCGGCCGTCATCGCCAGCAAGCCGGTTCCCAAAAGGGGATGGTGATCACCCGTGCTGGCAAGCGTTGCCCAGGCGGATAAAATTCATTTCGTGGCGCACGCCCTGGCCATCAACGTAGATCACGTGCCCCTGCACCGGACCACAATCGGAGGCGGCGGCACTGTCGGCGCGCACGGCCTTGGCCATGTCGAGGTCTTCGGAATAGTCATAGGGCTCGGCGTTGGTGCTGGCGGTTGCACCCTGGCCTTGGGGAGCGGCGGTCACATCACCTTGGGCGGTAGCAACCAGGCTGAACAGCGAGAGCAGGACAAACAGAAGGTATTTCATGGCGGTCTCCGGAAAGACATCCCCCTCACCTGACGGTAGTGAGGCAGTGGTGGCCATTTTACAAACGGCACTGGCGCCAATAGAACGGATCCTCGGCAATAGCGGATATCAGCGGGATCGATACTGGGTAAAGCTGATGGGACCTGGAAAACACGGCGAATCCCTGTAGGAGCCAGCAAGCCGGCTCCTACAATGACCGTGTGTTACTTGCCGCCCAGTGCACCACCGGCTGCACCACCCAGGCCGGCACCGATGGCCGCTCCGGTCTTGCCGCCCAACTGGTTGCCCAGCAGCGAACCACCGGCTGCACCGAGGCCGCCGCCAATGGCTGCCTTGGTTTTCTTGCCTTTCTTGGCTGCTACGGCACCACCGGCCGCGCCGCCCAGGCCCGCGCCGACTGCTGCGCCGGTGCTGCCGCCCATCTTCTGGCCCAATACGTTGCCCAGGGCGCCGCCCAGACCACCGCCGACCGCGGCCTGTGTGCCGCCCGCCGCCATGGCGCCTTGGGCAAACAGGGCGCTGAGGGCCAGGACGGTAAGTGCTTTACGCATGTTGCAAACCTCGAAAGAAAATGGAACGGCAATTGTCACCGCCTCCGGTTGGCGAAGCAAATACTGTTGTTGGTGATATCAAAGCATCCAACCGCTTCTTTCAGGAATAAAAAACCACTGTTTGTGCTCCATTATGGTTCATCTCAAGCCATGAAAAACATGTGGTTATTGAAGGGGTTATGTCAATAGGAAGCTGAAAAACATCTTGTTACAGATTGTCGCAGTGGGTTAATATTGCCCTGCGTTCACCTACCACGGTTTATGCATTTTTAAGCCCCAAGCGTCCATCAGCCGCTTGGGCTTTTTTTTGCCTGGAGTTTGTCCGCCGGTGTCGGTGGATATCACATGTACAGCCGCCGTGTGAGCCTGCGAGGCTTTGACGCGTCTGGAGCCATACAGATCATGTTTTTGGATCTGGCAGCGCCTTCTTGTCGGCCTGTGCCCGTGGCTGGGGATGACCCCGGCCATGGCGTGTGTTCGTCCATGATCGGGGCCATGACTAAACCTCATGCCCCCATGACTTTTAATGGTTACAGCCCCCTCCAGCCCCAGTGATAAAAAAGCGCAAACACCAGCTCACTCATAAAAAAAAGAGCGTTTGCACCATGACCCAGCCCCACTGCCGCGTCCTCGCCAGCTTTCTGCTGCGCTCTGCGTTTCCCGACTTTGACCGTTCGTGCCCCAGGGTGCGTGCGCGTTTCTGATCACCCTCAATTCCCTGCGTCCGCGAGATAAAAACCCATGAAAGAACAAGACCTGTACATCGGCGAAGGTTTCGAAGGCCCCGGCGTGAACGCCGCCCATATCAATATCCTCATCGGTCCGCGCAACGGCCCGGCTGGCCAGGCCTTCGCCAACAGCCTGGCGTCGCCGAGCCAGGGTCATTGCCCATTTATGGTGATCGCCCAGCCGAATATTCCGGTCAAGCCGATGACCCTCTACGTCAACAAGGCCGCCATCGGCAGCGACTTCCACGGCAATGCCACCTGGGGCGCGTCCCAGGCCGGGATCGCCAAGGCCGTGCTCGAAGCCCTGCTCGACGGCACCCTGCCGGCCGAGGCCGAGGACGAGTGGGCCATCGTCACCGCCAACTGGGTCAATCCTTCCTGCGATGACCTCGATGCTGTCTACCTGAACAACTACAACGCCTGCCGCACCGCAATCCGCGCCGCCCTGACCGGCCTGCCGGTACGTGCCCAGCTCGCCGATGTGGTCAACCACGTCGCCAACCCTTTCTACACCCCGAAAGCCTGAGGTCCGCGCCATGCAATACATTCGTCTGGGCAATTCCGGCCTGCAGGTTTCCAAGCTGTGCCTCGGTACCATGAACATGGGTACGCCGGACTGGAAACCGTGGATCTTCGATGAGAAGAAAAGCGAACCGATCGTCAAGCACGCGCTGGACAACGGGGTGAACTTCATCGACCTGGCGGACTTCTATTCCGCCGGCGTCGGCGAGGAAGTGGTGGGGCGCATTCTCAAGCGCCTGACCCGTCGCGAAGACATTGTGGTGACCACCAAGGTCGGCTACGGCACCCGCAGCGGGATCAACGCCAGCGGCCATTCGCGCAAGCACATCATGGACAGCATCGAGGCGTCCCTGAAACGCCTGGATATGGACTACGTCGATGTCTTCATGCTGCATTACTTCGACATCAACACTCCGGTCGAGGAAACCATGAGCGCCATGAACGACATCGTGCGTTCCGGCAAGGCTCGTTATATCGGCGTCTCGACGATGCTCACCGGGCAGTTGGCGAAGATTCTCATGGCTTGTGAGCGCAACGGCTGGGTCAAGCCGATCAATATGCAGCTGCAACTGAACTGCGCCTACCGCGAAGAAGAGCGCGAGATGCTGCCGTTCTGCCGTGACCAGGGCCTCGGCGTCTCGGTGTTCAGCCCGCTGGCGCGCGGCCTGCTGACCGGCGACGTGCAGTCGACCCGCAACCAGACCGACTTCTTCACCCAACAGATGTACAGCGACGAAGCGTCTTTCGAAATCGCCCATTCGGTGCAGCGTGTCGCCCGCCGTCGTGGTGTATCCAATGCGCAGATCGCCCAGTCCTGGGTGGTCAATCACCCGGGCGTGGATTGCATGCTGGTGGGCGCCGACACCACCGAACAGTTCGACAGTGCCCTGGCGGCCCTGGAGACCCGCCTGGACGCCGACGAGCTGTACGAGCTGGAACGCAACTACACCCCGTGCGATGTGATCAACGATTACACCGCCGGCAAACGTATCCTGCGCTCGCCCCGTCCGGGCGAGGCAGCTTTCACCTTGACCGAGGCCGTGGCATGAGCGAGTTGATCCGTACCGGTAACTACATCGACGGCCAATGGTCCAGCGGTGGGCCGACTTACCCGGTGCTGAACCCGGCCAATGGCGAGTTGATCGTTGATGTCCAACGCGCCGGCGCTGAAGAAACCGTCCTGGCCATTGCCGCCGCCGAGCGCGCCTTGCCGGCCTGGCGCAAGCTGACCGCCAAGGATCGCAGCGTGCGCCTCAAGCGTTGGAGCGAGTTGATGCTGAGTAATCAGCGTGAACTCGCTACCTTGCTCAGTCGCGAGCAGGGGAAACCGTTGGCCGAAGCCATGGGTGAGGTGGTCTATGCCGCCAGTTTCCTCGAGTGGTTCGGTGAAGAGGCCAAACGCGCCTATGGCGATGTGATCCCGAGCCACAAGGCCGATGCGCGGATCATCGTCACCAAGGAAGCCATCGGTGTGGTCGCGGCGATCACTCCGTGGAACTTCCCGCTGGCGATGGTCACCCGCAAGGTCGGCCCGGCCCTGGCCGCCGGTTGCACAATGATCCTCAAGCCTTCGGAAGAGACGCCGCTGTCGGCCTTTGCCCTGGCGGTACTGGCAGAGCAGGCGGGGATTCCGGCCGGCGTGTTCAACATCGTGTCCGGCGATGCGGTGGCTATCGGCGGCGCGCTGCAAGCTTCATCAGTGGTGCGCAAGCTGTCCTTCACCGGTTCGACCCGCACCGGCAAGCTGCTGATGCGCCAGGCTGCCGACACCTTGAAAAAGGTCTCGCTGGAGTTGGGTGGTAACGCTCCGTTTATCGTGTTCGATGACGCCGACCTGGACGCGGCGGTGAAGGGCGCGATGGCTTCGAAGTTCCGCAACACCGGGCAGACCTGTGTCTGCGTGAACCGCTTCTTCATCCAGGATGGCGTGTACGAGGCCTTTACCACCAAGCTGGCGGAGGCGGTCAAGGCGCTGCGGGTCGGCAATGCGCTGGACGGCGAAACCGAGCAGGGGCCGTTGATCAACAGCGCCGCCTTGAGCAAGGTCGAGCAGCATGTCGGCGATGCGCTGGAAAAGGGCGCCAAGATCTTGTGCGGCGGTCGTCGTCATGCCCTCGGCGGGACCTTTTTCGAACCGACCATCCTCACCGATGTGGGCGATGGCATGCTGATCGCCCAGGAAGAGACCTTCGGCCCGGTGGCGGCGTGCTTCCGCTTCAAGGACGAGGCCGAGGTGTTGCGCCGGGCCAATGACACGCCATTCGGTCTCTCGGCGTATTTCTACAGCCGCGATATCGGCCGTGTCTGGCGCATGGCCGAAGGCCTGGAAGCCGGGATGGTGGGGATCAACGAAGGGATCATCTCCACCGAAGTGGCGCCCTTTGGCGGCATCAAGGAATCGGGCCTGGGACGTGAAGGTTCGCATTACGGTCTGGACGACTACCTGGAAATCAAATACCTGTTGATGGGCGGCCTCTAAGGCACCGTCGCCCCCTCACACCCTGTAGGAGCGAGCTTGCTCGCGATGGACGCAAGGGCGCCGCTGGGTATCAGGCGCCCCGAGTTATCGTTCACGACCATCGCGAGCAAGCTCGCTCCTACAGGGGGGGCGTGGGAAGGGCGCGGTAGCGGGTTTCAGTTCTCCTTTTTTTGTGTTGCCTCGGAAAACGGCCGGGGATTGCATCGGGCCTTGAGTCAGGGATTGCTCACCAGGCTCAACCACTCGGTAAACAGCCGCACTTTCGACAACCCCTGCTTGTCGTTCGCCACATCCAGCCAATAGCCATACGGCCCGACCACCTCCACCGGGGTGATGGGCAGCAGGCTGCCGTTGGCCAGTTCCTTGACGATCATCTGCCGGTCGATCACCGCCAGCCCACCACCGGCCAATGCGGTGTTGATCACCTGGTCCAGGGTGCTGAATTCCAGCCCTTGCCGGGCATCGATGTCTTCACGGCCCATCGCCGCCAGCCAGTTCTCCCAGACCTTGAGGCGCTTGCCGTCGTGCAGGATATGCAGCAGGGGAGAGTGGCGCAGGTCCGGCGCCTCGCCCTGTTCGAACAGCTCCGGGCTCGCCACGGCAATATGCCGCTCCATCACCAGCAATTGGCTGCTGCAATGTGTATCCGCCTCGAGGCCGAAACGGATCTGGCAGTCGACCTCGGCCAGGCTGTCATGACTGGCCTGGTTGGTCACGCTGAGGCTGATATCCGGGTAGCGCTGGCAGAACGCTCGCAGATGCGCCGACAACCAGCGGGTGGCCCAGGTCGGTGGCGCGAGGATACGCAGGCGTTGGCGCAGATTGGGCACCCGCACGGCTTGCAGGGCACGTTCGATATGGTCGAAGGCATCGCCCAACTGCGGTGACAATGCCGTTCCTGATTCGGTCAGTGACAAGCCCCGCGGCGTGCGCACGAACAAGGCGACGCCAAGGTAATCCTCCAGTTGCTTGATCTGTCGGCTGACCGCGCCCTGGGTGACGTTCAGGGACGCGGCGGCCTGGCTGAAGCTGCGATGCCGGGCGACTTCCTCGAACACGCGGAGCATGTTCAGCGAGGGCAGTTGACGCATGAAATGAATACTCCGGACCGGCTGGCGCACACCTGCGAAACACCGTGTTGAAGCACGGGATCGGCCAGCGTGGAGTCGGTTTATTGTTGTTCTTTGAAGTGTTTTCTATGTAGGACGTATCTGACTATCAGCGGCGGGCCGATGCAAGCGTTGCTTGGCGGGAGTGAGTTAAAAAAACGGTGGGGATGGAAAAAGGTGGGAGAGCCCAGGTGCTCCCCCACAAAGATGCGCAACGAAATGAGGAGGTAAAAGGTGGGTGCTCGAACACGATGCAATCTCGTGGACGAGCACCCACCTGTAGGAGCCGGCTTGCCGGCGATAACGCCCGTGAGTGCGCTGCAAGACTCACGTTCTTGTCACCCGCAAGCAGCACCCTCAGAAGTAATAACCGATGTTCACATACAGCTGGTTTTTCCAGAGATCGGTCCCGCCGGCCGCGAGACTCTGGGTATAGCTGCTGCCGCCGATGTAAGGATCGTTCTTGCCGATCAGCCATTCGGTGGCGACCCAGAATTTGCTCACCGAGAACGAGGTGCCGAGGATCAGGCGCTGGGAAGTCTTGAAGTCATCCGCCGATTTGTCGAAAGCACTGTAGTTGGCGTACAGCTTGATCCCGCTGATCTGGTCAAGCAGGTACTTGCCGTCGACGTCGTAGCTCAGGTCGGCGACATAGAGGTTGCCGCGGCTGGCGACGTTGAAGGTGCCGTCATAGCCGCCGAAGGTCACCACCTCGTTGCTGCCGGGATTGCGTGGCGACATCTGCTGGCGCGCCGCCTGCAATTGCAGGCCCCACGGACCGTCCTTGCCCAGGTAGTGGATGGCCACGGCATTGCGTCGACCGTCTTCGCGGGTGTCGCGGTTTTCCAGGGTCGAGGTCAGGCCCGAGATCCCCACCTCGGATTTCCAGTTACCCAGTTGCATGGCCTTGGCCAGGCGCACCACGGCGGTGTTGTGTTCCTGGTTGTTGCTGCCATCGGTCACATAGCTGTCGGCCCGGGAGACCACGGTGGAGTAGGTGTCGCCGTTGCTGGTGCCGCGCCCTTGCAGGGCCGGGCGCAGGTAGAAGCCGGCTTGCAGGTTCCAGTCGCCGTTCTGCTGGATGTATTTGGCGCCGACCTGTTCCACGTCTTCCAGGCCGACCACGTTGCCCAGGGTTTCATAGAAGGTGCTGCCGAAGTAGGGTTGCAGGCCGAACGGAATCTGGTTCAGGCCGACCTGCACCTGTTGGTCCGGGTTGAATTTGTAGCCGACCCAGGCGGTCTCGGCGAACTGCACCGCGCCGATGCGATCGGTGTACTGGTACGGATAGGAGCGCCCGTAGAAGCGGTACTTGGCGGCGGCGATCCAGGTGTCGGAGTTGTACTTGGCGGTGAGGAACGCGGTGTCGAAGTCGAACTTCTGGATATCGCGATCCGGGGCGTAGTCCCAGCGATAGCGGACAGCGCCGCCGATATCCAGGTTGTCGGTGACCTGGATCGCCATTGCGGGCGTGGAAAGGGCGCCCAACAGCGCCAGCGGGGTTAATGAGCGCAAGGCCCGGGTGGTGTTCAAGTTCATGGTCGCTCCGTCTCTTCTCTAGGTTTATTGTTGGCAACAGCCATCCCGGCCACGGCAAAAGCGTGGTCTGGATGAAAGGGGTAGGGCCCGCTACGACGGAGGCTGCGAACAACGTCCAGGTGTTAGCGGGCCGGGAGGATCAGCCGCCGGCGGCACTCAGGCCCGGTGCCGGTCCCGCCTGGGTTGGCGGTCGCACCGACGCCCCGGGCGCGGCGGCCAGCAGGGTCTGGGTATAGCCATGTCGAGGGTGCAGCAGTACCTGCTCGGCTGTGCCGTACTCGACCACTTCGCCCTGGCGCATCACCGCGATGTGATCGCTGATCTGCGCCGCCACGCGCAGGTCGTGGGTGATGAAGAGGATGCTCAGGTTCAGTCGTTGCTGGAGCTCGGCCAGCAATTCCAGCACCTGTTTCTGCACCGAGACATCCAGGGCCGAGACGCTTTCATCGGCAATCAGGACCTGCGGGCGCATGGCCAGGGCGCGGGCAATGCCGATGCGCTGGCGCTGGCCGCCGGAGAACTGCCGGGGTTTGCGTTTCAGGGCGTCGCGCTTGAGGCCGACCTGTTCCAGCAGGTCGCCGGCTTCGATCCAGGCGTCCTTGGCCGACAGTCCCCGCAATTGCGCGGCGCGGGCGATGATGTCGCCGACCCGATGGCGCGGATTGAGCGAGCCGTAGGGGTCCTGGAAAATCATCTGGATCTGCCGCCGGCCCTGGGTCAGTGCCTCACCCTTGAGGGCGAGGAAGTCGCTGTCGCCGAGCCAGACATGCCCGCTGTCGCTGTCCACCAGGCGGATCGCCGCCTTGACCAGGGTGCTCTTGCCCGAGCCGGACTCGCCGACAATCGCCAGGGTCTTGCCCCTCGGCAGTTGCAGCGAGACATCCTTGAGCGCACAGACTTGACGACCTTCGACGTGGTAGGTCTTGTTCAGGTGTTCGATCCGCAGGGCGATCTCACCGTCGGCGCAGGGCGCGTGCAGCTCCGGATTCAACGCCGGGACCGCGGCGATCAGCTTGCGTGTGTAGGCGTGGCGTGGCGCCTGCAAGACCTGGTCGCGCTCGCCGATTTCCACCAGCCGACCACCTTCCATCACCGCGATGCGGTCGGCGATTTCCGCCACCACGCCGAAGTCATGGGTGATGAACAGGATGCCGTGCTGGCCGCGCCCACGCAGTTCGCGGATCAGCTTGAGGACCTGGGCCTGGGTGGTGACATCCAGGGCGGTGGTCGGTTCGTCGGCGATCAGCAGGTCCGGGTTCATGGCCAGGGCCATGGCGATCACCACCCGCTGGCATTGGCCGCCAGAGAGCTGATGGGGAAAGCTGTTGGCGATCCGTGGCGGCTCCGGCAACTGGGTCGACTCCAGCAACGCGAGCATGCGTTCGCGCCGCTCGGCCGCGCCCATCTGCGGGGCGTGGATCTCGAAGATCTCCTCCACCTGCCGGCCGATACGGATCGCCGGATTGAGGGCCGCCATGGGCTCCTGGAAGATCATCGCGATGCGGTTGCCGCGCAGGCCGCGCAACTGCGCTTCGGGCATGCTGCAGATGTCCTCGCCGAGGAAATCGATACGCCCTTCGCTGTGGCACAGGCCCTTGGCGTAGTCGCCCATAATGGCCCCGGAGAGCACCGATTTTCCCGAGCCGGACTCGCCGATCACACAGAGGATTTCGCCCTTGCGCACATCAAGATCGATCTTCTGTACCGCATGGCTGCGGTCCGCGCCCGGCGGCAGTTCGATGGACAACCCCTCGACGCGCAATACTTGTTGGCTGCTCATACTCAACTCCTTGTGCCTTTCTGGGCGTGTTCGTCCAGGCCGTCCGCCAGCAGGCTGAGGCCAAGCATCAGGGTGGAAATGGCAATGCACGGGAAGATCACCAGGTGGGGAAACGCGATGGCCATGCTGCGGCCTTCGTTGATCATGCCGCCCCAGTCCGGGGTCGGCGGTGGCAGGCCGAGGCCGAGGAAGCCGAGGGCACCGATCATGATCGCGGTGTAGCCGATGCGCAGGCAGAAATCGACGATCAGCGGGCCACCGCAGTTGGGCAGGATTTCCACGGTCATGATCCGCAGGGCGCCTTCGCCCTGGGTGATGGCGCTGAGCACATAGTCCCGCGAACGCAGGTCCATGGTCAGAGCGCGCATGATCCGGAAGATCGCCGGGGCGCTGGTGAAGGTCACCGCGATCAGGATGTTCAACGCCGAGGCGCCGAGGGCGATGATGATCACGATGTACAGCACCAGCACCGGGAATGACAGCACGGTGTCGGCGATGTAGGACAATACCGAGTCGACCCAGCCATTGAAGTAGCCGGCGCACAGGCCCATGGCAATGCCGAAGGCAAACGCGGTGAGGGTCGCCAGGGTCGACCAGAGCAGCACCGTGCGGGTGCCCCAGATCAGTCGCGAGAGAATATCGCGGCCCAGCACATCGGTACCCAGCAGGAAGGTCTGGCCGCTGCCGTCGTCGCTGAACGGCGTCAGCAGCGGGGTGAAGCTTTCCAGCGGGTCATGGGGGGCGAGCCAGGGGGCGAAGACCCCGAGGATCACCCAACCGCCCACCAGACACAGGCCCAGGGCCGCCAGCGGGTTCTTGAATGCATGCAGAAGATTCATCGGGCGCTCCCGCCAAGGCTGCGCAAGGTGATGCGCGGATTGAGCCAGGTATAGGCCAGGTCGGAGAAGATCTTGGTCGCGCCCACCACCAGCGCGCTGATCATGGCGCAAGCCTCGATCAGGTAGACGTCATGGTTCAGCGAGGCGGTGTAGAGCAGCGAGCCGAAGCCCTTGTAGGCGAAGAACACCTCGACCACGATGACGTTGGACAGCAGCCACGGGATGTACAGCATGATCACCGTGATCGGTGCGATCAGCACATTGCGCAGCGCATGGCGCAGCACGATGCGTGAGGTCGAGGCACCCTTGAGGCGGGCGGTACGGATATACGGCGCCTGCATCACTTCGACCATCGACGCCCGGGTGATCCGCGCCAGGTAACCGACGCCGAACAGGCACAGCACCATCAGCGGCATCGCCAGTTGCAGGGCACTGAAACCGTCGCTCATGCTGCTGACGCCCGGCAGCCAGTTGAGCCAGAAGACGAAGATTGCCGAGACGAACACCGCGCTGGCGAAGTCCGGGATCGAGGTGGTGACGATGGACAGGAACGACACCAGGCGGTCCAGCGGCGAACCCTGGCGAATCCCGGCCAGTACGCCGAGGGTCAGGGCCACGGGGACCATGATCAACAGCGCCAGACCCGCCAGCATCAGGGTCTGTCCCAGGTTGGGCAGCAGCAGGTCCATCACCGGTTCGCGAAAGTGCACCGAGGTGCCCCAGTGGCCGCTGACGAAGTCCTTCAGCCAGATCAGGTAACGCCACAGGAAGGGTTGGTCGTAGCCGTGCTCGGTGAGCCAGGCGGCGCGTTGGTCGGCGGCGGAGTAGGGACCCAGGACGTTGATCGCGACGTCCTCGATATTCAGCTCCAGGGCGAAAAAAACGATCAGTGACACCGACAATAACGTCGCTGCCAGGGCCAGTAGCTTGCGCCACAGAAAATCAGCCATGTTTGCATGCTCCGGCTATACAGTTGCCGGCTCGCCGCACCGGGGTGGGCGAGCTCATTGTTTCAAAGGTCGGATCAGGCGCTGAGCCAGGTTTCGTTCATCGGGTAGAAGTCCGATGGGTGGACCTGGAAGCCCTGGACCTTCTGCGATGTGGCGGTGAACTTGTCGGCCCAGAACGGTTGGATGATGACGCAGGCGTCCTGGAGGATCTGCTCCACGCTTTGCATCGCCAGGGAGCGCTGTTTCGGATCGACGATGCCCATGGCCTTGTTCAGGGCGGCGTCGAAGGCCGGGTCCTTGTAGTGGCTTTCGTTCCAGGCACCGCCGCCGCGGTAGGCCAGTTCCAGGGACATCACCCCCAACGGGCGATGGGCCCAGTAGGTGAGGCTGAAGGCGGCCTTGTCCCATATCGGCCAGTACTGGGTGGCGGGAATCACCTTGAGGTTGATGCGGATACCGGCTTCCAGGCAGTTCTGCTGGAGGATCTGCGCGGTGTCCTGTTCGTAGCGACCCTGGGTGTTGCCGACGATCAGGTCGATATCGATACCTTTGGGATGTCCGGCTTCGGCCAATAGTGCTTTAGCCTGGGCCACGTCGCGGGCACGCTTGGGCAGCGGGAAGTATTCCGGGTGCGACGGTGCCACGTGGTGGTCCTCGCCCAGGGTGCCCATGCCGCGATAGGCGATCTTGAGCATTTGCGCGTTGTCGGCGCAGAGCGCCACGGCCTTGCGGATGCGCAGGTCGTCGAACGGTTTCTGGTCCACGGCCATGCGCATCACCACGGTCTGCGCCGATTTGCAGGTCAGCAGCTTGGCGTTGGGCAGGCGCTTGGCCAGGTCCAGTTCGGCCACGGTGACGCGGTACAGGACGTCGACCTGCCCGGCTTGCAGGGCGGCCAGTTGGGTGGACACATCGGTGCCCATGTCGACATACCGCAGCTCGTCCAGATAGGCTGGCTTGCCCCAGTAATCGGCGCGCTTGGCGAAGGTGGCTTCCTTATTCACGGCGAACGAGGTGAGCTTGAAAGGACCGGTGCCGACCGGGTTTTTCGACCAGTCGTCACCGGCCTTGAAGCTGCGGTGGACGATGGCGCAGGTGAAGGCGTTGAGCATTTCTGGAATCGCCAGGATCGGCCGCTTGAGCATCAGCTTGAACTGGTAAGGCCCGAGTTTTTCGAAGGAGGCGATGTCCTGGAAGGCAGTGCGGTTGACCGACTTGGACTCGGCGCCGGTCCAGCGTTGGAAGTTGTGCTCGACGTCGTCGGCGGTGAAGGCGTCGCCGTTGCTCCACTTGACATCCTGGCGCAGGTTGAAGACCCATTCCTTGAGGTCGTCCGAGGGCTTCCAGCTTTCGGCGAGGTACGGGTGGGTGATGTTCTGGGCATCGACCCAGGTCAGGTATTCCAGGCTGTTGCGCATCAGGTTCGAGGCTTCGATCCAGGTGATGAGCATCGGGTCCTGGATTTCCTGGATGGCGCAGGCAAAGCGCAGGCTGCCGCCATTGCGTGGGGTGCCGGTTTCAGCCGCCTGGACCGAATCGCTGAACAGCGCCGGGCCGAGGAAACTCCCGGCGCTGGCGGCGGTGATACCGAGCAGGGTGGCGGTGTGGAGGAATTGCCGGCGGCTGATCTGGCCGCGCTTGGCTTGGGTGCACAGGTCATCCACGGCTGGATGCGGCGCGGAGCCGTCCAGGGTAGTCAGGTCTTTCATGAGCCTCTCCGATACTGGGGCGTAAATGCGTCTTTTGGGTGCCACTGCGAACAGAGGGTTGGCAGCTAGCGCTGGCGATCCAGGGCGGACCCGTGATCGGTCAGGAAAAACGTCAACGGCAGATCAAAGCGCGGAGCATTCAGGAGGCGGGACGTGGGATAGGACATGGTGCGGCTCTCGTGTTGTTTTTATTTGAGATGCTCGCAGTTTTGTCATCTGGCTCCGGATGAACAAACGATAAATTCAGCGTAGGAAAATTCCTAAAACGCACATTACTGATTGTCCTCTCGCGCCAGACACGCTCCTGATGGCCCTACCTCGCGGGCTGAGTGCCGGCGCGGGGTAGGGCGGCAAGACTTAAACGGGCAGCAGGCGCGGGTCGAACGGATAGTCCGAGAGCAGCTCGATACCATTTTCGTGGATGTAGATCTGCTCTTCGAGCTTGACCCCTTCGCCGCCTTCGTCGTGGCCGATGTAGCTTTCCACGCAGATGGTCATGCCCGCCTCGAACACCCCGTCATAGCCCAGTGCATCGATGTCCTCGCGGTGCACCACGTAGGGGTATTCACCGGTCATGCCAACCCCGTGGGCCAGGGCGAAATAACGGTTGGCCTTGTAGTGGTCGGGGATCTTCCAGGCCAGCTCCGCATACTCCTTGAAGCTGCGCCCGGCCTTGAGCATTTCCATATTGGTCTGCACCTGTTCATAGGCCAGCTTGTACAGCTCCTGCTGCTTGCGGGTGGCGGCCTGTTCGCCGCAGAGAAAGGTCCGCGAGAAGTCCGCGTAGTAGCCGAAACGACCGACCACATCGGTGTCCAGCGCCACCAGGTCGCCGGCTTCGATGGGCCGGGTGCTGCACTCCTGGAACCAGGGGTTGGTGCGCGGTCCAGAGGAGAGCAGGCGGGTTTCCACATAGTCGCCGTCGGTGGCGATCACGTGCTGGTGCAGGTGCGACCAGAGTTCGTTTTCGCTGATGCCGGGCTTGAGCTTGCTTTCCATCAGCTTCACGCCGGCCTCGGTGGCGCGCAGGCTGGCGCGGATCATCTTCAGCTCGTTCGGCACCTTGATGCAGCGCGCGCGTTCCAGTGGTTCCTGGGCATCGAAGACCTGGTAGCCGAGCTTCTGCAATTCGAAGGCCGCCGCCGAGGTGGCGCTCTCGATGGCGATGCGTTTTCCGCCACCGCATTTGCGCACCAAGTCGTCGATTTCGGCGGCCCAGTCGGCGGTGACATTGCTCAGGAAACTGTCGCAGAAGTAATAGGAGATCGCCTTGGCCGGGCGCACTTCGTCGACGGTGTTCAGGGATTCGGCCAGGTGCAGGCAGCCGCCGAATTCGAAGACCACCACCGGGCCTTCGGCGGGGATAAAGGCATAACGCGCCGGGTTGCGGGCCGAGTACACCTGCATATTGCGCGAGCCGGTGGCGTAGCGCATATGGGTCGGGTCGAACAACACGCAGGCGGCGTAGTCGCGCTTTTTCAGTTCGTTGCGCACCCGTTGCAGGCGGTCCAGCTGGATCTGCTGGATCTCGGCGTGGGTGGGTTCGCAGTCGGCGGGGTTGCGGTTGGGGCCGGAAAGACTCATGGGGTGTTCCTCGCTAATACCGGTCGGTGATGGAAATACGTTCTTATAAAGTCCGCGCTCCCGTTGTAGGAGCGAGCTTGCTCGCTATGGCCGCAAGGGCGCCGCTGGCTATCAGGCGCACCGCGTTATCGTTCACCACCATCGCGAGCAAGCTCGCTCCTACAGGAGAGGTCAGTCGAGCAGTTGGTCGCTGCGCACCCGGCTGCGCTCGGCTTGCAGATGGGCTTCGGAGAGGCGCCCGTAGAGCTGCTTGGTGCGCTCGGCGCGGCCAATGATTCCGGGCTTTTCCGAGTAGGCGAAGATCGCGGTATTGCGCTCGACCGCGCCTTCGACACGGGTCACCCGATGCACCGAAAAACGCCCCTTGAAGATCTGCAGGTCGCCGGGATTGAGCTCCAGGTATTTCACCCGGCTGCGATCCTCACCCCGCACCACCTGACCCACCGCGCCGAGGTTTTCCGCCATGCGCGAGCGGATCATCGGCGCGTATTCGAACAGGCCGCCGGCCTCGGGCTTCTGGGTCATCATGCTGACGATGAATTCGTTGGTGTCGAAGTGCCAAGGCTGTTGGGTGCCCTCTGGCATCACGTTGATTACCAGGCCGGCAAAGGGGTCGGCATATTCGAAAATCTCAGGTTCCCCCAGGCAGGCACTGATGAAACGTTTCATCATCGGCGAGACGTAGAGCCGGTGAATGATCGCGTCCGGGGCGATCATGTCGCGGGTCACAAAGCCGCTGGTGCGCTCCATGAAGGTGCGGCGCGGGTCTTCGGCCGGCAGGGAGGGATCGTCTTCGGTGAAGTAGGCGTTGACCTTGCGCACCGAATAAAACGTCTTGTCCGAGAGTGCCTGACCTTCGAGACGAGCCTGCTCCAGCACTTCGGGGCGCAGGAAGTTCTTCAGCAGGCAGCAACCGTCGACGGCCAGTTCGGCACGGGCGTGATCGATCAGCGCCTGTAATTGAACATGGCCCGAATCATGAATGGGATAACGTTCGGTGTTGACGATATCGCTGATATCACCCACTTCGGCATCGGCAAGTTGAAGGCTCATTTCGGGCTCCTGAAGTTAACGATCATTAGTCGCCAGTGCAAGGTTCGAAGTTGTCTCGGCGTTGAGTTGATAGTTGCGCAAATTCAGGAGTAATAGAAATGATGAGTTACGATCGAATCCATCGGCAGGAGCGATAGTTATGTCAGGTCATCTGGACGGAACATTGCTCAAGGTGTTTGTGGCGATTATTGAATGCCAGGGTTTTTCGGCGGCCGCCGAGCGCCTGCACAAAACCCAGTCGACCGTCAGCCAGAGTCTGCAACGGCTGGAGGAGGTGGTCGGCACGCCGCTGATCCACCGCACCAGCCGCAGCTTCAGCCTGACCCCCAGCGGCGAGACCTTTCTGATCTATGCGCGGCGCATCCTCAAGCTGCATAACGAGGCGATCAATGCGGCGCACCTGCCCAATGACCTCGCCTGCATCCACGTCGGGATGCCCGAGGACTACGCGCAATACTGCCTGGCCGGGGTCTTGCGGGATTTTCGCGAACACTTTCCCAAGGTCCGCCCGGACGTCTGCTGTGAAGCCTCGGTGGCCCTGGTCGGGCGCCTGCAGCGCGGCGAGCTGGACCTGGTGCTCGGGGTGCAGCACGCCAATCTGCAGCAGGGCGAGTTTCTCTGCGACGAGCCGTTGGTCTGGGTGACCGCCGACGAGCGTGCCTGGGCGGATGACCAGTCGGTGCCGCTGGCGGTCTATGCCGAGGGCTGCGCCTTTCGCGCCAATGCCATCGACGCCCTGGCCGAGGCCGGTCGGGCGTGGCATGTGGTTTACACCAGCCAGAGCCCGCGAGGGATCGGCGTGGCCATCGAGGGCGGCGACACGGTGGGGGTGACTGCCCGCCGGCTGGTGCCGGAGGGCTGGCGGATTCTCGATGAGCGAGACGGTTTCCCGGCTATCGAGCCGGCCCGGCTGATGCTCTGGCGTTCGTCGGCCTGTCAGGAACCGGGGCTCGAGGCGATGGTGGAGATGCTCGGGCGCCAGCTACTGCGTTCAGACCGGCTCCTGGAGCAGCGGCCGACGGCGCTGGTGGCGGGCCATGACCTGCAATAACAGCAGGCTGGCGAGCACCCAGCCGGCGATCCAGGCATGGATGATGGCGAACGATCCGCCGGCTTGCAGCAACAGGCCGTTGACCCAGTTCGCGCTGGCGCTGCCCAGGCCGTAGCCGACCATGCTCAGGCTCACCACTTGCAGGCTTTGCACGGGTGTCAGGCGAGCGCTGAGGTAGGCGGCCATCAGGCCCCAGACCGGAAAGTAGAACAGCGCGAACAACCCGGCGGCCAGCCAGGTCAGCAGCAGGCCGGGGTGCAATAGAAGGCCGAGCATGGCCAGACCGAAGGCACCGATGCTGATGGCCATGACCCGCAGCGCGCCCCAGCGATCAGCCAGTGACCCCAGCGACATCCCACCCAGCGCGCCACAGGCGCCGATCAAGGTCCAGAGCGAGCCGGTGACCTGCGGGCCGGCACCCAGGCGTTCGCTGGCGAAGGCCGAGAGGAAGTTGAGGAACGGGCCGCTGATACTGCCGATAAAGCCGCTGAGCAGCAGGATATGCACGGCGATGGGCTGTTCCAGGCACAGGCGCAGCCAGCGCCGGAGTACCTGGCCCAGGGAGGCGGCCGTCGTCGGGCGAGTGTCCGGCTGGCGGCCGAGGGGCGCCAGGGCCCAGAGGGTCAGTAGGGTGACGATCAAGGTGAGCCCGGCGCAGATCAGCCAGAAAGCCCCCAGGGAAATACCCTGGAGCAGGGCGATCAGGATGCCGTTCAGGCAGATGGCAAAGGCCGCCCCGGAAGACGCCAGTCCCAGCACCCGGCTGCGGTGGGACGCGGGAATCACTTCGCCGGCCAGGGCGGCAATCGCGTTCCAGTTGGACACCGCACAGGCCGAGACCAGCGCCAGGCACAAGGCAAAGGGCAGGACCCAGGGCGTGGCGACCGCCAGCGCCAGCAGCACCGGGCTGAGCAGCATGGTCAGGCGCACCATGTTCAAGGGGCTGATCCAGGCGGCGGCGATCCCGCTGGCAATCGAAGCGCCCATATAGAAGAGTTGCAGCAAAGCGGCAATGGAGGCGGCCTGGCTATAACTCAGGGAGAAGTGCTGGCGGATTTCGGGTAACAGGGCGGAATAAAGAAAAATACTGAAGCCATGGGTGCTGGCATTGCAGCAGGTGAATATAAAAGCAAGCAGGCCGAGGGTTCTTGTTGGTGTATTTTTTATAGCTGTCATTGCGTGGCCTGAAAAAATAAGTTGTTAGAGGAGTGCGACACAATGGGGCAAAAGTTGGCGTGGCGCCCAATGTAAGTGCGTGGAAATTTTCTGTTTGAAGTTATAGGGCAGGGTAACGTTTATAAGTTGAAAAGAACCAGTGCTGAATACTCATGAGGGCTGTGCGAAATACTCGTGCTATTTATCTCGGGGCGACGGTTTTCTTGCAAAAGCGACCTTTGATCGCAACCTCCTTTATCGCTGATCTGGAACACGACACACATCCTGTAGGAGCAGGGCTTGCCCGCGAAGCTTTTAGCGATCTTGAGGGCCTCTTCGCGGGCAAGCCCTGCTCCTACAGGTTCCGTTGTGTTCTCAAGATCTGCGTCGGCCTCACATTTTGAGGCGGCGGACAGGATTCGCATTTTTTGTAGGACGATAGACAAAAAGGAATGTTACCCACCCCCGGCCCCATGCGATGCTTGTGGCCGTCCGCCCCTTGGTGAGTGTCTTTTCTTGAAACGCAAAATGCCCGCGCTCAATGCGCTCAAAGCCTTCGAAGTGGCTGGCAGCACCGGCAGCTTTACCCGCGCCGCCGAGCTGCTGAACGTGACCCAGAGCGCCGTCAGCCGCCAGGTCCGTCAGCTTGAGGAGCAACTGGGCGAAAGCCTGCTGGAGCGCCGTCATCACCACCTCGAATTGACCAGTGCCGGGCGGGTGTTGCTGCGCGCGCTGCATCAGTCCTTCGACAAGATCGAGATGACCGTGCGTGGCATCCAGGAGAAGAACCACGCCAACCGTTTGCGCATCAATGCGCCGCCGACCTTTACCAGCCGCTGGCTGTTGCCGCGCCTGGGGCGCCTGCGCCAGCAACATCCGGGGCTGGAACTGAGCATCACCACACGCCTGCAGGACAGCCTGGCCGAGACCAGTACCCTGGACTGCGCGATACGTTTCGGCGATGGCGAATGGGATGGCCTGGACAGCTCGTTGCTGATGCACGAGCGGCATATCGCTGTCTGCTCGCCAAGCCTCTATGCCCGCGAGTTGAGCGGGCAGGAAGAGATCGACCTGAACCGCCTGACCCTGCTGCATGTACTGGCCAAGGAAGATCAGCGCTACCTGACCTGGAAACACTGGCTGGACGCGGCGCGGATCAGTGGCGTCGATACCTTGAGCGGTTATGAGTTCGACCTGCTGGACCTGGCGATTCGCGCGGCCATCGACGGCTTGGGCATCACCATCGCCGACTGGCATATGGTGGCCGGCGAACTGGCCTGCGGACAGTTGACCCAGGTGCTCAACGTGCATGTCGACGGTCACCAGTCCTACTGGCTGGTGACCCGCCAGGAACAGACGCAGATCCCCCAGTTGCAGATTTTCAGCCAGTGGTTGCAGGAAGAACTGGAGCTGGCGCGGCGGCAGTTGGAGCCGTCGATGGCGGCGCCGATGCCGGTTATCTGAAGGTTGGGCGGTAACCTGCATTTTTTGAATGTTTACCGCCTGAATTAATCGTTTGTTCATCCCGCGTCGGATGACAAGACTGCTGGCTTCTCAGATAAGAAAAGTACGAGAACCAGTACATGTCCACCCAGCGCAACTTTGTTAACGGTCAGTTCGTCGAGCCCGCCGGTACTGCCCGGATCGCGGTCTACAACCCTGCCACCGAAGCCTTGATCGACCACGTACCGGCTGCTACCTCCGTCGAGGCGGTCGAAGCCGTCGAGGCCGCCGCCGCCGCCCAGAAGCTCTGGGGCAAGCTCACCAGCATCGAACGCGCCGAACATCTGCGCAGCTTTGCCGGCGCCCTTGAAGCCTGCGCCGAAGACATCGGCCAGGCCCTGGCGGCGGAGTCCGGCAAGAGCGTCGCCGACGCCAGCAACGAAGCCCGTTATGCCGCGCAGATCACCCGCTACCACGCCGAATGGGCGCGGCGCATCGAAGGCGAGATCATTCCCAGCGATACCCCGGACGAAAACCTGTTCCTGCAGCGCGAGCCCATCGGCGTCGTCGCTTGCCTGATTCCGTTCAACTACCCGGTCTACACCCTGCTGCGCAAGATCGCCCCCGCGCTGATCGCCGGCAATACCGTGGTAGTGCGCCCGAGCAACAACACGCCGATCTCGGCCTTTGAAATTGCCCGGGCCGTGCAGCAATCCAGCCTGCCTGCCGGGGTGGTGAATATCCTCACCATGGACCACGACACCGCCGCCAGCGTCTGCACCCACAAGGCCGTCGGCCTGATCACCCTGACCGGCAGCGTCAACGCCGGGCGCATCGTGCTCGACTACTGCAAGGCCAATATCGCCAAGCCATCCCTGGAACTGGGCGGCAAGACCCCGGCGATCATCGAGGCCGATGCCGACCTGGAACAGGCCGCCAGCGCCATCGTCGCCTCCAAGACCACCCATTGCGGCCAGTTGTGCACGGCGGTGGAGCGGGTCTATGTCCACGAAAGCGTGCACGACCGTTTCCTCGCGCTGCTGAAAGAGAAAATCAGCGCGGTGCAGTTTGGTGACCGCGCCGCGGATGCCAGCCTGATGGGCCCGCTGGTCAATGCCAGCTCACGGCGCAATATCCACGCCATGGTCGAGCGGGCCGTGGCCGACGGCGCGGTGTTGGAAACCGGTGGTGGGATCCCCGAAGGCCCGGGGCATTTCTATCCGCCGACCCTGCTCAGCGGTTGCCGCCAGGATATGGAAATCGTCCAGGAAGAAATCTTCGGCCCGGTCCTGCCGGTGCTCAAATACCGTGATATCGACGAGGCGCTGGCCATGGCCAACGATCACCAGTTCGGCCTGTCGTCGGTGCTCTATACCGAGAACTACCGCACGGCGATGAAAGTGGCCAATGCCATCGAGTCCGGCGAGCTCTACGTCAACCGCACCCCGGCCGATCCTTACCAAGGGTTCCACGCCGGTTGGAAACGTTCCGGCCTGGGCGGCGATGACGGCAAGCACGGCATGCTCGAATTCACCCAGACCCGACTGGTGGTCATGAAGTACTGAGACAGGCTTTACGCGACACGCTATTCCAATAACAACAATCGATAGAGAAGGGCGACCGTGCACTGCCGGATCGCCCGAGGTCCCAGTACATGTCCAAGCCTGCTGCTGTTCAGGTTCACGCCGCCGCCACGTCCGCCAGAAGCGACAAGGGCAGCCGTTATTTCCAACTGATGTTGCTGGTGCTGGCCGCCGGGGCGATCTACCCGATCCTCTACCTGCGCCAGGTCTACCAGACCACCATGCTCGAAGTGTTCCATATCAATCACAGCGAGCTGGGTTACCTGTACTCGATGCTCGGCACCCTCTTCCTGCTCAGCTACCTGCCCAGCGGCTGGCTGGCGGATCGCCTGGCACCGCGCTTCCTGATCTTCTTCTCGTTGGTCGCCACCGGCCTGCTGGGGATCTGGTATTCCACCGCACCGTCGATGACCGGCCTGATGATCATCTTCGGTTGCTGGGGCCTGACCACCGGCCTGACCTTCTGGGCCTCGGTGCTCAAACGGGTCAAGATGATCGCCGAGGCCTCCGAGCAGGGGCGCTTCTTCGGCATCCTCGACGGCGGTCGCGGCCTGGTGGAAGCCATGCTCGCCACCGTGGCCCTGGGGCTGTTCGCCTACGCCACCGAGACCCGCAGCGAGTCGGCGGCCGAAGGCTTCAAACATGTGGTCTACCTGTACTCCTTTACCTGTATCGCCATCGGTTGCGTGCTGGTCTCGCTCAAGGACCCCAAGTCCGTGGCGGCCGTTGAAACCCAGGAAGAAAAGGCCTCGCACACTCTGCTCAGCGACCTGGCCTTCCTGGTGAAGATCCCTGAGTTGTGGCTGGTGACCGCCATCGTGTTCTGCGGTTATCACATCTTCTGGGCCACCTACAGCTTCTCCGACTACCTGCAAGGCAGCGGCATGACCGCGGTCATGGCCGGCACCATCACCACCATCAAGTTGTGGATGCGCCCCATCGGCGGTCTCGGCGGCGGCTACCTGGGGGACAAGTTCTCGAATATCTCGGTGCTGATCGTTGCACTGCTGCTGGCGACCCTCGGCATCCTCGGGCTGATCGTCTTCCCTGCACTGGGCAGCATCGGTGTCCTGGTGGCCACGGTGATCTTTATCGGCCTGATGACCTACGCCATTCGCGGGTTGTACTGGGCAATCCTCGACACCTGCAAGATCCCGCTGCGGATCACCGGCCTGGCCATCGGCATTGTCTCGGTGGTCGGCTACCTGCCGGACACCTTTATCCCGTTGATCAACGGTTATCTCACGGAAAACTTCCCTGGCGCCCTCGGTTACAAGCTCTATTTCGGCTACATCGCCTTTATTGGCGGGCTTGGAACCCTGGCGGCCCTGGCGCTGCGTGCGCTGGTCAATAAAAAGGCAGGTGCCTGATATGAAAATCGTCTCCCTGGAAACCCATATTGTCGCCGTACCGCCGCCGCACATCGGTGGCATGTACTGGCTGTTCGTCAAGCTCAAGACCGACTGCGGTATTGAAGGCGTCGGCGAGATCTACGCCGCCACCTTCGGTCCCAAGGCGATGGTGCCGATCATCGAGGACGTGTTCGAGCGTTACCTGCAGGACCAGGACCCGCACCATATCGAGCGCTTCTTCCGCCAGGCCTACTCCAGCGGTTTCACCCAGCGTCCGGACCTGACCATGATGGGTGTGGTCAGCGGCCTGGAGATGGCCTGCTGGGACATCATCGGCAAGGCGGCGAACAAGCCGGTCTATGAACTGCTGGGCGGCAAGGTCAACGAGCGCCTGCGCTCCTACACCTACCTGTACCCGGTCAACAGCCGTGGCGAGTACGACTACGACGACCCGGACCTGGCCGCCGAATGCGCGATAGAGAATATGAAACTGGGCTTCACCGCCGTGAAGTTCGACCCTGCCGGGCCTTACACCGCCTATTCCGGCCACCAGATTTCCCTGGAGGTGCTGGAGCGCTGCGAAACCTTCTGCCGCAAGATCCGTGAAGCGGTGGGCGACAAGTGCGACCTGTTGTTCGGCACCCACGGGCAGATGGTGCCGTCGTCGGCGATTCGCCTGGCCAAGCGCCTGGAGAAGTACGACCCACTTTGGTTTGAAGAGCCGGTACCGCCCGGCCAGGAAGACGCCATGGCGCAAGTGGCGGCCAAGACCACCATCCCGATTGCCACCGGCGAGCGGCTGACCACCAAGTACGAGTTCTTCAAGTTGCTGCAGGCCGGCGGCGCGTCGATCCTGCAGATGAATGTGGCGCGCTGCGGCGGCCTGCTGGAAGCCAAGAAAATCGCCAGCATGGCCGAGGCCTACTACGCGCAGATCGCCCCGCACCTCTACAACGGTCCGATCGGCGCCGCGGCCAGCTTCCAGTTGGCGACCTGCACGCCAAACTTCCTGATCCAGGAAAGCATCATGACCTGGGGCGGTTTCCACGCCGAAGTGCTGACCAAGCCGCTGCAATGGGAAGACGGCTACATCATCCCGTCGACCGAACCGGGTCTTGGCGTCGAGTTGAACATGGACGTGGTGCGCAAGCACACGCCCTACACCGGCCAGCGGCTGCACCTGCAAATGGCGCCGACGCCCGCCGATGTGAAAGACACCTCGCCGGCCAGGGGCTGAGCCATCCTGCCGCCCTGGGACAGGGCGGCGTTTTCAACGAATCAGCGGTAACCTGCATGACATACGACTACATCATCGCCGGCGCGGGCGCCGCCGGTTGCATCCTCGCCAACCGCTTGTCGGCTTCGGGGAAATACTCGGTCCTGTTGCTGGAAGCGGGCGGCAAGGACGCTTCGTTCTGGTTCAAGATCCCGGTCGGTTTCGCCAAGATGTATTACAACCCGACCTTCAACTGGATGTACTACAGCCAGCCGCAGAAGCAACTGCACAACCGGGAAATCTACGCGCCCCGGGGCAAGGTCCAGGGCGGTTCGGGTTCGATCAACGCCATGGTCTACGTGCGTGGCCAGGCCCATGACTTCGATGACTGGGCGGCCAACGGCAATGACGGCTGGGCGTTCAAGGACGTGCTGCCGTACTTCCGCAAACTGGAAAACCACCCGTTGGGCGATACCGAATATCACGGCGGCAGCGGGCCGATCAGCATCACGCCGATGCAGGGGCATACGCACCCGATCTGCGATGTATTTCTCGAAGGCTGCCAGCAGTTGGGTTATCAGCGCAGCGACGACTTCAATGGACCGAAGTTCGAAGGGGCGGGGGTCTATGACGTCAACACCCGCAATGGCCAGCGCAGCTCCAGCAGCTTCGCCCACCTGCACCCGGCCCTGAGCCGGCCGAACCTCACCGTCGAACACCATGCCTTGGTGGATCGGGTGTTGTTCGACAACGACCTGCGGGCCATCGGCATTTCCATCAGCCAGCACGGCGTGGCGCGCTCGTTCAAGGCCAACAAGGAAGTGATCCTGTGTGCCGGTGCGGTGGATACGCCGAAGATCCTGCAACTGTCCGGGGTCGGTGACCAGACACTGTTGAGCGAACATCGGGTGCCGGTGGTCAAGCATCTGCCGGCGGTGGGGCAGAACCTGCAGGATCACCTGTGCGTGAGCTACTACTACAAGGCCAATATCCCGACCTTGAACGATGAGCTGAGCTCGTTGTTCGGCCAGCTCAAGCTGGGCCTGCAATACCTGCTGACCCGCAAGGGCGCGCTGGCCATGAGCGTCAACCAGGCCGGCGGGTTCTTCCGCGGCAATGAAGAGCAGGCGCATCCGAACCTGCAGATGTACTTCAACCCCTTGTCGTACCAGATTCCGAAGAACAACAAGGCCAGCCTCAAGCCGGAGCCGTATTCGGGCTTCCTGCTGTGCTTCAACCCGTGCCGGCCGACCAGTCGCGGCAGCGTGCGGATCGCCTCGAAGAACCCGGCGGATGCGGCGCTGATCGACCCGAACTACCTGAGCACCGAGAAGGATATCGACGAGGTGTTGCAGGGCAGCCGGCTGATTCGCAAGATCATGCAGGCGCCGGCCTTGCGGGCGATTACCGTCGATGAAGTGTTGCCGGGCAAGGCGGTGAATGACGACGCGGCGATGTTGGAGTATTTCCGCGAGAACAGTGGGTCGATCTATCACCTGTGCGGTTCGTGTGCGATGGGTTCGGATCCGCAGGTGTCGGTGGTCGACAAGCGCCTGAAGGTGCATGGGATGAAGGGGCTGCGGATTGTCGATGCGTCGATTTTCCCCAACGTGACGTCGGGCAATACCCACGCGGCGGTGCTGATGGTGGCGGAGAAGGGCGCGGACCTGATTCTCGAGGATGCCTGAACGGGCGAGTGAGGCGTTCTTGGGGAGGGTGTAAGGCTCTGGGGCCTCTTCGCGGGCAAGCCCTGCTCCTACAGTGATGTGTCGCTCACCCATATTGTGTACGACACATCACTGTAGGAGCAGGGCTTGCCCGCGAAGGCGTCGATTCAGGCGACGCAAGGCTCAAGGATTCAGGCTCCGGAACGGGTTACTTCTGCGGATGCTCCAGCAGGAAATTCCCCAATGCCTCGAACGCCGGCAAGGTCACCGGGTCGTTCGCCGAATTGCTTGCCACCGGGTGGGAGGCATAACGCACGATCACCATCTCGGCCTTGGGATCGATATAGATCCGCTGGCCATGGACGCCCCGGGCCATATAGGCCCCGTGGTTGTTATGGGTCACCCACCACATGTCGCGATAGCTCCAGCCCTTGAGCAGCGAGTATCCGGCTTTGGCGAATGCGGCCTTGTCAGCCCCACGTCGAATATCCTCGACCACCTTAGCCGGTACGATCTGCTGGCCGTTGGCGCGGCCGTCGTTACGGAGCATTTCGCCGAAGCGTGCCAGGTCTCGCAGACCTGTATTCAGACCACCGCCGGCGAACGGCGTGCCAATCGAGTCAACGGTGAAATAAGCATCCTGCTCGGCGCCCATGCGGCTCCAGATCCGTTCCGACAGCACCTGCGCCACGTTATGCCCGGTGGCCCGGGCGATCACCCAGCCGAGCACGTCGGTGTTGACGGTCTTGTAGGAGAAGGCATTGCCGTTCTCACCTTGCGGTTGCACGGTCTGGAGAAATTCGTAGTAGGTGCGCGGACCCTGGTAGTCGGCGGGCTTGGGCAAGGGGTTGCCGGCCTGGGCGTGGGCCCAGACACCGGCATTCGGGTCGCCGTAGTCTTCGCTGTAGTCCAGCGCCGTGGTCATGTCCAGTACATGGCGCACGCTGGCAGTGCCGAAGGCCGACTTCGCCAGCTCCGGCACATAGTCCTTGACCTCCTTGTTCACATCGATCAGCCCTTCGGCCACCAGCGTCGCGCCCAGGGTACCGATCACCGACTTGGTCACCGACATCGCGGCGTGCTGGCCCTGGGGAGTAAGCGAGCCGAAGTAGCGCTCGTACACCACCTTGCCACGGTGCAATACCACGATGCCGTCGGTGTAGGTCGCCGCCAGGGATTGTTCCCAGGTCATCGGCGTTTTCGTGTCGAGGGTGGTGAAGCTCAGGCGATCAATGTCATTGCGCAAGACTGATGGCAACGCAACCGGCCCTTCAAGGCCCCGGGACACATTGGTGGTGGGCATCAACTGGCGAAAGTGCGAGACGCTCCAGCGCAGGGCCGGGAAACGGAAATAGCTGCCGTCCTCGAAGCGCAGGATGCGATCGGCCGGCGGCGGGGCGCCGATCATCCAGCCGAGTTTCGTCGGGTCGCTGGCGGTGGCATCCGGGAAGGGGGCGGACGCTGTTTCGGCGAGGGCCGTGGAGCAAGCCAGTGCGCTGAACAGCAGGCACAGGCCCGGTCGTACCCTGTTGAAATACGTCTTGAACATATGAGCCATCCTTGAATCAGTGGGCAGAGCTTGGACAACCGGGCGCGTTTGTGCAACCCGCTGCGACGTCGCAGGCGAGCGGACCGGGGGCGGGGAGAGCGGCTTTTGACAGCGTGAGGCCTTTTGCGCGGTAGTGATTCGTATTGAGTCGCCACAATGCTAAAGTCGCTTCTTTTTTTCGGCAGGGAATGGTCATGCGGATGTTAATCGGGGCGTTGGCGGCAGTGGCGTTGGCGGGCTGCATGGGGCCTGCGATGAACCAGACCCGTACCACCGGGCCGACCAAGAGCTTCACGTCGAGCAAGGCCGAGGATGTCGTGGCCCAGTGCATTCAGTTTGCCTGGCAGGAAGAGGCGGTGTTCGGTGTCGATGCGGCGGCTTATCTGCAACCCGGCTACAAGAGCGGCTCGACCGTTTATACCCGGGGCTCGGAGTTTTTTGCCGACGTGCGCCACGAAGGCGCGGACACGCGGGTCGACTACTACGCGACCGTCAGCAAGCCGATTGGTGTGAGAAGGCTGGCCGCGCTAGCAACCTGCCTGTAACACCTGGTTCCTACAAGGGCGGTTTGCTCAGCGCGCCCTTGACCGCCCCCAGCGCGATATTGTGCATCAACGCCCGATAGGTCGCCGCATCCAGTCCGGCTTCCTCGGTCCAGGCCGGCAGGTTGTTCAGCAGGCAGAGAAAGGTCCGCACGGTGGTCAGGGCCAGGGTGGCGTCGGTCGACAAGCCCAACGGCCCCAGCAACTTGATCAAATGAGTCTCATAGCGCCTGCGCAAGACCAGGATCGCTGCCTGGTGCGCGGCTTCCAGGCAATGGAACTCATGCTCGGCGACCCGGAAGAAATCACCCTTGGCGCGATGCAGGTCCAGGTGCGCGGCAATCAGCTCGTTCAGACGCTTTTCCGCCGAGCGCGCGCTGCGCACCGGTTGCGTGACAATCCCCAACAGCTCCAGGTGCAGACTCTCGATCAGTTCGAAGAGCAAGGCCTGCTTGCTCTCGATATGGTTGTAGATCGAGCCCGCCTGGATGCCCAGGTGCCCGGCCAGTTCACGCAAGCCCACTTGGGCGAACCCGCGCCGGGCAAACAGCGCCACGGCTTTTTCGCGGGTTTGCAGATGGCGCGAGGCCCGTGCCTGAAGCTCGGCTTCAGGCACGGCGGCGAGGGCTGCACGGGGCATGACGATCAGCACTCGTAGCTATAGAAGCCGCGACCGCTTTTACGGCCCAGATAACCGGCGGCCACCATTTCCTTGAGCAACTGCGCCGGACGGTACTTGGGTTCGTCGAAGCCCGAGTGCAGGCTTTCCATGATCGCCAGCAGGGTGTCCAGGCCGATCAGGTCCGCCAGGGCCAGCGGGCCGATCGGTTGATTGCAGCCCAACTGCATGCCGGCGTCGATATCCTCGGCGCTGGCCAGGTCTTCCTGGAGCACGAAAATGGCTTCGTTGATCATCGGACAGAGGATGCGATTGACCACGAAGCCCGGGCGGTTGCGGGCGGTGACCGCGGTCTTGCCGATCTGGCTGGCCAGGGCCATGGCCTGGGCATGGGTGGCATCGCTGGTCTGCAGGCCACGGATGACTTCCAGCAGGCCCATCATCGGCACCGGATTGAAGAAGTGCAGGCCGATAAAACGCCCGGGCTGGTCGATGGCCGCCGCCAGTTCGGTGATCGACAGCGACGAGGTGTTGGTGGCGATAATGCATTCGGCGCTGGCCACTTCGGCCACCTGCCGCAGAATGCGTTTTTTCAGGTCGAGGTTTTCCGTGGCCGCCTCGATCACCAGTTCGGCCCGGGCCAGCACCGCGTAGTCGCTGCTCAGGCTGATGCGGCCGAGGGCGGCTTGCTTGTCCTCGGGGGTGATCACGGCCTTGCGCACTTGCCGGTCGAGGTTGCCGGTCAGGGTCGCCAGGCCTTTATCCAGGGCCTGCTGCGAGACGTCGATCAGCGACACTTCAAGACCCGCCACCGCGCAGACCTGGGCAATCCCGTTGCCCATGATGCCGGCGCCGATCACGGCGATACGTTGAATACTCATGTTCTGTTGTCCTTAAACCCGTTCGAAGATAACGGCGATACCTTGGCCGCCGCCGATGCACATGGTGGCCAGGCCGTAGCGGCCGCCGGTGCGATGCAGTTCATGAATCAGTTTGGTGGCGATGATCGCGCCGGTGGCGCCCACCGGATGGCCCAGGGCGATCCCGGAACCGTTGGGATTGACCTTGGCCGGGTCGAAGTCCAGCTCCTGGCTGACGGCGCAGGCCTGGGCGGCGAAAGCGACGTTGGCTTCGATCACATCCAGGTCGGCCACCGTCAGGCCGGCGCGCTTGAGGGCCAGGCGGGTTGCCGGGATCGGGCCCAGGCCCATCAGCTCCGGTTCGAGCCCGGCATGGGCGTAGGCCACCAGGCGGGCCAGGGGTTTCAGGCCGTCGCTCTGCAGCGCGGCGCCGGTGGCCAGCAACAGGGCGGCGGCGCCGTCATTCAGGCCCGAGGCGTTGCCGGCGGTGACGGTGCCGTCTTTCTTGAAGGCGGTTTTCATCTGTGCCAACTGTTCCAGCGAAGTCGCTCGCGGGTGCTCGTCGACACTGAACAATTGAGTGCCCTTGCGGCTGCGCACTTCCACCGGGACGATCTGCGAGGCGAAACGACCCTCTTCGATGGCACGGCTGGCGCGCAGTTGTTCTTCCAGGGCCAGGTCGTCCTGCATCTGCCGGGTAATGCCATTGCGTTCGGCAATGTTTTCGGCGGTGATGCCCATATGGATGCCGTGGAACGGGTCATGGAGAATGCCAAGCATGTAGTCGACGGCCTGGACATTGCCCATGCGCGCGCCCCAACGGGCCGAGGGCAGCAGGTAAGGGCCGCGGCTCATGGATTCGGCGCCGGCACCGATGGCGATATCGGCGTCGCCGAGCAACAGGGTCTGTGCCGCCGAGACAATCGCCTGCAAGCCCGAGCCGCAGAGGCGGTTGACGTTGTAGGCCGGGGTTTCCTTGGGAATGCCGGCGTTGATGGCGGCGACCCGGGACAGGTAGGCGTCCAGGGTATCGGTGGGGATCACATTGCCCATCACCACATGGCCGACTCGCGCCGGATCGACGTCGCTACGTTGCAGGGCGGCCTTGACGGCGGTGGTGGCCAGTTCGCTCAAGGGAACGTCTTTCAGCGAGCCGCCGAAAGTACCTATGGCGGTACGGGCGGCGCTGACGATATACACTTCGGGCTTTGACATGGGGGCAGTCCTGATTATTGTGGGGATCAGCTTGCATGATCCTGGTTGGAGTGGAGGCAGTTCATCCAGTGCGGCCAGTCTAGGACCGTCGGTCCACTCGGCCTATGCCGAAACTGCTCAGTAAACCTGTGACTTTTTGCCATACGCAGCTTGGGATTCATGAAAGAAAAACATTCGGTGTCGTCCTACTTCATTAAAGCCCTGCTGGTGCGTTTTCTCGACCGCCCGCAGCGCATTGCCGAGCTGCTGCAGGCCGCGGGCTTTGCCGAGCGTTCCCTGGACGAACTGGGGGAGCGGGTTGCACCGAAGCTGCTGGCACAACTCTGGCTGACGGTGATCGGCGAACTGGGCGACGAGTTCTTCGGCTTCGATTCCCACGGCATGCCCATCGGCAGCTTTGCCCTGATCTGCCGGGGGCTGATCCAGGCGCCGACCGTGGGCAAGGCCCTGGGTCTGTCGCTGGAGTATTTCGCCCTGTTCCTGCGGGATATCGATGCCCAGGTGCAGGTCCGTGGCAAGCGGGTGGTCGTGGTGATGCGCACCGAGACCCAGGACCCTTACCTGCAAGCGGTGATCACCGAAACCTTCCTGATCCTGATCGTCGGCCTGATGTGCTGGCTGGCCGGACGGCGCATTCCCATCAGCCGTGCCCGCTTCGCCCATGCCCGTCCGCCCCATGGTGATGAACATCTGCTGTGGGGCGCCTACGTGGAGTTTGACGCGGCGGTGACCGAGATCGAATTCGAGCGCGAATACCTGCGCTTGCCGGTGCTGCAGGATCGCAAGTCGCTCTACACTTTTTTGCGCGATGCGCCGCAGTCGGTGTTTATCCGTTTCCGCAATCGCGAGGGTTTCAGCGCCCGGGTCCACCAGCGCTTGCGCGCCTGTGGTTATGACCATTGGCCGACTCTGGAGCAACTGGCGGTGGAGTTCGATATCCACCTGGCCAGTCTGCGCCGGGCGTTGCAGCGCGAAGGGTTTTCCTATCAGGAAATCAAGGACGAGGTGCGCCGGGCCATCGCCTTCGAGCGGCTGCGCAGCAGCACCATGAGCATTGCCGATATCGCCCAGGAAGTGGGTTTTCGCGAGCCCAGTGCCTTCCACCGCGCGTTCAAGCAGTGGACGGGGGAGAGCCCCGGGAGTTTTCGTTTACGCGGATCGCAAGGATCAGCACAGCCCTGACGGATTCAGCTATAACCTTCGTTTCATCCATCGCTGTCCACTCACCGAGGAACCGTTCATGCCGTCCCAGCATCTGACCGAATACGAAGACGCCAATCCGGAAGTGCGCGCCGTCTACGACGACATCATGCATACCCGCAAGGTCGACCAGGTCAATAACTTTTGGAAGTGCCTGGCCGCGCACCCGCCGACCTTGCGCCGGACCTGGGAGAGCCTCAAGGAGATCATGGCCCCCGGCGCGCTGGACCCGCTGACCAAGGAACTGATCTACGTCGCGGTCAGCGTCACCAATAACTGTCCGTATTGCATCGCTTCTCACACTGCCGCCGCGCGCAAGGCCGGGATGAGCGACGAGATGTTCGGCGAGTTGCAGGCGGTGGTCGGCATGGCCAACGAAACCAATCGCCTGGCCAACGGTTATCGCGTGCCGCTGGATGAGGCGTTCAAGCTGGACTGAAGCGATATTTCAACGCCGCGCTCGAGAAACCGATAGGTCCGCTCATCCTCCGAGTGCGCTACGGCGTTTTCAATATCTCACTTCCTCAACTGAACGGCATCCCGGCAAGCCCGGCTCCTAGGCGGCTTGTGCGGGTCTTAGCATTTTGATCCATTCGGCCGCCAGGCGATGGCAATCCCCTGGCCAGCGCGCGGTCAGCAGGTTGCCGTCGCGGACCACGAAGCCACGGCCCGGTTTGGCCGCGGAATCGCGCAGCAGCGCTGGCGGGCCCTGGGAAAAGTCTTTTGGCGTGGCCAGCGCCGCCTTGATCTCGGACTCGACGGTTTGTGGGTAGGTCCGGTAGTAGCGGCCGAGCCACGGCGCGGTGATCAGCCAGGCGGCCAGTTCCATGGTGGTGGACAGCAATGCGGTGACCTTGCGCCCATGGAGCACCGAGCGCCCGCTGTCGGGGTCGAGAGTGCGGGCCAGCAGCAATGGGCCGTGGCACACCGAGGCGACGGGTTTGCCGGTTTTGAAGAAATGCAGGACGATGCGCATGGCTTCGTCCGACTCCAGCAGGCTGCGCATGCCCTCGGCATGTCCGCCTGGCACGAACAGCCCTTCGAACTGCGTGGGGTCGACATCTGCGTAGGCCAGCGGTTGGCGAAAATGCTCGTCGGTGATCATCGTGTTGTAGCTTTGCAGGTCACTGTCGCGGGTCATCAGCATGGGGTTCAGCAGGCCGAAGCCGTGCTCCACCAGACGCGGGTCGGCGTAGGCCGGGGCACCCAGCGGGGTAGCGAAGCGCACCTCGATCCCGGCCCGGCGCATGGCCTGCCAGGGGACGCTGCTTTCGGTGGGGTCGTAGTCGGAGTGGGGGAGCAGGATAAGAATCATGCAGGTGGCTCGATTTCTACAGGGTAGAGATCGAGGATAGCAGCAGGATCGTTACCTGGCCGTGCCGGATAACGCCATGAAGCCTGTAGGCGATAGCACAGCAACAGCGTACGCCGACC